>NZ_JBLXGE010000005.1:0-379810 GCF_048381775.1 Desulfosediminicola sp. | reverse complement strand
CAGCTCTTTTTGAGCAGGAGTGGTGGGATAGGGACAAAACGGCTTAACTAGGGTTCCACTTTATTGTTGCAAGATCAAAAGGTCTTCTCCAAAAGCCGGTTGAATAATGATTCCGGTGACTGGTACGATTGCCAATCGGTCACAGCTCACGTTTATCTGATCACCTTTTCAAGCTGAAGATTAGAGGTAATCAGGTTAAAAAATACAAAGAAGACAACGCCGAATATGAAAAAAGCTCCAATGTATACCCGTTATGCCCGAGAATATGAGCGTGCTATAGAGGATAATATCTATAATGCCCGTTTCGAGCGGCCATCCCTGCTGTCGATGTTACCCGATGTGGCTGGCAGATCGGTCCTTGATCTTGGCTGTGGTCCCGGAGTTTACGCAGAAATACTATTGCAGCGCGGAGCAGAGGTTACCGCGGTAGATGGTTCCAGCGAGATGGTGGCACGGGTGAAAGAAAAGTTTGGCTCAAGGATTAAAACGTACATTCGGGATGTGAGTGAGGGGTTGCCGCAGGAAGCCGACTTTAGCCATGACCTTGTCATTTGCCCTTTGGCTGTTCACTATATTGAGGAGCTGACGCCTCTTTTTCAGGAAATATATCGGGTGCTGAAGCATGATGGAACCTTTCTCTTTTCAACCCACCACCCGATGATGGATTTTCAGTCATCTCCTTCGGGGAATTATTTCAGAAGGGAACTCGTTACCGAGACCTGGGATACTATCGGCAATCCGGTCGATGTTCAGTTTTACAGGCGTTCCTTAACTGAATTGTTCGGTTCGATTACAGAGGCTGGGCTATATATCTCGAATTTCAGCGAGGGTATACCAGACAAGATGATCGAAGAGGTTTCTCCTGCGGATTACCAGCGCTTGTCAAAACTACCAACGTTCATGTTCATTGAGTGCAAAAAGAACAACTGATATCTTTGGCGACCAGGCTCGGTTGTGGTTGCTATAGTAACAAGCTGTTCAGGCGTTGATTACGACGCTGTATGGCTTCAGGATAACAGAAAACGAGGCACAGCCGTTTTGCCTGAGACAGTGGTGGGGACTGTCTGAGCAATTCATCGACTGCAAAAAAATGTTATCGGCTGTTTAACATTTCGGTTATTCGAACCCGATATTCAACAATATCATTGCGAAGTGAGGAGAGGCTTGCCATCTTCTCGTCTACCTTGGAGATATGTTGATCGAGGATTTCGATAAGCTTAGGAGTGATGGTGTTGAAGTTTTGCGCGTTGATGTCGAATATATCACTTAATTCCTGAATTTCTTTTAGAGATATTCCTAATTGCTTGAGCTTGAGAATAAACTTCAGTCTCAGCACGTCATCCTGGTTGTAGGTCCTGGTGCCACCGCCCAACCGTTCACTCGAACCCATAAGTCCGATCTCTTCGTAATACCGTATTGTTCTGGTGGTGATATTCAGCCGTTTGGCTAACTCACCGATCTGTACAAACGGTTCATTTTTACTGGACATTTTTTTAACCTCATAAAACTACAAAATTACCCTTGGATAATCGGGCATTTTTCATAAGTGTGGCTGATACCTGGTGAAAGGTTCACCCCGTTCTGAAACAACCTTATCAGGAATAAATTTAGTTGAAGCAACTCTTGGGATTTACCTTTACGTAATTTTTCAGAACAAGTTAGCATAGGGGATGAAGTGGTGTCAAATAAAAATAGTTAATTAGATGGTTTTGTAAAGATTGTGTGTGTAAAGCGATGTCCGCTCGATGTGAAAAATTCTTGACCTTTACGTAAACAAGGGATATATAAGGGGGAATATTTCTGCATGATTTCACTTATTGCTCAGGTTATCAACTGGAGAGTGGTTTATGATCTTTGAACTAACGGAAGAACAGGCGCTTATTCGCAGCATGGTACGGGAATTCGCAGAAAAAGAAGTTGCACCTTCTGCAGGTGAGCGCGATGAAAATGAGCGTTTTGACCGGGAACTGATGTTTGATCGGCTGGCAGAGTTGGGCCTGACGGGCATCGTATTTCCTGAAGAATATGGCGGCGCCGGCGCCGATTACATCAGTTATGCAATTGCTGTGGAAGAGCTTTCGAGGGTGTGCGCATCCACTGGTGTGACACTTTCGGCCCATCTTTCCCTGGGAGCCAACCCCATATTTCTGTTCGGTTCCGAGCAGCAGAAGCAGAAGTATCTGGCTCCTCTTGCTTCCGGTGAGAAAATGGGTGCTTTCGGGTTGACAGAGCCTGGGGCGGGATCGGATGCCGGTGGTACCAAAACCGTGGCCAGTCTCGATGGCGAGGAATGGGTAATCAATGGTTCAAAGATTTTTATAACCAACGGCGGCGATGCCGATACCTATGTGGTTTTTGCCCGGACAGACAAAGAGGCTGAAAAACATCATGGCATAAGTGCTTTTATCATTGAGAAAGGCACCCCGGGGTTTAGTTTTGGCAAAAAAGAGCAGAAGATGGGGATTCGCTCCTCACCTACCCTGGAGCTGGTCTTTGAAGATTGCCGTATCCCCAGGGAAAACCTGCTTGGTGAAGAAGGACAAGGTTTTCGGGTGGCGATGAAGACCCTTGATGGCGGGAGAATTGGTATTGCCTCCCAGGCATTGGGCATTGCCCAGGGCGCACTGGATGCCGCTGTGGACTATGCGCGGGAACGCAAACAGTTTAATAGCTCCATAGCCAGTTTTCAGGGCATTCAGTTTCAACTTGCAGATATGGCTACCCAGGTGGAGTCAGCGCGTTTGCTGGTTTATAACGCTGCCTATCGGGCGAGTAATGGCCTCGGCTACTCTCAACAGTCGGCGATGGCAAAGCTGATGGCCAGTGAAACCGCAATGAAGGTGAGTACACAGGCTGTTCAGATTTTTGGTGGTTACGGCTATACCAGGGAGTTTCCGGTAGAGCGCATGATGCGCGATGCCAAGATCACCGAGATCTATGAAGGAACCAGTGAGGTGCAGAGAATCGTAATCGGTTCCGCTCTCACCAGATAGTAAACGAGTGGGCTTTATATGCAGTAAAAGGCGTGGGCGAGGACGCCTGTTTTTGAGGCACGAGTGTAAGTACAAAAGAGTTCAATGGAGAGAGCGATGGAATTTACCCGTGAGATTTATTGGAACGTGGGGCATGGCGCTGCAACCCTTGTCCCTATGTATCTTCTAGTAGTCGTTGCTGTAGGTGTTGTTGTATGGGCTTTTCGTAAAAAACTGGATGTGTACAGGCAGGGGCTGCCGCTGGAACGAACGGATCAGCTCGGTAGCCGGATAGGCGCAATGCTGAACAATGCCATCTTCCAGAAAAAAGTAACCCAGGTGAAGATTCCTGGTCTATTCCACGGCATATTCTTCTGGGGCTGGTTTCTGCTGCTTATAGGAACCACGCTTATCGTTATTCAGGCGGATTTCACAGACCTGCTTTTCGGTTATAAATTTCTGGTCGGCAATTTCTATAAAATCTTTTCAGTTACTCTGGATATCGCCGGACTCGCTTCAATTGTTTTTTTGAGCGCTCTCTTTGTCCGGCGGTATTTTTTCAGACCTGAAGGACTCGAGACCAAAAGAGACGATGCCATTATGCACGGGCTGATGACCATCATCCTGCTTACCGGCTTCGTAATTGAAGGTAGCCGCATGGCCGTCACCGAGCTGGGAACGCCGGTCGCGCTCTGGTCTCCCGTAGGTTATCTGCTGGCGCAGTCTGTAGCCTGGATGGGTGAAGACAGCCTGCGGCTTATCCATAAACTTACCTGGTGGTTTCATCTGCTGCTGGTGATGGGCTTTATTGCTCTTATTCCATTCACCAAGTTTCGTCATATACTTACTACCAGCGCGAATTACATTTTTGCAGACAGGGGCCCGAAAGGAAAGCTTCGTTCCCTCGATCTTGAGGACGAGGATGCTGAAACCTTTGGTGCAACTTCTGTAAAGGAGCTGACCTGGAAAGATATCTTCGATGCCGACGCCTGCACCCTGTGCAAGCGCTGTCAGGATCGCTGCCCGGCCTGGAATACCGAGAAACCTTTGTCACCCATGAAAGTGGTCAATCAGATCGGCGAGGTTGCCTACAACGATCCCGAGGCGAATCTGATAGAGACCCTCAGCCGGGACGTTCTCTGGTCATGTACCACCTGTCGGGCCTGTCAGGAAATCTGCCCGGCTTCCATCGAGCATGTGAGCAAGATTGTCGACGTTCGTCGCTCCATGGTGCTTATGGAGGGTGAGTTCCCTGATGATGCGACAATGGCAGCCATGGAGGCAACCGAGGTCAATGGTAACCCGCTGGGACTGGGCTATGCCTCCCGTGGTGATTGGGCGGCTGAGCTTGGGGTGAAAACCCTGGCTGAAGATCCGGAAGTTGATGTACTCTACTTTGTCGGTTGTTACGCTTCATTTGATAAACGCAATATCGCAGTGGCCAAGAGCTTCATTCAACTCTGTGAGGCTGCAGGCGTGAAAGTGGGAATCCTCGGCAAAGAAGAGAAGTGCTGCGGTGAGCCGATGCGTAAGATGGGCAACGAATACCTGTACCAGAGTCTTGCCATGGAGAATGTTGAGCTGATCAATGGCTATGGTGTCAAGAAAATCGTTACAACATGCCCGCATTGTTACAACACTCTGGAAAAAGATTACCGTGACTTTGAGCTTGAAGCTGAAGTGGAAAGTTACACTGTATTCCTCGAGCGACTGCTGAAAACAGGCCGCCTCAAGCTCAAAGCCGAAGGGCTGGATTGCACCTATCATGACTCCTGCTATCTTGGCCGTCACAACGATATCTACGATGCGCCTCGTGCGCTTATTGAAGCCGCTGGCGGGACCATCAGAGAGATGGAGAAAAGCAGGGCTGAAGGGTTCTGTTGCAGTGCCGGTGGCGGGCGTATCATGGCCGAGGAGAAAATAGGCGAAAGGATAAGTGTCAAGCGGGTGAATATGGCAGTAGAGACAGGTGCGCCGACGCTGTTGTCAAACTGTCCTTTCTGTCTGACAATGTTTGAAGATGGTGTGAAGGGGGCAGAGGCCGAAGATAAACTGAGACCTCGTGACATCGCCGAGTTGCTTGCTGAGAGATTGTAATTGCGGTTGTAGTAAAGCAGCTCGGGCACTAGGCTTGAATTGAACAAAGCTGAAAAAAGCGAATCGTTATCGGAGGATGGAGAATGAACATTCTGGTATGCATTAAGCAGGTTCCCGACATGGAATCAAAGTTTAAAGTTGCCGCGAACGGTACCTGGTATGACAATCAGGATCTGGCCTGGCGGATGAATGAATATGATGAATATGCAGTTGAACAGGCGGTTCAGCTGAAAGAGCAGGTCAAGGATGCTGACCTCACCGTGCTGTGCATCGGCTCGGACAAGGTCAAGGAGACCATGAAGAAGGCGCTGGCAATGGGCTGTGATCGTGGCGCCCATATCGACGACGCCGATTCCTGGGCCAAGGAGCCTTTCGAAATAGCCGGAATTATATCTGAATACGCCAAGGATAAAAGCTTTGACGTCATTTTTACCGGTATGCAGTCCCAGGACCGCGGCAGTGGTCAGGTCGGTGTACTGGTGGCAGAGATGCTTGGTATTGCCAGTGTCTCAACCATCGTGGATTTCGCTTTTGATGATGGCACAATCAAGGCCAAGCGTGAACTTGAGGGTGGAATCAAGGCCAATGTTACGGTTCAGGTTCCGGCCCTGGTGACCTGTCAGCTTGGTTTGAACACCCCACGCTACCCCACCTTGCCTAATATCATGAAGGCCAAGAAAAAGGAGTTGCTTACTATTCCGGTTGCAGATGTGCTGAAGGTGGATGCACGTATGGAGACTTCTGCCATGTACTTCCCTGAGAAGAAGGGCGGCGGACTGGTGCTGGAAGGTGAGGCAGGTGATCTGGCTGACAAGCTGATTTCGATTCTCAAAGAAAAAACAAGTGTCCTGAAGTAGGAGGGGAATCATGAAAATAGTATTGATCGCGGAATACAGGGATGGACAGATGCTCTCAGGCTACACCGAGTTGCTCGGCTTTGCCGAGACCATGGGAGCAGAAACAGTGATGTTTGTTGCCGGCAGTGATGCTGTTTTACCAGCCTATGACGGCAAACTTTATCTGGCAGATGCTGCTGTCTGTGGCGAATATAATCCTGATTTGCATAAGCAGATGATCCTGGATGTTGTTGCCAAAGAACAACCTGATATGGTTGCTTTTTGTCACTCATCTTATGGCTGGGATCTCGCCCCACGAGTGGCCTTTGGCATGAAGGCTGCCCAGGTCTCTGAAGTGGTTGAGGTAAAAGACGGAGCCATGGTCGCTCCCGCCTGCAACTCCAAGCTGCGCCGTACTGTAACTTGCAAGACCGGGCAGACAGTGGTGACTCTGCAGGCAGGCGCATTTGCCCCGGTTGAGGGCGGTGGTACTCCAGAGGTTGAGAAAATTGTCGTTGACGGTCAGGGACGAGTTGTCTTTGAGGGGTATGAGGAAGCCGAGGCCGGTGGCGTTGATCTGAGTAAAGCCGAAGTCATTGTCAGTGCCGGCCGTGGTATTGGCAAACCGGAAAATGTCGAGATGATATCTGCTCTGGCTAAAGCACTCGGTGGGGAATATGGCGCAAGCCGTCCGGTTGTCGATTCTGAATGGGTTGAACATAACCGCCAGGTCGGTACCACCGGACAGACGGTTGCACCCAAGCTCTATCTCGCCTGCGGTATTTCAGGTGCTATTCAGCATCTGGCCGGTATGAAGAAGTCTGAGTTTGTGGTTGCCGTGAATACCGACAAAGATGCACCCATTGGTGAGGTGGCAGACGTGCTGATAGTAGCCGATCTGTTACAGTTTGTACCCGCGCTGACTGAAAAAGTTCAGGCGCTCTAATTGCCATAGGGAGGAATCTGAAAATGTTAGATGATACATTCAGCCAGATGGCTGAGTCCTTCGTCAAGGATGCGGTCGATGGGCAGAAGAGCTTCTATTTCTCTTTAGCTGATGTGAAAAAGACTGTGGTGGTGAGTGGTTCTGAATGTACCATCACCGAGGGCAAAACTGTAGAGCAGGCTGATTGCGTTTGTAAGACCAGCCCTGAGTTTTTTCTGCGGATCTGGGATGATGGTTATCGGCCAGGAATGGCGGATTTTATGAAGGGTACGATCAAGTCGAATGATCCTTCTCTGCTGCAAACCTTTCTGAAATGTTTCGGTAAAGAGTAGGCTGAGAATCAGCACACCACGGTGACCGTTCGAAGGGATGGGAACTCAGGTGGCGACGGAGTTGCCGTGGTGTGTGTTGTGCAAAGTGTTGAAATTGTAAATCTCAGTTGTGTTGAGTGTGCCTATCTTATAGGTGGTGATTTCATAATGTTTGTTAGACAGGGGATAGGGGAATTACATGGATGCTCTGACGGAAATTAAAGTACGTGGATATCATGCAGACTTTTACGGTCATGTTAATAACGCCAGGTACCTTGAGTTTTTTGAGGAAGATCGCTGGGCCAGGCTTGAATCCCATATAGATCTTATGAAATGGGCTGCCCGGGGGTTAGGTTTTCTGGTCGTGAATATTAACGTAAACTACCGAAAGGCTGTACAGGTCGGCCACACAGTTGTGGTTACCACTGGAATAGAGCAGGTCAATCAGAAGAGTGCGGTGTTGAAACAGGAGATACAATTCAAAGGATCCAGCGAGGTTGCGGCCGATGCGATGATCACTTTTGTGATAATTGACTCGAGTGGTAAGGCGGTTCCCCTTGAGGGAGAAATTCTTGAAGAATTACAGATGTTAGGACAATAGGTATAAATAATTGAATTTCTACAGTATAAATAATTGTCCTAGGTGAAATATCTAGACGAATCAACAGGTTTTACAACTTTTTAAGCTCTATTTATAGTTGACATTTGTGTAATTTATATTAGACAAATGAGAATATGACGATTTGCTGATCGTGGTGCTTGTGTTGTGAAAAAGAATTCACCATTACGTAAACGTCATATCATCCATTTGTTGTTCTGCTGGAAAGAGAGAGCTGGTAGGACGGAGATGTACCCGTAAAAAACATTTTGCTTCAGGTGGGCAGTTCGGCTGAAGCAGATTCAGGAGAGATGGGGCGCATCACACATCAATTGATAGAAGGGGAGATAAGCATGAAAAAAGTATTATCCGTAGTAGCATTGGCTTCGTTGTTTGGAGCCACATCCGTAATGGCATCCGGTTTCCGTATTCCGGAGCAGTCTGTTGATTCTACCGCTAAGGCGGGCGCCAACATTGCCTCTGCTAAGAAGGCAGATACTGCTTACTTCAACCCGGCGGGTATGAACCAAATGGAGGATACCTGGCATGTGGAAGCTGATCTTTCCTATATTCACCTGACCAGTATCGATTTTGAGGGAACCGGTTACCTCCCTAATGCTGCATCCCCGACTGGCAGGGTGCCGGCTGGTGGAGATGCTTCCTCTGAGAAGGAACACTTCTTTGTGCCAACCATTTTTGTGGTTTCCCCTGACTATAACGGTTTTCGCTTTGGTTTCTCATCTGTCGCTCCGTTTGGCCTGGCCAAGCGTTGGCGAGATGACTATTATGCAAGCCTAGTATCCAGCAGGTTTTCTCTGCAGGTGATTGAACTCAATCCAACGGTATCTTATGCCTTCAACGATATGTTCTCCCTCGCCGGTGGCGTGCGGATGACCTATAGTAAGGCAACCGTAATTAACGAGGCGTATCCTAATCCATCAGCCCCTTCCGGTATAGCGGTTCCTGGCAGGTATCTGGATGGTGATACAGTGGATTGGGGCTATAACCTTGCCGCGAACTTTAAGCCAAGTAAAGATTGGAATTTCGCAGTAACCTACCGCTCCAACATCGATCTCGATTTTGAGGACGGTGATACAGAATTTGATTTTGGTCTTGGGGGCATTCTGCACACCAAGGGTGATGTAACCGTTTCCACCCCGGGCGTTCTTTCCTTCTCTGCAGCCTATACCTACGATAAGTGGACTTTTGACCTCACCGTTGACCAGACCCAGTGGTCCGAATATGAGAGTCTTGATTTCACCTATGAGTCTGGTCCCTCTCCTGTACCGGGTTACAATTCTTCGGAGAAAGACTGGGATGATGTATGGGCGATCAGACTTGGCGTGGAATATGCCTTAAATCCAAAAATTACTCTGATGGGCGGTATTGCCTATGACGAGAACCCGGTTCCCGAAGAGAATGCGAGCTTCGAATTACCGGATTCTGACGCCTGGCTGTTCTCGGCTGGTGCCCGCTATGCCTACAGCGATAATCTGGAACTTGGTTTAGCTGTGCTCTATGATTACAAAGAAGAGCGTGATTTCAGCAATAATAGTATTGATGGCGAATTTTCCAACGCAGCAGCCATCCTCGTCACCGCTGGCCTGACCTATAAGTTCTAAAGCAGAAAATTTTCAGAGTGTAATAAAAAAGCCCCCTGGCTGTCAGCCAGGGGGCTTTTTTTATTGTGATGGATAGAGCTACAAAGCCCGCATATATTCAGGCTTCAAGTTCACCTTTCCTGCAAGTGCCTTTTGAATCAACTCCAGCGTCTTCACCTTGTCTTCAGGCAATTTCGCCTTAATCGGCAGATAATTTGAAGCATGGTTGGCATGGAAATAGCCATTGCTCAATTCAGTTGCCGCCAGCATAGAGCCGAGTTCTTCCAGCATTCCATTGGCATCCGGCAGTTGCCACCTCCCTTGCTGCTGATCAACAAAAAGTGGTGTATTCGGTGTCAGCATCAAGCTCAAAGCCCCAACATATTCCGGGTCTATCGCAGACAAGACTCTGCCGGTCTCAGTGGCATGCTGCTGTGACCTCTCCGTTCCGCCAACTCCCAGCAACACCGTAATTGAAAGCTTAATTCCGGCAGAACGAATTTTTCGACCCATCTCAATCATCTTTTTTGAATCGGCACCTTTCTTTATTGCGGTAAGTGTTACATCATCTCCGGACTCAAGGCCCATATAGGCGATACCGATTCCCAGTTGCCGTAACTCTTTCAGCTCATCAACACTCTTTCTTTGTATACTTTTGGTGTTGGCATAGACGCCGATCCGCTCAAGCCATGGCAGTTTTTTCCGCACTGTCTCCAGTATCTTCACCAGTCGCTTTTGTGGAATTATCAAAGCATCACCATCGCAAAGAAACAGCCGGTTTTGCCTGCGGCAATGTTTGGCGGCAAAATCAATATCAGCCATGATGGTGGCGTCGTCTTTGATGGAGAACCTGGTACCTTTATACATTCCGCAAAAGGTACATTTGTTGTGGGAGCAACCGGTGGTGACCTGTAACAGAATCGAATGCGCCTCGCTGGGTGGCCGAAAGATATTGCCCTGATAATCCATGGATCTCTCCTTGTCGTAAACGTCATGGTGTATTTCCTGTAAAGATATAGTATACTCACTCTTTCTTTCGCAAGAAGATTTAATTATTTTAGTACTATGTTGTTCGGGCACCTGAATTCAATCAAAGAAGGCTGCAAGCGCTTACCCGCAAAGGACGAAATGGTATGACATCAACACAATCCCCGTTCCCCCTCCTGTTTCAACCCCTGGACCTGGGTTTTACCCAACTGAAAAATCGCATACTGATGGGCTCGATGCATACCGGCCTGGAAGAAGAGAAGGGTGGATTCAGCCGAATGGCTGAATACTTTCGCCTGCGGGCCGCAGGTGGGGTCGGGCTGATCGTTACCGGCGGAGTAGCTCCCAACAGAGCCGGCTGGGTGGCGCCTTTTTCCCTGCGGCTGAGTAATAAGGATCAGGTTAAGGACCATAAGCGAGTGACCGAAGCGGTACATGGTGAAGATGGCAAGATCTGTATGCAGATCCTGCACTCCGGCCGATATGGGTATCATCCTTTCTGCGTGGCTCCTTCGAAACTGAAAGCACCAATAAATCGTTTCAGGCCCTGGGCTTTGAGTGTTAAGGGGATTCATTCGACCATAGCAGACTTTACCAAATGCGCTGTTTTGGCCAGAGACGCTGGCTATGACGGAGTTGAGGTGATGGGCTCTGAAGGGTATTTGATTAACCAGTTTATTGCCTCTAAAACAAATAAGCGTGATGATGACTGGGGTGGCTCGTTCACGAACCGTATTCGTTTCCCTCTTGAGATCATCCGTTCTATCCGAAAAGCGGCAGGGCCTGATTTTATCATCATTTACCGCCTCTCCATGCTCGATCTGGTCAAAGACGGCTCCAGTTGGGATGAGGTGGTGCAGTTGGCCAAAGAGGTGGAGGCAGCCGGTGCGACCATCATCAATACCGGCATCGGCTGGCATGAGGCGCGGGTGCCGACCATCGCCACCATGGTGCCACGGGCGGGATTTGCCTGGGTCACCAAAAGGTTGATGGGTAAAGTCGGAATTCCCCTCATTACCACCAACCGTATCAACATGCCCCAGGTGGCGGAATCGGTGCTGGCCGATGGTTGTGCTGACATGATCAGTATGGCCAGACCATTCCTGGCAGACCCGGATTGGCCAAACAAGGCCGCTGAAGGCAGAGAGCAGGAGATCAACACCTGTATCGGCTGTAATCAGGCCTGTCTTGATCATATCTTCCAACAAAAAACAGCTACCTGCCTGGTGAATCCGAGGGCTTGCCGGGAAACGGAAAAGGTCTTTCAACCTGCTTCGGTCAAAAAGCGGGTGGCTGTGGTTGGTGGTGGCCCTGCCGGAATGGCCTGTGCGACCACTGCGGCAGCCCGTGGTCACGAGGTTGTGCTTTTTGAGGCGGGTGAAAAGCTGGGCGGCCAGTTTCTTCTGGCCAGAAATATTCCGGGCAAAGATGAGTTTGCCGAAACCCTTCGATATTTTCATAACCAGCTTGAGCTTCATGGGGTTGACGTGAAGTTGGGCTATCGGGCGGAGCTGTCTGATCTTGAGGGATTTGATGAGGTTGTGATGGCCTCGGGTGTGGTTCCCAGAAAAGTTGATATCCCCGGTTGCAATTTGGACCATGTTGTTGCCTATAATGATGTCCTCTCCGGCAAGGCTGAGATAGGCCCGAGGGTAGCAATTATCGGAGCTGGTGGGATTGGTTTTGATATGGCCGGATATCTCTTGCAGCATGATCGGAAAGACGATGAAAGAAATCAGGTGGAAGAGTTTATGTCGGAATGGGGGGTGGATATGGATTACGGGCAGCGTGGAGGGCTGGGGATAGCGGTGGTTCCAGCTCCGGCGAGGCAGATTCACCTGCTCCAGAGAAAGAAAACCAAGCCTGGCGCGACCCTTGGCAAAACAACGGGTTGGATACATCGGTTGGAGTTGAAAAAGAATGGTGTCAGATTCTGGAACGGTGTGGACTATCTCAGTGTTGATGAAAACGGATTATGGATCAGCCATAATGATGAGGACCGGTTCATAGCCGTGGATAATATAGTGATCTGTGCCGGCCAGGTCTCGGAGCTGACCCTGGCACATGAGTTGGATGGTGCTGCAATAAAGTATCATCTTATCGGCGGTGCGTTAAAGGCGGCTGAGCTGGATGCGCAGCGGGCTATTGCGCAGGGGGTTGAAGTGGCCGACAAATTATAGATAGTGTGAGAGCTGAGAAGTGAGAAGTAAGAAGTAAGAAGTTAGAAGTTAGGGGTTAGGAGAAGGAAAATGGTTAAGGTTAAAATGACTGAAGGTGAAATTGCTCCGGCAAAAATTGTCTGTATAGGCAGGAACTATGTGGCCCATATTGAAGAGTTGGGCAATGAGGTTCCCGAAGAGATGGTGGTGTTCTGTAAACCCAATTCTTC
The DNA here is from genome assembly GCF_048381775.1 of Desulfosediminicola sp. Lineage (NCBI taxonomy): Bacteria > Pseudomonadati > Thermodesulfobacteriota > Desulfobulbia > Desulfobulbales > Desulfocapsaceae > Desulfosediminicola > Desulfosediminicola sp. Next base: position 367,073 of record NZ_JBLXGE010000005.1, on the reverse strand, counting down.
TATAGCCCCGGTTTTGCATTCATCCCATGCTGGTCAGCAACTGCATTATGAAACGGAAATCTGCTATATGGTACAGGGCGGCCAGTTTGCGGCGGTTGCCTGTGGGCTTGATCTGACCAAGCGCGAGTTGCAAAGTGGTTTGAAAAAGAAGGGATTACCCTGGGAACGGGCCAAGGCATTTGACGGCTCAGCCCTGTTCAGCCCCTTTGTACCGATACCGGAAGGTGAAGCCGAGCTTACCTTAGAACTGTATGTAAATGGGGAACTGCGCCAGCAAGGTACGACCTCGATGATGATCTATTCCCCCAGAGTTATTCTCCAGGAGATTGGTTCATTCATGACCCTGGATGACGGTGACATTGTTATGACCGGTACCCCGGCAGGTGTTGGCGAGGTGCTTTCAGGGGACCAGTTTAAAGCACGCCTGCTGGCCGGAGAAACACTGCTTACAGAGGCAAGTTGGAAAGCGGCCTGAGGCCTCCTGCCAAATCTGAGCCGTTAATTTCTCAGGGTAGCCCGTAGCCTGTCAGGTAAAAGTAGCAGGTCTAACGCATCCAGTATAGAGGTGGTTACCACATCCGCAGCTTGCAGTGCACCCGAGGCTGCCCCTTCCTGCTGAATTATGCAGATGCCGAGGCTGGCAGCTTTCAGCATCTGCACATCATTTCTGCCATTACCAGCGGCTACAACAAACTGGGTACCAAGTTCTTCGACAAACCGCCGCTTCGCGGCAACCTGATCCTGTAATCCTATGACATGCACGGCTATATCGGTGGCGCGTAATTTTTCCCTGACCGTACCGTGGGTGTCGGCGGTCAGGACATGAATTGTCAGGCTCCTGCGCAATTGTTCCAGGCGCTGGACTACTCCGGGCAGCAATTCACCATCAAGCGCGATTGTGCCGTTATAATCCAAAACAAGATGGGTCAACGTCAAAGGGGCAGAGCCGGGTATATCAATGGTCAGCATAAGGCAAAGTACTCTCGTTGTGAATGTGCAAAATGTTACACTGGTTTGAGCGGGCTAATAATCTCTTACCGTTGTCAGCCTTACCTCTGGTTACATGTTCAGTCAAGAATAAGTTCAGGAATTGATAACGATAATTTCTCTTAAAATGGTACAGCTTCCTTGACCGGATCATGATCAGGTATTACATGGTAATACATACGAGAAAGGAGGTGTATTATGAAAAAAGAACGGGTCTTTACCTTTAAGGCGGATGAAGAGCTTGCGGAAATACTCGACCGGATTCCCAATAAATCGGAATTCATCAGAAAGGCCATTGAAATGGCAATGGAAAATCGATGTCCCTTGTGCAACGGCACCGGCTCTCTGACACCTGCGCAACATAATCATATGAAGCATTTTATGGCGGTGCACTCCCTTAAGCGCTGTGATGAGTGTGATGCGGTACACTTCGTGTGCGGTAAAGGGGAAGAAAAAGGATTGCACTGATCTGCAAAAAAAGAGGGTTGAGCGATGATGAGATTTTTAGAAAAGCAAATAGCCTTTGTGGCCTTTGGCATAGCGCTGGTCTTCCCGTCTGCCGGCTGGGCCATTGATGTCTTTGTCACTGTCCCACCGCAGAAATGGGTGGTGGAGAATATCCTCGGCAATGGGGGAACAGTCAATGTTCTGGTGAAGAATGGTCAAGACCCTCATACCTTTGAGCCGACGCCAAAGCAGATAATGGCCCTTTCCAGGGCGAAAATCTGGTTTACCATGAACATGCCTTTCGAGAACAGGCTGCGGAACAAAGTCGGCCAGGTTGCTCCTGATCTGCGCATAGTCGATATGATCGGGGATATTGAGAAACATTCCATCCATGATGATCATGGTCATGACGATCATGACCAAGAAGCCAAGGATCCCCATGTCTGGTTGTCGCCGGTCAACCTGCAGGTCATGGCGGCGACGACAGCAGCCGTTTTAAGTGAAGAGGATGCAGAAAACATGCAGCAATATAACCAGAATCTGCAAGCAGTGCAGAAAAGCCTGACAGAACTGCATGCCCGGATCGGGCAGCAATTGGCCCCATATGCAGGCTCTTCGTTCTATGTTTTTCACCCTTCCTTTGGTTATTTCGCAGAGGAGTACGGTTTGCAGCAGAAAGCTGTTGAAGCAGGCGGGAAGTCTCCGGGGCCGCGGCAGATTGCAGCGCTGGTGGCAAAGGCCAGGGAAGATCAGGTAAAGGTGATTTTTGTGCAGCCTCAGTTTGATCAGAAAAGTGGTGAGACAATAGCCAGGGCAATCGATGGCGAGGTCGTCTCCCTGGATGCCCTGGCAGAGGATGTGCCCGCAAACCTCACAGTGATGGCAGATAGCATTGAGCAGGCATTGAGTGAAAGGGGGACAAAGTGACAGAGGATAGCCGACCGGCCATAGAGATTGAAGGAGTTGATTTCGGTTATGAGAACAGGCAGATTCTGATCGATGTCAATTTGCAGATCGATGTCAAAGATTCAATCTGTATAGTGGGCCCTAATGGTGGAGGCAAGACCACCTTGGTAAAGCTGATGATTGGCTTACTGGCACCTGATCGCGGCCGGATCAATATCTTCGGCAAGAAGGTTGAGGAGGGTAATCGGCTGATCGGCTATGTGCCGCAGTATGCAGAGTATGATAAGCAGTTCCCCATTTCGGTGAAAGAAGTGGTCTGTATGGGCAGGCTGGGCAATTCCTTCATGAACCGATATTCGAAGGCTGACTGGGAAAAAACCATGGAGGCACTGCGGGAAGTCCGGTTGGAGGACTATGCGGATCGATCATTTGCGGCCCTTTCAGGAGGGCAGCGTCAGCGGGTGCTTATTGCCCGTGCCCTCGCTGCGGGTGGCAAAATTCTTATTCTCGATGAGCCCACCGCAAATATCGACCAGGAGGCAGAATCACATCTCTTTGAGCTACTTGAAGGGTTAAATACCAGAATGACAATTTTGATGGTTACCCACGATGTCGGTTTTGCATCGAAATTTTTTAAACGTATCGCCTGTGTCAACAAGAGGGTGGTTATTCACCCGACCAGTGAGCTGACCGGGGAACTGATAAAGGATATGTATGGGGGCGACTTACGCATGATCCGTCATGATCACACCTGTAGCGAGGAGGGACACCTGCATGAGTGAGTTCCTCGCTGCTCTTATGGACCCGAATCTGCCTTTTATCCGGTATGCTTTCATTACTGGCATTCTTGCCTCCGTTCCTTTTGGCATCATAGGCACCTTCGTGGTTGTGCGACGAATCAGTTATATTGCCGGGGCAATTTCTCACTGTATTCTGGGCGGGATAGGTATTGGCCTGTATCTGCAGAATGCGGTAGGCGTTGGCTGGTTTACGCCGCTTTATGGGGCGGTAATCGTGGCATTATTGGCGGCGGTGGTGCTCTCTTTAGTGAGCATGTTTGCCAAACAGAGGGAAGACAGTGTGATAGGCGCGCTCTGGGCCGCAGGCATGGGAATTGGTCTGCTGTTTCTGGCAAAGACTCCGGGGTATGTGGACCCGATGAGCTATCTGTTTGGTAACATTCTGCTGATAACCAGAACTGATATCTTTCTCGTGCTGGCGCTGGATTTGCTGGTGGTGGGTGTGGTAGCGCTCTTTTATAACGTCTTTCTGGCGATCTGCTTCGATGATGAGTTCGCCGGGTTACGTGGTATTCATACCCATTGGTTTTATTTAGTATTACTCTGCCTCACAGCACTGACCATTGTGCTTCTGGTTCGGGTGGTCGGGATTGTGATGGTGATCGCCTTGCTCACGCTTCCGGCGGCCATAGCCGGTAATTTTGCATCCAGTATCAAACAGATGATGATACTATCCGTGTTGCTCTGTGGTGTTTTTATTCTCTCCGGGTTGAGTACCAGCTACACCTTGGATTTACCCAGCGGACCGGTAATTATTGTGATTGCTGCGGGAGTTTATCTCACGGTGGTGGTGGGCACAAAACTGTTTGCCCGGCGCCGTGCCTAACCTTTTTCCATCTAAAGTACCTCTTGTGCATCCCTCGCCTTGCCTGGTCGATACGATTCAAGTATATCGGCCAGGCCTTCTTCTCCCTATGAGCATATGAGCTTGTTTCTAATTTTTTTCGTTTCGATCCTATATTATCTGAAGATAGTTCAAAAAACAGCTGACAAAATTGTATTTATGACGGTTTCGGTAGAATTTTAGCTCGGCTTTTGCGGAAAAATGAGTTATGCAGACTGCTGCTTGATCAAATGCTAAGAGTAGTAATTGTATTGTGAGGACCTTGCAGAAATAGGAGCAACAAATGGAAGGATTGCAAAAGAAGTATGGTTTCTGGACCGCTACCGCCATGGTTATTGGTATCGTTATAGGTTCAGGTGTATTTTTCAAGGCTGATGATGTTCTGAAGGCAGCCAACGGCAGTTTGCCGATTGCACTGCTGGCATGGCTCATCGGTGGTTGCATCATGGTGGTGACCGCATATGTTTTTGCCAGAATTGCCACTCGAATTCAGAAGGTTAATGGCCTGGTCGATTATTTCGAAGAGGCATACGGCTGGCGTGCAGGCTATCTTGTTGCCTGGTTTATGACCTTTATCTACTATCCGACACTGGTTGCCGTTCTCGCCTGGGTTTCCGCAAACTATACAAGTGGATTGCTTGGCCTTGATGGTGCGGTCTGGTTGATTGCCGCCATTTATATGGTGTTCTTCTTTCTGCTGAATATACTTTCGCCTGTGCTTGCCGGTAAATGGCAGGTATCTGCAACCGTTATAAAACTGATTCCACTTTTTCTGGTGGCAGTGGTTGGTATCTGCAGCGGTATTACAACCGGACAGACCTTTTCCAGTTTTACCGTCTCCGCCCAGAGTGTCTCAAACGGTGGCGGTCTGGCAGTGGCAACTCTTGCCACAGCGTTTGCTTATGAGGGTTGGATTATCGCGACCACCATTAACGCGGAGCTGAAAGATGCCAAAAAGACTTTACCAAGGGCTCTTTTCCTCGGTTCGATCGCGGTAGTGATCATTTACATGCTCTACTATCTTGGTATTTCCGGTGTGCTGTCAAATGAAGAAGTGATCCAGGCTGGCAATAATGCCCCTGTAGAAGTTATTTCCATGATTTTTGGACGCCTGGGCGGAACCCTGCTCACAGTGTTCGTCATCATTTCCTGTCTCGGAACCCTTAATGGTCTTATTATGGGCTCTTCCCGCGGGATGTTCTCTATCGCCTCGCGTGGACTGGGACCAAAGGCGAAATTCTTCGCAGCCATCAATCACAGCTATAACAGCACGGTAAACTCTGCCATGGTCGGCTTTGTGCTATCCGCCTTCTGGCTCATGGTATGGTACGGCAACTTTGCAGGCTGGTTTGGTGCCTTTATGGATATCTCCGAGCTGCCCATTGCCTTCCTCTATGTGATCTATCTTTCCCTGTATCTCTGGGTAATGAGGACATTTACGGATCTGGGCCCTGTCAGCAGGTTTGTAGCACCATTTCTGGCAGGAGCCGGTTCACTCTATATCATCTGGGGTGCAATCCAGAAGGATATGTTCATTCATTTCCTTATCCTCGCTCTGGCTATTGTTGCCGCCGGTATCCCGTTTATGAGGGTAAAAAAAGACTGATACAGGGAAGGTGGTTGAGTTGACCGGTATAAAGGCAATTCAATAGTTGCTCTTGAAAAGATTAAGGCTGTATCCGTTAAAGGCGGATATAGCCTTTTTTATTGTGAAAAATTTAAGGAATAACTAGTCCTCTTTTGGAGAGGTGAGAGGTGAGAGGTGAGAGGTGAGAGGTGAGAGGTGAGAGGTGAGAGGTGAGAGGTGAGAGGTGATACTTCTCACCCCTGTCTCCTTACTTGGCTAACAGTTTTGGCACGTTTAAGCTTTTGGCCAATCCAGAATGACCAGAGGAGCAGTAACAGGTGAATACCTGCCCAGCCACCAACCAGAACCGAGTAGCTGTTAAGACCTTTCATCAGATAAATGGTCACTGTCCAATAGATTTCAGCCGCGACAAACATGAAAAAGCTGAACAGGCCCCACCACGTACCATGCAGTTCGTATGTAATCCAGCAACTCCAGCAATGGAGCAGCAGACCAAATGCCGCTGATATGGTAAGGATCAGCTTGATAGTTGAGTGTAGATAAAGTTCCGGGGGCGGAGCCGGTTTCGGTGGGATGACTTTTTTCTTTCGTTTCTTCTTTGCCATTTATGAATACTATACGGTAATATTTTGATTTTCGTACGTGAATACGCGCTACTCTACTGTAAATAGTCAATAAAAGGCAACCCTCTCCTGAAAGGACGATAGAAAATTATGGACTTTACCGCCACCTTGGAAAAATGCCGGGTAATGCTCACTGAAGGGGCTGTTGCAGAGCGATTGCGGCGCCGAAAAGATATTGAGCTGCACCCAACCTTGTTCAATACCCCCCTTGTCAACAACGACTATGGCAGGCGGTGTATGCGAGAGATATACCGTCAGTATCGTGAGATTGCGCGCAGGGCCCAGGTACCGTCGTTACTGTGTGCACCGACCTGGCGGGTCAATCTCGAACGGCTAGAGGCTGCCGGGCAGTCAACAGAGCTGAACAGGGATGCGGTCTCCTTCATGCAGCAATTAAAGGATGAATGGCAGGATGAGACGTCGCCGCTCTTTGTCGGTGGATTGATTGGACCACGAAACGATTGCTATAAGCCGGATGAGGCACTCTCAATCGAGGAAGCTGAACAGTTTCACAGCTGGCAATTGCATAAACTTGCAGCGGCAGGGGTGGATGTTGTCATTTGCCAGACATTTCCAGCTGTATCAGAGGCAATCGGTGTGATCAGGGCCTGCGCTTCGATTGGTGTTCCATGTATCATGAGCTGTGTCATCAACCGTCGCGGGCTGGTGCTCGACCAGACCGACCTGGCAGAAGCTGTTCGAATTATGGACGAAGCTTCAGGCAACAGTCCGTTGGGGTATATGGTAAACTGCGTGCACCCGACTTTTGTGCTGCCGGAGAAACAACCACCCGAACTTTTCAGGAGACTGATCGGTATCCAGGCCAATGCCTCTTCCCTGGACCATGAGGACCTGGATGGCTCGGCAGTACTGATGCAGAGTGATATGCAGGAGTGGGGGGAGCTGATGCTCGAGCTGAACACAACCTACGGCATGAAAATTCTTGGCGGTTGCTGTGGAACCGATGAGAAGTATCTGGGCTATATCAGTTCCAGGATAAAGAGCTGAAATGTCAAATTGCAATAGTGTTGGTCAAGCGACGAGCGGCACTGTTTTCTTGCGTAAAGGCAGCAGGATCGATTCAATCTCGTAATAAAATCTATCGGGCTTGATGGGTTTGGAGATATAGCCGTCCATTCCCGCTTCCAGGCAGCGTTTCCGGTCACCTTTTACTGCATATGCAGTCATGGCAATTACCGGGACATGGTTTCCGGTAATCCGTTCCAACTCACGTATACAGCGCGTCGCCTGGAAACCGTCCATTCTCGGCATCTGAATATCCATAAGGATCAGGTCAAAGTCCTTTTTATGATCCCGGATCATCTCCACTGCTTCCTGACCATCTTTCGCAGAAGTTACCTGCCAGCCGGCACGTTCAAGTACTGTGGTGGCAACGGTGCGGTTGATGGGTTCGTCCTCGGCCAGCAGTACCTTAAGGGAATCCCTCAGTTTCGGATCGGTGCTGAATGTTTGGTTATGGGGGATAAGGCTTAAGACAGGTGAGGCCGGCAGCCTGAATTCCGCGGAGAAGTGAAATGTCGTTTCGCGGCCCGGTGTACTCGCTACCTGGATTGTACCACCCATCTTCTCGACTAATTCAGCGACAATGACCAAGCCGAGCCCTGTGCCGCGCTTATTGCAGTCCAGTCTTGTGCCGACCTGGCTGAATGGGCGAAAAACATGATTGAGTTTGTCGGAGGGGATTCCCACACCGGTATCCCGAACCTTGAATTGAAGTTCGAGTTGCTGAGAACCCGGAGTATGTTTTTGCGTTCTCGCCACGGAGAGCAATACCTGGCCATAGTCCGTGAATTTAATGCTGTTGCTGATGAGGTTGGTGATAATCTGGCAGAGCCGGGTTGCATCCCCGATCACTATCTTTGGTATGGTCTCGTCCCAGGTGAATTCCAGATGCACGTGTTTTTTCTCGATCCCGATTTTCAGAAGCTCGAGGGTCTCAGTTATTTCTTTATGGATATCGAATGGGAAGGTGACGAGATCGAGCTTACCTGCTTCTATTTTGGAAAAGTCCAGGATGTCGTTTATTAGTGAAAGCAAACGGTTAGATGAAGTTTTAACCATGCCAAGATATGTTCGAACATCGTTTTCGAGTGGTTTGTCCAGGGCAATTTCAGTCATGCCGATAATACCGTTCATGGGAGTTCGGATTTCATGACTCATAGTTGCCAGAAAGGCACTCTTTTTCTGTTCTGCCTGTTCCGCTTTCTCTTTTGCTTTATGTAGCTGCTTTATCTGTTGTTTGCGGGCGAGGGCGTCACCGATATAACGGGCAACAAAGGACATGAAACGCATGTCGTGACCAGAATAAACGATGTCTGTAAAGCATTGTAATATCAAAGCACCTGAGATGTTCCCTCGTCGGAACGGTACCCCAAGCCAGGAGACCGGCCGGGGGCCGGTGAGGTGGAGGCCATGGGTATCGATGAGTTCTTCAATGTTCTCCGGGGTGATGAGGAGCGGATCCGGATGGGAAAAGAGAAGGGAGTATAATTCTTTTTGGCCCGGATCATATTCCACACGTTGGCAGCTGTGATAGGGGAATTGTGTGTCGGAAACGTACGGGAACGAGTAGTAGAGTTTCCCGTCCTTTTCGTACCAGGTCATAATGCTGAAATTCGCTGCATGAACAAGTGTGCTTATAGTGCTATGGATTTGTTGATAGAGTTGCGGGAGTGATTTGAAATTATGGGATTGCTCACTGATCTGAAAAAGAGCAGAACGAATTTGTTCGGAGCGTTCGAGTGCCTGCATGGAGAATTTCAGCTGTCTGATGGTGTCCATGCTTTTTAAGCGTGAACCGATGACGGAGCAGAGTGTCATAAGTCCGGTGAGCTGTTCGGCGCTGAAGGTGCAGGCTTCGGCGGAGCCGATGTAGAGTGTTCCTACGATGGTGTTCTGGTCAAAAATAGGAGTAACTATATGGGTTGAGTTGCCTGTTTGTCGCAACCATTCGGGTTGCTCTTCAGCCTGAATGATGGTCGGACTTCGTGTGGAAAACGGCTCTAGGAAACGTTCCTCGTCGAGGGCAATTGAAGAGGGGATACGCGAGCGGAGTGTCGTTGCAGCATTGGCTGGTGGTTTCAGATTTCTCGTGTTGTTCTCCGAGATAAGATAAAGCTGGATTGCAAAGTTACCGATTTTAGGGAAAATCCTTTTGTGCAGAAAGTTGTGCAAGCGGACTGGTGTGTCAGCTGTGCGTTGGCCGATGGTCAATTCCTGAATGAGTTCCAGGAAAGTGGCTGAGGCAATAGGAGCTGCAGCGAAAAGGTGTCTGGGCATAATTACCTGTTGTCATGATTACGTGGGAATTGTTGCTGGTTACGTCATTGTATTATCGATAAAAATTAGCACGACAGACCAATCATATCAAAAATAGAGATGAGGTTGAAGGGTAAGTGGAAAAAAGGATGTTAAAAAAATCGGGCGACTATCTGATTTGCCATTTCTACTCAGCTCTGAGTTACCGAGAGAAAAGTAATTGATGCAATATCCAGTCAAACTCTTGGCATCGGTGAGTGGTAGAAGATATATTTTTTGATAACTGCTGTGATACACTTCATTTGAGTACAGGTTGCGCAAATTCTAAGAGCTATACAACTTGATGGGGAGTACTGATGAAAACTATGAAAGCCCTGGTCAAGGCAAAAAAAGAACCAGGATTGTGGTTGCAGGATCTTCCGCTGCCCGACCCGGGGAAAAGTGATGTGCTCATTCGTATTGAACGGACCGCAATTTGTGGCACCGATGTTCATATCTACAATTGGGATGCCTGGGCACAAAAGACGATTCCTGTACCCATGGCCATCGGGCATGAGTTTGTCGGCAGAGTTGCCTCGGTTGGAGAAAATGTCCAAGATTTCAAGCCAGGTGATCTGGTTTCGGGAGAAGGACATCTGGTCTGCGGGCATTGCCGGAATTGTCTGGCTGGCAGAAGGCATCTCTGCCCCAACACAAGTGGTGTCGGTGTCAACAGGACAGGTGCGTATGCTGAATATCTCTGTATCCCGCAAACTAATGTATGGTACTGCGACTCTGCCATTCCTCTCGATATTCTGACCTGCTTTGATCCTCTGGGCAACGCAGTGCATACCGCGCTGTCTTTTGATGTGCTGGGGGAGGATGTGCTTATAACCGGAGCGGGGCCCATAGGCTGCATGGCTGCCGCTGTTGCACGACATGCCGGGGCACGGCATGTGGTGGTAACTGATATCAACCCCTACCGACTGGAACTTGCCAAAAAAGCGGGGGCGACCCTCGTGGTCAATGCGGCTGACACCGACCTGAGGGATGTACAGAATGCCCTGGGCATGAAAGAGGGATTTGATGTGGCCATGGAGATGTCAGGCAGTCCGGCGGCCCTGAACTCAATCCTTGAGAATATGTGTCATGGCGGCAAGATCGCCATGCTGGGCATTATACCTGAGAATACCGAAGTAAACTGGAATACAGTGGTCTTCAATGGTCTGACGATCAAAGGAATCTACGGGCGTGAGATGTTTGAAACCTGGTATAAAATGACAGCCATGATCCAGAGCGGTCTGGATATTTCCGAACTGATTACCCACCGTTTTCGCTATACTGAATTTGAAGAGGCGTTTGCCGTTATGCGCTCGGGCAATTCCGGTAAGGTTGTGTTGAGCTGGGGAGAGGAGAAAGAATAATGTCCACAGAAAAACTTGACGCAGCCCTTGTAGCTGAATTGAAGTCCCTGGAGGAAGAAGGCAGGGCAAAGCCGCCGGAGAGGGTGATTACCGGTTATATCCCCCCTAAAGACGAGCGTGGTCCCAGATATACCCTTGCGGGTGTTGATGGCGAATTTATCCGGCTGAATTCCAACTCCTATCTATCTCTTTCCAATCACTCCGCGCTTATTTCCGCCGCCGATGAGGCGACTCACGCCTGTGGGGTGGGGCCCGGGGCAGTGCGCTTTATAGATGGCACGTTCAGTTATCATAAAAAGCTGGAAGAACGAATTGCCGCGTTTGTCGGTAAGCCTGCGGCCAAGATCTTTAATTCTGCCTATACCTCAAACTGTGGTCTGGCTCTGACCATAGGTAACAGGAAAACCCATTGGATTGGTGATCAGCTTAATCATAATTCCATTATCCGTGGCATGCGGATTTCCGGGGTGCCGAGTAATCACAAGGGAATTTTTGCCCATAATGACATGGGTGACCTGCGTCGCTGTTTTGCCGAAGTGGCGGATGACATCGAACGGGTTGTGGTAATTTTTGACGGTATCTTCTCCATGCGCGGAGATTTTGCTCCCATCGACAGGATTATTGAAATATGCAAAGAGAATGAAAATCGTTTTCGTGACGGTGTAATCACAGTGGTCGATGATTCCCACGGTATTGGTGCCTACGGCGATACCGGCAGAGGAACACCGGAGCACGCTGGCGCTGTGCCTGACATTATTATCGGAACTTTTGGCAAGGCTTTCGGAGTGAATGGCGGCTTTATCGCGGCCAGCGAGATGGTGGTGGAAGCCGTGCGCCAGAAGGCGGACACCTATATTTATACGAACCCGTTAAGCGTTGCTGATTGTGCAGCCGCCACCAAAGCCCTGGATATTTGTGACAGTGAAGAAGGGCTTGAGCTGTTAGCCAATCTGAAAAACAGGACGACACAGTTCAGGGAGGGGCTCGTCGATTTGGGTCTGGAGTCTATTCCCGGCCCTCATCCAGTGGTGCCGCTGATGGTACGTGATACAACCAAAACGCGCCGGATGGTGGAGCATCTCTTCAACAAAGGAGTATTGGTTGTCGGCTTGACCTTTCCTGTCGTGCCCCGGGGAGATGAGTCGATTCGCTTTCAGATCAATGCTGCTCATACCAGGAGTGATATCGAGTATGTACTTGCCTGCCTTGCGGAAAAAAACTGATCTCCGCAGTTCATTTCACAAATTCGATATGGCACCATTTATTATGTAAAAATAGATGGAGATGGTGCCAGCCCGATCGAATTTCTCATAATTTCGCATTTTCGCCATACCATCCAGATTTTTCCCAAAAGATCTTGTTCTGCAAGGAGTAATTATTCAAGGGGCTTCGTTTTATTTCCTATATATTTAGGTGTTTATGCCTATTTACAGCTGCGATTTATACTGGCTAATTAATACAGCAAGGAACTATGGAATGAGCCGCTGTGTCTGGTAGTGGCAAAAAACAGGCATAAATAGTTGGCCATGAGACATCCCTCGTACACAACAAGGAGATTTGATGAAGCGACTGACTTTTGTACTGCTGTTGGTTCTCGGAGCAGTATTGACAGGCTGTGCACAGAAGCTGCCTGTCAACACCGGTAATGATGTGGGGGTTCTCGCTATTCCGATGATGGGGCAAAAGAGTGGCAGGGGAGAGTTCATTTTCAGTTATGAGCTTACCCATTCGATGAACCATGAGATTGCTATCAGGATAACTCCTGGGGCAGGTGAAAAATTTGTTTTTTCTGAGGCTCTGCCAGCGGGTAGTTACACTTTCGACACTGTGACCATGTATGCGAAGCCAACAATAACCACGCTATCCTCTGTAAATAAGCTCTCCCGAAAATTGGATCCTCCTGTTCGTATCCAGATAGAGGCAGGGAAAGTAGTTCTTCTGCCTTCACGGTTACGGGTCTCTATTAAACCTGGAGATGCCGAGGAATTTTATCAGGTTACCAGTTGGGAAGAAATGGATGAAGAAACCATTGTTACTATGAAAAAAAGATTGGAGTCAATGGAGAACGCCGATGGTTGGCAGATACAATAGTACTCCTATAATGTTTTGGGATCTTAACTATATACGATAACCGTACCGTTCATTACGAAGGGGCATCTGTTATGCACTCAAGGCCCCGTATTCTTATCATATTCATCGTGCATTCACTTGTTGCAGGGTCCGTTTGAATGAGCTCTTTCCTGTACAGATTGCGTTCTGCAATTGGTACAGAATGAAAGTTTTCGTTTATCAGCACAATGGGAAGCGTTCAGGGTGAGAGGTTACACTAAAACATGTTTTCAGGGGGAATTATGAAACGTCTGATGTTGCTTTTGTGTTTGCTTGCTGTATTGAGTGGCTGCGGTCAGAAGGTGCCGGTTCTAGGTGATGGTGAGAATTTGGGAATGCTTGCGGTTCCCATGGATGTATACAATAACACCGGTTTTCCTTTCACCAGATACTTTGTCCTGTCAAATAGCGAAAATCCGGATTTTTCAGTGAGGCTTGATCCGTGTGTTGGTCGCTATTTTGCACTTTCAGAACCGGTTCCACCGGGCGAATATGTTTTTGACACTGAAACTACCTATCTCGTTCCATCATCCCGTTTTTCTTCTAGCACCCATAAGGGAAGCAGACGGTTAAATCCTCCCTGGAAAGTACAGGTTGAGAAAGAGACCCTGTTAATTGCAGGGCAAAAATACTCAGTAATGTTCAAAAAGGGCGAAAACCATATGTATTGGACAAATACCGATATTACTCATCTGGACTGGAATGAGAGAAAAGATTACACGGAAAAACTGAGCCAATTGGAAAATGCAGACAAATGGCGTATTTTAGGGCAATGGGAGCAGTATTGAGAGGAAATGACAATCCTGGCAATCTAAAGCAGTAGACGGGTTTTGTGGTAGAGACGCTGCGGCTTTCGGCAGTTTGCTCTGTGTTTGTAGTAAAGAGTAGGTATAACAGCTGGTTGTAATCGGGCTGGAGATCAGGGATGATCTCCAGCTTTTTTTATTTGGTCTCACCTGCGGGGGTGTTAACTGATTATTGTTCCTTTTGTATTGTAAAAGTGACAGGAGGGGGGCTTGGAGAATTAAATTCAGCAAATGATGAAGTTTGGGTAAAAAAATAATGAATAATAGCTCTACGGCGGATTTTCCATTGCCCACTTGTCACTGTTTTGTTAGTAATATTTGGATTCGTTTCTTGTATACAAAAAATCGGGGGATACTGTGATTTCGTTTAATAAGGTCAACAAGTGGTATGGGGACTTCCACGTCCTGAAGAATATTGATCTTGAGATAGAGCATGGTGAGGTTGTCGTTGTCTGCGGTCCGTCCGGGTCCGGTAAAAGTACGTTGATCAGGTGTATCAACAGGCTTGAGCCGATTCAGGAGGGAAGCATCGTCGTTGACGGTATGGACGTGAACGATCCTCGCACAAATATGACCCATCTACGGGCTGAGGTTGGTTTTGTTTTTCAGCAATTTAACCTCTATCCTCATATGACCGTGCTGGATAACATAATGTTGGCCCCGACCTTGGTGCGTCGCATAAACAAGGATGAGGCCAGAAAAATTGCTATGGATCTGCTGCATAAGGTAGATATTCCAGATAAAGCAAATTCTTACCCTTCTCAACTGTCCGGTGGTCAGCAGCAGCGTGTGGCAATTGCACGAGGCCTTGCCATGCGTCCGAAGATCATGCTCTTTGACGAGCCGACAAGTGCACTTGACCCCGAGATGATTAATGAAGTTCTGGATGTAATGAAGTCTCTGGCCCGTGAGGGCATGACTATGATCTGCGTTACCCATGAGATGGGTTTTGCCCGTGAGGTTGCCGACAGGGTAATCTTCATGGACGACGGCAATCTGGTTGAGCAGAACAGCCCGGAGGAGTTCTTTAACAATCCACAGAACAGACGTACCAAAGACTTCTTAAGCAAGATTCTCAGTCATTAACGGCTGAGGGAGAAGAGGCAGAACCCGTCGGTATAGAGCCTGCGGGGAGTACTAATCATTATTATAGGAGAAGATATGAAATTTCTGAAAGTTGGTGCAATGGCAGCGGCTTTCTGCATTGCCACCGCAAGCATGGCATTTGCAGGCCCCACCTATGACCGTGTTATGGGTGACAAGGTTGTAAAGGCAGGTATTTCCAACAAAGGTAAACCTTTTGGCTTCATCGATGCCAACAACGAGTGGGTTGGCTTTGACATGGACATGGCAAAAGAGATCGCCAATCGTCTTGGCGTGAAGTTTGAGCCTGTCGTCGTAAACAACAAAACCCGCATCTCCTTTCTGCAGACCAATCCACCCAAAGTAGATATGGTTCTGTCCAACATGACCCACAAGCGTGTACGTGATGAGAAAATCGACTTCTCCATCACCTACTTCTTCGATGGTCAGAAGTTCCTCGCCAAGAAAGGTGCAATTGCTGATGGCAAGGATCTCGCAGGCAAGAAAATCGGTTCCATGCAGGGCACAACTTCCATCGTAAACGCGAAAGCATACCTTGAGAAGATGGGTGACACTGATCCTAAGGTAACCGGTTACCAGAACGAGGTTGAGATGTTTGAGGCTCTCCGTTCCGGTCGTGTTCAGGCTATCTCCACTGATTCCACTCTGCTGATCGCTCTTGCAGCCAAAGAGCCGGGTAAATACGAGCTGGTAGGTGAATTCATTTCTGATGAGCCTTATGGCGTAGGTCTGCCGCAGGATGATTCCGCATGGCGCGATATCGTCAACTTCACCATCCAGGATATGTGGAAAGATGGTAAGTACATGGAGATCTACAACAAGTGGTTCGGACCAGATACCGAGACCCCATTCCCGATGACTGAAAAAATTGAAATGTGGCCGTAATCAATTAACCCGGTTACAGATTTTCAAATTTTCCTTATCCCGGGACCCATGGTTCCGGGATTTGTCTGTTGATGGATGCCAATGTTTACGCACTACATGAATAAGACCTGGGTGCAGAACCTGTCACTGGTTCTCATGCTGGGATTGATAGCCTATTATTTCGGGTTTGTTTTCAACTTCGATTACAAGTTCAACTGGAGTGTTCTCTACACTGAGACCGAGTATGGCAATATGGGCCATATGCTCCTGAATGGCTTGAATCTGACGGTGAGTATCTCGTTGTACTCTGCTGTGCTTGCCCTGGGGCTCGGTACTCTGTTTGGATTAGCCCGATTATCGAATTTTAAACCGGTGTATGTGTTTGCAAGCGCATATGTCGAGTTTTTCCGTAACACCCCGCTGCTGGTACAGCTCTTCTTCTGGAACTTCGCCCTGCCTGCAGGTTTGCCTGAAGAACTGAAGATGAAGCTCTTTGAACTCGATTTCGAGTTCTGGGTGGCAACCCTCGGGCTGGGTATTTATACCAGTTCATTCATGGCGGAGGTTATCCGTGCAGGTATCCAGTCTGTCCCGAAAGGGTTGCTTGAGGCTTCATACTCTTCCGGCCTTACCTACAGTCAGTCACTGAGAAAGATCATCCTGCCACTGGCTTTTCGTGAGATTATTCCACCCCTGGGATCGGAATTTCTCAATAATATGAAAAACTCCTCCCTGGCGATGACCGTCGGTGTGGCTGAGGTGTGCTGGTCTGCCCAGGAGGTTGAAGCCCTGACCTACTCCGGTTTTGAGGCAACCGCAGCAGCGACTGCTATTTACCTGACCCTTTCGCTTATTATTGCAATTTTCCTGAACCTGGTGAATGCCAAGCTGAAGATCGTGGGCAACGATGGTGCCACCACGACCCGCAGAATAGCGGATCTGATCTTCCTGCCAGTGGTGAAGGTTTCACAGATTCTTTCCGATCTGCTCTGGCATCTGGGCAAGGCTCCTGTCGATTCCCGCACGCTCTCACCGGGTGCTGCGGCATGGTTGAAATTTCGGACAACCTGCTGGGCGGCCATTGTGTTCACAGTCAAGGCGCTGTTTGTCGCTTTCCTTTTGGGGATTGTATATCAGACGGTGAAAGGGCTTGCCTCGTTCAATTACCAGATAATCTGGGACAATCTCCGTGCGCTTCTGATCTGGCGCTTTCCCAATGGTGGCTCCACCGAGGTATTCTGGGGGCTTGGTGGTCTTTCTATGTCCATCATCATGGCCGTAATCAGTATCTCGCTGAGTTTCATTATTGGCCTGGTTGTCGGTGTCGGTCGTACTTCTGACAACCGTGCGATCAAGGTTCCCTGTATGTTCTATATTGAACTTATTCGAGGGAATCCGTTGATTATGGTAATTTTCTGGGTCTATTTCTTTCTGCCGCCGATTCTCAAGATTCAGCTTGATGTATTCTGGAGTGCGACCCTGGCCATGACCATCTTTTTTGGTGCCTATATTGCCGAGATCGTACGCGGTGGTATTGAAAATATTCCTAAAGGACAGGTGGAAGCGGCCGTATCAACTGGACTCGACTATTTCCAGACCATGCGAAGGGTCATCCTGCCGCAGGCGCTCAAACAGATGCTTCCCGCCATTGTCGGCATGTTTATCGCTGCGTTCAAGGATACCTCTTTAGCCTATATCATAGGTGTTATGGAACTGACCACGGCGGCATACTCCATCAACAACCGTTTGATGCTCTATCCATTTGAAATCTATACTACTATTGCGGTATTGTATTTTGTCTGCTGCTACATCATGAGTCTTTACGCCAGGAGGCTTGAGCGTAAGCTCAGCCCAGAGAGCGTTCGCCTGGCAATGTAATATTCATAAAAAACCTCCGGGGAATTCCTTCCCGGAGGTTTTTTTCTCTTCCCTTCCCCTTCGTTTGAAGGTTGTTGGTTTGATAATGAAAATCGTTTTCATTTCAGACTGATACCTTTTCTTTTCAAGATCTCTGATATATCCTTTCTCTAGACTATTTCTTTTGCTGTAAGCTCTACCGTATTGGCTTTTTATTATTGGAACGAATATCGAAAGAGGAAGCTATGTTCAGAATAATACTGGTTTTGAGTGCCTGTTTTTTACTACTCTCTGCCGTTGGTAATGTCGGGGCTATGGAGGCCGGGACTCCTTTTAAAGTAGTCGCGTCCACCACCCAGATTGCCGATTTTGCCAGGCAGATAGTTGGTGATCGCGGCGAAGTACTGAGTGTACTGGCACCGGGCGCCGATCCCCACACCTACCAGCCGACGCCGGCTGATGTACAGTTGGTTCTGGCGGCAGATCTCTGCCTTGAAAACGGAATACATCTGGAAGGCAAGAGCTGGATGGCCACTCTGGCCAAAGATGCCGGTAAACCTCTGGTAACGACTACCGAAGGACTGGCGCCTTTGAGTATAGACCAGGGTGGCGAAAGTATCATGGACCCCCACGCCTGGTTTTCACCGAAAAATGTGGCTCTGTATGTCAATAATATCACCAGGGCCATGATGAAATTTGATCCCGAAAATTCCAGCGAATATCAAGCCCGGGCTAAACTCTATCTGCAGCAACTCAGGGTCCTCGACGGCTGGGTACGCGAGCAGGTGAATCGCATTCCGCCGGAGCGCCGTATCCTGGTAACTACCCATGATGCTTTCAACTACTTTTGCCGGGAATATAAGTTCAACCCGAATAATGATTTTCTCTCTATTGCCCCGGTCGGCTGGTCTACAGGCGCTGAAGTGGGTGCGGGTATTACGCCCGAGCGCCGGCGAATGGTGGTACAGTCGATCAAGGACTCAGGTGCTCCCGCAATTTTTGTCGAAACTACTATCAACCCCAAGCAAATCAGGGAAATCGCCAGTGAGACAGGGGTGAAAATCGGCGGGGCGCTCTATTCCGACTCCATGGGGCCCGAAGGAAGCGCCGGGGAAACCTATATCGGCATGATGCGGGAGAATGTGCTGCTGATAGTGAATGCACTCAGTCAATAATTGCCAGTGTTAAGGAGTTGTCATGAGATTTGTCCTTACAGCAGTAATCTGGATCGTCATAGTGGGAGGGCTGTGGGGATACACCCGGCAGCGGCTGCAGGCTGAGGCCGGAATTGAGCGCATTCAGCCGCAGCTGGTTCAGGTTACACAGAAGTTCGATCTTATCCTGACACCTACTTTTTCCGTTGAGCCCGACCCTTTTGCGCTGCAGGTAACGGATGAGCTTGCGGTCACTATGGATTTGCGTATCAATGGCCAGCAGGTCGCAATTGCCGCTGATAGTCTGCAGCGAGGAGTCCCGTTGGTGATTGAGGATATTCGTGGCCTGGTGGAAGGGCAGAATGAGATTTATGTCCAGGCTAGCCCACCGTTATCTGAGAGCGAAAAATCACACGCGGTGAGAGTCCAGCTCAGGAGAGCGAGTTCATCACTGATGGATAACACTATCTGGGCAAGTCAGGGAGCGAGAGTGCTGGGTACGGTAAATTTTGTTTTAACCGCCAGGGGTGATAGTGGAACAGGGGAAGCGGATGAACACTGAAAAAACAGTTGAGGCACGATCAGATTTTGCGGTTGAGGTGGAACATTTGACGGTCAGCTATCATGCGCGGGCGGCCCTGCTCGATGTAAGCGTGAGTATTGAGCATGATCAACTGGTAGGGGTTATTGGCCCCAATGGTGCAGGAAAATCCACTTTTATCAAGGCAGTTCTCGGTTTCGTCAAGCCGGATCTCGGCACGGTGAGAATCAACGGCAAGAATGTGCAGAAGGTAAAGGGGCAGGTGGCCTATGTGCCCCAGCGTGGCTCTGTTGATTGGGATTTTCCCATCACGGTCCAGGAAGTGGCGCTGATGGGACGTTATCAGAAAATTCCCTGGTATACAACACCAGGCCGTCGTGATCGGGAAGCTGCCCTGGAAGCCCTCGAAATGGTGCGAATGGAGGATTTTGCCGACCGGCAGATAGGTGAACTCTCAGGCGGACAGCAACAGCGGGTGTTTCTTGCCAGGGCGCTCTCCCAGGGAAGTGATATTCTCCTGCTTGATGAACCTTTTGCCGGAGTAGATGCGGCCACTGAAAGGGCCATCCTCGATGTGCTTGGCAGGGCCAAAGAGGCTGGCAAAACCCTGGTGGTGGTACACCATGACCTTGCGACAGCTGCAGAGTATTTCGACAAGCTCATCCTGATCAAACAGCGACTTTATGCCTACGGCACGCCGGAGATGGTGTTGCAGGAAGAACTGCTCAGTAAAGTATATGAAGGCCGCTTGCGGATCTTTGCAGATCTGAAAATGGGCGGGGCGGCTGCAGGCACACCTGTAGGGACAGTAAAGGAGGAGAGCAATGCTTGATGCATTTCTTGCACCGCTTCAGGAGACCTATTTTCAAAAGGCGCTCATTGGTGGGTCCATTGTAGCGGTGGTGGCCGGTGTGGTTGGCTGCCTGGTGGTGTTGCGGCGTATGGCGTTTTTGGGTGATGCCCTCTCCCACGCCATGATTGCCGGTGTGGCCGGCGGTTACCTGGTTATGAAGATGTTCTTTGGCCTTGAGGCCCATGCCCCGGGTATGCTGCTCGGTTCCTTGATCGCAGCAATAGCCACAGTGGCTTTGATCAGCTTTGTGTCAAGGGTATCGCGTATCAAGGAGGACACCACCATCGGGATCATGTATACCGGGATTTTCGCCCTTGGTGTTGTCGCAGTTTCCATCTTTCGGCACTATATCCATATTGATCTCATGCATTTTATCATGGGTGATATTCTCGGGGTGGCCGATACCGATCTCTGGGTAAGTGCTTTTACAGCAGCGATAGTGCTGACAATTATCATCCTCTTTTTCAGGCATTTTCAGATTGCCACATTTGACCCGGTCATGGCGGCCTCCATCGGCCTGCCTGTGCTGTTGCTCGACTACCTGTTGACGATATGCGTTTCCCTGGTGGTGGTGAGTGCAGTGAGCATGGTTGGAGTGATCCTGGTGGTCGGGCTGCTTATCACTCCCGCCGCAACCGCTTACCTGCTCAGTGACCGGTTGGATCGCATGATGGTACTCGCCGGAATTTTTGGGGTGACCAGTGTTATCGGCGGTCTCTACCTTTGTGTCTGGCTTGATTCCGCCGGTGGTGGCGCGGTGATGCTGTTTTGCACCCTGCAGTTTCTGGTGGTTCTGGCTGTCGCTCCCAAATATGGCCTGCTGGCCCGTTGGCTGCGCCTGAAACGACTTGTTCCCCAGCAAGTGGTCGAAGATGTGCTGACCACCATCCTAAGGCATGGTAAAGCCACTTCACTTCCAGTGATTCGAACCTATGTGGAAAGTGGTCAGGGGGGGCTGCGAAAAGCACTCAAGCGTATGATTCAGGATGGCCTTATCGCAGAAGAGGTCGAGGGGTATGTTCTCACGGCAGAAGGTCGCAAGGAAGCGGATAAGGTGCTCAGAGCGCACAGGCTCTGGGAGGCATATCTGGAGCGGATTGGAACACCGAAAGAAGAGCTGCATACCACCGCCCATCAACTGGAGCACATCGGCGATGCTGCCGAATATCTTGACGAGCGATTGGGGAAAACAAAGAAAGATCCGCATGGACAGGTTATCCCGGAACCTCGTTAATGTGCGGTAGCTTTTAACTAATTATAAACCGGAAAATTCAGCAGTTCAGACGGCGTCATATTCGAAGTTTTCGGCAATACACTATAGATTGTCCTATGTGTATTGCCGAAACACTGAAGAAGATGGCGCCGTATGGTTTGCTGAATTCTATAGATTAATAGCTGTTCTCACCTAGCTGCACCTTCCCTCTAAATGTCCAGTAAATGATCGCGGTGTAGGAAAGGACCATGGGCATACCAATTGCCACGATCAACAGGCCGATCTTCTGGGTCAGTGGGCTTGAGGCTCCGTTGAAGATGGTGATTGAGTATTCAGGGTTGTTTGTCGCCGGCAGCAGGTTTGGGTAAAGAGCTGCGCTGAACAGGAAAACCAGCACCGCAATGGCGAAACAACTGCTGATAAAGGCATAAAAGGGTTTTTTCTGCTGAATGGCCCTGTATATATTAGCAATGGCCAGAAAATTGAGCAGGGGAACGAGCCAGAGAATCGGGTAGTCGCTGAAATGGTGGATGGAGGCGGGTACAAAGAGTGTTGACCAGAGAGTGACAACTATAAAGAGAGCCAGGAAAGCAAAATATGTACCTTTCATCCAGTGAAAGAGGCGATCCTGTAACTCTCCTTCCGTTTTCATGTACAAATAGATTGATCCGTGCATGGCGAGGAGCGCCACGGTCATCAGACCAACATTGATACTGAAACCGTTGAGCATATCGAGCATTGTACCCTGGTAGTCACCGAGTTCCGAGATGTTCAAACCTTGCATCAGCGTACCAATTGCCACACCGAAGAGCAGTGCCGCCAGTGTCGATCCTGTAAAAAAAAGAATGTCCCATAGGGTGCGCCAGGCTTTGCCCGATCGTTTTGAGCGAAACTCGAGTGAGACGGCGCGGAAAATCAGGGCAAAGAGCAAAGCAACGAAGGGGATATAGAAGGCGCTGAATATTGAGGCGTAGGCGTTGGGGAACATGGCAAAGAGTGCCCCGCCAAAAGTCACCAGCCACACTTCGTTGCCGTCCCAAAGGGGGCCTATTGAGTTCATTACCAGTCGCCGCTCAACATCCGTCTTTGCCACAAAAGGATGCAGTATTCCTACTCCCAGATCGAATCCGTCCAGGATGGCATAGCCGATCAACAGTACATTAAGCAGAATAAACCAGATTATACAGAGTAATTCGGTACTCATATCGAGCCTCCCTCTGTCTCTTCTTTATCAAGGCGGGCGTGCTGGCGGTCCATTGCAGCGTGCCGAATGCCATGGGTGTCGGTTTCGTCATGTTCTTTAAGTGGTGTGGGGCCGGTTCGTATTTTCCTGTCGAGCACCATGATCCACACCGCAGCAAGTGCAAGATAGAGCAGGGTGAAAAGCGCCAGTGAGGTCTTTGCTTCTTCGACACTTACTGCTGCACTCACGGAGTTACTGGTCCTGAGGCCGAGAGTCTCATCATAGTTATAAAAACCGTCGGGACCTGTAACGAGGTCTGTACCATCGTCAGTCCACACAATTGGCGGATGAACGGTCCAGGGTTGGCGACCCACCTCTGCAGCTATCCAGCCTGCCTGGTTGGCAACCATGACAAAGCCGATGGCGAAAACGAAACTCCAGAGTAGCCATCGCTTATTCTGTATTGTTTTTCTATAGTTGTAGTACAACCCAAGTCCGGTGAGGACGATCATAAGTCCGCCAAAGCCAACCATGGCGCGCCAGGAAAGATAGGGGATAATGATAGGCGGCCGATCTTCTTTTTTGAAACGGTCGAGCCCTACGACTTTCTTGCTGAAGGTGAAGTCATCAAACATCATGAAGCTGAGGCCGCCGGGGATGCTCAGATCAAAGTGTATCTTCTCCGCCTCACCGTCCGGCCAGCCGATAAGGTTCAGGTCTCCCCGGCCGGTGTCAAAGTGTGCTTCAAAAGCGGCCAGCTTCTCCGGTTGATATCTGTAGGTGTTCTGGGCCTGGGTATGACCATTTATTCCTAGACCCAATGAGGCGATAAATGCAAGGACCAAAGCGCCATTAAAGGATTGCTTGGCGAATAGCTGGTGGCGATTTTTCAGGAGGTAGTAAGCAGAGACCGAGAGCACGAAGAACGCGCCGACAGCAGCTGCCCCAAGTAAGGTGTGGCTGAGCCGTTGTACCGTGGTGGGGTTAAAGACCAGATCCCAGAAATTGACTATTTCAGCCCTGCGCTGAACGACTCCATCAACCACCCAGGGAGCGAGGCTTGTTGTACCGTCGGTCAGGGTCTGTTCGCGCATGATCTCCACGATATGATGTCCGGCGGGTGTCTGCTGCCAACTGTTGGCCACGATGATCCAGATGGCCGAGAAGGTAGAGCCGAGCGCGACCATGTACACACTGAAGAGATAAAAGCCCCGCTTCACTCTTTCCCTGCCGAAAGCGACAATGGCAAGAAAGCCGGACTCCAGAAAGAACGCAAAGATTCCCTCCGCGGCAAGGGCGCTGCCGAAGACATCCCCGACAAAACGTGAGTAGGTGGCCCAGTTGGTGCCGAACTGAAACTCCATGACAATGCCACTGGCGACGCCGATGGCAAAGTTCAGGATGAAGATCCTGGTCCAGAACTGGCAGGCCACCGCGAATGATTTGTCCTTGCTGAGGTAGTTTCTCGTTTCCAGGTAGGCCAGAATGATGCCCAGACCGATGGTCAGGGGGGGGAAGATGTAATGGAACATTATCGTGAAGGCAAACTGTAGTCGCGAAAGTAGAACAACATCCATAAATGAACCTCCCAAAGACTGAGCTGTCGGAGTTTGACTCTATTGACTGACGCATTACGACGAGAATTGCCATTGTGGATATAGCAATCCTATCGTAAAAAAAACATGAAAACAAATGGATCATGCAGGGAAAGAAGGACGTTGGGGGAGTTCATGGCTTACATGAGATAAACGCTGTCAGAAGCGGGGTAGTGAATACGGTGCAGGCAATTATCTTTTTAGCTGAAAAGAGGCATTGCCTCGCATCTCCATGAGGCGACGAGGGTAGTCTTTTCTTGATGGCCTCACCAACTGTCTACGCATTGGCATCTACAGAAAAAACTCTGAATGCTTGCTAGATGTAATAGGGGAAAAAGGAATAACTCATATATCCAGTTATCTGATTCTTAGAGATGTTTTACGATTATTATCCCTGTCTTGCTGGTTGTGCAAAGAATATGTGCACATTGAAGAACGAACCAATTGATAGCAGGGGAAGAATTTCGTGCGTATTTTTCTTGATGTCAACGAGTCCAGTGCTTACCTGATAACACAAACATTGTGCCCGGGGGGGTATGGAACTAATCGCTCTAAATCCGATGGTTATTTGCCATGCAAATCTCCGGGAGGATGAAAACGCAAGGCGATTTTAATTTTAACCTGATATTTGAAGAGTTTTGTTTGTGACGTTCTGGAGTTCCAATTTTTCTGGTGTATAGAACGTGAGTGAAAAACAGCGTCAAAGATCACAGGCGAACGTTTTTTTGTAGCAATTATGTCATGTCTTGTGTAATGTGCGCGGTTTTCTGAAGAGCTTTTCGGTTGTCAGGCGAACAGCATGCCTGTTGAAGTGAAGTTCCCAGAGTTTTGAATGTTTCTCAGAGTGTCAGGATTAACGACCTGGTTTTGCTTGGGAGACCGTAGTTTATAGGGAACCGCAAGCCTGACGGGAACATGCGGGGCGATGCTTACAGTGTTCAATTCCTGACCTTGATACGTAGCATATCAGTCGAATAGGGAGTTGCAGAGTGCTGTAGCTCCTTATTTTTTTTCATTACCCAAATGACAGACAGTGGGGCCGGAACCATTCCGGTGTGCAGAGTTGGTAGAGGATAGCAGCCATGAGAGATTTATCAAAAGTACGTAATATTGGTATCAGTGCCCATATCGATTCGGGTAAAACTACCCTGACCGAGCGTATTCTGTTTTACACAGACAGAATTCACGCAATTCACGAGGTTCGCGGCAAAGATGGTGTCGGCGCTAAGATGGACTCCATGGAACTGGAGAAAGAGCGTGGTATTACCATTCAGTCCGCAGCGACGTATTGTTCCTGGAAAGATCTCGATATCAATATTATCGATACCCCAGGCCACGTTGACTTTACCGTAGAGGTTGAGCGTGCACTGCGTGTTCTTGACGGTGCGATTCTGGTTCTCTGCTCCGTTGGTGGTGTACAGTCCCAGTCCATTACCGTTAACCGCCAGATGACCCGCTACAACGTTCCGCGCATCGCTTTCATTAATAAGTGTGACCGTACTGGTGCCAACCCTGCGAAAGTAACCCAGCAGCTCCAGGAGAAGCTTGAGCTGAACGCGCACATGCTGCAGATGCCGATTGGCCTCGAGAACGACCTTGAAGGTGTTATCGACCTGATCACCATGAAGGCAATCTACTTCGATGGCGACAATGGTGAGATAATCCGCGAGGAAGAGATCCCTGCCGATATGCTCGACGAAGCTCAGGAGAGACGTGAGTCTCTGCTCGAAGAGATCTCCATGTTCTCCGAAGAGCTGATGGAAGCACTGCTGGAAGAAGGTGAAGTAGATACGCAGCTCATCTGGGATGCCGTACGAAAAGGTACTCTTGCGCTTGAGTTCACCCCGGTTCTCATGGGTTCTGCTTACAAGAACAAAGGTGTTCAGAAGCTTCTGGATGCGGTAGAACTCTTCCTGCCAGGACCAAAAGACGTTGTCAACATGGCCCTCGACCTGAAAAATGAAGAGGAAGAATTTGCGGTAACCAACGATCCTGCAGACCCGCTGATCGCCCTGGCGTTCAAACTGGAAGACGGTCGCTACGGTCAGCTCACCTATATCCGTACCTATCAGGGTACGCTGAACAAAGGTGACACCGTAATCAACACCCGTACCGGTAAAAAAGTGAAGATCGGTCGTCTCTGCCGCATGCACTCCGACGAGATGGAAGAGATCGATTCATGTGGTTCCGGTGACATCGTGGCGCTGTTCGGTATTGACTGTGCTTCAGGCGACACCTTCTGTGCTGAAGCCGTTTCCGCATCCATGACCTCCATGCACATTCCTGAGCCGGTTATTTCTCTGGCGATTATCCCGGTTGATAACAAGGCCCAGGTTAACATGTCCAAGGCGCTCAACCGCTTCACCAAAGAAGATCCAACTTTCCGCTCTTTCGTGGACAAGGAGACCGGTGAGACCATTATCTCCGGTATGGGCGAGCTTCACCTTGAAGTGTACACGGAGCGCATGAAGCGTGAGTATAAGGCAGAGGTTGAGGTTGGTGCTCCGCAGGTTGCATATCGTGAGGCGATCTCCCAGCGTGCAGAGTTCAACTACACCCACAAGAAGCAGACTGGTGGTTCCGGTCAGTTTGGTCGTGTTGCTGGTTTCCTCGAGCCGCTTGAGGACGAAGAGTACGAATTTGTTGATTCCATCGTGGGTGGTGTTATTCCACGTGAGTTTATCAGTTCCTGTGATAAAGGTTTCAAGAAGGCGATCGCTAAAGGTTCTCTTATCGGTGCTCCTATCACCGGTGTCAAGGTTACTATCAACGATGGTGCCTTCCATGCGGTTGACTCCTCCGACGTTGCCTTCCAGCTCGCTTCCGTAGGTGCTTTCAAAGAAGGTTACATGAAGGCGAAGCCGCAGATCCTCGAGCCGATCATGAAGGTTGCTGTTGAAGGTCCTTCCGAGTTCCAGGGTGGTATCATGGGTTCCATCAACCAGCGCCGTGGTATGATTATCGGTTCTATGGAAGAAGGTCTCTATACCGTAATCGAGGCAGAGGTGCCGTTGTCGGAGATGTTTGGTTACTCAACCGTTCTTCGCTCCCTTACCCAGGGTAAAGCGGAGTTCACCATGGAATTTGCAAGCTTCAAGCCTGTGCCGAAGACTGTTAGTGAAGAACTGATCAAAGCTTTTCAGGAAGAGAAGAAGAACGGTTGATTCTAAATCAATAACCGTTTAGATATAAAAGATATCGGGAGCATCGAATGGACTCCCGGTATGTTTTAAGCTGCATGAGAAGACGTGCACACGCAACCACGAAATATGACGAGGTGATTTCATGGCGAGCAATGATTTGGTAGTGAACAACCCTCTCAAGGCTATCGGCCTTGAAGAGAAGGCGAAGAGCGGAAGCAAAAGTATGGGCCTGGTTATGTCCCGCGCTGGTTTGGGCAAAACCGCAGTGTTGGTCCAGTTTGCACTCGACTGCATGCTGCTTGGTAACAAAGTTCTGCACATATCCATTGGTGAGACAGTGGATAAAACCAGAGCCTGGTATGATGATATTCTCTCCCTCATTGCTGATGGTGAGAAGCTTGAAGATCTCCCGGCCGTAATGCAGAACAGAATGATCATGACCTTCAAGGAGAGCTCTTTCTCCAAAGCGGTACTGGAAGAGCGCCTGGACGATCTGGTAGAGCAGGATATTTACAAGCCGGAGTGTCTGATCATCGATGGGTTTGACTTTGCTTCAGCTGATCGTGCTACAGTGGAGGAAATGCGCAGCTTCATGGAACAGCGTGGACTGAAAATGATCTGGTTCTCAGCTATTCGTCATCGCGATGACGAGAGATTGAGCTCCGATGGTGTTCCTGCTCCGTGTCACGAGATCGACGATCTGTTCGACACTGTTCTGGTAATCAATCCAGCCGGTGAAGAAATGAATCTCGACATCGTGAAATGCGATGAGTGCACAGTTGATCCCGGTACTTCTTTGAAGCTCGACCCTTCTACCATGCTTATTCAGAAGGTATAAGAGCTGGAGTCGTCATCGACTTTGCAGTAGAACCATAGTAAATGGAAACGGGATGTCCGCTTGTCGGGTATCCCGTTTTTTTGTTTTTGAGGGACAGTATGAAATTCAGACCATGTATTGACCTGCATAACGGCACGGTGAAACAGATTGTCGGCTCCTCACTCAGTGATAGTCAGCCAGGTGAACTGAAAACCAACTTCACTGCGGAAAAGCCATCCTCGTATTATGCCGAGATGTATAAACGGGATAATCTCACTGGAGGGCATATAATCAAATTGGGCCCTGGTAACGATGAGGCAGCGCGTGAGGCCTTGGCAGCCTGGCCCGGGGGAATGCAGATCGGTGGGGGAATTACCGCCGACAATGCTGCCCAGTGGCTTGATTTTGGGGCAAGTCATGTGATCGTTACTTCATATGTCTTCTCAGCGGGTAAAATTGATCGGGAACGGTTGCAGAAGCTCTATGCAACTGTCGGACGTGAACGGCTGGTTCTCGATCTCAGTTGCCGGAGAAGAGGTGATGAGTATTTCATTGTTACTGATCGTTGGCAGAAGTTTACTGATGTGATCATAAGTAAAGAAGTTCTGGAAGATCTGGCTGGATACTGTGACGAGTTTCTGATTCACGCCGCAGATGTGGAAGGGAAATGCTCCGGAATAGAAAAGGTGCTGGTGGAAAAGCTGGGTGAGTGGTGTCCCATTCCAGCAACATACGCCGGTGGAGTCCGGGATTTAACCGATTTGCAGGCCATCCGTGATCTGAGCAGTGGTCGCCTTGACGTTACAGTGGGCAGTGCGCTTGATATTTTTGGCGGTACCACCCTCAGCTACAGTGATGCAGTGCAATTTTGCAGAAAGGGAGAATCTGCAGCCTAGCATTGGTGATCTACGCTGCTTCATTGGCGATTCAGACATTCTTACGGAATGATTACAAACGAGAGATGCCTGAATCTTGACCTACTGACTTTCTTTATCTACAATGCCCCGGATCGCACAGATGATGAGCTGGATGTGATGGGAAGAGAATATTGTGAGCCGGGGAAGTACGGTGAGACAGAAGTTATGATCGCCGTCGAAGGCAGGTTGCTGACCGTTTAGCGGGGCGGGGGCAGCGCAAAAAACGATTGCACGGTCTTATCAAAATATGCAGCTGATTCACCTGAAGCGCTATGGTGGTGTCTGCACTTACAGGGTGTATCGTCTTTTAATCCGCTCCACGCAGGTGAGATCCGCCTGAAATGGCAGGGGTGGTGCCAGGGCATGGGGCAGTTTCAGCTCTTTCGCGAAAGGAGTCTGGGAAATATTCCTGTTGTAGGCCTCTATCATCAACTGCTCAAGGTTTACCGTATCTTCTATATTATAGGCCAAGAGAGTTTCAAGAGCCGATTCGTCATTATAGCTTTCATATTCCCGCCAGAGCAGAACCGCAAAGTAGCCATCTACTCCTTCCAGGCCACCTCGGTCTATCCCTAACATTTTTTCACAGCCTTTCAGGCCGCCCTTGAAGCCGAGCCGGGCAAGCACATATCGGAGATCTATCTGGGCGTGATCTAAGGTGATCTTGAAATATCTTTCCAGAAACGGGATATCGAATGATTTGCCGTTGTAGCTGACCAGTACCTTGTATTTCCAGATATCATTCAGGAAATCATCGAGGTTGCGGCCGTTGACATAGTATTTGACCTCCGCACCATCATAGAGGGCGATGGTGGTAAGGTCGGCATCTTCGGCAAGACCGGTGGTTTCTATATCGATATAGGCAGTCTGGTGCCGGTATTGCGGAAATATGCGCCAGACTTCATGGGAAGCCAGTCTTTCGGTAAAAAAAGACGGGTCGGTGTCGAGGGCCTCATCGGAGTTCTCGAGGAGGCTTATAATCTCATTTCTGCTGCTGTTTGGCAGGCGAACAGGTGCAGGTTCCTGCCACTGGTCCCAACTTGTCACTCCAGCTTCCCAGAGTTTTTTTTCCGTGGCCGGGCCGATACCCGGGATGTGACAAAATGTATTTTGCAGCATTTCTGAGAATGTGATTGAAACAGCGAGCAGAGTTATAATGCTCTGCTCGCCGTAGGATTATCTGTTTTCTCCTATACAGGAGAGAGGATCATGCCGCTTTTGAACGTGAGCTATTGCTCTTGGCAAGACTTTTCTGGCGAGGGCCCTTTTTGAAGTTGTTTCTGCGGGGCTTGTCACTGCGTGTCTTGCGGCCGTCGTTGCCAAAATTGTCACCATCCGGCTGGTCGTCAGCTATTCTGGTTCGCATCAGGCGGCCATTCACACGGACATTCTGCAACATGCGCAGTACCGGTTTTGGCATGCCATTGGGCAGGTCAACGGTGCTATAATCCTCAAAAATGGAAATGCGACCGATATATTCACTGCTGATATCCGCTTCGTTAGCTATGGCGCCAACAATATTGGCAGGGCGAACACCGTGGACTTCTCCAACTTCTATGCGGTACCTGTCGAAACCATCCTGGGAGTTGTGGTTCTCGTGTTTTTTGCCACGAACTTTCCTGTCGCTGCGTTTGCCACGCTCCTGCTCACCATATTGATCTCTGGAATTTTTGCGAGGCGCAGGCTTGGGAAGATCTTTCAACAGCAGTGGAGTTTTGCCCTGGGCAATTTTGGCCAGGGCTGCAGCAACATCTTCAGCAGAAGTTTCAGTCTCCTGGCAATATTCACTGATCAGCTGGGAGAAAAAATCGCAGTTACCTGAAAGGGTTTCTGTGATTCTGTTCTTATAGGCCGCAATACGTTTCTGGTTAATCTCCTTAACCGATGGCAGCTCTATCTGCTCAATACGTTTTCTGGATGCACGCTCAATGGATTTGAGCATGGATCGCTCACGTGGGGTCAGAAACAGGATGGCTTTACCTTCACGACCAGCTCTGCCGGTTCTGCCGATACGGTGGATATATGCCTCGGCATCGAAGGGGACATCGTAATTGACGACGTGACTCACCCGTTCTACATCCAGGCCACGTGCGGCAACATCGGTGGCGACCAGAATATCGAGCTTACCGGACTTCAGCTGCTCGACGGTACGTACTCGCTGGCTTTGCGCGATATCTCCGTTCAGGGCTGCGCATGAGTAGCCAAGATCACTGAGTTGTTCTGCAAGCTCAACAGTTTGCATTTTGGTACGAACAAAGATCAGCATCCCTTCAAATTCTTCAATTTCAAGGATTCGGTTCAGCGCTTCCTTTTTGAGCTGAAAATTTTTCACGATCAGGTACTGCTGGCTGATGGTGGAAGCGGTTGCCGTCTTATTCTGGATTGTAATTTCAATTGGCTCATTCAGATGAGTAACCGCAATGCGCCTGATGGAAGGCGGCATGGTAGCGGAGAAAAGAGCAATTTGCCGCTCTTTCGGTGCCTGGTCCAGGATCCACTCAACGTCTTCCAGAAAGCCCATCTTGAGCATTTCATCAGCTTCATCAAGTACAATGGATTCGATAGTGGAAAGGTCGAGGCTGCCCCGGCGAATATGGTCCATAACCCGGCCTGGTGTACCGACAACTACATGTACACCGCGGTCCAGCTGTTGAAGCTGGCCGACGTAGTCCTGGCCACCATAGATTGGCAGTACCCGCAACTGTTTCATGTTGGTGCCATACTGCTTAAAAGAATCACTGACCTGAATAGCCAGTTCGCGGGTGGGAGCTAAAACCAGCACCTTGGGCCTGGCCTTTTTGACGGGCTGAATCCGACTCAGCAGCGGCAGGGCGAATGCCGCAGTTTTACCGGTTCCGGTCTGGGCTTGGCCGACAACATCTTTTCCGGCCAGGACATGGGGAATCATCTTGGATTGAATTGGAGTCGGCTCGGTATAACCTGCGCTGTCAAGTGCGCGGAGAAGTGGTTCGGTGAGACCGAGTTCACGGAAATCCTGCGGCATTATGGTAAGAAAATCGTTAGACATGGTACATCCTATGCTGTTGTATTGATTCCTTCTGGAGAGGCGTTTGACGTCATCTACTCGGGAAATGATGGCGGTATCACTGAAGGCAAGGAAAACTATCTCTGCCTGTTATCGCTTAATCGGGGAACTCCCCACCGCCGCTCAGTGCCTCTCCAGATTTCTCAGCATGTCCATGGCTGATCTTGCTAAGCGCCGCTTAGTTATAGTTAGGTAATGTTCTTAATACCCGTTGTATAACGTTCGCGCTTTATACTGGTCCGACACTCACATAAAAAACCTTCTATCTAACAGCTATCCGTAGTATCTGCAATGCTTTTCTTTCAGGCAACGGATAGCCTCCGAAAATATTGTGCAAAAAAACAAGGATAACTGCTCAACACTTTTGACATTTATTGAAAAGATGCTGAATTCTGTTTAAATCAGTACCCATTTAAAATAGTTTCAATACCATATTCTGCAAAATAAAGTGTCCGGTAAAATGAAAAATGGCAGAAATCGATTACGAGTAACGCTGATGGAATAGATGATATCACACAATGAGCAATTATGGCGGGCCGTCGTGCACTCTTCTGAAGCTGAACTTTCTGCAAAGGCTTGAGTGATGCCGTCCTTGAGTTCTCTGAATCCTAAGGAAAGTCTGGTGGGGCGATGAAATTGAACAGGAAAAAATTACAGGAGGCGGTGGGCGCTGAGATTCTCTCCAACGAGCAGGCGGACAGACTCTGGAGCTTTTTAGAAAAACATCCCACCGCCGGGCCCCGCTTTGACTTTACCCATGTCCTCTATTATATGGGAGGGCTGACCGCTATCGGCGCAATGACCGTTTTCATGACTCTCGGCTGGGAGAATTTCGGTGGTTGGGGAATATTCGGTATCTCCATGGCGTATGCTGTGTTCGGCGTGTTCATGGCCAACATGTTCAGGTCAAGAGGATATCATGTGCCTGCAGCGATCTGTGCAACCTTTACCGTGGCGATGACTCCGCTGGCAATTTATGGTCTGCAACAGGCCATGGGATGGTGGCCTGATTCAACACAGTACCAGGATTACCATCGCTATATCCGTTATCACTGGTTGTATATTGAATTCGGTACATTGGTGGTCGGGGCCGTAATGGCCTATGTCTATCGCTACCCGTTTCTGCAGATGGTTATCGCTGCAACACTCTGGTATCTTTCAATGGATCTGGCTGCAATGATCGCCGGCGGCAGGCCGGACTGGGAGTTGCGTGCCAATGTCTCCATGTGGTTTGGCCTGGCCAATATTCTTTTTGCCTTCTATGTTGATTTTCGATCAAGGAAGTCTGCAGATTATTCATTCTGGCTGTACCTCGCCGGAGTACTGGCTTTTTGGGGTGGCATGACCTCTCTTGATTCCAGCAGTGAAGTTTCGCGTTTTTTCTATTTCGTCATTAACCTGTTAATGATCGGTTTCGGGGTATTGATCTCAAGGCGTGTTTTTGTGATATTTGGTGGAATTGGGTGTTCTTTTTATTTGGGACACCTCGCTTTCAGCGTATTCAAGGCGAGTTGGTTATTTCCCATTGCATTGGCGGCGATCGGTTTTGTTATTATTTATCTCGGAGTGCTATGGCAGAAAAATGAGAAGAAAATGACCGCAACGATGCGATCGTATCTGCCTGATTCGTTGAAAGAGATGCTTGATAATCGATCGGCCTGAAAGTGAGTGTTTTCGAATCAAAAACGCTGCAAAGCTGAATGCAGCATAAGCTCTGATTGTGGTTGAGATTATAGGATATGCCGAGATTGCTTCATAAAGCTGCCGGGATAATTGTTCAGGACAATTCGCTGCTGGTGCTTCGTTCCCTGGGGAAAACTCTTTTCTTTGCACCTGGCGGCAAGCTGGAGCGGCACGAGACTCCGCGACAAGCTCTGGTACGGGAGCTCTCTGAAGAAATCTCGATAGAGGTGGATGAGGCCAAATTGAGATTTTTTTCCACATTTACCGCTCCCGCAGCGGGTCTGGAAGAAATTACTCTCTGCATGGACGTGTTCGTTGTTCAGTGTTATGAAGGTCTGATATCGCCCCGAAATGAGATTGCCGAGTGCTGCTGGATTAACTCCGGGAATATAGATAGCATCGAGATCGGTTCAATTTTTCGTGATCAGGTTTTTCCGCGACTGCTCTCGGCCGGGCAGGTTCAATAATCGGCTTATGGACCAGCACGAAACGGTGTTGTCGCTTCGATATATGATCCTGAACCATTAGATGTAATGACAGATAAACCAGACATCTTTCTATTTGCAGATTTTGCGCAGGTCCCGCTGAGAAGTGGTATGAGCTTTTCAACACGGGTCGCGCGAGCAGATGATCTCGCTTTTCTGGACGCGCTCTATAGCGACAATATGAAGGGCTATGTGGAGCGGGTGGGCACCTGGGACCCGGATATGTTTCGGGGGAATTTCGAACCGTCCGCTATTGAATTGATAGAGGTGCAGGGGGATAGAGCGGGTTTTTTCAAGCTGGTACCTGAGCGGGATTCTATCTACCTCGCGGAATTGCAGGTGGGCAAAAAATACCAGGGGAACGGAATTGGAAGTTCGATCCTGGAAAAGCTTATTGACTATGCCGGTAAAAAGGAGAGCCTCATCACCCTGAAGGTGATTCGTGGCAATCCTGCGGAATTTCTCTATTTGAGGTACGGCTTCAGAACCTTTAAAAAGACGGGTCTCCATTCGCACCTGAGCCTCAACCCGTCAAGAAAACTCTAATAATGAACAGGGCGCCGGTGATTGGAGAAAAAATTGCGAAATGTTGTCTTGCAAAAGATAAGCGCTGCCGGGAAGAGTCGATGAAAGTGAACATCCGAATACGACAGGCTACTCCCGAGGATCACCAACGTATTGTCGAAGTGATGCGGCAATGGTGGGATGGTCGTGACCTGAGTTCAGGCCTGCTGAAAATATTTTTCCATCATTTTCAGGAAACATGTTTTGTAGCTGAGAATAGTGATACCCTGGTAGGTTTTCTGGTCGGCTTTTTCTCCCAGTCAAAGCCCGAAGAAGCATATATACATTTTGCAGGGGTAGCGCCCGAATACCGCAGGCAGGGTGTTGGCCGGGCATTATATCGGAGATATTATACTGTCTGCCAGAGGCATGGCAAAACTGTCGTCACCTCCTGTACTTCTCCCGTCAACCTGCAGTCCATTGCGTACCACCAGCGTATGGGGTTTACTCTGGTTGAGGGGAATGGGGAAGTGGACGGGTTCCCTGTATTTACTGATTATCTTCGCCCGAACGACCCCAAGGTCCTGTTCAGGTTGGAGATTACCGACTAATGGATGATTACTTGATGGCTGATCGTTTGGTATGCCGCCTTTGCGGTGCTGATGAGGTAACGTTTTTCCATGCTGATGACACTCGGGAGTATTACAGGTGTCGAGAATGTAAACTGGTGTTTGTGCCTCAACAGTTCTGGCTGAGTGCAAAAAAAGAGAAGGCCGAATATGATCTTCATCAAAACAGTGAAGATGATAGCGGGTACAGAAAATTTCTTTCCCGTCTGAGTGGCCCTGTAATCAGCCGCCTCAACGCTGGAGCACACGGTCTGGATTTTGGCTGCGGACCGGGCTCGCCTCTCGCGAAACTATTTGCAGAGCAAGGGTTTTCTGTAGAGCTCTACGATCCTCTCTATCGCAATGAACCGTCACTGCTGGAAAAGCAGTATGATTTTATCTGTGCGACTGAGGTGGCAGAGCATTTCAAGGAGCCTGGTAAAGAATTTCAGTCACTGTTTGGTATGCTCAAGCATGGTGGTCTGCTCGGTATCATGACAAAGCGGGTACTGGGACTGCAAGCTTTCCGAAACTGGCATTATATTCGTGATTCAACCCATGTCAGCTTTTTCAGTGAAGAAACATTTGATTACCTGGCCAACCAGTATAACGCCGAGTTGAGTGTTGAAGGTAATGATGTTGTTCTGTTTAACAGGCAATGAGAGAGCACATGAGAGATTCCGGCCCGTTGCCTCTCAATCTATTGGTGTTGTTGCTGAAATGTTTTTGCCGCGAAGCGGATATTCATAATTTGGGGTAGAAAAAAAGAGAGTTGCTCCATCGGGTTTCATTAACACGTCGTATTCTAAGATCAGTAACCTTGGATGCTTTTAGCAGCGTGGTTGGTTTTCAAAACAGGCCAAAGAAGAGTGCAATTTAATGAAGGCCTTGTCTATAAAAGAATAAATGCTTGTTGTGGAGGGCGGATGTTGCGTAACATGTCGCTTTTACCACTAAAAAAAGATACGTGTAGTCGATTCTTGTTGCAAAGAAAAGCCTAACATGAGAAATTAAGCAATAATAGAAGAAACTGGCAGATTACCGTTTTCTGTGAATTCTATATAAAGACCAGCCTGTTGTGGTATGAGGCTGCCACGTACTGAAGGCCTTGGAACTCTTCGAAATCTAAAATCTAAAGCAGATTGATGACTGGCCGGGGTTTTGGTCTGAACTCCCTGCCTGCACTGTTTTATCATAATACGCTATAATAGAAGACGAAGTACATGCCGACACATTCTTATTGAGTGCTTCCATGCCATACGGATCATCGGGAAAAAGAGCGGTGCCCGATGTTGTGCAACATCTGAGGAGAGCTATATATGGAAAGGCGTGTGGTAATCTATGGTGGTTCGGGTGGTATAGGTTCAGCGACGGCGCGTCTGCTTAGCCAACAGGGCTGCGTGGTACATCTTGTTGGCCGCAATATTGCGCGATTATCGTCGATAGCTGAAGAGCTCGGTGCAGGTTATACGGTAGGCGATATAGAGCAAAGCGAAACATTCAGCCAGGTGCAGCAGGATTTCTCAGCCCCATGGGATGGCCTGGTGTACTCCATAGGAACGATTAATCTTATGAGTCTTCGCAGGCTGACCCGGGAGCATTTTATTAAGGATTTTCAGGTGAACTGTATAGGTGCAGCCATGGCTGTGCAGACCGGACTAGCTGCTTTGAAAAAAAGTGAACATGGTGCATCGGTGGTTCTCTACTCGAGTGTAGCTGCGAGGCAGGGCTTTGCCTTTCACGCTTCTGTGGGAATGGCGAAAGGTGCCATCAATGGTCTGACTCTGGCTCTGGCAGCAGAATTGGCACCTCGCGTCCGTGTTAACGCCATTGCCCCTTCAATTGTCAGGACCTCTTTGTCTGAACCTCTTCTCGTCAATGAAAAGATGGTGGAAACTATATCGCAGATGCATGCGATGAAGAGGCTTGGGTCAGCTGAGGATATTGCAGGATTGACGGGGTACTTGCTCTCTGCAGATTCCGGCTGGATAACCGGGCAGATTTTCGGTGTGGATGGTGGAAGATCCACGGTCAGACCGTCCGGTTGAGTATTGGAAAAATCATAATATTTTAACACTGCAGTAAACTTCAGGGTAGAGACTCGCAATAGAAGCTTTGTTGGGAGATTGTCAGGTGGTAACCCACTTTGTACTGAAATTCAACTCGGAGTGGTATTATGTCTTCTGTCGCACAACGACATCGACGTGGTGGCCCGGATACCAGAAATTATGGTGGGCGAAGGATCAAGGCCGGCGAAAAACAGGCCATGGTGGAGCGGTATGTCTATGCGTACAATGCCTTTGATATAGATACCATGCTTTCTTTGCTGCATCCGGCTGTTGAATTCCAGAATATCTCAAATGGTCAGGTGACCGTTCAGACCAAGGGGATTGACGAGTTCCATGCCCTCGCTTTGCAGGGCAAGACATTGTTTTCTTCAAGAAAACAGACAATTATGCACTATTCCGAAAAGACCAATAGTGCCACCATAGAGGTTGTATATGCCGGGGTTCTGGCAATAGACCTCCCGGAAGGCCTGAAAGCCGGTGAAACACTAAATCTTTCAGGCAAGTCGGAGTTCACGTTTCGTGATGGAAAAATTTATAGCCTGACTGACATTGTTCTTGATTAGCTGCCGACCGTCTTCTCCCTGCCAGATCACTCATTTTAGATTTTCTATCTTCCGAAATTCCAGTTTTTATCATTATCAGAGACAAGTTTAAGCAGAAGGTTCGGCTTGGTATTCAGCCATTCCGTCGGCCTCTTTTGCTTACAGGTGGCTCAAAGGCTCGCGATTCCGTTGACATGGTACATTAAGGAGTTAGCATATTTTTGTAGCCTTTGAGTATTTTCTGTGCAAATTGCAGGAAACTTTTGACCACAAAAGTTGGTGACTTGGCTCAACGGGCGCTGGAAGTCTGCCGGGTTAAGCCCTTTATCAATTTCCCGTTATGCTTTCTAAGCTGCTCAACCCGGCATTATCGAGAGGACAGTTGTGAAAAAAAGTTAAATACTGCGACAGGCTTTCAGGGTATCGAAATGGTGCCGAAGGGCACCGTCTTTTTTTCTATTTGAGGGTGGGGTAATGAAAACACGATCAGTTCTCACGGTTACGCTCAATCCCGCAATTGATCAGACTATCTACATTGATGATTTTGCAATAAGTAAAGTGAATCGGGTACGTGATCAAAGGGAGGATGCCGGAGGTAAAGGAGTTAATGTTGCCGGATTTCTTGCCGATTACGGCATGCATGTGACCGCAACGGGTTTCCTTGGCACAGGTAATTCCCTTATTTTCAGTCAGTATTTTTCCGGCAAGGGTATACAGGATAAGTTCTTTCGTCTTAAGGGGCACACCCGAACAGGAATCAAGATAGCTGATCTGAAAAACAGAACTACCACCAATATTAATTTCCCGGGAATCGGTCCGGGGAGCGGAGATATGACCGATCTGTACGATTTGATTCGGGAGGTTGGTGCTGATTATGCATGGGCAGTGTTAGCCGGAAGTGTCCCCGAAGGTATTCCGCTTGATTGTTACGCAAACCTGATAAAGGATTTGAAGAATGTCGGTGTGAAAGTCGCCCTGGACGCAAGTGGTGAAAGTTATCGTCAAGGCCTGAAAGAAATCCCGAATCTTATTAAGCCAAATCTGGCGGAGTTGGAAGAATATTGCGGTAACACTTTAAAGTCGAAAGAGCAGGTAATTAGTGCCGGGCAGAAATTGTTGACCGAGGGAATTGAGACGGTGATCGTTTCCATGGGAGAGGAGGGTGCTCTATTTTTTGAAGGTGAGGACGTCATTCACACCATTGGAGAGAAAGTGACTGTTGAATCAACTGCCGGGGCCGGTGATGCAATGGTCAGCGGCATGATTGCAGGAAAGATTGACCAGAAATCCTTTGCTGATTGTGCACGGTTAGCAACAGCCTTTTCTGTGTTAGCGGTTACTACTGTTGGTGCAGGTATTGAGTCTATGAGTGATTTACATAAGATCGAAAAGACCATTAAGGTTATGGGAAGAAACTAAAGGTTACTGCATGTTACCCGGTTAAGACCGGTACCCGGCATGTGGTTGCGTCAGCTCAGGAACTTGATTGGCAGTTGGTAATTGTGTTTATCTTGAAAAAACTTACAGATAAAGTGAGGTAGTACATGGTTGCCCGACTTGAAGAGATGATTTGCGGTATTATTTTCTCTGATACCATGTAATCACTGCATGATAGAACAATGGTAGTTGTCACTATTGCAGATTTTTGCAATAAAATGGAAAAATGATAGCCTGGAGCTGCGTAAGGGGAGGGAGTGGCTCAAACCAAATATCCTGCTGTGTATTACATTGGACTTCTAATCGGTACTAGCCTGCAATTAAAAGGTATTCTGAATTTTCAGTAAAATGCTCATGAGGGCTCTGAGCTAATCCTCCACCTTTAGAGGGAAGATACTATGCCTAAGTTGATCGCCTATACAGAACTTGGTCTGGTGAACACCAGGAAGATGTTTCAGGATGCAATGAAAGGGCAATATGCAGTTCCTGCCTATAACTTTAACAATATGGAACAGCTACAGGCCATCATCACGGCCTGTGCCGAGTCCAACTCGCCGGTAATACTTCAGGTATCGGGAAGTGCAAGAAAATATGCCAACCCCGTTTTTCTACCCTGCATGGTGAAAGGAGCAGTCGAAATGGCCAGGGAAATGGGCAGCACTATCCCTGTTGCCCTGCATCTGGATCATGGCAGCAGCCTTGAGCTGGCAAAGGAGTGTATTGATAGCGGGTTCTCTTCGGTAATGATTGATGCTTCACATCACTCGTTTGAGGAAAACATTCGTCTTACTGCTGATGTCGTCAAATATGCCCATGAGCGTGATGTCACGGTAGAGGCTGAACTCGGTGTGCTGGCCGGTGTTGAGGATGAGGTTTCCCATGAAGTTTCCAGTTATACCCAGCCGGACGAGGTAGAGGAATTTGTCGAGAAGAGTGGGGCTGACAGTCTGGCCATCTCCATTGGTACCTCGCATGGCGCATACAAATTCAAGTTGAAGCCGGGTGAACCTCCGCCAACTTTGCGATTCGATATTCTGGAGGAGATCGAACGTCGTCTCCCCGGCTATCCGATCGTGCTGCACGGCGCATCATCTGTTACTCCGGAGCATGTGAAGATGATAAATACCTACGGCGGCAAGATGGATAGCGCAGTGGGGATTCCAGCCGAGCAGTTGCGTCGTGCAGCCAAGTCAGCAGTTTGCAAAATTAATATCGACAGTGACGGCAGACTCGCGATGACAGCAATAATACGAAAAATTTTCGCTGAAAATCCAGGAGAATTCGATCCACGAAAATATCTGGGGCCTGCCCGCGATGAGTTAATATCACTCATTAAAGATAAAAACACCAATGTGCTGGGCAGTGCCGGTAACGGCTAACTCTTTTTCATGGCCATTATGGCGGAATTTCACCTGCTGCCCATCAGCATTGTAAAGTGAGGCGCAGCTGTGGTGAAGATTATTCATTCCTCGAATGAGTAATCCGGCCATCCTGCCTTGAAGAATTTGTGAAAAAATCTCAAGTTATGTACTATATGCAGCAGTGTGGCCGGGACGTTGGCTGAACAACGTCTCGGCTTTTTTTGTAATGTTATCATTATAGAGGTGTATATGAGAAAAATTATCGTAATCCTGGCATGTTTGCTGGCAGCAGGCCCGGCATTCGCGGGGAAAGATCACGGCAAGCACAATGGTAAAGCTCTGCCGCCAGGACTTCAGAAAAAGGTTGAGCGCGGTGATGGCTTGCCTCCCGGTTGGCAGAAGAAGCTTACCAGGGGGTCGATTATGGGGGATGAGTACTATTCCCGGTCGGTGGTGATTCCTCGTACCTCACCAGAATATGTTCCTTATAAAACCCCGGGGACGGAGTTACTCAAAATTCAGGATAATATTTATAGAATCAAACGGGATACCAGAGAGATCGTTGATATTGTCACCGGCAAGGGAGGCCACTGATCGCCTGATCAGGCAATCAGTGCAATTCCCTGCGGGCAAATTTGAAATTGAGCCCAAGCTTTTATAGCTGTGGATTCCTTAGGGGGGAAGCCCGCTGCCGGCTCAGGAGAATGGATGTGAGAATTGGAGTATTGTCGGATATTCATAGTAATGTTTTTGCGCTGGAGTCGGTGCTGGAAGATCTTCAACATAGAGATGTCGATGCCATAGTCGACCTCGGAGACATTGTCTACGGCCCCATCGCTCCCCGGGCAACCTGTGAGCTTTTGCAGGAGCAGTCGATAAAGCATGTGCAGGGTAATCAGGACCGTATGCTCCATGAAGTAAAAGATCTTGAAATAGCAAACAATCCTACCCTGCAGCTGATGTTTGACGAGCTGTCAACAGACCAGTTGACCTGGCTGAAGGCATTACCCTATGACCTGTATTTGGAAGATGATGTGTATCTCTGTCACGGTTCTCCGCGAAGTGATACGGATTATCTGTTAGAAGATATATCCGGTGGAACCCCGAGGGTGAAAGAAGATAGCGCAATTTTGAAGATGCTGGGCAATGTTACAGCACCGCTTATCCTCTGCGGGCATACCCACGTGCCCCGTATCGTCGAACTCTCCACCGGTCAGATCGTTGTAAATGCAGGCAGTGTTGGGCTTCCGGCCTACAGGGATGACCTCCCTGAAGTTCATCGGATGGAGAATTTTTCCCATCATGCAAACTATTCTATAGTTGATAAACGTTCCGTCGGCTGGTGTATTGAGCAGATTCGCGTGCCGTATGACTTCGGCAGAGCACTGGAGATGGTCCGCAGCAATCAGCGCGAGAATTGGGTGAGATTGCTGGAAGAGGGGAGAGCCTGATGGGTCTTGTCGTTTATTCTATCTTTTTCCGCAGTTTTTTTACCTGACTGTGTTTTGTCTTGCTTTCAAGCCGACGTTTATGGGCAGCCTTGCTTGGCTTGGTTGGTTTGCGTTTCTTGTGCACCACTGTTGCCTGGCGGATGAATTCTGCCAATCGGTTTAAGGCATCTTCTCTGTTTTTTTCCAGGCTTCTGAATTGCTGAGCTTTGATGATTAACGCGCCGTCTGAAGTGATGCGCTTGTCGGGCAGGGCTATCAGTCGTTCTTTGATATGTTGTGGTAATGATGAGCCGTAAATGTCAAATCGCAGATGTACGGCGCTCGATACCTTGTTGACATTCTGGCCCCCTGCACCTTGAGCCCTGATTGCGGTAAACTCCACCTCGTTTTCGGGCAGTGAGAGAGATGGGGTAATTTGTAATCTTGCCATGATGTTATCCCTGACTAATAGTAATGTTAGACGCGATGTTGATATAATTCTTTGGATTTGCTATGTTTTTTTTGAAGACCATTTTGGGGAAAAGTGGTTACGAGGTCAAGAGAAGAAGGTATTCTACACGATCCTGACATAAAATCTTCTCTAAATCTTTATTAAATATAGTTCATTATCGGGGGAAATAATGGAGAATGGCAATATTCGGTGTCCCAAGTGCACGCATGAACAGGCCGGCGGTACCGAATGTGAGGTGTGTGGAGTTATTTTTGCACGTTATCAACAGATTCTGGCCAGAAAAGCCAAAGCACTCGAAGAACAGCGGGCCAGACAGGAAGAACTGGCGCAAAAAAGTAAAGGTGCTGGTAAGGGGCCGCTCATTGCGATAACCGTGCTGATGTTGGTCGTCCTGACTGCCGGTGCCACGTACTATCTTGTCCGACCCGATTCCCCGACCCCGTCAGGCGAGCAACTCGCCAATGTGGTTCCTGAGCAAAAGATAACAGAGGCTGAGCAGAAATTGCCGGTTCCGACTGCGGCTGAATCGAGTCGAAATCCGGAAAATCAGTCAAACTCGGCTCCGGGACAGGATACCAGACAATTGAGAGCAAGCGGTGGCACTATCGAGCAGGCAAGAAGAGCTACGGTATCCATCGAAACCCCCTGGGGGACAGGCTCTGGTTTTTTTATCAACGACAACTATATAGTTACCAACCGTCATGTTATTGAGCTCGATCAGAATCAGCTCGCCGAGTTTCGCAGAAAAGTGGAGGCAACCCGCGATCTGGTTGAACTGGAGAAGAAAAAACTTGGTGACTATCGGGCCGAGATGAAACGTCTACCCCAGGGAGCAACCCGCAGCCAGCTCGCGATTATCATTAAAGAGAGTGAACGGGAGCTGAATAAGGTGCTCCCCCGGTTGCAGGAAGCGGAAGAACGGCTCAGCAGAATGGAAGATAGTCTGCTGCCGTCTGATATCAAGATCATCCTTGCCGACGGCGCCAGTCATTCTGCCAATTACCTGATGGTAAGTGAAAAGCACGACCTGGCGATTATGTCTCTTTATGTCAAAGATACGCCATATCTTAAACGGGCACCCAAGAACGTTCCAATCCAGCAGGGGGACAAGGTTTTCACCATTGGCAGCCCGGTAGGGCTGAGGAATACCGTCACCTCCGGAGTTTTTTCCGGTTACAGGAAAGATGGTGCCAGCGGCAAGGTCTTTCTGCAGACCGACGCTCCGATCAACCCCGGCAACAGCGGCGGCCCTCTGATCGATGAGCGTGGCTATGTCCATGGGGTGAACACCATGATAATTAAGGATACCGAAGGCATAGGTTTTGCGATTCCGATTGCGACGGTTTTCGAGGAGTTTGGTTCATCGATCTATTGAACGCAGGGCGCTGTTGAACGTCTCTTCAGAACTCTCTTCTGCTCAGCTATCGTTTGCTTCAGCGAGCATTTTGCTGAGAAACAAGAGACACCGAGACACATCAATGCATTGGGATGATTCTAGTTTATTTTAATTGGGCAAAGCAATCCTGAGGAATTGGGGCCAGGAGAAAGCGCGACAGGCTCGAAGCCATGTACTTCGTGCCTGTCGTTTCATTGGATGGGATGGGACTATTTACCGCGTAGACTGCCGTAGCATATCTGACCGGTTGAACCATCGATCGTCA
Organism: Desulfosediminicola sp.; assembly: GCF_048381775.1. Lineage (NCBI taxonomy): Bacteria > Pseudomonadati > Thermodesulfobacteriota > Desulfobulbia > Desulfobulbales > Desulfocapsaceae > Desulfosediminicola > Desulfosediminicola sp. The sequence continues at coordinate 322,742 of NZ_JBLXGE010000005.1, read as the reverse complement.
CGGTCTGGTCATTTTCAAACAGCTTGGTGGCATTGGTCACGTTGCAGATAACCGGTATCCCCAGTTCACGCCCAATAATGGCAGCATGAGAGGTAAGACCGGCCTGCTCGGCAATTATGCCGCGAACAGAGGTAAGTTTATCCAGCATCGAATGATCGGTCCCCTCTAAAACGACAATGGATTCCTTTGGCAGGTGGTTCCAGTCTTCCTCCGATTCGATGATGCGCACCGTACCATCGGTGATTGCAGAACCGATACCCTGACCAGTAAAGCAGACATCAGCGACAGTATGTACTTTCAGCATATTGGTCGTGCCTATGGTTTGAATGGGGAGGCCTGCGGTAATGACTACCAGGTCTCCGTTTTTAATCAGCTGCGCCTGGGTGGAAGCGTGAATGGACATATCCAGCTGTTCGTCCATATTCGATGCGGGAGCGCAGAGTAAAGGCACTACGCCGCGAATCAGCTGAAGCTGGCGAATTGCGTCTTTGCTGGGGCTTGCTGCAATAATAGGAGCTTTGGGGCGATATCTTGCCACCATCCTGGCGGTGGAACCTGAAGTGGTGGTAGCGATTATAGCTGCGGCTTCAAGATCGGCGGCGGTGGCGCAACTGGCGTAAGAAATGGCGTCGGTCACTACCGGTCGACGGTGTCTCAGCCCTGCGGCAAGAATCTCCTCGTAGTTCAGCGAAGATTCAGCTATCTGCGCACAGCGGGTAAGAAAATTTAAAGCATCGATGGGGTTCTTGCCCACAGCGGTTTCGGCGGAGAGCATTACCGCATCAGTGCCGTCAAAGATGGCGTTGGTCACATCGCTTGCTTCGGCCCTGGTGGGGGTGGGATTGGTGATCATCGACTCCAGCATCTGAGTGGCAGTGATAACCGGTTTACCGGCGAAATTGGCAGCGCGAATAAGCATTTTCTGGATAACCGGAACTTCCTCGGCCGGCATCTCAACTCCGAGATCGCCACGGGCCACCATCAACCCATCGGCAGCGTTAATAATTTCGTCGATGTTTTCCACGCCCTGGCGGTTCTCGATTTTCGCGATAATCGCCTGGCGGCCACCATTGTCTTCGATGATTTTTCGTACCGCCCAGACATCGTCTGCCTGGCGTACAAAAGAGGCGGCTATAAAATCGACACCCTGCTTCACACCGAAGGCGATGTCCTCTTCGTCTTTTTGCGATAATGAAGGCAGGTTGACCTGCATGTCCGGCAGAGCCACACGTTTTCTGCTGGAGAGGGAGCCGCCCACCAGCACTCTGGTGTAGACGTCATCGCCTTCTATGTGCATAACTTCAAGTGCCATCTTACCATCATCGAGCAGCACCTTGCAGCCGACTTCAACGTCACTGGCAAAACCGGTATAGTTTACACCTATACGCTCTTTGCTTGCGTCCTCCGGTTTTATCATGGTCCCGTTGAGGATCAGCTCCTGGCCCGGGATCAGGCCGATATTTCCATCAAGCTCCTGCACCCTCATCTCAGGGCCGCGCGTATCGAGCAGGATAGCTGTGTCGGCATCCGCCTCTCTACGAGCCTCCTTGACCACTGCGATCAGGTGCTCATGGCTTTCACGATCGCCATGGGAGAGGTTGATGCGGGCGACATTCATGCCGGCTTTGATAAAGTTCACCAGCTGATCGACAGACTGGCTCTGGGGTCCCAGGGTGGCAATAATCTTGGTCTTGTTCATGGTGATGTCACTTACACTTTATAAAACAGGTGAAAAAGCTGAGCTCTTTGAGAGTAGCGTGCACTTAATTGAATCGTCAAAACTCTTTTGCTATAAGAAACTTCATTTCAAACATGATTACTACAGTGGTTACAAAAGAAAAAGAAGAAAAATAACAAAGCAAAACAGATGAGTTCAGCTGATGAAGGGCTTCAGAATTACTGATGTGCATGGTTCCGGTAAACGGCTGTCAGATAATGATCCGACTCAGGTTGTTTATCGATTCTCTACAACATGTTAGCAGAGAGAAAGGGCATGTATGTTCAGTGTACACTAGGCCCGGTGGGCAGTGACCTTTTTTTCGTAGCAGTAAAATCTGCCTTTTCGAAATTTCACCATACCGGCTCTATGATAGCCAAGCCTTTCATAGAGAATCAGTGCCCTTGGGTTGTTGGCAAACGCGTCGAGGCGGATTGTGTCATAGCCGTTTTTAGCAGCCATGGCCTCGGCGTGATGCATCAGCTTTGTGGCAAAGCCTCTGGACTGGCAGTTGGGGGAGACGGTGAGGCGATGGATGACAAGTACCCGGCCGCTATTGCGCCAGGCCACTTCACTGTACTCCGGTGCCTCTTGCCTGTTGATCGTGATAAAGCCGCAAATCGTGCCATGGCGGCTTGTGACGTACATCTCCTGTTGCCGGATGTCGGTTTCCAGGATCTCCCTGTCCGGGTAAATCTCGTCCCACTGATCGATGTTATGGGCTCTCATGTGCTGTATAGCGTCTTGCACAATTGCCTCTATCACAGGATAATCGAAAAGTTTGGCAGGTCGTATGGTGTTCACCCTGAAGTTTGTCCTTTGTTGCAGAGCCTGCAGGTTAGCCCCGGCATCTTGTTCAAATCGATGGAATTGTTGGCTAATGTAAACCTAGCGCAAAAATAGCTTTGGGCAACCATTTATCTCACCAACCCTGGACAAAGGCGGAAAATAATGAAAATCTGTCGGAATAGTCAGGATTCACACAGAACTTGAATGGATTTTGTGCTGTGCTATATATAGTGCCAGTTCATCGGTTACATGACCTGTGCAGCTCATTCTCGGGGATTGGGGGATATTCGCAATGCCTGTGATAAATATGGATGAAAGGTGATAATCGGTGCGTCAGGTAAAGGGTGGAGATATTTTTCGAGTCAGATGGAGCAATCAGGAAATTAATGATTAATATCTGGCTTCAATCGTGAATGTAAAACCGTTTACTCAGTGCGATATTTATACATTATTAAAACAAGGAGCAGTGATGCAGCAGGTAAAAAGTGGTGACACAGTAAAAGTACATTACACAGGTACTCTTGAAGATGGTTCAGTTTTTGATAGCTCAGAGGGACACGATCCACTTGAATTCACAGTAGGCAGCGGCCAGGTTATTGCTGGTTTTGATAACGCTGTGACCGGAATGGCTATCGGTGAGAAGAAGAGTGTATTTATTCCATGCGCAGAGGCTTACGGTGAAGCAAACTCTGACCTGGTGATGACTGTTCCCCAGGAGCAGGTACCACCCGATCTGAAGCCTGAAGTTGGTATGCTTCTCGAGGTTGGTGGTGCAAATGGTGAAGTGCTTAGAGTTACAGTGGTTGAAGTTTCTGAAGAGGTCATCATCCTCGATGCCAATCCACCGCTGGCAGGAAAAGATCTTACCTTTGCTCTGGAACTGGTCTCTATAGGCTAGAACAGTACCAAAGTTATCAAACCCGGTACGAACCATCGTCACCGGGTTTTTTTATGCCTTGTATCCCATCAATTGGTTATGAAACAGTGCAGCGTGGTTTGATGTGAAAAGGGTCGGATCATTCTGTAATATCCGTAGCAGCTTCGGGTCCCGCCTGAATTCATTGTCGAGGAACCTGCGTATCTCTTTACGGGCCCAACCTCTCGGGTGTTTGAAATCGCTGTAGATTGAAAGATCGCCCTCATAAAAATTCTGAATGTCCAGATCTTTTAGCTGGGGACTGCCAAGGGGAAGGTTAAATATTGCCAGGTTGAGAAAGGTAATCTCTTTATGGAACTCGCTGGTAAATGCCATGGTCTGTCGCGCTTCGGCCAGCGACTCACCAGGAGTGCCGAACAATAGGTATACATAGGTCATGATTCCAGCCTGGTGCAGGGCGGGAAGCACTTTGCGTACCAGTTGCAGATCAATCCCCTTTTCCATTTCATTAAGTACATCCTGACTGCCCGATTCAAGACCAAGTTTCAACATTAAGCAGCCGGAGGCCCTTAATCTCCTGCAGAAGTCAACGTCTGCAAGTTGTTTTGTGAAGCGTACGAAACCGTACCACGGAACAGGCGTCCCGTTGCGGTCTGTCGGCGGTGTATCTGCCAGACCCTTCAGGACCGCAGGGCTGACTGCGTTGTCCAGAAAATGAATCAGGCTCGGCGAGGTTTGCTTAGAGAGTTGTTGTACTTCCTGCAGCACGGTTGCACAGCTAACGGGGTGATACGGATTTTGCTCGCTGGTTTCAGGACAGAATAGACATTTCCTCCAGAAACAGCCGGTAGAAGTTGCATAGGGCAGTACAAATCCCGGAGATAGATAACGGTAATCTAAAAAATCACTGTAATCAGGGCAAAATCTTGCGTGTTGCGAGTTGAGGCCGAGCAATTCCGGTAGCAGATTTTCACCCGGTCCCGCTACCATATTATCTACTAAACCACTAAAAAGGTTCTGCCCATTTTGATTGTGCGGGCTTTGCAGCCAGGTGGTGACGAGTCCGCCGCCCAGAATAATCCGTATGCCCGGGTAGTGCTCCCGTAGATAACCGATGATGGCAAAACTACAGAGTGCCTGGCTGAGAAAGTTCAGTGAGATTCCGACACTCTCTATTGAATGTTGTTCAATGAGCGAGGCGAGCCTTTTAGAGAAAAACGGGTAGTAGAGGTTTTTGCGATAATCTGCTGCAGCCTGAATAAGCTCTTCACTCTTTAAAGGAGAAAGATTCTTTTCACCGTAATTGGCCAGACTGACATTTGCCCCGCATGCTTTGCCGGCGTTATCGATCAACTTGTTTATGTCGGTAACGGCTCTGGCATATTTGGAAAGATTGTCGTAGGTGGCCGGGTTGTTGAGCGCCTCAAGATTGCGTTGGCGGTTTTTTGCTGCCCGTTTGCTCCATGTGTCTGTGGCGGGATGGGCTTGTTCCAGAAGATAGTGCACTCCCTCTATGTTAAGGTCACATAGAGTGCAGTTGCACCCCCTCGCCCTGAGAGCGGATGCGAGCAGAGGTAATCCTGCAGGAGGTTCAGAAGGCTTGGCCTGGGGAGGGTGCAAAAGGAGTATGTTCATTGATAATGATCAGCTGATAAAAATTATCCTCATGCGAGGCGGTTGAGCGTGAGCCTGATAACGTAACCATTTTTCATGTTATGCAACAGTGATCCGACAGGAGTGGTGGATTGGTAGCGGTTGATATAGGTATCACGGCAGTTGCATATCGGCAAGAAAATAGCTCAATCCTGTTATTACAAAAAAACAAATGTTGTGAAATCATGCAGCAATTGACATTGGGAATCGATGAGCAGTATGTTTTTGCTAGGCTTTTGTGGGCGGGAATGTCAATGTTGAGACGGGGGAGAGCAGGAACAGGAGCAGGAGTGGTAAAAGCTGATAGAAGTCTTTGCTGCCAGAATGGCCCATGACCTGAATAATATAATTTCGGCAATTATCGACTATACGGATCTGAGCCTCACCTCGGAAAATCTGCCTCAAAATAACAAAAGCAATCTCCTGCAACTGCAGAAAGTATCCAGGTCCGCCTGCTATTTCATTAACAATATCGGCTTAATCAGTAGCAGAGGAATAGCAGCCCGCTGTATGTGTATGGATCCTCTTATCAGTGCGTCCCTCGAAACAATTCAAAAGAATTTCCCACCCAATATCGACATGGTAATCTCGGCACCGGAGAGGCTGGATAAGGTCAATATCGAGCCGACCCTCCTCGATCTGCTATTGGTGCAACTCTGTAAAAATGCGGTACAGGCGATTGAGAATAGTAATGGGGTTTTGCATGTAAAATATGAAAGAAAGACAGCAGGCAGTGAACCAGCCCTGAAAGTAATTGGTTCGTAGCAGACATATATGTAACTGAGTATTGCAGATACGAGGTAGGCATTCCGGCGGAGGTATTGCTTTATATTTATGCACCCTACATCACAACGAGGCGCCATGGAGAGGGCAAGGGGTTCGGTCTTTCCATCGTAAAAGGTCGTGTTATTGGCTGTGTGTGGGGGGGGGATTTAGTGGACAGCCAGCCAGGCAAAGGGAGTTGTTTCAGTCTCTGCTTTCCCTGTTACCAGTTCAAGGTAAAGCTGTTATCGGTGTCGTTATGCTGGGCTGCCTGGAACTGGTATTGCGTTGTTCTGCAAAAGTAATGTGCCATCTCATCATATTCCCGACGCTCTTGCTCCCCGGTAATTTGTGCTTATACTACAACTGGTTCCAGCAGCTTATGTGTTTGGTTATACCAAGACCCGAAAAGCACTTTCGCAGGCAGTCTGCAACCCTTGTAAACTTCGATTTTGCATGACAAGTCGTCCACCTCCTGATAAGTTCCCCTGCAGGATGTGCCGCGGGTTTTACTGGATCTGGCGAAGCCCGCTGAAACGAATTTAAACATAAACTGAAAAAAACAAATTAAAAATATGGTTAATTTTCACAAGAGATTTGTTCCGGTTCTCCTGGTGCTTTTTGGATGTTTCATCCTGGGAGGAGGACTGATGGTCGACACGGCTGAGGCCAGGTCGAAAATTGGTGGTAAATCGTTCCGTTCTGCGCCGAAATCAGCCCCGGTTCAGCAGAGAACACCTGCACAGAATACCCAAGGTCAGCAGAGCGGTTCATTTGGCAAAGGTCTTGCCGGTGGTCTGCTTGGTGGTGCGCTTGGCGGTATGTTGTTTGGATCTATGTTCGGTATGGGTGGCAGTGGTATGGGTATCCTGCCGATGCTGCTTCTGGCGGGTGGCGGATATTTTCTCTACCGCAGGTTCAAGAGTTCGCAGCAGGCTGGAGGCGCTGGATATCAGCAACAGGGCGGAGGCGGTTTGGGAGGCTTCCCCGGCAGCGGTCAGCAGGGCGGAGCCTTTGGTCAGACCGGAGGCGCTGGGGGGATGACGGACATACCACCGCCACCGCCAGGATCACCGATGGCGGTGGAAGCGGGACTTGATGAGATTCGTCAGAGCGATCGCAATTTTGATGCTGCGCATTTTAAAGAAGTTGCCTCTGATGTGTTCTTTCAGGTTCAGGCTGGCTGGATGCGTCGGGATGTTGCCTCGTACCGTCATCTGCTTGGAGAGCAACTGGCGGGCGAGTATGAGCAGCATTTTGAGGAAATGAAGGGTAACGGAATTATTAACAAGCTCGAATCCATTGCTATTCGCAAGATTGAGATTGTTGACGCAGGTTGTACCGGTACCGAAGATTTTATTACCGTTCTGTTCACAGCAAACCTGCTTGATTATAAAGTTGATGAGAAGACAGGCGATGTGGTTGAAGGCAGCAATAGCCAACCTGTCAAATTTGCTGAAGAGTGGACTTGGGCCCGGCCAATCAATACCGAGGATTGGAAGCTTGAAGGCATAAAAATAGCGGATGAGTAGCATAAACCGGCACCACAAGCCGGTAGCTTTTCCCAGTATTTGAGGAATATTACGTGGATTTAAGTCAGTTTCGCAGGGAGTATTTGAAAGGTGGTTTGAGCCGCTCTGATCTGGAACGCGATCCCCAGAAGCAGTTCAGCCTCTGGTTTGAGCAGGCGCGTAAGACCAGTGTTGCAGATCCAACGGCAATGATTCTGGCCACTGTAGGACCAAACGGCCAGCCAAGTCAGCGTACGGTATTGCTGAAGTATTACGATGACCAGGGTTATGTGTTCTTCACTAATTTTGAGAGCCGTAAAGCCCGCGAGATTGCGCAGAATCAGAAAGTGAGTCTTCTTTTTGTCTGGCTCGAGCTTGAGCGTCAGGTGCAGATCAACGGTATAGCAGAGCGTATCTCTACCGCAGAATCGGCAAAGTATTTTATGACCAGGCCCAAAGAGAGCCAGATCGCTGCCTGGGTTTCCAGCCAGAGTCATAAGCTCTCTTCCAGACAGATCCTTTTGCAGAAGTTCCAGGAGATGAAACATAAGATAGGCGAAGGCAAGGTGCCCTTGCCATCATTCTGGGGAGGTTATAGGGTAAAGCCTGAAGAAATTGAGTTCTGGCAGGGTCGCAAGAGCCGCCTCCATGATCGATTTCTTTATACCCATTCCAGTGAGTCTGAGTCAGGCTGGAAGCTCGAAAGACTTCAGCCCTGATCCGCGCGTAAGTATATTTTCGCAAAAAGAGCCATCCTGATTTGGGGTGGCTCTTTTTTTGTATAGGCTTTTTGTCACGAGGGAAGGAATACGTTGAAAGTGAATGGGGGACAGGATACCTCACCCTTCGTCTTCCGCCTCGTAAACTGCCTTTTTCCGCCGTTTTTATTGCCGGGTAAGTATGATAAAAAATTATCAATATAAAATTCCATTTCAACTAGCTGAAAGTCTGGATATTATTTTAGACTGTGTGAAGGAAGTCCCACAGTGGGATCTCGTAATTTTAGAGGAGCAAGCCGGTGTTGTGGAATGGAAACAGAAGGTATGGCCAAGGCTGGGAGTAACTAAAATCAGGGCGTATCTCAGAGAGCCAAGACCCCGGGACACTTTGGTTACTCTATATATCAATCGGCCATTCATGTTGGCTGATCCATTTAAAACCTGCGATAGAACGTTTGAGACACTGGAAGCAAAGCTCAACGACAAAATCAATACGCTGAAAGAATGCCGATAACCGGCCCATTAGGCCATCTGTGAAATGATCAAGTCAACTCAAGGGTAGATTGGCAGTCTCCTTTTTAATAATAACTGAACGAGCCAAGCAAGGACCAAACTGATTTAACGGAGGAGATGTAATGGAACTGTGGATAACATTCGCCCTGGCCAGTACCTTGATCCTGGTAATTCCGGGACCAACCATAATCCTGGTGATTACTCAATCTGTATCCTGTGGCAGGAGATCGGTGGTGCCCTTGGTGATAGGAGTGTTGTTGGGCGACTTCACGGCAATGACCATGTCTCTGTTGGGCTTAGGGGCTATTATGACCACTTCAGCTGCAGTTTTCACCTTCTTTAAATGGGTTGGCGCTCTCTATCTCTTTTATCTCGGTTTCAAGATGTTGAAGTCAAAACCAGCGGAATATGATGATGAAAAAACTTATGGCGAGAACCTGGAGACATCACATTCGCTTTTTAGAAGTTCGTTTATCGTCACAGCCTTGAATCCTAAAAGTATTGCCTTTTTTGTTGCGTTCCTCCCTCAGTTTATCAGTCCTGATAAGCCCATCGTGGCGCAATCGTTTGTTTTGGGAAGCACCTTTCTCATACTGGCAACAATAAATGCGGCGATTTATGCAATATTTGCCAGTCAGCTCAAAGAAAAGATCAGAAGAGAGTCAGTGCAGAGATGGTTTAATCGTTGCGGCGGCAGTGCCCTGATTGGGGCTGGTGTTATTACAGCCAGTATGAAGCAGTCCACTTAGCCCTCATATTTCATGAAAATCAACCGTCAGACTCCAGTGAGTGTTATAACCCTCAAGTCTCCCGGTCGGCAGACTGTCTCAACATGATAAATATTCGGGGTAGAGCGCTCGATGTCTGTTATGTAGCTGTTCTGTGATTTCAATTTCAGAACGATGAAACCAGACCTGTTTACAAAATTGAGCTTTGTTGCGCCTGGATGGCGGAACCCAGGATTGGTGTTGACGTTCACTACACGAACCCGCAATCAAGATAAATACAATGGAATGTATGCATACCTGGATTAAAGAATTACTCACCAGCTTGGATGACCTGGTTGATGAAAAAACAAAACAAAAGGTTCTGGAAAGGTGCGGGGAGAAATGCCCCTTCAGTCACATGCCTGATGAGCAACTCATGGACCTGCGAAAAAAGGCAGCTGATGAGCAGGAATTTCTGAACCAATTAAGTGATCAATGGCGTTTAACAAAAGAGGATGGGCAATACTACGTGGTGTTTGATCAATGTTACTGTCCTCTGGTAAATAAAGACATCAAGGAGGCTTCGCAAACAATGTGCTACTGCACATTGGGCAATCTGAAGCGCAAATTTTCCATCAGTCTCGGCCGAACGATTGAAGTTGAAATGAGAAAAACGGTCCTGGCAGGAGACGATGAGTGTAGATTTAGAGTTTTGATATAAAGCCCATCAACGGCCATGGCCGAAAGTGTGCATTGAGCAAAATTTCTATTGGTGCAGTAGCAGTTGTACATTATGGCGCATAGCATTCTACCCGAATACATATATCCTGAATAACTTCAGGAAGATCTTGGCACCCTTCCGGATTGGTGTTGTTGCGGCGCCCACATCCAGCCAGGTTATGCTGCAGATAACCACCTCCCAAAACACTTGAAGATTGGATGCAGATCTGGCAGGATGCTGCTCCGAATTGGAACAGGTCTGGCATATTCATATCCGGAAGAGGTGACTGCCAGATCAGGAAAGATCAACGTCTAATAAATGAAATTTACACAAACACAATGACATATGTCTACCTTGCATTGGCGATAACCTTCGAGGTTATTGCCACAAGTGCCTTAAAAGCATCAGAAGAATTTACCAGAGTAATCCCCAGTATAATAGTCGTTGTCGGTTATGGATTGGCGTTCTATCTGTTGAGTTTGGTTTTGAGAACCATGCCTGTCGGAGTAGCTTATGCGCTGTGGTGTGGTCTTGGTGTGGTGTTGGTATCCCTGGTGAGTATGGTTGTTTATAAGCAATCACTCGATATGCCTGCGGTTATCGGTATGGCTGTAATTGTTCTCGGGGTAGTTATCATCAATGTTTTTTCTAAAACAGTGAGTCATTAAGTAAAATAGCTCAATATCTCAATATACCTCGCCCAAACAGCTGCCATCTTCCGCTTGATATCCTACCAGTTTTTGCTCGGCTTCAGGGGGAATCAGATCTGGATTGAGCTTTTCAACTCTTACCCGACTTCCTGACTGGTAACCGGCAGTGTTTGGAAAAATGCTCAGTCTGGAGCACGTGAAATTCATAGGCAGAATAATATTACCTGAAGAAGACCCTGGATTTTGACACATAGTGTCCGGTAACAGAATCGTGTCATGGCACACCCCACCATCTGGTCGCTTCGATGAAGTGAAGCACCTCCCTCTTGAATGAACCATCCGAATAAAATAGAAACACGGCCAATCTTCTCTTTCAGCCCGGCTGGCCACCACGTGGCACATTGTTTGCAACTGATATACCGAGGATCATGTTGGGTACGAGGATTGGAATGTAAAGGTTTTGATTTGATCGGTCAGCCTGATGCGAGCCTTGTCCGTTGGGGTGAGAACTGGTTGAGAGTTTTTTTTTCACATTTTCATTTTTAATGAAAAGAGAGGATGTGATTTGTGCGAAGTGGTACCCAAAGAGCAGTGGGCATAACGGAAAGGGCCAAGGTTTTTGGTGCTGATTTAGCGGGGATTGTAAGTCTCGAAGATTTGATCCATTCCCCTGCCTATCTGCTGGCCCCTAAGCTGGGATTTTTCGCTAACAGGAACAAAGATAAAGAAAGGGAAATACGGCGAGATTTGCCCTGCTGGCTGGTTGAAGCAAAGTCCGCAATTGTAATAGCTGTCCGGCACCCCGAGTATGAACCTCAGCTGGATTGGTGGAGTTCCCAAAACGGTTCAGTGGGAAATACCGAAGGAAACGTGATTCTGATGAGGATCATGGCAAAGTTGGCAGACTGGCTGGAAATCGAGCAGGGGATTCGATGCTTCAAAGTCCCATACAATGTCGAACGGGGTGGAGTTTTCATGAAAGATACCGCAGTACTTGGCGGGCTCGGCTGCATTGGCAAAAACAACCTTCTGCTAACACCTGAATTTGGTCCCAGAGTGCGACTGCGGGCAATGTTGTTGTCTGTAGACTTGCCCTCAACAGGTACGATGAACTTTGTCCCGTGCGAAAAGTGTGAAGAACTTTGCCGTAAAGCGTGTCCGCAAAAAGCATTTGCCAAACAGGTGTATTCTCCGGATGAGTTTGGTATTAAAACCCTGCCAGGTCAAAGCGGTATGTATAACCGGGTACGCTGCAATAACGAAATGGTGAGGAATGAGTCTGAAGCTGAAATCGTTACCAGTGAGGACGACACTGGAAGAAGGGAACTCGTGAAATATTGTCGGCTATGTGAATTGGTTTGTCCTGTAGGTACTCAATAGGGCAGCATCTTATGAGCGGATGGTTGCCTGTAGCACATCGTGCAGTTTTACGCGTAACCCGCGATGTGACCGGTTATGGGGAATGGTTCAATACTCATTGTGGTGATAATTGCGGCACAGGTTGGTAAAAGATCTGTCTATGCTGATATTGTCTCCATCGCGTTTTTTTTCTGGAATTTGAGCTGAAACTGTTTGTAGTTGATCTGCTACCCGGCATCTCGGCCAGTACAGTCGCTGCAATTCTCACGTGTATATCCTGCTCTCTGGTTTAAACCGCGGCAGCCATAACGGCCCATCGAATATTGGTGAGAGAGATCGATTCAGTGGCTGGCAAAGCGGTATAATTCTCTCCGATGAAGAGATGAAGGCGAAAAAGGCGAATGAGAGGGACGTTCCCTTAATTGCTGATGTGTTTTCGCTGCTCCTCTAATCAAGTATTGACGGACGGTGTTAATGCTCAGCCTGCTGTACCGGTATTGGCCAGTGCCGGTTCATCCCTGGTCCGGAAATGTCATGTGTTTGCCGTGCTCCCGGCTAAAAAATAGTTTTCTACTGTTAACTCCCTATGACACCGAACTTTTGAGGGAAATTGTTCTGCTGTCATCGGAAATTATCCCTACAACAAGGATCAGTTTTCTTCTGTCCTTTACGAAGTGGAGAAATTTGGTATTTTGCTTCCAAAACAAATATGAAACCTCTGTTTCATAATTGCATGAAACAAGCTTTTTGAGTTGGAGTGTATGATACTTGACGAACACAACCTGTCGCGCTTCTGATGCTTTTGTTCGTTCCTTCAAAATTTGCTGAACCTATTCTGTGTGTCAATGTTACAGGGCTGACCTGCGGGGAATAACTTTTTTAAACATAGAAGTTGTAATAGATATCTCATGATTGAAAAGAAATATGAAGTAGATGATTTCAAAGAAAAGTATGGTCATCTCTTCGGTCATTTAGATAGTATCTTCAACGTGTTGCATGAAGGTGTTTGTGTAAGTAACGCGGAAGGGGTAATTATCAAGATGAATCCCATGTATGAAAGGCTTTCCGGCCTTGCCCCCGAAGCGTTACTTGGCAAAAAGGTTAGTTATCTGAATAGCAAAGATGGGGTCTTTGATGAAGCGGAACCAAATGCTGAACAGGTAGAAAAACAGGAAGGCATTTTCATGGGGGCTGTCAGTCCTCTCATTCTCAAGTCAAAACGGCCTGCAAATTCCATTCAGACGACCACAGGGGGAAGGAAGAATCTTCTCCATGGTTATCCCCTACTGAGCAGTGAAGGGGAAATTGAACTTATTATCACCTTTATTCGTGATATCAGCCACCTCACACTGTTCAAAGAGCAGATGGCCACGCATAAGGATATTCTCTCTGCTTTTCAAAGTACTTCGTCGAATGTCTATACCGATCAACAGGCTGATCCATCTCTGATTATTGAAAGTCCAAAGATGAAAAAGGTCCTGGGGCAGGTGGATAAGATCGGAAAAACCGACGCAACAGTACTCATCCTGGGTGCGACAGGAGTAGGTAAAGGGGTCGTGGCCCGCCAGATTCACTCACGGAGCAAAAGGGCGGATAAGGTGTTCTTTTATGCCGATTGTACCACTATTCCCGATAGTCTTGTTGAGTCGGAACTTTTTGGCTATGCGCCTGGTGCCTTTTCAGGAGCAAATCGTGAAGGGAAAAAGGGCTATTTTGAAATGGCTAACAATGGCACAATCTTTCTCGATGAGATAGGTGAGCTATCGCCTCCGATGCAGGCGAAATTATTACGTGTCATTGAAGATCAGGAAATTATGCAGGTTGGCAGCAACAGCCCTAAAAAAGTTAATGTTCGTATAATTGCAGCTACCAATGTTGATCTGGAAGATGCTGTCGCCAAGGGTAATTTCAGGCAGGATCTCTATTACCGCCTCCATGTGAGCGTTGTGAAAATTCCACAGTTGCGTGACCGGGTTGAGGATATTCTGCCGCTCGTGTCCCGATTTGTGCAAAGCTATAATAGCAAGTACAAAAAGAAAATAGCTTTTTCAGAGCAGGCCTTGATCTTGTTTCTGAACCACAGTTGGCCGGGGAATGTTCGTGAATTACAGAACCTTGTTCAAGGTATTATAATTGCACACGAAACAGATGTCGTGGAGCCTGAAGATCTGCCGACCTTGCTGGGTAGAGAGAACATTCGATCCAGTTGTCGTAAGTCGGTGTTGACCCAGGCGACCCATTCGGGCCAATCTTTGAAAGATATTGTCAACGCATTTGAGTACGAGATCCTTCAGCATGCGATGCTTGAGCATGGGTCAATGACTAAGGTTGCCAAACTGTTCAAATTGAATCGCTCTACTGTGTCGAGAAAGCTTCAGGGTGGCAAAAACTAGTCTGAATCTCTCATCCTTTTTGACTTTCCATACGTAAAATATCTTTCACGGCAAAGCCGGTGCTCTGCCATGAAAGATCCCGCTTGGCTTATCTGAAAAGTATCTTCAGCCACAAACTGTGGCAAGTTACCATACGCGTTTTTTGACGAAGCGGAGCGCAAAAAGAGCTATTGGCATTGCGATAAGATAGGCAATGAACACCGGAAGCATGAAAGATCCCTCTGTTGGCACAAAGGGAAGATTCAGGTAGATGATCTGCACAATTGGGAGAATGAACACGTTCATTATTGCAAGCTCAACTGCAGCCGGAGATTTGAAGTCGGGGTCGACGATGCGAAGTAACAGAATACCTGATGCCACTGTACCGGTGTAACAACCGAGGATTGCAAGCCCGCGTTCGAACCCATATTCAGGCATACGACGTGCAAAATACATAATTACAAGATAGGTTAAGAAACCTGCTGCCAAGACAGTAATGATGAATGGCACAAGGATTGTCTGAATATCACTCATGGAAATACCCATGAATACGGCGCAGATCATGTAATCAATAGTGCTGCTGGTGATGCGGCGAGTGCTAGCTGGGTCGAGAATGTGAATGCAATTGATCTTGTCGAGCACCTTGCGAGTGATAAGGCCTGTGATCATACCCCAGGTATAGAGAAGACCAAATCCAAGCCCGCTCACACCTTTTGGCAAAGTGAGCGACCAAGCGAGGGCAAACATGTAGCCGACTGCATAAAGAGCCGCCATAACAGCAATGTGAAAGGCGAAGTTATCAATATTTGCAGGGTGGGTAGTGCTGTTTGCGCAGTTCTCAGACTCACCTTTGGCCATCATGCCTTTACGTAATGATTCGGGCAGGGCGGCTGCGGTCTTTTCAGAAACCCACCCATTTTTGATACCGCGATTGGCAAGTGGAATACCAAAACAGATGGCACAGAGAAAGCCCATAGCGCCAAAGGCCAGGCCAACACTGCTTGCCCCCTGGATACCGTATTCACTCTCCCAGATAGTACCAAAAGCGTGTGCGGCACCTGGTGATTGAGAAAAGCCGGAGCCAATGAGATAACCGAAACCTGTAAAGAAGTCTCCGCCAATAACAAGCTTGTAGAGTTCAAACACGGTCTTTCCGGTGATGCCCTGGATTGCATAAACCATGCAGTAAATAAGCGCCATCCACAGGGCACCGCTACGCAGCCAGTTGGTGCCTGCTTCACTGGTCTTTGATTTTGCCTGTTGCATCAGGCCGATTCCTACAAAGCCGAATGCAAAAAGATGATAGACAAGAACACCAAAAACCTTTGAAGGAATAATCACCCAGCCCTCAGCGGTAGGCATGCCGATAAGACCTGTGTTCATCAGGACAAAACCGATAAGACCACCGATCAGTGCCGAAGGGATAAGTCTTTTTTGCAGGAATGAAATTTTCGCACGCAGGTAGGATCCTAAGACCAGCAATATACTGATCCAGATGAACGCTCCTACATATGGGTAAAATGTAGCTGACATAAGGTTTTTCTCTCTTTTACAGGTAGGGGCTTAGGGGGCCTGCGCTCTCACTGCAGAATGCAATAATCAGTTGGTAAAATTGTGTCGTTTTACAAAAGCTGCTTTTAGACACGAGCGTGTAACTGACTGGAAGTAGCAATAAAAATGCCATGTTAGCTGGTAGATGTGAGCGACTCGTTGTTAAGGGGTTGAAAATGAGAGAAAAAACTTGGTTTATTGAGATCAGGTCAAGTGCAGTAGAAAGGTGACGTCTTAGACCTCTTGCAGAGTTGCACAAGGGTGCTTTGTTTATCGTGCTAATAGTACGTAAAAGATACCGACAGGTGCAAAAGGCACAGGGGTGCAGAAAAGCACTGTTGAGAGAAATTGTCAACAAGTAGCAGTGAGGAGAACTATTTTTTCAAGATATGAGCATCAACGGGCGGTACATGTCGGTGAATGCGTCAGCTGTAATTTGCTGAAAATCTGAAAGGGGACGGTGTGACTATGACTGATCAAGCCGGAGTGGAGGCGGTGAGAGGTGCCTGCATACTCGACACGACTCGAAATACCCTTTTACTGAGTCGTGTCGATAAAGCTGTGTGGTTATCCCTGGCTCTTTTTTACATAGGATGCGGCAAGTCCGCCAAGGGAAGTCTCACGATAGAGTGAAAGCATGTCATGGCCGGTCTTCTGCATGGTTTCAACGACCTTGTCAAATGAGATAAGGTGGTTGCCATCAGTGAGCAGGGCATAGTCTGCGCAAGCAATGGCTTTTACTGCAGCAAAAGCATTTCTTTCAATGCACGGGACCTGAACAAGCCCTAATACAGGGTCGCAGGTGAGACCAAGATGGTGTTCAAGGGCCATTTCCGCAGCATATTCAATTTGTCGTGGTGAGCCACCCATAAGTTGAGCAGCAGCAGCTGCCGCCATGGCACAGGCAACACCCACTTCACCCTGGCAGCCAACTTCTGCGCCGGAGATCGAAGCGTTCTCTTTAACCAGGTTGCCTATAATACCCGCGGTGGCAAGAGCATTGAGAATGGACCTGTTGCTGTGGCCCTTATCATAAGAGTAATAGTAGAGCACGCTAGGCATAATTCCGCATGAGCCACAGGTCGGTGCGGTAACCACATAGCCGCCATCCGCATTCTCTTCCGAAACAGCAAGAGCATATCCGGAGAGAAGGCCACTGCGGGCCTCAATGTCTTTCAGCCTTCTGGCCTGAACCATGAAATCTCTGGCTTTTCTGGGCAGATTCAGGCCACCGTGAAGTACGCCTTCCTTCTTTAAACCGTTATTGATGCTGGTCTGCATCTTTCGCCAGATATCGCCAAGATAATCGTTTATAAAACCATCTTCTTCCACTTCGTCAACCAGTTGCCATAATGGTCTTCCTGTGCTTGCCGCCCACTGAAGAACTTCTTCCATTGATTTTTGGCTGTAAATATGGGGTTGCTCACTGACCGAATCGTTTTCACTACGCAGTTCACCGCCGCCTATGCTGTAGGTAGTCCACTCTTCTATAAGCTGTCCCTGGCCATCAAGCGCTTCAAGCTTCATGCCGTTGGGGTGAAAAGGAAGTTCTTCTTCGTGCCAGACCAGCTCGCAGGGAGAGGGTGCGAGACCGTCTATGATGGCCTTATCTGTGAGGTGACCGACTCCGGTGAGACTGAGGCTGCCATAGAGATGGACTCTATAACTCATAGCTTCGGGAGTTCTGGCTTTGAATCGTTTCGCGGCGTTATTGGGGCCAATGGTATGACTGGAAGAAGGTCCCATACCATAGCGATAAAGATATTTGAGTGATTGCACTTGCACACCTCGTGTTTGCGTGTAACAGCTCGATAGATAGCCTGATTTGCCAGCGGTGAAACCCTTGCTGGCAAATCAGGCTGTATTACCGCTTATGACAAACAGGATAGTTCGTCAGTGAGCATACTGCTCAGTGTTATTAATAGATGTCCAGACCGAGTTCAGCAATTTTTTCAGGGCTTGGGGTGCCTGTTGCAACATCCCAGCCGCAGGCTGCGTAATAGCTGTCGAGCAGCTTGGAGTAATCACTGATAACGCATTTTTCTTCATCTTTGTATGTACCGAATTCCGGAACGGAAAGAACTCTTTTCGGCAGCATATCATCTTCACGGCCAAGGCCTTCACGCATATTGAACATGCGCTGAAGATTATGGACACGCTCACCAACCTGAAGAAGCTCTGCTGCATCCATGTCCCAACCAGTGGTCTCTGCAACCAGCAGCGCCCAGTCTTCAGGGTTGATACCTGCATAGCTCATGAATTTACAGGTGCAGAGAACGTCCGGCAGAATCATTGCCCGCTGCAGCAGTGCGCAGTCCTCGCCTTTGCCTTCTTCGTCCCAGCGATCGATGGTTTCAGGGTCACGGGCGCCATGCGCTTTCATGCCCCAGTCGAGCTTACCCCGATCAAAGGCCATGCCTTCGAGCGGATGCATGTGGCACATACCACGGTTACCTGTGCCGTAGGCGATACCGAGAAGCTTGCCGGAGCGTGGATCATGGGCCGGGCCTTCGAGACCTTTAACATGAATCGCGAACTCTCTGGTGGCTTCACCAAGGGTTTCTGATGCATTACGAACACCGTTTGCGAGAATGTCGCCAAAACCTTCTCTGAAGGTCATCATCTTCAAGAGAACAGGCAGGGCTGAAGCGTTACCCCAGGTCAGATCGAGACCATCGACATCATCTGAAGTGATGATGCCCTTCTCGTAACATTCCATGGCAAAAGCAATCATGGCACCGGCAGAGATGCTGTCAATACCCCACTTATTACAAAGATAATCACAATGTACGGCGGCATCCATGTTTTTGTTGAGAACAAATGATGTGAACACACTGATGCTTTCATATTCGCCACCCTCATGAACAGGGGTCTTGAACTCACCTTCTTTTACTTCACAGACACGGCCACAACCAATAGGGCAACCGGTGTAACAGCGTTTGGAGCTAACGAGATTCTGCTCTTGAAAGTGGTCGAAAAGGCGTGCGCCTTCGCCCCAACTGTTGGAGCGCCAGTTCTGAGATGGCCAGTCACCGTCTTCATCGTTGGCAGGCATGTCGCCAATGGTACCGAATTCGTTGAAGCCACCACAAATTTCATTGCTGCGAACAGTCTTCATGGTCGCCTTGCTGGCGTCACGAAAACCTGCCTTGTTGGCAGATTCAGGCTGACTACCACCTGCAACCGAGATAGCGAGAAGGTTTTTCGCGCCCATAACAGCGCCACCACCATTACGTCCGGCAGCCCTGTCCCGGGACATGATGGCAGCAAAGAGAACTTTCTCCTCACCGGCCTGACCAATGCACATAACGCTTGGTTTCTTGCCGTTAAAGCTTTCATTCTCTTCAAGAAAGTCGGTCTTCTCATACACATCTTTACCAACCAGTGCAGATGCGTCTTCAAGTCGCGGAGTGCCGTCAGCAATAGCAAGGTAAAGAGGTGAGTCTGATGCACCTTCAACGATGATATGGTCAAAGCCTGCGCGGCGCAGATCCGGTCCAAAGTTACCACCACATCGGGATTCACCCCAGGCACCGGTTGCCGGTGACTTGAAGCAGACCATGATGGAGCCTCCACCTGCAACGGTATTGCAGGTAACCGGGCTGGTTGCGAATACAATTTTATTGTCAGGGCCGAGGGGATCTACGCCGGCTTTTACTTCATTGTAGAGTACTTCCGCACCAAAACCGGCTCCACCGAGGAACTTACGTGCTTTTTCCACATTCAGCGGCTCTATGTCACATTGTCTGGTGCTGAGGTTGACCCGCAGTACCTGTCCAGAATATCCGTTGGCCATTTTAGCCTCCTATAAGAAATCTTTTTAATTCTACTACCTGCCCCTCATGCAAGAGGGTGGTATCCTTTTTCAATACTCCGTTTTCAGAGCGAAGAATAACCGGACCCCGGGGCCTGCTTTTTTCGTTGTTCCATACGGCAGGCGATATCTCAGCCCCGGCAACGCGGCCGATTTCCTCGTACAGATCGGAGAGTTGCGCTCCCTCCTTGAGTTTGACTTCAAACTCAAGGGCCGGGAAAAACCTCTCCATGTTGGAGTGTATGTGTATTGTGATTTTCATGGTTAACCCTCCTCACTACAGGCGATACAGTTGTTGACCTGCTCAAACTCAAAGTTCTCCATAGTGCAGTTCAGCCCGTCAAAGACAACGAACCGGTTTGTGCAGAGTTCACCGGATCTGGTGAGGTATTTAACCACTTCGGTAGCCTGTAATCCTGCCACGATAGCTACAGAACTCCCTAGCGAAGGCGGCGGAGTGTCGCCAGCTTTATCGCTTTCTGATACAGGACAGATCGGGCATGCAGTTTTACCGGGTATAAAGGTGGATATTTGTCCCATCAGCCCTTCCACTGCGCCATGGATGAGCGGGATGCCATGCCGGCTGGCAGCAGCGATCAGCTCAATTCTGCTGGCCAGATTGTCAAGACAATCAACGATGATATCGGGCTGGTATCGCGATATCATCTCGTCATTGTAGAGCTCGCACAACGCAACTATGTCAGTATCGGGGTTGATCTTCTGCAGTCGTTCTGAGGCGATATCGACTTTGTTGCAACCAATCTCATCTTCGCGATATAAGGTCTGACGATTGAGATTGGACATGGCAATAGTGTCATGATCGCAGAGAATGAGCCTGCCCACTCCAGCCATGGTCAGATTGGTGGCAACGTTTGTTCCCAATCCGCCGACCCCAGCGATGAGGGCGGTTGCGTCTTGCAGTGCAGTCTGATCAAAATTCGGTGTTAAACCGCGTTGACGGCTGTATCTCTCTTTTATCACGTCGTCTTAGCGTAAAGTCCGGGCGAATAAAATTATGTCGTTTAAAAGCAACTCTGGCTCTTCAAGGGAAGAGAAGTGCCCACCTCTAGGCATCTTGGTCCATCTGGTAATATTGTAAAGGCGCTCGGCGTAGGAGCGTGGTGGCCATGGAAAGCTCTCAGCAGGAAACATTGCTGCGGCAGTTGGAACTTCAACACGAGGACGCTCTTTGGTGCCAAGAATACGGCCACCTTCCTCGCGTCGGCCATAGTAAATCCAGGTGGAGGTGTTAAAACTTCTGGTCGCCAGATACACCATGATATTGGTGAGCATACCGTCTTTGGAATGGGCACTTTCCACATCGTCGTTTTCAAGATCTGACCAGGCGTGAAATTTCTCAACAATCCAGGCGGCAACACCGACAGGACTATCCATCATGGCGTAGCTGAGGGTCTGTGGCTTGGTGGCCTGCTGGGTGCGGTAACCATCCTGTAAAACAACGCGCGGGCTGGTTTCACACTCGTGCGCCCACGCTTCTTCTTCCGGCGTCTGAGGGCCGTCAATGTGACGCATGGTCGGAAAACAGATATGGATACCATCGCAGTGTGCACCATGATCGTAACCGAGCCAGCTGGAGATCGCGGAACCCCAGTCAGCGCCGTGGGCAACATAGTTCTGGTAGCCAAGCACATCAACCATCAGGCTGTTGAGTACAGCAGCAATTTTGCGCGGCCCATAAGGCCGTGGTGGCCTTCCGGAGAAGCCGAAACCAGGCAGAGATGGAACGATGACATCAAAGGCGTCTGCGACATCGCCACCGAAACGCTCCGGGTGGGCAAGACGCTCGATAATCTCGACACTTTCAACAAACGATCCCGGCCAGCCATGGCTGATAAGCAGCGGGGTAGGGTTATCGCCACTACCTTTCTCGACGATGAAGTGCATATCGATGCCGTCAACAGGAGCTTTGAAATGGGAGAATTGGTTTATCGCTGCTTCCTGTTTTTTCCAGTCATACTCTTCAAGCCAATAAGAACACAGCTCTTTCATATAACCCAGATTGGTGCCATAATCCCAACCAGCCTCATCCGGCATTTCGTGCCAGGGGTAGTTTGCGACTTTTTTTCTGATATTGTCCAGGGTCTCTTGTGGAATATCTATGGTAAATGGCTTCATCATTATGTTCCTTTAAAAATCCTTTAGAGCGGTGTTTTCACAGCGCTCTAAAGGTAATTAGATAGTAATGTATTGAAATATTAGTATCTGTAGATCAGGGCTCGGTGCCCGCGGACCATGTATATGTTCAATCTTGTTACCAGATACGTTGTTTGACGAAGCGCAGGGTGTAGAGCGCAATCGGCATCAAAATCAGGTAGGCAACAAATATCGGCAGCATCATTGAACCCTCTGATGGAACAAAAGGAAGGTTCAGGTAGACTATCTGAATGATAGGCAGAATGAAAACATTCATAATCGCGAGTTCAACTGCAGCAGGGGATTTGAACTCAGGATCAACAATACGAAGAAGCAGCATACCCGAGGCGACGGTGCCGGTGTAGCAACCAAGTATCGCCAGGCCACGCTCAAAGCCATATTCCGGCATACGGCGGGCAAAGTACATGATGGCGAGGTAGGTCAGGGAACCGGCAACTATGACAGTGATGATGAATGGCACCAGGATCGCCTGAATATCACTCATCGAGATACCCAGAAATACGGCACAAATCATATAATCGATAGTGGAGCTGGTAATACGACGGGTGGTAGCCGGGTCGAGGATATGAATGTTGCCGATTTTATCCAGCGTCTTACGGGTGATGATACCAGCGATCATCGACCAGGTGTAGAGCAGCCCAAAGCCAAGGCCACTGACTCCCGGTGGAAAATTGACTGACCATGCAAGGGCAAACATGTAACCAACAGCATAGAGAGCTGCCATTACTGCAATATGAAAGGCGAAGTTATCAATATTCGCAGGGTGCGTGGTTGTGTTGGCACAATTTTCAGACTCGCCTTTGCCCATCATACCTTTACGCAGGGATTCAGGAAGGGTGGCAGCAGTTTTTTCAGAAATCCAGCCGTTTTTGATACCGCGGTTGGCAAGTGGAATACCAAAACAGATAGCGCAGAGAAAGCCCATGGCGCCGAAGGCGAGACCAACACTGCTGGCACCTACTATACCGTACTCACCTTCCCAGATGGTACCGAAGGCGTGAGCAGCGCCAGGGGACTGGGAAAATCCGGAGCCGATGAGGTAACCGAACCCTGTAAAGAAATCTCCACCAACAACCAGCCTGTACAGTTCGAATACAGTTTTACCGGTAAGGGACTGAATTGCGTATACCAGGCAGTAGATGAGTGCCATCCACAGAGCACCGCTACGTAGCCAACTCGTACCTTCATCACTGGTAGTGGATTTACTCTGCTGCATAAGGCCAATACCGACAAAACCAAAGGCAAAGAGATGGAAAACAAGAACGCCGAAGACGGAAGGAACGATAGTTATCCAGCCTTCTGCAGTAGGCATACCGATGAGTCCTGTGTTCATCAGGATGAAACCGATGATACCGCCAATCAGCGCTGATGGGATGAGCCCTTTTTGCAGGAAAGGGATTTTGGCACGTAAAAAGGCACCTAAAACTAGCAGAATACTGATCCAGATAAACGCACCCACATATGGGTAAAATGTAGCTGACATGAGACACTCCTCTTTTGTTCAGGGCGATTCGGAAACCCAATTTTTTAAAATGCAACTATCTATTCCTCGGCCTTTCCAGAAAACACTTATCTGGCAAAGGCGACGTATCTTGCCGCTAGATAGCAATTAAAGTGCCATTGAGGTGCGTGAGTTGAGTCTTGGGGGTTAAATGTCTGTAAGTACGAGTTAAAAATTGAGTAGTTGCAAGGGGGGGATGCATTTGGGAATTATGGCAACAATACGACGTGCAAAAAAGCACAGGGTGGTTTGGCTAAATGGTCGATTGTGCGAATAAAGGCAAAGGGTGAGAGAAATGCACAGGGGGTGCAAAAAAGCACGGGGTGCGGAACTGCACAGAGAGGTTTAGATTAATAGTAATAATTTCAAATCATTGCAGGGGCTATCCGGTTGGAAGTTTTGGCGCAAGGACCGTGAAATATTGAGTTAACCTTTAATTACAGCCAATGGTTGCAACCTGGTTTCTGTTTCGATGAGATCTTGCTGCTGGGAAATGACTTCCTCAATATCTTTATATGCTCCTGCGGCCTCGTCGAGATCGCGTTTACTGCGAATGGTGTGGAGGATATTCTGCCTGTCCAGTCGCTTGACCTCCTCCGCGAGGTCAAGGCTTTTCTGGGCCTGCTTTCTACCGAGCCTTCGACCGGCACCATGGGAGCAGGAAGAGAGGCTATCGGGGTTTCCTCTGCCGCTGACTATATAACTGGATGTCCCCTGTGACCCGGGGATGATGCCGGTTTCACCGGCTCCGGCCCGTGTCGCCCCCTTGCGGTGGACGATGACCTCCTGACCGAAATGTTGCTCGAAAGCAGCGTAATTATGAGCTACATTGATCATTCCAGAGAAATGCACCGGCGGACAAAACTGTTGCATTACGTCGATGACCCGTTCCATCATCAGTCGTCTGTTACATAATGCAAAATCCACACAGTATCTCATTTCAGCAAGATAGAGGCGGCCCTGGGGGGAGTCGATGGGCAGGAAAGAAAGTTGCCAGTTCGGGGGCACGATCATACCCTGCTGCTTGTTGTATTCGATAGCCAGTTTGTTGTAATGATTGGCCACCTGGTAGCCGATATTTCTGCTGCCCGAGTGGATCATCAACCAGATATAACCATCATCACCTTTCTGGATCTCTATAAAATGATTGCCTCCACCGAGAGTGCCGACCTGGCACCTGCCGCTACTATATTCCCTCGAAACGATTGGCAGATCGCGCAGGGTCATTCCCCCGGGAGGTTTGGGCATATAGTGAGGAGGCTGGGCCTTTTTATGGTGCTTGAAGCCGAGCGGCACCTGCTGCCTGATACCGGCCAGAATGTTTTTCAGTTCTTTCCTGCCGATGTTATGCAGTGAAGTTTGTACTGCACACATACCACAGCCGATATCGACTCCGACAGCGTTTGGAATAATGATATCCTTGGTGGCTGCGACACCCCCGATTGGCATGCCATAGCCAACATGGGCATCCGGCATGATGGCGACATGGCCCACCAGCCCGGGGTGATTGGCAAGGTTTTTGGCTTGTTGGAGAGTGTCGGTATCGATATCCGGAAGCCAGAGCTTGATCGGTTTTGCTTCGGTGGTGATTGTCTGTTCCATAATAAGATCCATCTACTTAATGGCGTGGTTATCACTGTCGCTGTTAGAGATGCGCATCATTTCACTTTTGAGAATTTGTGAGAGCTTCAGACCATGTTCGGCAATATTGTTTTTCTCGCCGGTCACGGCAGAAAACCATGCCTTGCAGACACGTACATTCTCAGCCGGCCAGGCAGTGGTGAAGCCTTCTGAACCGGCTGTTTCCGGTACGGCCAGATCACGCGATTGCTGCGGTGACTGATAGTCCCGACGCCCATGGGCCCAGTTGATGGTGTGTTGGTAAAAGAGCAGAGCCCTGTTGATGAGTATGAGCATCAGGCTGATATTGGTGGCAGGCCCGATTTTCAGCTGTTCACCACCCAGATTGAGGCCGAGAACATTTTTTATTTTACTCAATTTTTTGCCACCGGCAAGTGCACCGATGGCACCTGCCGCACTTCCCAGGCCGGTAAATACCCCGAAGGAGAGTCCGGCTGCCAGTATATCGAGTTTGGCTCCGACCACGGCTCCACCAACGGCACCGGCGATAGCGACCTGTTTCTTACTCATCCCCAGCAGGTGCCAGGTCTTCTCGCTGAAAAGATCTTCGTTGAGGATGGAGTGCGGTGGTAACTGGTAGTTGAAAATATTGTGTTTGAACAGGGCGCGAATCTGTTCGTGGGCTTTGCGTTCCTTGCTGGCGATGGAACTGCGGTACTTGTGCAGCAATTTTTGCTGGGCTAGATTCTGGTCTTCAGTTTTTTCACCAAGCCCGGCGGAGACAGAGTAATTGAGGCACTCGGTCAGCAACTCAAGCAGGATATCCACTGTCGCTTCAGTTCGTGCTTCCCAGTCTCTGCGAAAAGCACGGACCACTCCATCCAGGGTTGGCTGCCAGTCCTGATCAATAGATTTCAGCGCTTCAAACAGCAGGATGCGTTCTGCATACGTGGCGCGGTGGGCGTTGAATACCCG
This sequence comes from Desulfosediminicola sp., assembly GCF_048381775.1. Lineage (NCBI taxonomy): Bacteria > Pseudomonadati > Thermodesulfobacteriota > Desulfobulbia > Desulfobulbales > Desulfocapsaceae > Desulfosediminicola > Desulfosediminicola sp. The sequence goes on along the minus strand of NZ_JBLXGE010000005.1, from coordinate 296,795 downwards.
GTTGGAGTTAAAGTTTTTGCGAAACTCGTTCTTCCAGTTGTCGAGCTGGCTGAAATCGTCGTTCTTGCAATTGATGATGGCCATGCGCGGCCTGCCGGTGAGGCGGAGGATCTCCATTTCTGCTCTGTCCACATTGCGCACCGGCCGGGAGCCATCAACCACATAAATAATGCCGGCTCCCCGCTCAACCGGTAGCAACAGCTCGATATCGTCTCGAAGTTCGGGGACATCTTTGAATTGCGCCCGGAAATCACGTACGGCGTCACTGCTGACAGCAGCGATCTTACGCATCTCTGCCACCACCCGCAAAGGGTTTTGAAAGCCTGGAGTGTCGGTAAAGCGAAGGAGTTCCCGCCCGTCGATCACCACAGGAAAGGTCCTGCACTGAGTGGTCTCGCCAGGAATTGCGCTGACCCGTACAGAATCATCTTCGGCAAGGGTGGAAAGCACCGAAGATTTGCCCTCGTTCGGGTGACCGAGCAGGGCGATTTCCGGTGCTGCAAGAGAATTTGAACTATTTGTTTTATCAGTCATTATTCCTCAATCAGCGGCCGGATTTCCATATACGGGTCGCCCAGGGTATCGAGTTTTTGCTGCCACACTTTGAGACTGAGTTCGTCGCTCACTGGCGTGAAAATCGAGGTGGTGTCCGGCTTGCCGGTCAATCGGATCGTTATGGGCAGGGAACCGACTGCGCCACGCATTTCTTTTAAATAGCTTAAAAAGCTCACCAGTGGTGGCATCCATGCTTCTTGTATAATAGTGATTCCGGCAGAATCGGCCCACTCGGATTGGTGGAATTTTTTCAACAGTTGCTGGTCTTTTTCGTAATCGGCCATAAAGCGATGGGTGTCAGCTATGGTGAGGCCTTCCTGCTCCAGAATGTGAGCCAGTTGCTGCCGATCACAAGAATCATGAATTTCATCTGGCAGCAGTAAAGTAGTTGGTTGCAGATCTTGAGGTTCCTGCCTGGGAACCTCAAGATCTGCTGGTTCGATTGCGTGTGTAGCTGTGAATGCATCAGACTCAGGTCCGGCCTGGGTGCGTACCACCGGGGTTTTCATGCGTCGCACTATCTGTCGAGCTGACGGGGTATCGAATTTGAGGCGTTTTGCAGCACGTTGGGCGGAGAATTTACCCCAGGCATAAAACAGCAGTCGGGTAAACAGCCCGTAGAACAGAACCGAAAGCAGCAAAAATGGCCACCATGATACCAGATCTGGTGTCTGCAGGTTAACGATACCTTCCTTCAAAACTATGCGGCTGCCTTCTATTTCGCTGAGACCGGGATGCCCGATCGGGGCCGGGAGAAACCAGGACCAGGGGAGAGCCAGCCAACTTATGAAATTATAGAGAGACTGGGCAGAAAACTGCAAGGTGGACTGCCAGCCGAAAGCGATATCGCTGACTGCAATTTTCAGCATGGTTGCTGCCAGCAGCCCGAAATTGAAGCATATTCCGAAAAGCTGTACGACCAGAAACAGAGGCCAGTAGAATATACCCCTGTAGATGCTGTCTGTGGCTTGAATTCTGCCAAGTGCGGCCTGCATGGTAAGGCGTTTTTCAGCGTCCATTTCCTGTTCATTGCGGCGCAGCAGCCAAGCACCCAGACGGGCAACAGCTGTAGCAACAAACTGAAAGGATAGGGTATTTGACAGCTTAGCGCTTCTCTTCCCCAGTTTGGCAAATAATCCCCGCGAAAGTAGAAGCAGGCTCATTACCAGCTGGCTGAATACGAAGACAACCAGAAAATTCAGTACATTTATTGGGGTAGAACCGGAATAGCCAAAAAAAGCAAAGCCTGCTGAGCTGCCGATAAAAAGCCCGAGAAGTATAAGCAGAATCCGCAGCAGTCCATGGGCCTCCGCAGCGTAATTTCCAGGTAGAATTGTATCTGCGGGCGACGTTTTTCGACGGGCATCCAGCCAAAACTTTAACAGAGCGGGGGGATCGGTTTGTTCGGTTAATCCGCCTGGCTCATCGTTGGTCTTGGCCTGCTGCAAATATATTTCACGGTCCCGTTTTTGCAGTTCTTCGGTACGGACTTTGACGTCACGCTGCAAAAAGTACTCAAGGTCGATGATATCCTGATAATTCCAATTGCTTTTCATGGCACAACTATACCAGAAGCGAAGGGCTATTCCATCCATCTTCTTCACCCATTGGCCTGTTGTATGATAGGTTCTTACTGGCGGGTGTGGCTGGCACCTATCATTTCACTCCTTCAGTTTTCTTGCAATATCGGCCGGTGGTGTGTCGTATTATTTCGGCCCGGCAACGTTTTTACCCCGAATTGTAACCAGCATGCCAACGGTAACTCAATAGAATTTCAGGAGAGTGATGAATGCTCGGGGTGTGATTCAAGTCGCACGCCCTGCAGGTTAAAGAGGTGCAGCTGTGTCAGATCCGGTGCCAGGAGGATCTTTTCCGGTAGCTGGTGGAGATTGCCTGGCAGTCGGGCGGCCATGACGTGTTGCTGAAGGGTCTCGGTTGGCTCGGCGACGGTGCTCTTCGGTGAAGAGAAGTAGAGAAGGGTTTCATGCCCGAGGAGTTCACGACCGGTTATGGTGATCTCAACCTGACCGGTTGCGGCCTCTGTCGTTTTGGGCAACCGAAACGACTCCGGCCGCAGCCCGCAGATAAGCGCATCACCCGGCTGCATTCCTGCCGGGTCAAGTACCTTACTCAATTGGCGTGGTAAGGGGAGCACGGTGCTGTTCCAGTAAATCCCAGGTAGGCCGTCTGCCGTATGCCCAAGATGAGTCTGGAACAGGTTCATGCCGGGAGTGCCTATGAAATCTGCCACAAAAATGTTGGCCGGGCGGTTATAGAGTGTTGCAGGGCTGGCGACCTGCTGGAGTTCCCCTCCGCTGAGTATGGCCACCCGATGGCCGAGTGTCATGGCTTCGACCTGATCATGGGTGACGTAGAGTGTGGTGGTGCCCATGTTCTGCTGCAGCGAAACAATATCACGCCGTATCTGTACCCTGAGTTTGGCGTCGAGGTTTGAGAGCGGCTCATCCATCAGAAAAACCGTGGGCTCACGAACGATGGCCCTGCCCATGGCAACCCTTTGACTCTGGCCGCCCGAAAGTTGAGCAGGTTTACGGTTCATCAGCTCACCAAGCGATAATATTCTCTCGGCCTCTACAACTCTTTTCCGTATCTGGTCCCGGCCATACCCCCGTACTTTTAGCGGAAATTCAAGGTTTTTTCGAACGTTCATGTGCGGATAGAGCGAGTAATTCTGAAAAACCATGGCGACGTTTCGCTCCTGGGGCGTCTGTTCGTTGACGCGCTGCCCATTTATAGATACCTCTCCGCTGCTGCATTGCTCAAGGCCTGCCAAAAGGCGCAAGGCTGTGGATTTACCGCAGCCTGACGGCCCAACCAGCACCATAAACTCACCATCCCTGATGGTGAGTGAAAAATCATTCAAGGCACAGGTGTCGGGCTCGAATATCTTTGTTACCTCTTTGAATTCAACCCTGGACATGGATTTACCCTTTAATTCCAGTGGCTGCCACGCCACGCACAAACCAGCCCTGGAACAGGAGAAAAACAACAAGTACCGGCAGTACCATCATTACGCTGAAGGCGAAGATATCTCCCCATTGCAGAGGGGGCAGGGTATAAAACATTGCAATGCCAAGCGGTAGCGGTCGTACTCTCTCACCGCTGGTCACCATTAAAGGCCAGAGGAAAACGGACCAGTGCGAGAGAAAGGTAAGAATGGCTACGGTGGCGAAAACCGGTTTGGAATTTGGCAGAATGATGGCGAAAAATGTCCTGAAAAGTCCAGCCCCGTCAATATAGGCGGACTCTTCAAACTCACGGGGCAGTTCAAGGAAAAAGGTGTAGAAGAGGTAGATGGAAAAAGCGTTGGCCACGAAAGGGAGAATCTGCACCAGGTAGGTGTCGCGCCAGCCGAGCATGGTGACCTGGTAAAAGAGCGGCACGGCGATGGCTTCCAGCGGGATGATCATGATTGCGGTCACGGCAGCAAAGAGCAGCTTTCGGCCTCTGAAGCGGAGTCTGGCAAAGGCATAGCCTGCCATGGAGTTGATGGCAAGCCCCACCACTACCACTGTGGTTGTGATATAGAGTGAGTTCAGGCAATATCGCAGGAAGTCGGCACGCCTGAAGACATCACGATAGTTTTGCAGACTGGCCCCGGTGGGCCGGAAAGCGAGCAGGGACCCTGATTCAATCAATACCTTATCATCGGGTTTCAGGCTGCCGATCAGCATTACCAGCAGCGGGGAGATAAAGACGGTGGCGCTGATACCAAGTACAATTATCACGCTATAGCGAAGCAGTAGATGAGTTGTCTTTCTTTTCATGAATTATGCTCTCCCGATCCGGATTTATTAGCCAACGTACTGCGCCGAACCAGATAGCGCTGCATGAGCGTGAGCAGCAACACGATGAGAAAAAGTATCACGGTCATTGCAGATCCTTTTGCTATTTGTAAACGCACAAAGGCGGTCTGCACTGCTTCATACATAACGGTGGTTGAACCGTCGTTGGGTCCACCTCTGGTCATCACCTGTACCTGATCGAAGAGCCGGAAGGAGAGAATGGTGGTGACCAGGATCACGAACAACAGGGTATTACGGAGCATGGGTAAGGTGATGCGGAAAAGCTGCTGCAGCCGATTGGCTCCATCGACTGCGGCTGCTTCGTAAAGGTTTTGGGGTATAGCCTGAAGTCCGGCCAGGATAATGATCATCTGGAAGCCGACGCCCTGCCAGATTGAGGTGAGCATTATTGAGGGCAGGGCGAGATATGGGTCTCGCAGAAAATTTTTTGGTTGCCAGTGACCGAAAGTGACATATTCCAGAAAGCTGTTCAGCATCCCGTCCGGACCCGGTGCCAGGATAAGCACCCAGATTACAGCCACCAGCGAGAGTGGGAAAATCACCGGCATGAAAAAGAGTGTCCTGAAGACTGCCATACCGCGAAGCGGGGTGTTCAGCATCAGGGCCAGCAACAGGGCGCAGATGGTCTGCAGGGGAACAACCACTGCGGCAAAGAGGCTATTGTTGATAATAGCCTGTCGGAAGGTGGGGTCGGAGAGGATTCGCTGATACTGACGCAGGCCAACAAATTCTGATGGTACTGGTGAGCCGAGCCGCACGTTGGTCAGTGACAGGATAATTGCCAGCACGAACGGCAGCAGCACGAAAATGGTAAGCCCGGTGAGTGCCGGAGCTGTAAAAAAAAATGTGCTGAATGTTACCGCCCGACCAGAGGGCGGAGGTGGTTTTTTCATGGTTGTTACGCAAAAAACGCTCCAGGAAGCATAGTGCGAAGTGAAGCACCTCCATTGCGGCGAGTCTACTTTATGACAGACTTGTATCCCGTATCCTCAATGTCTTCGTCTATCAGCTTCGCTGCCCGGTCCAGGGTATCCTGTATTGGTGCCTTGTTGATGATTTTCATAAAGCTGCTCTGAAAGGTTGAAGAGATTATCGGGTACGCGGGGGTACGTGGTCGCGGAACTGAGTAGCCTTCCAGTAGCTGCTCGGAAAAGAGGTGAAGTGGTCCGTCCGGGCCATAGAGATCTGATTTGGCGATGGCGTCTTTGGTGGCCGGGACAGCACCATTACCATTAGCCATGGCGAGAACCTGGTCCGTTTCCAGTAGAAAACTTAAAAAGTCAATCGCTGCATCCGGGTTACTGCAGGCTTTGGTGATGCCCCAATTCCACGAGCCCTGACCGGTTTTGCTGCCGCTGCCGAAATCGGGGAGGGGAACAATGGCGAGTTTTTCACCAAGCGCTTTGGAGTAGCGGTCGTATTCCCAGTGGCCAACCCAGGAGATTGCCACTCTGCCAGTGGTAAAGGCGGCATCGTCGGTGTTGTAGTCCACCAATTCCTGCGCTACCCAGTTTTGTATATACTTCAGGGCAGTCACTGCAGAGTCGCTGTTCAGTACGCCGGTGGCGAACATGGTCTCCCGGTTTATCAGGTCGGCTCCGGCAGACTGCAGAACAGGGGAGAAGGCATAGCTGTACCACTCTCCGCTATAGTTCAGCTTAAGATCAAGCACTGCACCGTCCGGGTCTTCATCAGAGAGTCTGGTCAGGATGGTGTTGAACTCATCAATGGTCCAGGCATCGCCGGCCGAGGTTGGGATCCTGGCATTAATGGCCTCGAGCATGTCTTTATTGACATAAAGTCCCAACCCCGAGTCAAAAGTCGCCACAGAATACAGGCTGCCCTGGTAGGTTCCCTGGGCGATGATGGAGGGGAGCAGGTCCTCTTTGATTTTTTGCGGGATATAGTCGTCGAGGGGGAGCAGGTGGTTCTGCCAGACATAGTTGTAGAGGTACGGGCCGTCAAACTCGAGTACATCCGGCAAATCGTCAGCCATTGCTGCGGCCTGGATCTGGGCATTGTAGTCGCGTTCGGGGATAAAGGTGAGGTTCACTTCCACCGTTTTCCGGCTTTCGTTGAAACGGATAACCTGCTCCTGAATAATCTCGCGTTCGGCTTCCTGCCCGGCATGGAACCACACATCAAGGGTGGTTTTCCCGGCTGAGGTCGACTCCATTTCAGCAGGATTGCCGCTGAGTGCGCACATGATAACCACTAAGGCCTGAAGTTTCTGAGAGGGGAGCGCACTAAGCATGATCTCTTCTCCGTTACAGCATATATCCAAGAAAGATAATTTGTGATCTTTTTGCTTGTCAGGCTGATGCTCCATCGTAACATAATAATTTGATAAGGGTCAAATTGTACCTGCACGTGATATATGCGCCGACAGCCCTGAGAATGGGCGAATGAGGGAGAGAGGCTGCTCTCTTCTGATTTCAGAAGGGTGGTGTTGAGGTGTAGCTCAATCGTTCTCCGGAAACGGGGTGGATAAAGCTGAGCATACTGGCATGGAGCAGCATTCGGTCGCCATCAACGCCCCTGCCGTAAAGACTGTCACCAACTATTGGAAAACCAAGGCCAAGTTCATGGGCAGCATGGATTCTGAGCTGGTGAGTACGGCCGGTAAGGGGGATGAAATGCACCCGACTGCGGTTATTCTCATGGCCAATCAGGCTCCAGCGCGTGGTACCCATTTTACCATGAACAGGGTCATACATCTGCAGGGGGCGGTTGTCCAGGTCCACCCTAAAGGCAAGCTCGATTTCACCGGATTCATGTTGGATCTCTCCATCCAGCAGCGCTGTATATTCCTTGTCGACCAGTCGCTGTTCAAACTGCCGGTTGAGATGTCGGTGCGCTTCCCGGGTAATAGCGACAACCATCAGGCCGGAGGTGTACATGTCGAGCCTGTGTACCGATGGTTGCTCGATCATTTCCGGATAGATCTGCCGCAACCGGCTGGTGACGCAATCCTGCTTATCGGCGCCGCGGCCGGGCACGGACAGCAGCCCGCCGGGCTTGTTGATCACCACCAGTTGCTGGTCTTCATCGACTATTTCTATATCACCGTATATCATTGCCACCTGTATAGCCCTTGTTCGCTGCTCTTTCACCTTTGTCACTTTCCTGCGCTCCGCAGAGCAGGTAGCCGAGTATCGGCTGGCACTTTTCCCTGCATGAAGGATAAAAGCGGCCATGATGGCGGGTATTGGATTTATTATCAAGTCCCCAGTAAAATTCCGCGATGGAAACCGGGGTCAGCCGCATTCGGGCTGCGTGGTTAAGTAATTTCGGCGCGCAGCAGTCACCAGTGCCGGTGGGGATACCGTTTTCACCTGCATAGGCTTTGCTGAGGCTGACAACCTGATCACGAAAATTGTGAAGTTGATACAGCCCATGAAGATCCTTCATCAACTGGCGGGACATGCTCCGTCTCATCTGGCGGAGTGTGCGCCACTCTTCTGAACCGTGTTCCAGCCCCTCCATCTGCGTTCCAAGTGCCTTTATCTGCCGTTCAACCGGGTTGTTGGTGTTTTTGAATTCAGTCAGATCAAACAGGGGAGGTGCCCAGCCGGCTACGCTCCACTCGCCATTGTACTGGCCTGAAAAGGCCCGAATAATGACGGTTGTACCCTCGGTGTCAAGGCATTCGAGTACCCCGAACATCTTGCCCCGTGCTCTACCGAAAAGGTAGTCGGTGGAGAGCTGCCTCTCGGCTCTGCCCGTTACTGTTGATTCTTTGTCGAAGTCAAGATCGATGGTTTCATTCTGCTGAAAATGGTGTATCAATTCCTGGCAATGGTACTGTGCTCTGCCCATGGGAAGACCATGAATCACTTTACATTTCCGGCAATATCCGGATGTGGCGACAATCCCATTCTCCTGAAGAGGCAGCTGGTGCGCTGGTGGTGGCATGTATTTTTCCGGGACCTGGGGCATTACGATTTACCGGTGATAAAGGTAACGATGTGTTAATCTACTGTTTGGGAAATACCATATAACATAGATTAATCTTTCCGGTGATCAATAAAAAAACAACAGCCAGTGCAGGCTGGGAGCGATATGCAGATAACTCAATATGAAGACCACATCTTTCACGATCTGGGCCCGGACCTGGTGCTCGGCCTGGTTGAGAAACATCTCGGTGTTGAACTGACCAACCTGTTTCGTCCACTTAATAGCTATATTAACAGGGTCTACGAGCTTGAGCAGGACGATGGCAATGGTCTGGTGGTGAAGTTCTATCGTCCCGGTCGCTGGTCCACCGAAGCGCTCAAAGAGGAACATGAGTTCCTGGCTGAGCTTGCAACGGAGGAAATTCCGGTTATCGCTCCGCTGCCGCTGAAAAATGGCGAGACCCTCGGTAATCACGAAGGTGCGAATTTTGCAGTGTTTCCAAAGCGTGGCGGCCGCAGTGTCGATGAATTTGATGACGAGCAGTGGCTGCAGCTTGGCCGGCTGCTTGGTCGTGTTCACGCTATTGGAGAGAGAAAACAGTCACGTAGTCGGCCGATTATGTCCCCTACTGAATCCACCAGACAGCAGCTCGATTATCTGCTTGCTTCCGGACAGGTGCCGCCCGAAACACAACCTGCCCTGAAGCGGGTTATTGAGGAAATTATCGCTGAGATAGAGCCGGTATTTGAAGGAGTCCAGCCTATCCGTATTCATGGTGACTGTCATTTTGCCAACTTTATCTACCGGCCGGGAGAGTCGTTTTACCTGATAGACTTCGATGACATGGTCATGGGCCCGCCGGTGCAGGATATCTGGATGCTGTTACCGGGAACCCTCGAGGATGCTTTCGTCGAGATGGATCTTCTTCTTGAAGGGTATGAAACCTTCCGACGTTTCGACCGTCGCTCTTTCAGGATGATCGAGCCGCTCAGAGCCATGCGATTTGTTCATTATATGGCCTGGTGCGCCCATCAGGTGGCAGCAGACGGTATGACCCGGGTGGTGGACGACTTTGGCACCCATGCCTACTGGTCGAAAGAGATCGCCGATCTCCATGATCAACTGGAACGCATAAGAGAAGGGGCAGCAGACAACATCGGGAATATGTTGTGATACCAATTGTAAGAAATGAAGAGAGGAGTTAGGGGAGAGGGGAGTGGATGTCAGAGGTATCGCAGAAACCAGCGTAAGCGTGCTGGCAGTTTCATGTTTTTTCTGATTGCCAGCTTGCCGATGGTGTTGAATTCTATCTGGTATTTCTCCTGGAGGTTTCTGGACTGTGCTTTTCCGGGCAATAACCGTTGCCAGGCAATTGGCTTGTGCAGCATATTGGCGATAACATTGCCCCTGTAAGGTATTGGCAGCAGGTAGTTGTGTGGAAAACTACTCTGCAGCCCCCTGATTACGCTTGAAATGACAGTCTTTTTGTTGTGCCAGATATTGAAGCTGGCCACGCCATCCGGGTGTAATCTGTCACTGCAGAGCGTGAAAAATGAAGCTTCATAGATTCCTGTGGCCATGCCCTCTTCATCGAAAGCGTCAATGAGGATGAGATCATACGGTAAAGGTGAAGGGGGCGAGGCCAGAAACTCCCTGCCGTCGCAACAATGAATGGCCACCCGGTCACATTCCTTTACCTCAAAAAAATCCTCGGCGATCTCGATAATCCGTTTCGAGTGGTCAACGCAATCAATATGGCAATCAGGGAAATGATGGCGTAGGAAATGTATGAGTGAGCCAGCGCCAAGGCCTATGATCAGTACCCGGCGAAGTTCCGGGAGCAGCAATAGCGCCGAGACCATGTAGCGTGTATAGACCAGTGCAAGCCGCTCCGGTTCGTTGTGCAGCATCTGAGACTGCAGGTACTTCCCACCGAAATAGAGAAAGCGGCTTTCCCTGGTGTCAAAGATCTCCACCAGACGGGGCCCGAGAAGCTCCCTGTGGATTTTATGTTTGATGTTCAGGTCCATGAATTTTAGCAAACTCCTGCTTCTGGCAGCTTACCATATTTCATCTCACCTAGAAAAAACCGGCCTGCTGCAAAGGCTGGATAAATCGAATTTCTGCTCTGTTTCAAGCTAATTTTATTGACTGGAATCAAACACATCTGGCATAGTATCCCTGCTGCTTTTTCTCCGGGGGAGAAGAGTGGAAAATAGTGGGAGAATATTGAATTGTCGAATATAAGCACCAAAGGTAAAGTCCTCATTCTGGATGATGAGGAGATGGTTGGAGAGATAACCTGTCACATGTTGAGTTACCTTGGCTACCAGGCAACCCTGGTTGAGGAAGGTGAACTGGCAGTCACAGAATATCAGCAGAAGTTCCGCGACGGTGAACCATACGATCTGGTCATAATGGACCTGATGGTTCCGGCAGGGATGGGGGGCAAAGAAGCTACCCGGGAAATCCTGGCCATTAATCCCGCAGCACGGGTCATTGTTTCCAGCGGACTCGGCACAGATCCCGTGATGACCGATTATGCTGATTACGGTTTCGCCGGCACACTCAATAAACCGTTCAACCTGGATATCCTGCAGAGTTCATTGGAAATGTTCAGCACATTTTCAGCCTGATCGCCAATGAGTTACGATGTGAATTTCAAACTTCTGCAATTCATGATGGCGGATTGGGCCGGATGCATTCAGGCTCAATCCGTTTTTTTATGTCGTGCTTCTTTTTCAATCACCAGCATATGTTGCCATTTCCCGGTGAGATATCGCCCGGCAGAGAGTAGAAACAGGGCTACTACAAACAGCAGGACACAGGACCAGGCTCCGGTAATTCCCATACCGAACCTGGTGATGCCGAGATAGACGGGCAGCACCAGGCAGACCAGGGAAGAAATCCCCACACTCACCATAATAAAACGGGTATCGCCCGCACCTTTCAAAACTCCGCTAAACACCATATAGAGCGCGTCCAGCAGTAGGTAGATGGAGATAATCTTTAACAGGGCCGCTCCAGTCGTCATGATGGCAGCCACAGATTCCGTGTCCCGCTCACCATGGATGAAGGGGCTCAGCACCTGTTCAGGGAAGAAGATAAAGAGCAGATCAATGAACAGAATGTAGAGCATTAAAAGATGAATCGATGACCAGATTGCCCTCTTGGCGAGGATTGGTTTTCCCTTGCCCAGCGCCTGGCCCACCATGATGCTTACCCCATGACTGACGCCCATGGACGGCATAAAGGCCACGGCATTGATGGAAAGTACGATGTTGGTGGCGGCAAGTTCAAGAGTACCTATGCGGCCCACTAAAAGAATAAAGAGAGTAAAGGCCAGGATGTCGAGGGTGAACTGCAACGAGCCCGGAATGCCATAGTGCAAAAGTCTTTTAAACAGCTTTGTATTGAGTCTGTAGCCGCTGAAAATCCCGAATCTGCAATTGTCTTTTCTGCAGAAAATCAGTACGGCCAGGATCAGCGCATTGACTCCCCAGGCAAGTACAGTGGCGATACCTGCGCCGGTGATGCCCATCTCAGGCAATCCCCAACGGCCATAAATGAGTGCGTAGTTGAGCGGAATATTGAGAAGGACAGAGGCGAAGGTTATCAGCATCACCGGCCGGGTGATTCCCCGGCCGGTAAAAAATGTTCCCAGAGTGTTTGCGGCCACCTGCAGGACAGCGCCCTTGCAGAGTATGGAAAAATAGATCTCCTCAAGTTCGCGTACCGCCGGTTCATGTCCGGCCAGGGCGAATATCGGTTGGGTGGCGAAGAGCGCCAGCAGCCAGAAAACCAGGCCTGAAAAGAGGGTAAAGTAAATGCCTTGCCAGAGTACTTTGCCGATTCTGTCATTTGCACCGCTGCCGTAATACTGGGCGATGAACACGCCGGCGTAGCTGCCCACGCCCCCAAAGAAAGCGATGAACAGAAATGCAGTAATACCAGCGGGGACTGCGGCGGAAATTGCCTCTATACTGTAATTGCTTAAAAAGGCGCGGTCGGTGAACTCCATTACCGTGGTGGCAGACATACCCAGCACCAGCGGCAGGCACACTTTGATCACTTCGCTGTAATTATATCGGCGCTTCCAGTGCCGCAGGATGTTATGCATTATCTATCGCCTCAACGGTGTTCCGCTGTTTACGAAAAGTAGTGAAATGGCAGCCCTCTGTTTGAGCAAGTGGCGTAACCATGGAAACTTGTTAATAGTTCGCAGGGTGGGTATTGTGTACCATATAATTTTTATTGGCAAGCGCTTAACCCGAATACATCAATTTCCGGCAAAATACTCATGGGAAATCCGGGTTGACAGAATTTATTACGACTTTCCGACAGAGGATAATGAAAAATCCTGTAAACATAGACAGTGTAGTTATTAATGGCGAGGTATGCACGGGTTGTGCTCTCTGTGTAGATGTCTGCCCGCATCGGTTGCTGGCGTTGAAGAAGGAGAAGGCCGTATTTGACAACGGGCAGGACCAGGATTGTATGGAATGCGGCCATTGTGCGGCCATATGCCCGTTGGAGGCGGTAAGCGTTGAAGGTGTGTCGGCCATCCTTGATTTCCAGACATTTCCTGAGAAGCTGAAGGTTTTGAAGCCCGAGGAATGCGATTGCTCCTCTCTGGTGCAGTTGATGCGTTCGCGGAGATCGTGTCGAAAGTATACCAGCCAGCCTGTGGAAACGGCCCTGTTGGAAGATCTGGTGAAGATCGGTATCACCGCTCCATCCGGCACCAACAGTCAGTCGTGGGATTTTGTTATTTTACCGACGCGGGCAGATGTGGAAGCACTCGGCAACCTGACCGCAGACTTTTATCGCAAACTCAACTCCCAGGCGGCCAACCCGTTATACCGTCTGCTGGCAAAGTTTTTTGCCAATGATGCTCTGAACCGATATTACCAAAATTATTACCAGTCGGTTGCAGAAGCGCTTCGGGAGTGGGATGAAGATGGTGTGGATCGCCTCTTCCACGGGGCAACTGCGGCGATTGTGGTGACTGGTAGAAAAGATGCGAGTTGCCCTGCCGAAGATGCGCTGCTGGCCACCCAGAATATCCTTCTCGCTGCCCATACCATGGGGTTAGGGAGTTGCCTGATCGGTTTTGCAGTGGAGGCTGTCAAGAGGAGCACATCTGCCAGGGCTGCGCTTGCTATGGCAGGTAATGAAGAGATCTACAGCGTAATCGCTCTTGGCTATCCGGCGGTGACATTTCGTCAGGTAGCAGGTCGAAAAGAAGTTCAACCGCGGGTGCTTCATCTGGCAGGGGGGACGCTTGTAAGGTAGAGTCAAATCGCAGGGAGCGGTGAAAGAAGGATGGGTGAGTTGTACTGTGAAGAAGAGTTTTTTGAGAAACGGGACTTTACCAGCACCCGGCTGAAAAAGGGTACATATGAATATTGCACCTTTGTGGAATGTGATTTTTCAGCTACAGACCTGATGGGTATGAAGTTCATGGAGTGCGAATTTGAAAGGTGTAATCTGAGCATGGTGAAGCTGGCAGGTACCGTGCTGAGAGATGTCAAATTCAAAGGGAGCAAGCTCCTCGGGGTGCAGTTCGAGAGATGTAGCGATCTGTTACTCTCGGTTATGTTTGATAATTGTATATTCAGTCACGCCTCATTTTTTAACCTCAGCCTGAGAAAGACGGTATTCAGTCATTCCAACCTTCAGGAGGTAGATTTTTCTCAGGCTGATTTAACCGAGGCGGTCTTTACCAGTTGTGATCTTGCCGATGCCATTTTTAACAGGACAAACCTTGAGAAAGCTGATCTTGCCACATCATGGAATTACCTGATAGATCCTGACGAGAATCGAATACGAAAGGCACGGCTCAGTATAGCCGGAGCTCTGGGTATGTTGATGAAATATGATATTGAAATCAGCTGATATAAAAAAAATTGTAATCACACGTTAAAAATAGAAGAGGCGAGCGCATGGGTGGGGAGAGCACGACTGAAGAGTTTGAGCTGACCATTTTTTCATTTGGGTTCAAGTATGGTTCACCGGGGGACGATGCCACCATGGTCTGGGATGTGCGGTTTCTCCCTAACCCGTACTGGCAAAAAGCAATGCGAGACCGCAACGGTTTGGAAAAAGATGTCGCCAGCTTTGTGCTCGAGAGTGTCTCCGGTAGTTCTTTTTTTGAAAAATTATTGCCGATGATTGAATTTCTGATTGAGCAGAACAGGCAGGCAGGCAAGGCCGAAATGAAAGTAGCAATTGGTTGCACCGGCGGCCATCACAGATCAGTTGCAGTGGTGGAGAGACTCGCGGAGGAATTGGCTGGCGAAAAACTTTTAAAACTGCACGTTTACCACCGGGATATCAAAAAAGAGTAACCAGCGTAATCGGCTGCTGTGAAAAGATGACGCCTGGCCGAATGTTCCTTGGATATCCGGTTCGTTTCCGGGTAGCCCTTGTAATCCTGTCGACGTAGCTAGGGCTAAGGGAGACTGATTGCACCCAGCGTGATGATGCTCAAAATAGCACCGAGCACCAGTCCAAGCAGAAAGAGCGTTCCCAGCAGTATATAGATAATACATCTGAATGAAAGCCTGGTTATTGCCCGAATGGTTCCGAATAACAGGGAAAGGCTCAAACTCACTATTGTGACGACAAAGGCGATGAGCCAGGTGAAGAGTGATACAGTTGCCGTGCTCAGCAGTGCTGTGATGGATGGGCGGCGCGTAACGTGCTGCATTGCAATTGAATTAGCTGTGTTCATTCTGTAAGTTATAGGTAATCCGTTATATTTTAATAGAACAATTGTGTCGTACGTACATTTGCAACATGAAATGCAAAATGCGGTCCAGTTTCAGAGAGTTAGAGTGTTTGATGTGGGGTAGATTTTTATGTGGTTGATAAGGCGTGGTAAAAAGGCCTGTGGGGGGTGTGTTCGCTGGGCGAAATAGAAGGGCAATGCCTGATAACCCGCACAAATGTGCACAATAGAGTGTAAAAAATTTCGATATTGTGTGTTTTACGCAACAGTTGTCCGGGAATCTTCGGACTCTACGTTTATCTGCAGTGAACTCCAGGCGATGGCGGTATTTCGCCCCACAGCCTTGGCGTGATAGAGCGCTTTGTCTGCTTTTTTCACCAGCTGTTCGACGCTGTCGCCGGGGCTATACTGTGCTACACCGATTGAGGTTGTAACTCGTAAGGGGATTGAGGTATTCAGTCCTTCAAGAAAGCTGTTCCTAATGCGCTCTGCAAAGCCCAGAGCCTTTTTCTCATCAGTATCAGGCAACAGGATGATGAACTCTTCACCTTCCCAGCGGGCCAGGTTGTCGTATGGTCGGCAGTTTTGTACCAGATGCTCCGCCGCTACACTGAGAATTTCGGCTCCAACCTGGTGTCCGAACCTGTCATTGATAGACTTGAAATGATCTAGATCGATAAAGACGAGTGAAAGCGGTGTTCTTTTACGCCTGTTACGGGCGAGTTCTTCTGAGAAATTCTCAAGAAAATAGCGTCTGTTACTAATACCGGTGAGCGGATCGAGGATTGCTTTCCTGTTTAGAATTTCAACCTTTTCCAGTACTTTTCTTGATTTCTCCTGGTATAAGGTGCCGATTATGCCGAACAGCCAGCCTGAGATGAGTGGCGGGATAAGCAACAGCCAATATTCCGGTTGCATGGCGAGCAAGGAAGATAGAGTTCCGCTTGGCGCTGCGGAATCAACAACCAGGTGAGTACTGTGAAAGAGAACAAGAGCAAGCGGTATAGGGAGCGCAACTGCTATTCCAAGCGGAATGAAATAGTTTTTTAACGGGTTGTAACTCTGGGCGCACAAGGCTGCGGCAAGAATTTTTTTGGTATACTTGCGCAGGTTATCTTGCATCGTCATGTTTTTTGAATGTATTTTCAGATTATCTGCCTGCTATCGCCTGGCATCCTGCTTTAAAATTTGCTCGCCTTCGCAACAAGGTGAAAAGCTGTTTCTTGTGCAAAGAAAAATACCGTTACCTGGTCAGTTAATCAAATTTAAAGAGTAATTACTTAATCTGATAGTCTCTTGGTCTTGCGAAATGTGCATATACCTTTCTTATAACGTATTGTATCTAATAAAGAAATACCATTGCAGAATGGCCTTACGTTGTTTTTGAGTAAATATATCATGTACATATCATTTTAATTCTTTCTGTGTGCGCGGCTTTGTCTGCCATGGGAGGAAATAGGCTGGAAGTCTGTTTGTATTTCAACCATATGACCGGAAAAAAAGTATTCACCAGCCGGATGCGGGTGGGTAATAATTATACAGCAGCAAGGGGCTGGCAGACTGGCACGGATAGTGTTTTGAATTATAAACAACAATATATTAGTTAGTTAGTCTCTTTGTGGTCGATGTGGCACATGACTTGCTTTATATTCTGCAAGAAGTGAAAAGGCAATGTCAAGCCAGTTGATCGCATTATGCATCAACTGAGAGAAAGACAAATTATGTTGCAAGGAGTCAGGTTATGAAAAAGAAAATAATTGCAGCGGTTCTGGTATCCGGGTTGGCAGTTTCTACAGTGGCAATGGCAGGTTGGGGTCGAGGTGGTGGAAATCCGGCTGGTTGTTACTGTGGTCAGCAGGGCGGTTACTATCAGCAGTTAGATCCAGCCACTCAAGAGAAGCTTGATGCTTTCTACAACGATACCGCAGATCTCCGCAAACAGATGGTCATGAAGCAGGCAGAGCATCGTGCGCTGCTTAACAGTGATAACCCCGATCCCGCGGCGGCGAGCAAACTGGCAGGCGAGCTTTTTGATCTGCGCACCAGTATAACAGAAAAAGCCGAGGCTGCCGGAGTTGACCAGTACGTAGGACCACGAGGCCCTAGAGGCGGCGGAATGGGCAGAGGCATGATGGGCGGTGGTGGCAACCGCTTCTAGATTCAGCAGATAAGCATTCTTTCTTCTCCTCCCCTAAAACCCCCCAGGTGACCCTCCCTTCACCTGGGGGGTTTTGTTTTCAGCCATGATGTTCATATGGGGAGTTCAGGTAGGTTCTCACCCGTTTTTGAGAAGTGCATGAGCATTATGCAGTTGTTCAAGAAACAACTCGGTTATTGCGGGATACTTTTGCTGGATTTCCTCAAAATTAACAGCTTTTATAAATGAGGCATCATTGCCCTGAACCCAGGCACTGCCATTGTTCAGCATCCCATAGCGTGTGCGGGAAAATTCCTCTAAATCCCAGCCACGGCGCAGGTTGTAGAGCCAATGGATAAAGCGCAGATTGATTGTGCCCGGGCAGTTTTTCCAATGGGGCAGTTCATCCCAGTTTGCTTCAGGGCGTCTATGACCGGTTTTCTCTACCATTCTTTCTTCAAGTTTTCGGATGATATCGAGCACCAGTGGTGTCCGCTCAGTGGTGTCCGCTGCCTTGAGATGTTCGTCGAAATCGCTTGTTCTGCTCGCGCCTACACTGATACTGGTGACTCCTGGCTGGCTGAGGCAATAGCTGTCATTGAACAGAATAGGTGAGATTGGTTCACAGAGCGTTTTTAGCGTCTCAGGCGGGTTGTGCAGCATACCACCCTTGTCGGTTGGGCTGATGATGTAGACTCCCAGGTCGCGTTTTGCCGCGCGCTCTATAGCTGGCTGATTAACGTTATAAATATAGTACCAGTGCAGGTTGACGAAATCGAAGCCGCCGTCTTGCTCATGGTTGATAGCCTCCAGGATAACGTCAAGCGGGCCATGGCCGGAAAAGCCAATATGCAGGGCTTTTCCCTGTTGCTGCAGCTTCCTGGCTGCAGCAAGGCAGCCGCCTGGCCGGCAGCTTTGCCAGAGTGACTGGTGGTCGTTTATGCCGTGGATGGCAAGTAACTCGACATGCTTCACCTGGAGTCTCGCTAGGGAGTCGTGGAAGTTGGCCGTAAATTCTTCCGGGTCATCTGTGGGGCCGATTTTGGTCTGCAGAATATATTTGTCACGTTGAAATTTCGGCAAAACCAGACCTAATTGTCTCTCCGATGAGCCATACCCGCGGGCTGTCTCGAAATGGTTTATACCATGGGAGAGTGCAGTGCGGACAATAGATTCAAGTGTTGTAGTAGAGTCTTCTGGTATCTGGTTGAAATTGGTGTCTGTCCAGCTGTGCATTGAGCGCATGCAGCCAAAACTTATGACCGGCATTTGTAGCTCTGTCTTGCCAAAACGTCTGTAGCGCATTGTCTTTCCTTGCAGTATTTCAGGTGAATAACGGTACTGCCTGTTGTCCCTTGATCCTGTATAGTTGGGAATATCAGCCTCAGTAAATTATGCAGGGTACGTAGCTGAAGGTGTTTTTCCACAGGGGACGAATATTGATTATCAGATTTTCAGGCTATTGATAGCCCATGACTATAACCAAAAATCGTCAAAGGGCAAAAGAAACTGCTCCAGGCTCAAGGAGGACCAGCGTACCAATGACTTTAGATAATGTAATTGAAAGCGATGAAATGAAGGTCAGAACTATCTGCTGTGGCTATGATAATTTCAGTTATCTGCTGATCTGCAAGGCAACGGGCGAGGCGGCGGTAATTGACCCTACAGAGGCCTATCCAGTCTGGCGGGAGGTTGAGGCGAGTGGGGTACGGTTGGTCGCGGCACTCTGCACCCATCATCACAATGATCATATAGCAGGGCTGGAAGATTTGCTGGCTGAGCAACCCGGGCTTGCCGTTTACGGTTTTGAGAATGAGGCATTGCGTATTGCACATTTGACAAGGCAATTAAAAGACGGCGACAGCCTCACCATAGGCAAACTGAGTGGCAGGGCTCTGCATACGCCCGGGCATACTACCGGCAGTATCTGTTATCTGTTCGGTGACAGGCTCTTCACAGGTGACACTCTGTTCGGTGGCGGTTGTGGCCGCCTTTTTGAAGGTACAGCCGAACAGATGTACGTTTCGCTCAATAATGTAATCGGTGCATTGCCTGATGACACGCTGCTCTACTTCGGCCATGAATACACGGAGCAGAATCTGAGGTTCGCAGCCCAGGTTGAGCAATCTAACCGGGAGATAACCAGGCGCCTTGAAGGAGTGCAGCAGGCCAAAATCTCCGGCCGGCATTCGACTCCCTCATCACTTGGGACTGAAAAAGCGACCAATCCTTTTTTGCGTTGCAAAAGTGATGCGATTCGCAAACCGTTTTCGGAGGCTGGTTCAACTGCATCGGGAGCAGAAATTTTTTCCCTGCTCAGAACCATGCGGAATAGCTTTAAAGGCTGATGTATCAGCGCGTGAATACATGTTTTGTTGCGGTAAATTGGGCTTTTGTCAGCGATTGTGAAAAGATTTTGGGTAAATGGAACATTGCCAAAAAGACAATAATGGTATAGATGTTCGGCGTTAAAAACATCATCGTCAATGGCAGAGAAAGTTGTGATTGTCGAGGATGTTTTCCGGATATTTACGGCAGATTTTTATGATTACCTGACGGAGGAGAAGATATGAAGCGGATTATGTTCGCGGCCCTGGCCATGGTTGCCATATGCGGCCTTGCGGCGCAGAGTGTCAGCGCCCAGACCTACACAATTTCAGTTAACCAGTTTGTTGAGCATCCAGCTCTGGACGCGGTATTGAAGGGTTTTCAGGATTACCTGAAAGAAAATAATATTGATGTGGAATACAACGTTCATAATGCTCAGGCCAATATGGGAACTGCAACTCAGATCGCCCAGCAGATGATCGGTGAAAATCCTGATCTCCTTATGGCAATTGCTACCCCTTCTGCCCAGGCTGTTGCTCAGGCGAATGCCAAGGCTCCTGAGAACATGAAACGGCCATATCTTTTCACCGCGGTTACCGATCCGGTTGCAGCTGGTCTGGTAAAAGATATTGAGCATCCGGGCGGATTGACCACCGGTGTTTCCGATCTGCTGCCGCTCGATAAGCATATCGAGATGGTTCTCACCTATATGCCGAACCTGAAAAAGCTCGGTATCCTCTACAACGCAGGTGAGGCAAACTCCAAGGCCAATGTGGCAGGCATCAAGGAACTTGGCGAGAAGATGGGTTTTGAGGTGGTTGAAGCAACTGCCGCCAAGACCGCAGATGTCTACCAGGCTGCAAAAAGTCTGATAGGCAAGGTTGACGCGATATTCATCCCGACTGACAATACTATTATCTCGGCACTTGAGTCTGTGTTGAAAATTGGTATTCAGAACAAGCTGCCCATCTTCTGTGCTGACACCGACTCTGTTGAGCGTGGTGCGATTGCGGCCATGGGCTTTGATTACTACAAGCATGGCTACCAGACAGGTGCTGTTGCCCAGCGTATCCTCGGCGGTGAGAAGCCGGCCGACATCCCGGTGGAGTTCCAGAAAGATCTCCAGCTGCACATCAATACGAAAGCTTCCGCACAGATGGGTGTAACCCCACCTGAGGCACTGCTGCAGAAAGCGACCAAGATTTACGAATAGTGAGCGGTACTGAAATATGACAATTTATGCAGCACTTGGTGCCGTAGAGCAGGGACTGGTCTACGGCATCATGGTTATCGGGGTGTACCTGACTTTCAGGATTCTCGATTTCCCTGATTTGACTGTCGATGGCAGCCTGCCGCTGGGGGCCTCTATCTCAGCGGTGGCTATCACCAGTGGCCTGAACCCTTACCTGTCTCTGCTTCTGGCAGTGGCAGGCGGTTTTCTGGCCGGTATGATTACCGCAGTCTTGAATACCAAGTTCAAGATTTTGCATCTGCTGGCTTCTATCCTCACCATGATTGCCCTCTACTCGATCAATATCCGCATCATGAGCGGGCCGAATGTGGCCCTGCTTGGTGCCGATACCGTTTTTGATCCGGTAATTGCCATGGGGGTTCCTTCTCAATACGCAGGAATTCTGGTCTTCGGGCTGTTTGCCGTGTTGGTTGTGAGCTTTATCGTCTGGTTCCTCGGCACCGAGCTGGGGCAGGCTGTACTGGCAACGGGCGACAATCCCCAGATGATCACCAGTCTTGGTGTAAACACCCATACCATCATCATCCTCGGTGTCGGCATGTCAAATGCCCTGGTGGCGCTTTCCGGTGCCCTGGTGGCCCAGAATCAGGGTGCGGCTGATGTGGGGATGGGTATTGGTACCATTATCGCCGGCCTGGCCTCGGTTATCATTGGTGAGACGGTATTTGGTTGCAAAACCATCCTGCGTGCGTTTATTGCGGCCCTGCTTGGCTCTGTGCTGTATCGACTGGTGATTGCCATGGCACTCGGCGTCGAGTTTGGTTCATTTAAGTTCAATCCCAGTGATCTCAACCTTATTACCGCTCTGCTGGTAATTTGTGCGTTGATTACCCCCCAAATCAAGAAGAGACTTATCGAGCGGTGATTTCCTTACAAAACATTCAGAAATACTTCCATAAGGGGAGTGTCAACGAGGTATTTGCCCTCAACAACATCAATCTTGAGATTGAAGAGGGTGATTTTATCACGGTGATTGGTTCCAACGGTGCGGGAAAGTCGACGCTTTTAAACTGTATTGCCGGTTCTTTTTTTCCTGACTCAGGCTCCATCACCATTAACAACTCCGACGTGACCGCTTGGCCCGAATATAAGCGGGCAAAGTTTATTTCCCGTGTTTTTCAGGATCCACTGCTCGGTACCTGTCCTTCTGCCACCATTATGCAGAATATGGCGCTGGCAGTTCGCCGCGGCATGAAACGTGGCCTGGCACCGGGAGTGAAAAAGAAAGATAAGGTGATGTTTCGCGAACAACTCGCCCATCTTGGCCTCGGCCTTGAAGAGAGATTGTTGGATACAGTTGGCCTGCTCTCGGGTGGCCAGCGCCAGGCGCTGACCATGCTGATGGCCACCATGATCAGGCCGGACGTGCTGTTGCTCGATGAGCATATTGCCGCCCTCGACCCGAAAACCGCCAATCAGATCCTCAACCTGACCCGGGATATCGTGCGTGAGCAGAACCTCACCACCCTGATGATTACCCACAATATGAAACACGCCATCGGCTTCGGCAACAGGCTGATCATGCTGCATCAGGGCAGAATAATTCTCGACCTTAAAGGCAAGGAGAAGGAGAATCTTACCGTTAAGGATCTGCTTACCAAATTTTACCAGTCGCAGGGGGAGGAGCTGGCTAACGACTCTCTCCTCCTCGGGTAAATCTGCAGCGAGTCGATCAGGCCGCTCTTCTTCGTCGCTTTTGAGACCCACACACTAAAAGTGTAGTGGATCTCAAGTTTCTAGCTGGGAGGCGCTTTTTCAGGGCTGCTTTGCATATCGTGGTACAGCCCCTGTATTGATTTTATCCCCGTTCGGTGCGTATAACTAAAAGAGCACCTGACGGGGATTTTTTTATGCTTTGTGGGTGAAGATGATCTATTTTCATAAAATCGGTGCAAGTGATTATCGTTGCGGCTATAGTGTGCTGCCTGAAATTGGGATGAGAACTTTGAAATAACGCACACAGGCCGGCTTAACCATTTTGGGTTGGTACGGTGAGTGCTGATAAATAAAGAGTATTACGCACCAGGATTGGTGCGGCAGCTTGTGAAGACCGGAGGTAATTGTGGATAATAACGATGTATTACGGCGTGTACGCTATATACTTGATCTTGAAGATGACAAAATGATAGCGACCTTTGCGGCAGCTGATTGCAGGGTGTCGCGGACGCGTCTCAGCAACTGGCTCAAACGGGATGATGATCCTGCCTTCAAGCATATAGATGACAAGCATCTTGCAATTTTCCTCAATGGTCTGATCACCAGGATTCGCGGCAAGCGTGAGGGGGAGCAACCTGCTCCGGAGGACCGCCTCGACAACAATATTATCCTCAGAAAGCTGAAAATTGCCTTTGACTTGCGCGATGATGAAATTCTTGAGATTGTCGCACTGGCTGGTTTTGCCTTGGGTAAATCGGAATTGAGCGCTTTTTTCAGGAGCAGGGGACACAAGAATTACCGGGCCTGCAAGGATCAGATTCTCCGCTATTTCCTGCTCGGACTCCAGGCTAAGTATCGTGATAATGTACTCAAGCGGGTCAAAGAGGCGGAGAAACAGAAACGTCAGGGGGTCAAGTTGCCATCCGGAGTGATGGTGCGACGCAAGAACGGATAATCCCCGGTTTCTGACTGGATACCCAGGGATTTTGAACCGCTGATCGGCTTGGGCCGGTTGGCGGTTTTTTTTGAAGTGAGGAGTGATGAGGGCAAGGCAAAAAAAAACGGTCTTCAAAAAATGAAGACCGTTTTTATATATGGAGCGGGAAACGAGATTCGAACTCGCGACGTCAACCTTGGCAAGGTTGCACTCTACCACTGAGTTATTCCCGCAAATGCGTTGTTGGAGAAGGACTATTTACCAAAACCCTTGTTTGAAGTCAAGCTTCTATTTTAAGAATTTCGGTACCTGATATACTCAGGTTACGTAGTCATTCTATTGGCCGGTTTGATCCGGCCTTGTGTTTGCAATCAGCATTTTGAGAGAAAAAAGCGACTTCCAAAAATTTGAAAGCCG
Organism: Desulfosediminicola sp.; assembly: GCF_048381775.1. Taxonomy (NCBI): domain Bacteria; kingdom Pseudomonadati; phylum Thermodesulfobacteriota; class Desulfobulbia; order Desulfobulbales; family Desulfocapsaceae; genus Desulfosediminicola; species Desulfosediminicola sp. The sequence goes on along the minus strand of NZ_JBLXGE010000005.1, from coordinate 273,056 downwards.
CTTTTTATATATGGAGCGGGAAACGAGATTCGAACTCGCGACGTCAACCTTGGCAAGGTTGCACTCTACCACTGAGTTATTCCCGCAAATGCTGCGCTGCAGTGAGGCGATTATTTACCAAAAGCGGTGGAGAGGGTCAACACCTTTTTTGCTCTTTTTTAGATTTTTTCAGAGTGGATTTTCGATGTGACGGAAATTGCGTCGAAAAGTCAATTGTCGCATAAATCACCATGCAATAGCGGATGATACCTGACCTTTCTCCCTGTGATATAACCTCGACCTTCTAATTTTGTTCCCCATCACCTCTACAGCAGGTTACCTGCAAATTCGAGTTGTTAAAAATCGTATCTTTTCTTTTATTCGGCTGAAATCACGTTCAAGGTTTCAGCCACTCCCTGAACTCCGGTTCTGTATCTTTCATATCTTCGTAAATCCAGACCATGCGGTCGACAAACCAGACCTTGGGGTAGATGGTTACCATGTTGCCGAGGGCTATCAGCAGTAGTTGGTTGGTATACAGTCCGTATATGAGAGCAGGTAACCCCAGCCCGGCGAGCACTGAAAGGATATAGGCTATCCGGATATGATGGCCGGGGATTGTCAGTTTTTTGCGTCTGAGAAAAATTCTCTCTCCAAATGTACCCTTTGAGGCCCAATTATTGGTTGAGGTTGGCGGTGGAAAGGCTCTGGGGTTGTACCATATCCAGAATAATGAGAGAGAAATTGGAATGAGCGACCAGAGTCCGAGATACTCACGCGACCAAATTGCCAGCGACAGCAGCGGCAGGCAACTGAAGCGGGTGTAGACACTCATCGGGTTTGAATGTCTTGCCCAGGCTTTCTCATCCATTGTCATTAGTTTCTCTGCCGACTTAAACATATTCATTCAGTTCCGGTTGATCTGTCGGGGTGGGGGCGCTGGTTGTCGTATTAAAGGATAGTCAATACTTACCCTTCAAGAATAAAAAGCGTACATTCAGCATTATCTAGACGCATTTGCTTTACCGGTGCATATTCCTCGGAATCAATAAAGGTCTGGGCACTTTCCACATCAGGAAATTCGACGATTACAATACGGGTAGGACTCCAGAGTTCGCTCTGGTGGATCTCCATGGCTCCGCCACGAGCCCGGTAAACACCGCCGAATTTCTCGACGATGGGCCTGGCAAGTTTCTTGTACTCTTCGTAGGCTTCAGGGTTGTTGATTTTGGTGTCAACCACTAAAAATGCGCTCATAGTTCCTCCGTAAGAAGTAAGATAATGCGATTATATGGTACTATTTTCCATCCGATAGCGTTTGAGTTATTGGAGTTTTGTATTACAAGGCAAGATCTTCGTTGACCACTATTACTTTTATCCCGCCTTTTGGATAAGACTTATTTTTTATTGTCAACCTATTGCAGATTCGATCCGGACTTTTGCAGTTATGGCAGCGGCCGATTTTAACACAGGGCGAAGAACAGCCACACATTATTTTGAATGGCCTCCCCACCCCTCGATGAGGCGTATATCCCTGATCAATCCACCCTGGAGGGCTGCAACGGCCTTCTGGTAGGCATCGCTGTTGTGGTGAGCCAATGCAGCTTCAAAGCTCACCAACTCGACAATTATCGATCGTTCTTCAATAGCACATTCCAGAAGAGGAGCGGGGGGAGTATCAGGTGATCAGGATAGATGCCCGAAAGAATGGAACAGAAAAAACAGAAAAGTAACTCGATTCGATCTTGATAGCCTTAACCAGCCAGGTGCTAAAAGAGAAAAGAGATTTATAAAGCCATATGCAATCCAGATCTCTCTAAATGATCTGCTGGTTAAGATGTTTCCTGAGTATACGCAACAGAATCCATCAGAAGAATTTAGGATGCTATTTTCTTCGACAACTCAAGCTAAGTAACTGCTCCTGGAAAAAAGTGGAGGTCTCAGCCAAGTTTATATAGGAAGGCATAGTATCGGATATCTTCTACACCACTCAGAGACTCACGCAATTGACAAGAGAATCCTCTATCAGAGGCAGGTATACAGTGAAGCTAGATCCCTTACCAACCTCGCTTTGAACAGAGATGTTTCCCCCTTGATCCTGGATAATCTGGTTGATCAAAGCCAAGCCCAACCCGGTTCCGCCATTTTTGCGCTTGGTTGTAAAGTACGGATCAAAAATCCGCTCTATATCAGCCTCCTCAATACCATCACCGTTATCACTCACAGTTAGGCAGAAGTAGTCTCCGAATAGCGATTTCACCTGTTCAACGTGTTTTGTCCGTTCAATTCGCGCCCGGGTTAAGCTGATGTGAACGACGCCTTTTCGGCCCCTCATGGCGTCCGCCGCATTCAAGCATAAATTCATCAGTATCTGATAGAGCTTAGTGGGCTCCAGCTGAATCCTTTCATTATCAATGTTAATTTCCTGACAAAGTTTGATGTTTGGTGGCAGAGCCGCCTGAATAAATTCCAACACCTCCCTCATGAGAGGTGTTAACATGACAGGCTTATTATTGTTTTCGCCAGTACGACTGAAGGAGAGTATCTGTGCTACAAGGTCTTTTGCTCGACCTGAAGCCTTTAACGCCTGGCTGAGATTTGCACGTATATTTGGTGTAATATGTTTGTCAACCATCGACATCTGCAGACAACCATTGATAACGAAGAGAACATTATTAAAATCGTGAGCAATACCGCTGGCCAGGTTACCCAAGGCTTCCATTTTATGAGCTTGCTGTAACCTTTCCATCAGGTACTGGTTCTTCTCTTCCAGGCTTCGATTCAACTCAATCAACTGATCAGCTTCGCTGGCCTGCCGGCTGATAACACCGCCGCCATTTCTCAAGGTATAATCGTCAACTGCTGTCTTGATAATCCGCTTCAACTCCATCTCATCCCAGGGTTTAAAGATAAGGTTGTAGATGTGCCCCTTGTTGACAGCATTCAGGATTATGTTCATCTCCTGGTAAGCGGTCATGAGGATGCGGATGGTAGCTGGCCACTGATGTTTTATCTTCTCCAGGAAATCGGTGCCGCACATTTCAGGCATGCGATGATCTGAGACAACTACGGCGAAATCAATTTCATCCATGAGTTTCAAGGCTTCCTGTGGTGTTTTGCACGTCAAGCAGCCATAAGGTTCATCAGAAAAAGTCCACTCCAGAGCGTCGAGTATTGATGAGTCGTCGTCAACGAACAGTATATTGCTTTGCATGGTTATCTGTTTCTCTTACTTTCTCATTAGTGCAGTACAACAGCGGCAATATCTTCCACTTCGTCCACATCAAGGGGTTTTTGCAGGTATTTGTACACACCGTACTCGTAGGCCAGCTCTTTGTATTGCTCCTGCGGTAATGCGGTAACGACGACGATGACAGTCGATAAATTTCTCGCTGCCAGATTTTTCAACAGTTCCAAACCATTCATCCGCGGCATTTTTAAATCCAGGAACATCAGGCAAGGCTGGTGCCGATCCAGATATTCCAATGCATCGACACCGTTGTTCACCATATGCAGTGGATAGTCATCGCCCAGCATGGCATCGAAAGAATCCAAAATACCTTGGTCATCATCTACGACAAAGATTGACTCGTTTTGTATTGTTTCCATCTCATACTCCAATTTTATAACTCTGATTGCGTCAAGGTATTCAGGCATGACGGCCCTGAAATCACTTTGTAAACAGCTTCACTGCTACGACTGGAATTTTGCAAATATGGTGCCAACACAATTGACTGCATAATCAGCAAAGCACGGATGGATCTTTAAAGAGACCTGGCTTGAAATGTTATTTCAGTATTCTAGTACCTTATATCTTGTTCGTTGCACTCACCCAGCCGATCAAATTCTTCCAAATCCAGCCTGCCTCCAATAAGAAACCGGTCCATCGGTCCTTATTCGCTGCACATTTTTATGTGCACAGCACAGGAATGTGTGCATATTGCGTTTATCGACGCTAATTCAGAGTCTTAAGCACGCATCTCTTAGATGACTCACACTACTGTGTTCAATCTCCCAAATCTGTTCGAACCTTGGCGTTACACAATAATAACACGCACATACAACCATTTGCCCGGATGTTCGGGGGCGGGAGTAATTGGCATGGACATTGCTTTAATGGGATGCAAAGACGAGAAATTCCATTCTTGAGTTCGAATGGGGAATACCTGATAACAACAGTTGCATCAAGAAAACTCAGAAAGAGGAAATGAAGATGAAAAAAGTAATGATCCAGCTCTTTATCGTTAGTGTTGCAGTTGCCAGCTATGCCTTACCTGCTTTGGCAAGGGGTGGAGCCGGATTCTGATTTGAGATAGAAATACCTCATCATACTTTCGGAACCACAGTGACTTTTGCTCGGAGCAGCCATCAATGAAGATCTGTCCCAGCACTATGCCACCTTTATCGAATTGATAAATCAGCAACATCGAGAAAACTCAGCAGGAGAAAATGAGAATGAAAAAAGTAATGATTCAGCTTTTTATCGTCAGTGTTGCAGTTGCAAGTTATGCTTTACCAGTTTTAGCACGTGGTGGAGCCGGATTCTGATTTGAGATAGAAATATCCAATTAGATTTGTGTAACCACCGTGATTTTTATACTAAGCATGCTATGAATCATAGCCAGCTTTCGGCATCATGGTCCCTTGCCGCCTGGGTCAACATTATTGGCCTGGGCGGGGCAGGGAATGACACAGAATCACCTGCTGTATCTCGTGCCTAACGTGTTGGAGTCGCACTGGTGGGGTTGGTAAGGAACCTGTAGTGCTTCAGTGATGATATCCTCTTGTTTGACCGAATAATGATGTGAAAAATACGGTAGTAGCCTTCACGCCACCTCGCCCTTTAAGGGTTCTTCTTAACGTTATGTCCCCTACCCTGTAGAGCTGTTGCTGCTGTTGTACATCCAGCTACATCTTTAAGCCTATCCTGGTTTTCAGGTCTACGCATATCCCCCTCCGCTCAAATAGTGCCAGAAAACGCATAATGGTCAGGGGCAACAATAACAGATACCCCAACTACTACTTTTTACCATCAGTCACATAAAGCTATTACATTACAATGTATAATCTGATATCCTACAGCCCTATTTATAATCGAGGGAGGGGGTTGAATGGGTTCGTACCGATTTCCGAGGCTGATGTTTATCTGCATCGGCTTCCTTGTTCTATTCTTTATCAGTTCATGTGAGCAGTCAGCTGAAAAAAAGGCAGGAACGATAAATACCGCCGGCCAAGGTGAAAAACAGGTAACAAAGGGAGGCACGTACCACGCACCTTTGTTGAATAGCCCTGCCACCCTTGACCCTGCTTATGTGCAGGATCAATATGGCACAGCGGTGGTCCAGCAGCTTTTTGACGGCCTGGTTCGTTTCGACCCTTATCTCCTGGTGCTTCCGGCCCTGGCTGAAACCTGGCAGGTGGAAGAGCAAGGCAAAAGCTACAGATTTACCCTTCAGAAAAGTGCCCATTTCCATAATGGTGAACAGGTCACTGCCGAAGATGTTATCTTTTCTCTCAGTCGCCTCCTAAGAGTTACACCTTCTCCTGCGACGTTACCTCACCTGCTCAAAATACAAGGGGCACAAGCATATCACGACCACCAGACTGAGGTTGTAGCTGGATTACAGGCTATCGATGAGCACACCGTATTAATACAGCTCGAAGAACCCCATGCCCCATTTCTTACAGCTTTGGGCATGTACCAGGCCAAAATTGTCCCCAAAGCAGTAGTACTCAAGTCAGAAGAGGAGTTTGGTCGAAATCCGGTGGGCAGTGGGCCGTTTCGATTTGTCTCATGGGAGCCGGACAAACGCATCCGGTTGGAGCGTTATTCAGACCATTTTGCAGGGGAGGCCCTCCTGGATGGGGTGGAGTATAAGATTTACCCCGGGGTGGAAATTGATCAAATACTCACTGATTTTCAAAATGGTGAACTTGATGAAATGATTGTTCTGGGCAGTATACGGAAGAAACTGTCTTCACAAAAAGATCTCCAGTGGTTTCACCGGCCCGCCCTGAGTCTAATGTTCTACGGTCTCAAGGTTGATCACCCCAATCTGAATAATCCTGAATTCCGCAGGAAACTTTCTGCAGCAATCGATCGTGAAAAATTACTCAATGAGGTCTATGGTGGTCAGTTCGAACCGGCTGAGAGGATTCTGCCGCCCGTTATGCCAGGTGTGAGTCAGGAAAGTAAGCAATCAGGTACCGGTGCAACCCACGTGACCAGTTCGACAACCACCAGTAGCACCTTGAAAGAAAAAAACGGGGACACTATCTCTGTTGAAATTGTTTCTGGCTCGCAGTCCGCCTATGCGCAGGCCGAGCTGAGTTTTGTCCGTCAGGCATGGGCTGAATTGGGAATCGACTTAACAATAAAATACATCACCGACTGGTCTCAGTTCGAAAAATATATCAATTCTGATAAGGTGCAGATTTTTCGTTACGCCTGGTTTGCAGATATGCCGGACCCGGACAGTTTTTTGGATCCGCTTTTCGCATCCAATTCTCCGGCCAACTTCATGGGATTCAAGGATGAAAAGGTAAACCGCCTGCTTTTGTCTGCCCGAGGAGAGAGCGACCCTGCTGAACGAACAGCAATGTACCGTGAAATAGAAGCGTTGATAATGGAATCTACGCCCATTATCCCATTAATTTATCCGAGTGTTGACCGGGTTTATACGTCCCGTGTTCAGGGCGCCCAGCCAAGTGCCTTAGGAGCTGATTACATGCCTCTGCATCGGGTCTGGATAAAGAACGATGCCTCAACTCAGTAGTTACATGTTCGATCAGCATTATTATCATGCAAAACTGGCCACTCCAGCTTCGACTGTTCCGCAAACCCCGCTTTATTCCGCTTCGGTATCGAGTTGTTCTGGCCAGTGCCGGCATGCTTATCCTGCTTCTTGGAGTTCTCCTTCTTACGCTGGTGTGGTTTCAGAATCGCAGCATCCGTCATCAGTTGGAGCAACGCGGAAAAGCTATTGCCCAAAGTCTTGTGGCCACCTCTACCAAGGCACTGCTCAATTACGACTATATAACCCTAGAACAATTCGCCAATCGGGCGGCTCAAGACCCAAATATCCTCTACGTTGTTGTACATGACAAAGAGCACCGTGTAGCTGGTTTTAGTAATCGGCCGGAACTTCAGGGGCAAAAGTTAACCGATGCGATCAGCCTCGATGCAGTTGCTACCACCTTCCCGCTGGTCCAAAGATTTGAGGAGGGGTTCGGCTCACAGCCTGGGCTGGATGTGGCCCTGCCTGTTTTTCTGCCGGATTCGACGAACCGATGGGGAACCATACGGGTTGGGTTATCCCTGACGTCCATGTATCGACAAATACGCCAGACGATCTGGATAATTGCAGGAATCGGCATGGTAGCATTGTTTACAGGAACCATAATATCCGTGCTGGGCGCCCAGCGGGTGACCCGGTCATTGGGTGAACTGGTATGGGCTACCAAGGATGTTGCCGAGGGGAATTTCACCTATAAGGTAGGTGTTAAAACCGGAGATGAAGTTGAAGTGCTGGCAGCCAATTTTGCTGTAATGACCAAGGAAATCCTGGAACACCAGGAAAGGCAGGGGGAGCAACTTAAAGAGATACAGCGACTCCAGGACTACACTGAAAAGTTGATGATTACCATGGCCGATGGTCTGTTGTCGGTGGATATGAAAGGGACTGTTGTAACCATTAATCCTGCGGCCAGGACGCTCCTGGGACTCTCGTCCGTCAATGGGGTTGAGGGAAAAAACATTGCAGCCATCCTCGGTGAATCCTGCCAGCTTGTTTCGCTGGTGCAGAAGATCATTCATCAGTCGGCCGCAGTTGCTCACCGGGAGATTGAAATTACAAAAGAGCCAGAAAGTCAAACAATCCTGGTTGGTTCCAGTATTTTGCATGGTGACCAGGGACAACCCCTCGAGATTATTCTGAACCTGCACGACATCACCGAGCTCAAGAAACTTGAAGCCCGTATTCGCCAATCAGAGCGGTTGGCAGGATTAGGCACATTAGCTGCAGGTATGGCCCATGAGATTAGGAATCCGCTATCGGCCATCAAGACATTTGTTCAATTGCTTCCCCGTAAGGTCGACAAACCCGGATTTCTGGAGAAATTCAATCGAACGGTTCCAAGGGAGACAGAGCGGATAAACTTTCTGGTTGATGAACTCCTGGAACTCTCTCGATTGCCCAGGTATGAATTCGCTGCAACCGATATCAACGGATTATTGAGACAGGCAATTGATACAACGGAAGAAGAGTTACAGCGCTGCAATATTGAATACCAGCAGGACCTGCAAGATAAACTGCCCCCTGTACAGGCCGATTCGAACCAACTTATTAAAGCGTTTAACAATTTGATTCGAAATGCAATCCAGGCTATGCCCACCGGAGGTCAATTGACAATCAGAACATTTATTGCCGAATCAACCGATTCGGGAAAAAGGGCAAGCGGAAACACAGACAGTAAGGTCGTGATAATTTTCCAGGATACTGGCCAGGGGATAGCCTCGAAGGAACTCAAGCAGATTTTCAATCCATTTTTTACCACCAAAGACGCCGGTACCGGCCTTGGACTGGCTATAACACATAAGGTGGTTACCGAACATGGGGGGCTGATCGAAGCGGAAAGTAAAAAGGAACAAGGCACCATGTTCACCATCCAGCTGCCCCTGGATGATACGATCTCTGTTCAGGCAGTATCCAGTCTGGAATTGATATAGGTATTTCCAGGCTGCCGGATGAGATGATACAGTTTACGCCCGTATACCAGCACCATCTCTTTAGCTGCGGGGCCGGATATTCAGGGTTTTCATCTTTTGGATAAGGGTATTTCTATGAATTTTCAGCAGCCGCGCAGCCTCGGTCTGGTTCCAGTTACATTTTCGCAGCGCCTGCATTATATAGCTCAGCTCGAAAGAGTGGCGGGCTTGTAATAACCCGATATTGCTTCCTTCAGGTCCCGGCAAATTATGCACGGTCTCTTCGTGAAAAAGGACGTCATAAGGTAGGTCCCCCTGGTCTATCCTGGTATCATCAGTTCCTAAGACCACCATACGCTCGATCAGATTTTCCAGTTCGCGGATATTTCCCGGCCAGGGATATGTTTCTAAAACCGCCATGGCCTCTGTTGTTATAGCTTTTATATTCTTATTCAATTTTCGGTTGAATTTTGCCAGGAAGTATTGTGCCAAGAGAGACACATCTCCTTCGCGATGACGCAATGGAGGCACATTAATGGGAATCACATTCAGCCGGAAAAAGAGATCTTCGCGGAATGTACCTTCACGGACCATGTCTTCCAGTTTGGTGTTGGTGGCTGCAAGGATTCGCACATCCACCTTTATTACCCTGTGTCCTCCAACACGTGTAAATTCACGCTCCTGTAAGACTCGTAACAACTGGGCCTGAAATTCACTTCTGAGTGAGGAAATCTCATCCAGCAACAAGGTTCCACCATTGGCGAATTCAAACTTGCCAGGGGCACGGTGATGCGCACCTGTGAATGCGCCTTTTTCATGACCGAACAATTCGCTCTCGATCAACTCTGAAGGAATTGAAGCACAATTCAAGGCCACGAAGGGTTTCTGAACTCGCTCGCTGGCGTTATGGATTGCCCTGGCAATCAATTCCTTTCCAGTGCCACTTTCACCTGTAATCAGTACATTACTCGAAGTTCCCGCCACCTTCTTGATAGTCTGGAAAACCTCCTGCATCTGTTTAGACTGACTTATGATTTGCGACTGTTCAGAGCGCTCCGCCATTTCGGAGCGCAGAAAGGATACCTCCTGTTCGAGATATCGCTTCTGCAAGGCACGATCAACCCTGGTGAGAATGGTTTCCGGGTCAAAAGGTTTGGTGAGATAGTCGTAAGCACCTTTTTGAATAGCGGAAGTCGCTTCCAACGCCCGATCGATGGCCGACACAATAATCACATCAAGAGACTTGTCGTGACTCTTAATCTTCTCGAGGGCTTCAATGCCACTCATTTTGGGCATCGACATGTCGAGCAGCACGAGGTCGAATTCCTCTTTTTGGATGACAGCCAGAGCTTTCTGCCCGTCTTCGACACAGACCACTTGATAGTCATCTTCAAGAATAGCTTCAAGAGACTCTCGTGCACCTGCTTCGTCATCGACGACAAGCAGCCTGGCTTTTTTAGGAAAATCTATAGAAGTCATGAAAATATCAAACCAGATAACAAGTAAAGCATAATGTTGAGCTCAGCAGCCCCAGGGCCATATAAAAAAATATAAGTAAATATTACGTAAATATACCTAGTAACTATTGGTTATGCCAGCCCTTTGCTGCCAGCTATGTGATAACCCATTTTCTGACATGAAGCACTCTTTGGCTCAATCTGCACAAACTTTAGCTGAATTGCAAGTTGAACTTCTTCCTGAAGATCCTGAAAATCCTGAGGCACCTCTTCGAGGAAAATGTCAGATAGGGTTGAACCCTGCTATCCAGATCCGTCAGGGATGATCACGATTTCTTGCCTTATAATTGTCTGGTTACGTTGCTGCCGGATCATCTCGGAGTCTGTAATGACTCCTTGTCCGGGCGTTAACAGGTTGGGGACCCGGCCTCTTGCATTGCACTTCTGAAATGAAGGCTATATATTAGCGGCCTTTTCCATGAGTGTGTCGGACGGAGCCATTTCCCCCATCGCTTCTTTATCAGAAAAAAAAATCATGATTTCAGGTGGGCGAGCACAATGTGGCTCTGCTTAAAGAGTGCAATTTCGGCAAGCCGGTGGGGTGTTGTCACCGGCGATACGATATTCTTTGGTCCTTCGTGCCGGGAAATTGTATATCAATATAGAAGTTATCCCCCTATCTACAGGTTTAAATATTATGGAGTTTTTAGCTCAATACGGTTATCTCGGTTTGTTTTCCTCAGCGTTTCTTGCTGCGACTCTTTTACCGTTAAGTTCAGAGGTTGTACTCTCAGTGCTGCTGTACAACGAACTGAGTCCGATGTTGCTGGTAATAGTCGCTACCCTGGGCAATGTCCTGGGTTCTGTGGTGAATTACGGCATGGGGCTGGGTGGTGGGAAACTCTTTAAAAAGAAATTTTCCACCGCCTCAGAAAAGGAGGTAAATGCTGCACTTTCAAGGTTTGAGAAATACGGGACCTACTCGCTGCTCTTTGCCTGGGTGCCGGGAATAGGTGACCCGTTGACCGTCGCAGCAGGTGTTTTACGGGTGAATTTCATACTGTTTTTGCTGCTGGTCACCGCGGGTAAACTTGGGCGTTATATTGTTCTGTCGTATTTAGTGCTGAAAAATATGCCATCATAATTCGGGTGTTATGATAAAATAACTCCTGAATTCAACACATAGGGATCTAAGCCATGAAAACACTCTTTGACAAAACAACTATTGGCACGATGACCTTGAAAAACAGGCTCTGGCGATCGGCTACCTGGGAGAATATGGCAGACGAGAAAGGGCATCTCACTGACCGGTTGCGTACTGTTTATCGAGGTCTTGCCCAGGGCGGTATTGGTACTATCATCACCGGTTACGCCTTTGTGCTGGAGGAGGAGCAACCAAATCCGGGCATGATGGGTATTTATGATGACAGCTTTATTTCTGAATATAAGGAATTAACAACAGAAGTTCAGGCCGAAGGGGCGAATATCGTCATGCAGATCGTCTATGGTGGTTCGAGCACCGGTTTCAACATTGGTGAGCGGGATATCATGGGGCCTTCTGCTGTGCCCAATCCATCGCGCGGCGTCGTACCCAGAGAGATGACCCGCGATGATATAGCCAGGGTGGTTGAAGCATTTGCCCAGGCAGCGCGCAGGTGCAAAGCGGCAGGTTTTGACGGAGTGCAGATTCACGGAGCCCACGGCTATCTGCTCAGTCAGTTTCTCTCACCCTATTTTAACCGCAGAAAGGACGAATACGGCGGTGAGATCCATAACAGGGCCAGGATAATATACGAAACCCTTGAGGCGGTTCGAGCTACTGTGGGGCTTGATTATCCGGTATTTATCAAGATGCACTGTACAGATCACTGGGACAGTAACGGTTTGAGTGTCGAGGATAGCCTGCAGGTGGCGCTTGAGCTACAGCGACGTGGAATCACCGGAATCGAGTTCAGCGGCGGCAACCCGGATGCTGATAACTATCCCGGTAAAGCACCGATCCGTAATAAGATTATCGCTGAAGAAAAACAGTCCTACTTTGCCATAGAGACGGCTCAGATTGCCGAAAAGCTGGTTGTCCCGGTGATTTCTGTCGGCGGGCATCGCAGCCCTACGAAGATGAAAGAGCTGTTGAACACCACCTCAATCAACTATTTTGCCATGTCCAGAACTTTGCTGAGTGAACCGGACCTGCCAAATCGCTGGCAGCGGGGGGATTTTAGCCGGCCACGGTGTGTTTCCTGCGGCAAGTGCTGGGATGCGGCTGGCAACATCTGTATTCTCGATAGGAAAAAGAACGACTCCGATGATGATTAAAGCGATGCGGGTAATGGTGCTGCTGGTGCTGTTGCTCTGTTCCGGTTGTATTGGTCAGCGGGAGCAGCAACTGGAGGGGGAATTTCTGTTCGAGAATACGGGGCTGGTGCTGCAGCTCCCCGAAAATTGGCAGGCTGTGGTTATTCCAGGCTCCGAATGGCCGCTGCTGGCTACAGAGATCGATTATGGTATACGTCCCAATATCCGCTTGCTTCGATACTCCAGCGATCCCTCCCTGACCAGTGACGTTGAGTCTTTTTTGGCTCAGGAGCAGAAGGCGGATTCCTCCTACCGGGTAGTGACAGAGGAAAATTTCCCGGTAGAAGGCTTTCTCTCGGGGCTGAAGGTTACGGCAAAAAGAAAGAATTCGGATAACATCCCGATAATACATTTCAGCTATATTCTGCGGGGGGAGCAGGGAAGTTATATCCTCTATGCGACCTGTGCCGAACCGGGCCTGGTTGGGCTCGAACCGTTGTTTGACGGTATTATCCGTTCGGCACAGATCAAAATGTAGCCTAGTGCTTTTCAGGACCGATAAGGTTTACCCGAAAAAGTGATAGCCCGATTCCCACCACACTCATAACTGCGAAGGTGGTCATGCAGACGTGCATGGACTTGAGGTATACGAGATAGTTGTCGCCGGTGATGGGTGCATCTCCCATGAAAAGTGCAATAACAGAGGTGTTGATGACGGTGCCGGCCAATATGCCTCCGGTACGCATGGTGCCGGAGATGCTTGCTGCGGTTCCATAATGACGTGGTCCGACGCAACCCATCACCACTTTCAGGTTGGGTGAGGCAAAAATGCCGAACCCAACCCCCAACAGGCTCATAATGACCACGATAGTGGCAAAGTGTGTGGTCTCGTTCATGAGCAGTGTGCCAAAGAGTCCGACAGCGCAGATCGTCATACCAATAGTAGCGACTTTTCGGGGAGAGTAGATATCTGCCCAACGGCCGGCAATGGGAGAAAAGATAGCCTGCAGGCAGGGTGTTATCATGATGACTAACCCTGCCTGCTGGGCGCTGAGACCTTTTACATATTGCAGGTAAAGAATAATCAAAAACATCACCCCGAACGAAGCCCCGTAATTGATCAGGGTAGCGATATTGGTGAGTGTGAAGGTCTTGTTTTCCACCAGTAGCCGGACATCGAAGAGCGCGTTGGTTTTGTTCGCCTCCCATTTCAGGAAGAGGCCGAGCCCGACAAGGCCGGCAATGGCTATCAGCCACGCAAAGCTGATATCATTCATCTGGGTGGCACCGAAGATAACCAGGGACAATGAGGCGATATAGACCATACTGCCGCTCCAGCCAAATTTTTCTCCCCTGGCGTCTGCCCATTCCCCTTTGAAGCGTACCAGCGTCAAAATCAGCACGATCATCTGCAGCGGCACCATAAGGAAGAACAACCATCGCCAACCGAGCTGAGTGGTTATGGTGCCGGCCATGGATGGCCCGGCGGCCAGGCCAAAATAGGCAAAACCAGCGACAATTCCCAATGCCCGGCCCCGGCGCTCGGGCGGAAAGACGGCGGTGAGAATGGCGAGGCTGGTGGCGTTGATCATTGCGGCTGACACGCCCTGCAAAAAACGGAAGAAAATAAATATTTCGGTATTTGGCACAAATCCTATGGCCAGAGTCGAGATGATGGCCATGACGATGCCAAGATTGAAGATCAGCTTTCTGCCGTGGATATCGGCAAATCGTCCCAGGGGGATCATCAGCACCGCCAGGGCGAAGATATAGCTCAGCTGGATCAGGCTGAGCTGGGTGGCGCTTGCCCCGAACTCCTTGCCGATTGCCGGTAAGGCGATGCCGACAGATGAGGCCATCATCGGTGTTATGAACTGCACGCATGAGACGACAAAAAGCACCAGGGAGGCTGATACAGCATCGGCTGCCGGTTTGCTCGCTGTATTATTCATGGAGAGCCTCCTTGGCGTTGGCGATCATGCGGTCCATCTGAGCCAGGATGGTGGTGCATTCCTCTTCGGAAAAACCTTTCATAAAAATTTTGAGCGATTTTTCAAATGAGAGCAGCAGTGTATTGGTAATTTCCGTTGCTTTAGGAGTGGCGCTGACGAGATTTTGCCGTCGGTTTTCAGGATTGGCTCTGCGAGTCAGGTAACCGTGCTGCTCGAGTTGGTTAATGGTTCTGGCCGTGGGGCCCTTGTCTATGGCAAGAGCCTTGGCAAGGTACTCCTGCGTTACGGGTTCGTTCTCAAAGGTCAGCTTGGCGAGAAAGGGAAACCAGCTCGGCTGGATGCCTGCGGCCAGGATATCTGCCCTGCACATGCTCATCTGCAGCCTGTGCAGCATGGCAAACCTGTGTCCAAAAAGGGTTATTGGCGGGAATGGATGTTGGTTCATATTTGTAGCCTGTAAAATTATAGTTGCCAAAGCAACAGTTGTTGCGGCAACAATAGTGTGTGGGTATCGAAAGTCAAGGGCAGAATATCTGGCCGGTGCAGAATTACAGTGGGTATAAGGTTGCCCTCTATGCTCAGGGGGAGAGGGAAGGCGACTCCATGAGATCAGATGCAACAGTTGAGGTGATTGCATATTCCATAATCAAGGTATAACGATCACCAACGCAGTAGTATGTCATTGGTATTATATCAAATCTAATAATCGGACCTTCCTTGCCGACGTGGTCGACCACAGAAGCGGCAGCCACCACTATGACTGTGGCCTTCAGGGATCAAAGCAGCGAGCTGTCGTAATCCGACTCCCCAGGAAAAGTAGGCTGTAAGCGCTGTGAGCAAAAGACTCATCGGCCTAGCCCTGGTTGCAGGTAAACGCAGCAGAACCAGTAACACGAGTACCCCTATTACCGGAGTAACGGCTGTGAGGAGTTGAAGAAGTGTCATGATGGCAAACCCTTGTGAGAGGTGAAGTCAGCGTGATCCTGAATGAGGACAAGCAAAAGGCAAGTATCAATGGTAACGGGAAAAAGGGCCGCCGAAATTCCTTTGTGCCGAACACTACTGGGAGGGGGGTTGATGGAGCTGCGCGGCTAGCTGAAAACTTGAGCATGTCTTATAACTATACGAAATTAGTCTTAAAAATGTTGGAAGTGGAGCCCCGTTGCGGTAAGGTGGTTATGTAATAAATGTCCAGATGTATAGTAGCTGTACTCATCAAGTCTGCAGTCTTCGGGAGCCCGGTTATGTCCTTGGAATGTTCGTTGCACCGTGCGCGTCCAGCGCACTTTGTATGTTATGAATGTGGAACTTCCCTGTGTGATGAGTGTGTTTCCACTCGCGTCTCTCAGGGTTATGGCGGCAAGGAGAAAAACTATTTTTGTCCGGCATGCGATTCGCAAGTTCAGCTGGCTGGTCTTGGCAATGTCATGGTGCCATTCTGGCACCGGCTCAGTTCTGTATTCCTGTACCCCTTTCAGTTGGTGCCGCTTATTCTGACCGCAGTACTGTCACTGCTGGCAGCGGTTTTCCCAACAAATATTCTCGTAAGTCTCGGGGTATGGGTAATCATGATGAAGTACGCCTATGCCGTGCTGATCGAAACCGGGCGAGGTTCACTCAATGCTCCGGGCGTAAGCGTGGAACTGATCAATCAGGATGTGATGCAGGTGCTGAAACAGTATCTGGTCTTTGCGCTGCTGGGGGGCAGCATTGGCTTCGTCGCAAGCCATTCGGTTATGGCGGCAATATTCCTGGGGGTGCTGGCGATAGCCTGTCTCCCAATGATACTGATGCTGCTGGTCTCGACCAACTCGGTGCTGCAGGCGTTGAACCCAATGCTTTTTGTGCCGATAATTTTTCGGATAGGTTGGCCATATCTCTTGATGTATCTCTTCCTGGCTTTTTTCATGGCAGCCCCAGCCGCTTTTTTTGCATATTTGCCGGTGGAGGTTATTCCCCCGCTACTATATGCCTTTGTGATCAGCTTTGTTTCCCAGTGCTACACGATAATGAGCTATCACTTAATGGGGTATGTGTTGCTGCAGTATCATGATCGCATCGGCTATGTTGTAGATTATGAGTTTTTCATTGAGAACCAGGGTGGAAGGGCTAAACGAAAGCCTAAGAGCGCCGAGGAAGATCTGAAGACCGGCCTGTCAATTCTTGTTAAAAATGGCAAATACAGGGAGGCGCTGGATAAGCTGCTCCCATTTGTGAAACAGAAAGACCCGGACTGGGAACTTTCAGAAAAGTTCTATCAGCTATTGAATATGTCGGGAGAGCAGGATAAGGCGTTACGCTATTCTGTACGCCATTTCGAGGTGCTGGTTAAGAATAATCGTAAAAAACAGGCGACTGAGCTATTTCCAAAAATCACTGCAAGTCCTACCGCTCCGCCAGCTGCCGGAAGTGTCTTTGCCATGGCTGGCTGGTGCGAAGAGATGAACGATTTCAAATCCGCCTTAAATGGCTATGTCTATTTCACCAAACATTTCAAGAACGACCCGCTTCTGCCAGAGGTCTATTTCAAGCTGGCGATGCTCCTCCATGAAAAGGGGCGAAAGAGCGATAAGGCCAGGCAGATTCTCAGAGGAATCATTAAGGCATTCCCAGGCCATGATCTCACTCCAAAAGCTATGCAATATTTGAAAGCGGTTGGTTGACATTGCAAAATATATCAGACCATTTCTGCGATTTTTTCCAGTTAAAGGCCTGCAACACCTGCCGTAATTATAGGTGAAGTGCGTAGCAGTCCAGCCCGTATTTTCCAGGAAATATCCGGGCTAGTTGGGCTGCTCTCCAAAGCCGGGACTGCGCAGCCGGGTCCTGGCCTGTAATGCTTCATCGCTGCCAGGATATTTGTGTATGAGTGCCTTGAGGCACTGGCTTGCCTCTGTAC
The DNA here is from genome assembly GCF_048381775.1 of Desulfosediminicola sp. Taxonomy (NCBI): domain Bacteria; kingdom Pseudomonadati; phylum Thermodesulfobacteriota; class Desulfobulbia; order Desulfobulbales; family Desulfocapsaceae; genus Desulfosediminicola; species Desulfosediminicola sp. Next base: position 255,767 of record NZ_JBLXGE010000005.1, on the reverse strand, counting down.
TTCTGTTGTCGTGTAAAAGGCCTTCTGCCAGGGTGAGAAGGTAGTGAGGCAGGCCCGGGCGATCTGGATTTTTTCTGAAAAGGGTGGAAATAAGTGGGGCTGCCTTGCGGTATTCTCTGACTTTGAGGTAAAGATGGCTGGCGTGCTCTATTGTTACGAGTTGCAGGCGTGGCTGGGAGGCAGTTTGGGTGTAGTCTTCTAATATTTCCAGAAAATCTTCTGGCGGTTTGGGGATAAGCGCTCGAAGTATGCATCGGGCGCTTTCATGAAACTGCTCGCTGTTTGGGCGGCTCTTGTCGACCGAGTAGAGCTGGCGGAGTACCATCAGATTGTCTGGAGCGAGCTCCAGGGCTTTGGCAAAGGCAGCTCTTGCCTTGGGCAGGTCAAGTTTTTCGAGGTAATCGAGTCCTTCATCCAGGTACTTGTCCAGGGCGTTTTGGGTTGTCTGGGGAGTGAAGAGTGCCTCGATCTGTTCTGCTCGAAGCAGCTTATAGGCCGTGCCTATGAGCAAACCGGAGAGCAGGCCGCCGATATGGGCGACATAGGCGACGTTGCTTTCAGTATTGAGAGAGAGTTGAAAAAATTCTTTGAGCAGCCAGAAGGGGAAGAGCGCCAGCGCCGGAACCATGGCGTAGTTGAAATAAAAGCCCAGTGAATAGAAAACACGAATTTTACGCATGCCAAAAATGACCCCGTAACTTCCCATCAGGCCGGAGATGGCTCCAGATGCTCCGACCAGAGGGCCGCTTGCCGTGGGGTAAACAATTCCGAAAAGCACACTGGCGCATACGCCTGTGATCAGGTACAGACCAAGAAAAAGGGAAGGTCCCAGGGCAACCTCAAGGATAGCGCCTACCAGGTAGAGAAACACCATGTTGCCCAGGAGATGCATGAAGCCGCCGTGCAGAAATATGCAGCTGAACAGGCCGGTGACGTTGTTTTTTCGCGGTGAATATCCGTACTTGATGATAGCGGCTGATCCAAGGATTTCCTCGAAACGATTGCGTTTGTCACGCCACTGCTGATAATTCGGACTCTCCAGAGTGATGATCTGATCCTGTTCGAGGAGTATGGCAAACTGGTCATCCTGCAGCATTTGCCTGGCCAGCCTTTCTTTTCCTTCTTCTGTCTCGGGGAAGGCAATCTCTTCGGGTGTACCTTTTTTCTGTAAAAAATCGCCATAAGCCTGCACTTCGATATCAACGAGCCGGGACTGCTCGTAATATTGGTAGGCCCTGTTGTAGATGGAGCTATCACCAGCTTGAAGGGTGAAGAGGATCAGCGTGTTGATGACGATAAGCAGAATACAGATCCAGGGTACGTTTGTGCTATTACTTCTGGTGAAGACCGGTACAACAAGCATAGTGAGGCCTCGCTTATGGAGTTTACAACCGGATGAATGTAATCGCTACTCAGGGGGTGAGGTGATGATATCAGATAATAGTCTGTTATAACAGTATAAAATAGTGACTTTGCGGTGGCGACAGGTGGCCGGTGGCAGGTGGCGAAGGTGGTACGAGGGGGCTGTCAGTCGACAGAAAAGAGGTAGGAGGTTGTTGCCTTATACTGTTTTTCCGCGGGAAGAATAGCCTCTGGGAAATGGTCGTGATTGATCGCGTCAGGGAAGTTTTGTGTCTCCAGGCAGAGACCTGCGCCGGGGGTGTAAGACTGACCGCCTTTGCCATGTTGTGGTGCCAGCGAGGAACTGTCATACAGTTGCAGACCCGGTTGGTTGGTAATAATCTTCATGGTGCGGCCGGAGGCGGGATCGTGCAGGATAGCCGCTGGATTCTGCTCGCTCATTGGTGAGTTCAAGACGTAATTGCAATCAAAGCCGCCTGCGATACCCGCCTCCGACAGGGCTTTGTGCCGGTTTGCCATGGTATCGAAATCACGGAAATCGTAAGGAGTGCCGGCAACGGGAACAATTTGGCCGGTGGGAATGAGTCTCTCATCAGTTTCAGTTCGACTATCACTGTTGATCTGAAGTCGATGGTTGCCGATTGAACCGGAGCCATGGCCTGCCAGATTGAAATAGCTGTGTTGAACGATGTTGACCGGTGTGGCCATATCGGTTGTTGCGTGTGCTTCGAAAGTAAGACTGTTCCGGTCGAGTCTATAGATTATGGTCACATCGAGGTTGCCGGGGTAGCCTCCTTCCAGATGCGGGGAGACTCGGTGAAGTCTGACACAGAGGGTGTCGGCCTCTCGATACGCTTCGCTCTGGTAATGCTGGCGGTCGAATCCCGAGAAACCGCCATGCAGATGGTTCAGGCCGTCATTCTGGTCGAGTTGATAGCGGTTACCGTTAAGAATATAACGGCCATCAGCGATGCGATTGCCATATCTACCGACAACAGCGCCGATGTATCCGGTATTTTTCAGGTATCCCTTCAGGTTATCGAAACCCAGTACAACATCGGCCGAGCCCTGTCGTCCAGGCAGATGGAGCTGGGTGATGATACACCCGTAATCGAGAATGTGTACCTGTATCCCTTTGGCATTGTCGAGGGTATACTCATGGACGTCTGTTCCTTCACTGCTCCCGAAATTGCGGCACTCGATGGACATGGCTTTCTCTTGCGGTTTACTTGCTATCTGTTCAGCGGTTTGAGCTGCTCTTCAAGTTGCAGATACCGATGGTAAATTTTACGGTAGACCAATACCATATCCGGCTGGGGTTCGCACCTGCTTGATTTATCGAGTTTGACATGCTGGTTACATATTGCGATGAGTGAGGTTTTATCGGAATTGTTGGTAGGTGGCATTAATATAACACCACATGGCCTGTAAGACAGCATTAAGAGCACCAGCCTCGGTTGTTGACCGGAGAGACCACCGGCTGGTTAAAAATGTCCGCGACCATCTGCCGCCAGACTAAACTCTCCGTTTCACCACCAACCAGGTGAATTTCACCTGGCTCTAATCCATTTCTCTCCATCCCCTCAGCGCCATAGCGGAGGACCATGGTTGCCCCTTCTATGGCGGCGCGACAGATGTTTTCCACCTTTAAGTTGGTTGTGGTCAGCCCATGCAGGGCGAATTGTGCCGTAGGGCTGATCCTGCTCGATGAGGGGAGGCAGGGTAGTGGTCATCTACAGCAAGGGTCGATTGCATCGATCACTTATATTCCCCTCCTCAGCCTGGCATGCTTGGCTGAAATTGCAGCTGATCCACGCCTGTGCTACACTGTAAACAGGCAGAGCAGCTGTTTCTTATCTTTACAGATTATCGTCCTTCGCCTCGACTTCGGCTGATATCGTATACGGCAGCTGCTCTATTTCCCTAACCTTCGTATTGTAAAAACTTTATGCCGGCTCGCTCTCACCTGCATTGGTGCAGCATCACCAGTGTACGTCATGGCTGCTTCGCGCTGTTGATCATACTTTTGGGGATCTCCTTTGCCTTGTCGCAGCAATCAACGCCGGAGTCTTCGTCTGATGTGAACAAGGATGATGAAATTCGCAGGGTTTTATTTATCAGCTCGTATCATCCTGGTTTTCCTACTTTTTTCAGGCAGATTGACGGGTTACGTTCTGTTTTCTCAAAAGTCGGGTACATACGGCTCGATGTGGAATTCATGGATAGCAAGCGATTTGGTGAGTCATTCGGTCGTCAGCATATTCTTGAGATCTTATCTAAAAAGCTCGAAACAATACCCCGTTATGATCTGATAATGGTAGCCGATGATAACGCCTTGAGTTTTGCGCTTGATTATCAGGTTCAGCTATTCAATGAGATCCCCATAGTGTTTTTTGGCATAAATAATTACAAGAAAGCCATACAGTTGAACAGCAATCTGCTGGTAACCGGCGTTGTTGAGGCAGTTTCCATGGATGAGACTATCAGGCTCATGTTGAAGCTGAGACCTAAGGCCAGGGAAATTGTGGCAATAGTCGATTCAACACCGAGTGGTTTAGCAGACCTTGAACATTTCAAGTCAATGAAAGACCTTTTCCCAGATCTCGATTTTCGTAAATTATCCCTTGCCGACCATACTTTTGCTGAGCTTGGAAATCTGCTTGAGGGAATTGATGAAACAAGCGCGGTCTTGTTGCTCTCGGCGTACATTGATAAAGAGGGGAATCGCCTGACATTTTCAAGAAGCCTGCAGGGGCTTCTTGAACATCTCCATCAGCCATTGTTTCACCTCTGGTATCACGGTATTGGTGATGGCATTATCGGCGGTAAGGTTATCAGTCATATGGAGCAGGGTCGGGTGGCTGCAGAAATTGTGGTGGAAATTTTCGAAGGCAGAGACATTGCCGGTATACCGGTCGTTGCCGAGAGTCCGAATAAGTTTGTTGTCGATCACAATGTGATGGAACGTTATGGAATCAGCGAGCAGTTATTGCCAGAGGGTACGGTTGTGGTAAATCTGCCGCTGTCCTTTTACCGTCAACACAAACAGTTGGTATGGGTTGCAGTGACATTATGCTTAGTACAGAGTGTAATTATCCTGCTGCTGATTTATTCAATACACCGTAGAAAAATTGCCGAGGAGAAACTTCGGGAGAGCGAAGAACGCTACTATGCACTTTTTGCTAAAAATCATTCCGTAATGGTTCTGACCGATCCTGAGACCGTGACTATTGTTGACGCCAATCCCGCGGCCTGTCTTTATTACGGCTATGACAAGAATGACTTGATCGGGAAGAAGGTCAGCGAGATTAATATATTGCCGGAAGATGAACTTAAGGAAGTTGTGACAGGGCTGGCCACCCAGAAGAAAAAACAGCTGGTATTCAAGCATCGCCTTGCCAGTGGAGAAATCCGTGATGTGGAGGTGTTTACCGGTCCGATTCCTCTGAAAGGGCGGCAGGTTCTGTGTTCCATAATTCACGATATTACCGATCGGAAACAACTGGAGGAGAAGCTCCTGCAATCCCAGAAGTTGGAGGCGATCGGCACATTGGCAGGTGGCATCGCACATGATTTCAATAATATTCTGGCCTCGATCATGGGGTATGCAGAGTTGGCAAAGGTGGAGCAATTTCCAGGTAGTGAAGTGGATGAATATCTGCAGAATGTCCTGACCGCCAGTGAGAGGGCCAGGGAGCTCATCGCTCAGATTCTCGCCTACGGCAGGCAGGATATTGGCAAAAAAACTCCAATCTCAATGAGGCTGGTTGTGGAGGAGTCATTGAGGTTGCTCAGGGTATCTTTGCCTGCCATGGTAAAGATTGAATCGGATATCTGTGCTGAGGAGTGTACGGTGGATGCCAACATAAGTAAGCTCCACCAGATGGTGCTTAATCTTTGCACCAATGCGGCCCATGCTATGGAAAAGAGCGGGGGAACGTTGTCGGTGGTGCTGCAAAAAGTACATCTGCAGCGTGGTGATTTGAAAGATACTCCTGATCTGCAGCCAGGAGAATATGTGCGATTATCAGTGCGAGATACCGGGGTCGGGATTGATCCGGAAATTCGCTCCAGAATTTTCGATCCATATTTTACTACCAGGTCAGGTCGAAAAGGCTCTGGTTTGGGCTTAGCGGTGGTAACTGGAATTGTGCAGAGTATACAAGGGTATATCACGGTGGACAGCAAACAGGGGGAGGGGGCCCAATTTGATGTATATCTTCCTATTTGCGACAGGGCCATTGCTGTTTTCGAAGGGACGGAGCCGGAACAGATTACAGGTCATGAACGGGTGCTGGTTGTGGATGACGAACCGGCGCTTATCCATATCCTGAAGCAGAAGCTCTCACGGCTGGGCTATTCAGTGACTGGAGCCAACAGCGGTGATGAAGCCTGGCAACTATTCGAGGAAGACCCGCAGGCTTTCGACATCGTTTTGACGGACCATGCCATGCCCGGAATCAGCGGTGAAGTACTGGCCCGCAGAATGAAGGAACTGAGAGCTGATATTCCGGTTGTGATACTTTCAGGCTATAGTACAAAGTTGGAACTTGTCTGTGATGAGCCGTTTATAGACGCGATTCTGGATAAACAGGTGGATGACCAGGTACTTGGTTCAACCCTCAGGCAACTGCTTGATAAATACGCCTCTGCAGTTCGCTGACTTTTTCCGGTAGAAGTATGTGCATAATTGTCTCAGCCTATATATTTCTGCCAGTCGATTTTCTGGAATGTGCCGTGCAGCATATGGTCGTCATCAACCACTTCTATCTCCAGATTGCGAAAGGTACTTTCGGCAGCCGGGAGTACCAGCGCCGGAGGGCAGACATCATCTTTATCCCCGACCACCAATAGGGTTGGAACATCAATCTTGGTTTCCGGCGGAGTGAACTCAAAGTTCAGTGCCGGAGCCAGCAGCACCAGCTGTTTGACCCTGTGGGGAGAGGAGCAGGCGTAGGCAGTGGCCATCAACCCCCCAAAGCTTGAGCCGATAAATGTCAGGTCGTTTTCAACCCCACACAATACCGCGAGCTGGTCCAGCCGTTCTCTAAGGCTGCCAGAGAAATCTGGGCATTGCACCTGGGGGAAACGGTTGGCGAAATACCTTCCTTTGGTGCCTTTGCCGGATGAATCGAGTCCGTGGAGAAAAAATGTGGTCATATCGTTTCAGTCTCAATGTTTGCGTAACAGGTTGAAATCGTCAAAAACAGAGTAGATCGCCGGGATTACCAGTAATACCAATACAGTGGTCATAAGTAACCCGAAGACCAGCGAGCAGGCAAGCGGAATGAGAATCTGGGCTTGCATGGAGCGCTCTGCCAGCAGTGGCAACAGTCCCATGATGGTGGTGGCAGAGGTGAGCAGCACAGCGCGGAAACGGTCACGACTGGCGAGCTTGGCCGCGTCAGTAGCAGATTCGCCACGATCCATGTGGTTACGGATAAAGGTCACCAGCAGTATTGAGTCGTTGACCACAATTCCTGCCAGTGAAATAAAACCCATAATGGATGGCATCACCAGATCGAGGCCAAGCAACAAGTGGCCCCAGATAACCCCGATCAGCGCAAATGGTATCAGTATCATGACGATGATTGGCTCAAGATAGCTTTTAAACTGCAGGCTCAAGACAATGAAGACACCGAACAGACCGATGATAAATGCTTTTTTAAAGCCTTGCATGGCCGCGCCGCGTTCTTTCTCCTGGCCTTCGGCTATCACGGTGATGTCGGGAAATTGCTGTTTGAGCCGGGGAAGGAAATTTTTGCTGGTATGGTCAATGATTTCCTTGGCGTTTGCCAGGTTTACATCAACATCGCCCGTTATGGTGACGGTCCGCATGGAGTTGATCAGGTTGATGCTGGCGTAACCGCGGTCCTGACTCACGGTGGCCACCGATTGCAGGGGAACCCGTTTGCCATCCGGGCTGATCAGGTGAAACTGAGAGAGGTCGGTGATAAAGTCCCTGTCACCGCTGTCCAGTCGTACCATTACCTCATACGATTCTCCGCCATACTGGATTTCGTTGGCCACGCCTCCGTAAAAAGCTGCTCGTAACTGGCTGGCTGCCGTCCTGGCGGTGAAACCCATGGCCAGAGCTCCTTTATTGAGTTCTATCCTGAATTCAGGCTTGCCGGGCCGCAGATTATCGTTGAGATCGACAACACCATCGTAACCATTCAACCAGTCCATGAGCTGGACCGAGGCAAGTTTCAGTCGGTCAAGGTCCCGGCCCTGCAGCAGCAACTCGATGGCGAGACCACCGGGGCCTATGCTGGGCTCTTTATAGGCGATGTTGATGATGTCCGGTATCTCCCCGACATATTCACGCCAGAGGCTGGTGATCTCATCAATTGTGGTGTTGCGTTTTTCAGCGCTGAGCAGGTCAAGCGAGACGGTTGCCACATGGGGTCCATTTTCACCAGCGTCTTCATTGGTGTTAAATAGTACAGTGTAGTTTTTAACCAGTTCATTGTGCTCAGGTTGATCAGGAGTCAACTCTTTGTTAATTCGCTGAACAGCGTTAACCACCGTGTCCACCACCTGTTCGGTGCGGTTCAGTGAGGTGCCCTGGGGCATGAGAATCCTGGCTTGCAGCACATCGCCCTCAGTTTCCGGGAATGCTTTGATTTTGAGGTGACCTCCTGCAATCATGGACAGGGAGAGAAGGAATATAAAGATCACGAAGCCAAGGGAGAGATAGCGCCATTCCACCACAAAATCGACAGCCCTGCCCAGAACGTTTTCGCGAATTCTCTCTATCTGGCCGTCAAACCTGGCCCTGAATTTTGATTTCGCTTTCGGGTTGTAATCTTTCAGTGAATGGGCGAGGTGGCTTGGCAGGATGCAGAACGCCTCGACAATACTGACCGTCAGGGTCACTATCAGCACCACCGGAATAGCGTAAAGGACCTTGCCGATATCCCCCTCCATCGCAAGTGCCAGCGCTCCAAAAACAAAAAGAGTAGTAAGAAAAGAAGAAAGAACACCTGCGGCAACTTCCGCCACACCGTCAATGGTGGCTTCCAGCGCATTTTTGCCCTTCTCCAGGTGGGCGGCCACATTTTCGGCGATGACGATAGCATCATCCATCAGGATGCCAATGGCGATCAATAAGCCGACCATGGAGAGCATATTGAAGGAGAAACCGATCTGTTTCATGATGAAAAAGGTCATGCAGAAAGAGACCGGGAGCCCCATAGCTACCCAGAACGACATACGGATATTGAAAAACAGCCAGAGGGTAAGAAAAACGAGAAACAACCCCTGAAGGCCATTCACGGTCAGCATCTGCAATCTGTCCCGGACTATCTCAGAGATGTTCTGGGTGATGGTGAAGGTAACCTCAGGCGGGGCTATACTCCGTTCCACCTCCAGAAACTCTTCGATCTGGTCCATGATATCCAGTGCGTCTTCCGATTTGTTTTTGCTCACCTGCAAGAGCCCGGCCCGGTGCCCGTTGAAGCGGATGGTATTTTCCCTATCCTCAAAACGATCGGTAATTGCGGCGATTTCCCTGAGCAGAATTTCGCCACCCAGAGGGTTCGAGGCGACGACCAGCTCTCCAAGTTGCTGGGGGGTGCGTCGTTCTTCCGTAAAACGGATCAGGTAATCGGTCTGATTGGTCTCGATGGTCCCGGCGGGCAGATCTATGGACTGATTGCGGATAATGGATTCGATATCGCTGATGGATAAACCGAGACGCATCAGCTGGTAGGCTGGAACCTCAACCAGCAACTGGTGGTCGGAAAACCCAAGAAGCTCAACCTGGCTGACCAGAGGCAGCTGTTTGATTCTGGCTTTAAGCTGCTCACAGTACAGTTTCAGATGAGACTCGCTCATGGGGCCGGTGACAGCGATAGAGAGCACCAGATCGGTTCGATTCAGCCGTTTGACGATAACGTCTTCAACTTCGTCAGGAAAGTTTGAGATGGCGTCTACTTCTGTTTTGATATCGTTGAGAAACTCTGTTGTATCAGCACCGTCACGCATCTCGAGGATGACCGTCGCCATCCCTTCACTGGCTTTGGAGGTGACTTTTACCAGGTTCGATATCCCCTCGACGGCCTCTTCAATACGCTGACACACAGCCGATTCGATATCTTCAGCGGTAGCCCCGGGGTAGACTGCGGTGACCGATACCTCTGTTGAGGTATAGTCGGGAAAGGTCTCGCGGCGGATATCGCCCATGGATAGTAAGCCAAGCAGCAGAAAAAGAGCCATCAGCAGGTTGGCTGCAGTGGGGTGAGCTGCGAGAGGAGCCAGCCATGATTTCATGAAAGTCATCTGCTCAGCTCCTGTCCGCAGCGATATTCAGCGCCTGGATTCTGTCGTTCAGCTCGCTGTCGACCATTGGCTTGACCAGCATGCCTTCAATTACCGGAACCAGGTCGGTGGTGATAACCGTTACCGTGTCACTGAGGCCCTGGCTGATTATGGCCAGATCGCCCATGACCATCTCAACCTCAACTTTTTGTCGCTGCAGCCTGCCTTCACCATTGACGGTATTGATAAAGCCGTCATGAATTGCCTGAAACGGCAACACATATCTGTCGCTCCGCGAGCTGCCCTGCAGCTCAACTTCTGCGTAGAGATTCGGCACCAGCGGTGGACGCCTGGAGGGGATTATTTTTTCATACGGCTGCTGGACTGAAACAAAAATGGTAATAGCGCCGGTAGTAATATCCACAGAGTCGCTGGTACGCATGAACCGGGCAGGCCACTCCGCTTCCCGACTAAAGAGCGGGACACGTACCGTGGCGGATATGCCTATCATTTCACGGATGGCGTCCATGCCTGATTTGGCAGCTTCAAGCGGTGATTTTTCGCCAACTTCGGGAGAGAGCAGATTGGAAAAGGAGGTGGGGGAAAGCTGGACGGGGATTTCCACCTCAGAAACGTTGACTGCTTTCAACAGGATAGCCCCAGCAGGGGTGAACTGATTGAGCTCGATGTTCACCTCAGAGATCCTGCAGTCAAATGGGGCGCGAATCACTGTTTTTTCTATATCCAGCCGCCGTTCAGATAGACTCGAAACATCAGACTCCTTTCTGGCCAGCAAGGCGTTTTTCTGGGAGGGGATGAGTTGCAGGTTGTTCAGCAGATTGTCCACACTGGTCTGCTGGATCAGCAGGTTTTTCTCTTCCTGGTCCAGCTCCGAGGCGGAGATGAAGCCATCTGCAAAGAGCGTACGTTTTCTGTCAAGCTCCTGCTTGGTCAGCTGCAACTTCTGTCTCTCAATTTCGAGGAGCTTTTCAGTATTGATGCGCTGCTGCTCCAGTTCCTTGAGCTGAGCCTCCAGATTCATGATGGAAGCTACGCTCCTGCTTTCGGCAAGTCCGTAGCTCTGGGGGTCTATCCGGACCAGCAGCTCGCCCTTGGTGACAAAGGTCCCCTTGTTCAGCTCAGGGTGAATTTCCACGATCTTACCGCTCACCTCCGGAAGAGCTTCCCAGGTATCAGTTGGTTGTACATAGCCGTAACCTGTGACTTTCGGAACTATGGTCATCGGCATGGCGGTTACCACGCTGACGGCACGGCGCTGCTCAGCCCGCTCCGGCCTGGTAGGCCCCTGTTTGTTAATGACCATATTGGCAATAACGATTACCCCGGCAATAATGGGTATAAAGAACAGGAGTTTCTTGGAAAGCTTGGGCTTTTTCATCTGCTGGCCTCGTCAGGGACTGTCGTGTAAGATCTGGTGATTATAATTGCGACGTTAGATTCTGTTCGGAGTGTATGCTCCGCAACAATCGCTGGTTTCTATCATCTTCGTATTGCTTCCCAGCACGAGTAGGTAATAATTTCTATGCGGTCTTCGCTTAATTCCATAAAGCCCTGGGCGGCATTTTTCAACATGAACGACATCGGTCCCATTGAGAGGGCAACCAGATACTGTATCGGCAAATCTTTTAATATTTCGAGTTGCGTACCCTTTACCAGGATAGCGTTCAAGGGGAAAAAAATTGGTTGTATATCTGAGTTCACCATGACGGTTTCAAGAACTTTTTTCCGGTAGGCTATGCCCAGCGGGGAATTGAGATACTGTTCAAGAAACTGGTGGTGGATCTGTAAGTTTTTGCCTGCACTCAGGAAGTCAGTACAAAAGCGGACGAACTGGGCATGAACGGAAGAATCAGGGTTGTAGTTCCTGCGCGCAGATCCGAAGATCTTTCGGGCCGAGTAGAGTGCCGCGACCTGGATAAGATCATCCTTGTTCTTGAAATGACGATAGATAGATCCCTCACCTGCCTTGGCATTTCCGGCAATCCTGGCTGTTGTGGTACGGGCAAAACCTTCCTGTGCCAGAGTGGATATGGTGGCTTCAATAATGGCTTTTTTTTTGGGTGACCAGCTTTCCGGCTGTTTGTCCATGGTGATCGCTCTGGGTTGTTGTGAGTAAATACTCCGTAATACTAGGGCTGGTAATGCTTGATGTCAACTGGTATTTTTGCTGTAACAATTTGTAGTTGTTACAAGGGGCTTGCCCTGAATAAACGAACAGGAATCAGCAAATGGCAGCAACAAGCCAAGCGAGGAAGGTATGAAATACAGTGTAGCAACACAGGGCAGAGTTTTTGTGCTCCGCCTTGAAGATGGGGAAATAGTACATGAAGTGATCGAGAAGTTCGCGACAGACCAGAAAATCGAGGCCGCATCACTTATCATTTTAGGTGGCGCAGATGATGGCAGTAAACTGGTGGTTGGTCCGAAAGAAGATCGTGGTGTCCCTGTGGAGGCGATGAAAACAGAGCTTACCAATGTTCATGAGGTAACGGGCACCGGTACCCTGTTTCCAGACGAGAATGGCGTACCGCTGCTGCATATGCATCTCGCCTGCGGCCGGGAGAACAGGACCACCACAGGTTGCATTCGCGAAGGGGTAAAGGTGTGGCAGGTGATGGAGGTGGTAATTCATGAGCTGGTGGGGAGTAGCGCCAAGAGAGTTCTGGAAGAGCCGCTGGGTTTTAAGTTGTTGCAGCCGTAGTGTTCAGTTCTCTTCCAGCAATTCATCACTTTTTCTACAGTGAGTTATTAAAGCTCGCTGTAGAAAATTTCGAATCTGAAATTGCCTGGAATGGTAAAGATTATAATTTACTTACCCTGACAGGCTTTAAAAAAACGATAGATAACGGGGTGGGGATGCTCTGGTGCTGAATTCAACTGTGGCTGAAAAAGCATGGCCAGGAAAAAAGGGTGATCGGTAATTTCAATAATTCTTGTCTCGCCGTCGGGGTTGCGACCTGAGAGGAGCATGTCGCTTGCGGTGAGATGATTTTTATATTGGCTGTTGAGGCTATAGCTGCAATTGAATTTTTCGCTGATAGTGGCCGTGGTGTAGATATCCCGGGCAAGTGACTCAGGTGCCAGCAAAATTTCCTGACATTTAGCTGTCAGCGAGCAGGACATGGGAGTGATCATCTGGTTGAAGAACTGTTTCACCTCGTCCCTGTTTTTGGGTGCGGCAAGTTTCAGCACGTGCAAGGCATACTCTACCAGAGCATGTTGGAAGCCGCTTCAGGTACCAAGGTAGGGGATGTTCTGCTCTCTGGCAGCCCTGATGGCGTTGATCATGCCCAGCGAACTGTCATGGTCTCCGGGTGCACCCCATAAACCGGAATAGCTCTGCAAGGCCGTGCACGATTCGTCGGTCTCCAGTTTTCTGGTGGGCAGCCAACATATCTCAAAATCACCAGATGTCAGCTCTGCGGCATGAATAAGGGCATTGTTTGTCGCCAGGTGAGAAGGGCGTGTTGCATCGAAATCGCCAATTATCCCAATTTGTATCTTCAGTGCACTCATTTTTCACCTGCCGTTTTCTGACAATGAAGTATTCAAATGTGAAAAAAGGATAGTAAACAAATTGTTATGTTTTGTCAGCAAGGGGATAGTTGTCAGAAGCGATGTATGTTTTGGGCCTCATTGAAGCCGATCAGGCAGATATCGCGGGAAAAGTGTGGAACATTCCAGAATGCACGGTGGATTTTAGATTGCAAAGCAAGATTCAGAGTGTTTCTTCGGCTGGTCAATTTATAGTAAAGAAAAGTTCGAAAGATGGCTCGCGCAACATAACGATGGTGATAGTGTATGAGCATGAAAATGAATAGGGGTATGAATAGCGTTCGATCTGGAGAAGAGCTGTGAAGAAGCCTGAGATTCTGGATCAGTCTCTGTGTTGGCAAGCTGTTCTCAGCCGTACAGATAATGGTGACGGCAGTTTTTATTATGGTGTGAAAACCACTGGTATATATTGCCGCCCAGGCTGTTCGTCGCGCTTGCCGAAGCGGGAAAATGTCGAATTTTTCCTAAGTTGTGAAGAAGCTGAGGCGAAGGGGTATCGTGCCTGTAAAAAATGCCGGCCGACCGAGCTCGGTAAAGAGCATTACCTGAAGGAAAAAATAGTGACTGCCTGCCGCATCATTGAGAGCAGCAGTGAACATATCAAACTCGCCGACCTGGCGGCAGAGGTGGGGCTCAGTCCGTATCATTTTCATCGGCTATTCAAGAAATATCTGGGAGTGACACCGAAACAGTATTCGATGTACAGACAGTCGGTACGGTTTGGTGACCATGTGAAAAGTTTCGGGTCTGTCACCGAGGCAATTTATGAGGCCGGTTTCGGCTCCAGTAGCGTTGCCTATCAGAAAAGGAATAGAAAGCTTGGGATGAAGCCGAAGATCCTGAAGAAAGGGGGAGAGGGGCTGACTATTCGTTATGGAATCAGCTCATGCTATCTGGGCGCAATAATTGTAGCAACCACCGGGAGGGGTGTTTGTGCCATTGAATTTGCGGATGATCCGGAGGACTTACCCACTCTCGTTCAGGCGCGTTTTCCCAAGGCGAAACTTATGGAAGGCGGGGGTGATTTTGCTGAGCTCCTGGAGATGGTTGTACGCAGCATAGAGGTGCCGCAGCAAGCGCACAATATTCCGCTCGACATTCAGGGGACGGCGTTCCAGCTCCAGGTCTGGGAAGTGGTAGGCAGCATAAACTGCGGCCAAACGCTTACTTACACCGAAGTTGCCCAACGCATGGGCAAACCTCAGGCGGCCCGTGCCGTAGCCTCCGCCATTGCAGCAAATTCCTTGGCAGTGGTTATCCCATGTCACAGGGTGGTGGGAAAGGATGGCAGACTTGCCGGATATCGTTGGGGAATTGAACGAAAACAGCAATTACTTGCAAAAGAGCGCACGGAAGAAACTTGACATAAGTGAATGATCGTTTATTTTATCCGCCATGAGAACGCGAGATGATAAAAAACAGGAGGCGCTCTTCCTGGCCACTATCAAGGTAGTGAACGAGATCGGCTTTGCCGCAAGTTCTGTATCGAAGATTGCCAAAGAGGCCGGTGTATCTCCGGCAACCCTCTATATATACTTTAAAAACAAAGAAGATCTGCTTGTCTCGACCTATCTTGAGATCAAGCAAGGCATGGGTGTGGCAATGCTGGAAGGGTTTGATGAACGTGATCCTGTCCACGATATCTTTCACCGTATCTGGCGTAATACATTCGCTTACGTTGCTGAAAATGCCGAAGAGTTTCATTATGCCGAGCAGTTCTCCAATTCACCGTTCAGTGACCGCATAGACATGGCGCAGATTCAAAAATATTTTGAACCGCTGTTCCGGGTTGTTCGTCGTGGTGTCGAAGAGAAAATTCTTAAAGATGTAGATATGGATATGATTGCAGTGTTCCTTATCTATCCTATCATGGCATTGGCAAACCCCAGGCATTGCAAAGGGTTTGAAGTGACAGAAGACAATATTGAAACGGCTTTCCGAATGGCCTGGGATGCCTTGAGGTTGTAAGGTACCGGATACAGGGGTTGTAGGGATGTGTGAGGAACCACCGCACGGTAGAGTTCATTTAAACTGAAAATAAATGATTGTTCATTAATAAAAGAATGCAAATGAGCTATAAGACTATAATTGGCGCTCTAGTGGTGTTGGGCGCCATGTTTACAGGAGCATGTATCATGCAGGAACATAAAGCAAACGCATCAGACAAGATGACAAATGATAATGAAACCGAGGTATCCACTTTAGCTTTAAAGGAGTATCCGAAAATGCTCTGGAAATTCTTTTTTGAAAGAGGGGAGAAATTTCCCGAAGGTGTACTGCCGCAAAAGCAGCTCAATTTTTCTGAAATGTTTCAGGAAGAAGGAAGTAAAGGAGTCTTGAAGGCTGCCTGGCTTGGTCACTCGACCATGTTAATCAATATAGACGGTTTTTCGGTGTTGACTGATCCGGTCTTTGAGGAAAAAGTCTCGCTGGTCGGCCCGAGCCGTTTTAACGGAGAGCTACCTCTCGATCCTGATTATATTCCGGCTGTTGATGTGGTGCTCATATCACATAACCACTATGATCACCTGAATAAATATTCAGTCAGGAAACTGGCCGACAAGGCCGGTATGTTTGTTGTACCTCTTGGAGTTGGCAAGAAGTTGATTCAATGGGGAGTACCTGCTGACAAGGTGTTCGAGCTGAATTGGTGGCAGGAGGTGCAAACCTTTCAGGGATTGGAAATTATAGCAACTCCCAGCCAGCATTTCTCTGGCAGGGGATTGTTTGACAGAAACAAAACCCTTTGGTCTTCCTTTGTGATCAGGACGGAAAACCATTCTGTATTCTTCAGTGGAGACAGTGGGTATTTCGAGGGATTTAAGCAGATTGGTGAGAAGTACGGGCCGTTTGATGTCACTTTTCTGGAGTGTGGGGCGTATGACGAACGCTGGAAAGATGTGCATATGATGCCAGAAGAGACCGTGCAGGCGTTTTTTGATCTCGGCGGTAAAGTGTTACAACCGGTTCATTGGGCGACATTCAACCTCTCCCTGCATCCATGGTATGAACCGATCGAACGGGTCACCAGTGAAGCCTGGAAGAAAAGCGTGCACGTTTCAGCGCCAATCATAGGCGGAATAGTTGATTATCAGCAACCGATAGTCACCAAATTCTGGTGGCACCAGGCCATGGAGGAGAGCAGGTTGAAAAACAGTGAGCCGCAACTTGCAGCAGAGTTTGAAAACTAGGAGTTTATAGCACCGAGCAGGTTTTGTGAGACTCGATGTAATCGAAAAAAGAACCATCTGATTACCCATAATTTACAGCTTGAAAAGGTGAGAAGGGAAAGAGAGGTGCAAGGCGTGCCAGATAGGGAAGTTACCCTCCTGAACTCGATTCATTATATCGAGTTGCCGGGGCCAGACGCGGCTCTCTCCTCTTCATGACCTTCTGCCTTTCATGGGAGCCTGGTTTGATCTGGCATGGGGCGCATTCCGGTGTCAGAATGTGCTACCATGAAATCAAATCATCCAGATTAGCCGCAACGATCAGTCAAAAAACTCTTCAAAACCAGAGGACAGTATGGATCTCAACGAAAAGAGAAGTCTGGGCAAAACCGGACTCCTGGTTGGCCGGTTAGGTGTCGCCAGCGGGTATGGTGCCAGTGCAGAGGCATATGAGATGGCCTTTGAGCGGGGGTGCAACTATTTTTACTGGAGTTCACCGCGCAAGCCGGGTATGGGCGAGGCGATTCGCAATATCTGCCGCCAGGGGAAGCGTGATGAGCTGGTGATCGTTTTGCAGAGCTATTCCCGCTCGGCTCGTCTTATGGAGTACTTTTTCACCAAGGGCTTGAAGGATATCGGCTTGGATTCGGTCGATGTACTGCTGCTCGGTTGGCACAACAGTGCCCCCTGGAAACGGATAATGGCGCGAGCCAGACAGATGCAGGAAAAAGGCATGTTTCGCCATTTGGCACTATCGGGCCATAATCGCGGACTGTTTCCGGAACTGGCCAGCCAAGGCAGTTTCGATCTCTTTCACCTGCGCTACAATGCAGCACACCGTGGAGCGGAAAGGGAAATATTTGCCAAACTCGACCCCCCGCAACGGCCGGGGCTGGTGAGTTACACCGCGACCCGTTGGGGGCACCTGATCAACCCGAAGAAGGTGCCGCCAGGCGAAGCTCCGCTTACCTCCAGTGACTGTTACCGTTTTGTGCTGAGCAACCCGGCGGTGGATGTCTGTATGTGCGGGCCAGCCGATGTGGGGGAGATGGCTGCGGCATTGCATACCCTGGATGCCGGCCCATTGGATGAAACCGAGATGGCCCGGGTGAAGAGTATCGGTGATTATGTCCATCAGCACTCGGGGAAATTCTGGTAAGCATCTCCATAATGATATTATTTCAAAAAATTAGAGGCGTTACGGAACTCCTGCCTGTCGGCGGAGGAGGCATTTTGTAGCGCCATCACTTTACGGTAATACTCCCCGGCAGCTTCTTTATCTCCGGCCATTTCCGCTGAGCGGGCAGCGCCATGCAGACTCCTGAGCCTGTTGACGGAGATGTCCAGAGCGCTCTCATATGCTTGTCTGGCCTCATCATAGCGTTGCAGGGTGAACAGCATGTCCCCCAATAACTCACGGGCGGGAAGAACCGACCCGGGAGTAACCGGATGTTTGTCGACTGAATCCTCAAGATCAGCCGCCCTGGTCATCAATTCGAGAGCCTGCTCCTGGTCGCCATCAGCTAAGGCTATCCAGGCGGCCACACTGTTACGCTGGCTATCAACCAGCACCGCCCAGTAGTTCTCTTTGGCAGCAATGGTTTTCTGATGGTAGTTTTCCAGCTCAGCCAGACTTTCGTGAGCAGCATCCAGGTCACCGCTACGTGCGGCACCGACACCTCTGGAGAAATAGGTTATCGCTTCAAACCAGGGATAGTTTTCCCAGGGAAAAGTTGTGTGGTGCCGCAGTGGAAGGTCGGCTGCCTGCTGCCAGTTCTCCTGCTCCATGGGGATTCGGGCCTGGGCGGCAGCTATGGCGTAGGCAGAGGCAAAACTGTCTTGAATTGTTTCGACCTCAAGCAGGAGTTCAAGGGCCTCGGCAGCTTTTGCCTCATCGCCAAGCTGCATATAACCGTAGACCAAATAATCGATGGCGTGGGCGAAATGCAGTGAAGTTGCCTCTCCCACGGGCTGATTCCAAGCAACTTCGGCTGAGCGAATATTCCAGTTGATTACGTCCTCCCATGAACCGAGTCGCACAAAAATATGCGTTGGCATATGCAGGGCATGTGGAATATCAGGGGCGATGGCACCATATCCCCGCGCGACCAGAAGTGCTTTCTGAGCCAGCAACGGGTTATCGTAGGCATGTATCAGGTAATGATAGCCAGCAGGGTGTAGGGGCTTGTCGCGATTGATTTTCTCCAGGATAGCCCCTGCCTGCTGATGGTTGGTGAAGGTCTTGTCGGCCTTGGGGGCTGTTGCCAGGAGTGCAAGCGCATTAAACGCAGCAGCATCGATATCATCCGGGTAGTTTTCAGCCAGTTCCGCCTGGGCTGCAGCCCATTTTTCGAGTCGTTCGGGATGGGGCCTGTTATGCCAGTCGTCGTAGTAACTTTTTATTGCCTGGATGTAGTACTTTTCACGTTCATTTTCAGGTTTCAGACTTTCGGCAAGCAGCACAGCTCCCTCTCCCTTTCTCAACTCATCCTCTTTCGGTGGAGCCCAGAGAGGGTGCAGATGGGTCATGGCAATCCCCCATTGCAGCATGGCGCAGTCAGGGTGGTCGGCGGCAAGAGAGCTGAGCAGTTCCCGTGATTGAGCGTACATCATGTGATGCAGCATGGCCACCCCGCGGTTGAATGATGTTTGTACTACAGGTCCGCAGGATATAGGAAAATCAACCGTGCCAACAGATCGGTTTACAGATGACTCAACCGGGTTTGAACTACTTGTGTTTGCGGGGAGTTCCGACAAAGCAGTCGAAGAACCAGCCAGCAGGAAAGAGACAATCATAACAAAATGTATTACCTGAATGCGATTCATTACCCGTCCTCCCGGAGAAAAATGACCGTACTGCCTTGTTGTCTAATGAAAGCGTTTCAACAGGCAACTGGGAATATCTATGAATGTAAGACTGCGGAAGGAAAATTCCAGAATACTGTTTGTGGGCAATAGCCAGCGAAGAGACATTGCAGCAAGACTGGGAACAATTGACCTGATATGGGAGATACGGTTGAGTAAAAAATACGCACCCGACAGGGCTACCTGATGAATGATTTTCGTTGCATATACCCCCCACAAGTGAGATGCGCGGAGCGCAGCGTACAGTATTACAATGAGATAAAAAAAACGTGATGTGCCTGCAACAATGTGGTGTGCCATTTGCTATGGAACTGATGCGTAACGCCCATATCTGTTGATAGAATCTCCCGGTTACGCGGATCGGTCATTAATCACAGAAAAATACTATTATTTTGGAGTTATAAATTTTATGGAGAGAAAAACATTTTCATACAGTCAGTATCTGCGTTCTTTACACAGGGATATCGGTTATTTCGTTATTGGTCTGACGGTGATCTTCACCCTGAGCGGACTGCTGCTGGTGTTCCGCGATACAGCTTTCTTGAAGTATCCCTCAGTGGTAAAAAAGGATCTGCAGACAGAAATGGGCACAGGTGAAGTGCAGTCTGCTCTTAAGCTGAAGCGGGTCACGGTTGTGGATACTGAAGGCGAAACCTACCGGATTGTATCGGGGAATGAGCAAATAGGAATCTACGATCTGGTATCCGGAAAAGCCGAGTACACGACCTACACCTATCCGAATCTTGTCAATAAACTAAATATGTTGCACAAAGCAACTTTCGCCAGTGCCCATTCCTTTCTGGCTATTATTTATGGAATACTCCTACTTTTTCTGGCGCTGTCACCACTGTGCTTCCATAGGCCCGGCAGCAGATTGTTTCGGCGCTCGCTCACGTATCTCGGCGGCGGTCTGGTTTTCGCGGTGGCGGCTATTGCACTGGTGTAGGTGAACTGTTGATTGCCCTGCTTAAAGCCCGTTTGAGGGTTTCAGGGTCGATGGGTTTGGCGAGATAGTCATTCATCCCCGAGGCAAGAAATAATTCCCTATCTCCATCCATGGCATATGCGGTCATGGCAAGAATCGGAATATTGGCAAATGGCTTGAAATCATTATGTTGACGAATAAGGTGGGCGACTTCAACACCATTTTTGCCGGGCATCTGGATATCGATGATAAGCAGGTCAAAATCCTTTTCAGCCTGTAAAACCTGCAGTATTTCGTTGCCGTTGCTTACGGAGCGGACCTGATGCCCCATTTTATTCAACATGGTCCGGACCAGAACTCTGCTGATGGGGTCATCCTCGGCAAGCAGTATCTGCAGGTTGTCTGGTGTGGCAGGGATCTGCCCCGCTTGTTTGTCCTCAAGCTGGATTTTTGTGGCGGATTCAAATGGAATACTGAGGGAAATTGTAGTACCTCTGCCTTTCTCGCTTGAGATAGCCATGTTGCCGCCAAGCAGGGAGGTAAGCTGTTTGCAGATTGACAAACCCAGTCCGGCTCCCTGGTGTTGTCTGGTAAGGCTGTTGTCTGCCTGGACAAAAGGGGTGAACAGGGTGGTAAGAGCCTCATCGTCTATACCGATTCCCGTATCTTGAATACAGAAAAAAGCTCGAATGCTATCGGGGGCTAAGGTAGTGATGGCAGATACTTCAACCCGCACTATTCCTGTTCTGGTGAATTTCAGGCTGTTGCCAATCAGGTTGGTGAGTATCTGTTGCAGGCGTATGACGTCGCCTATGAGAAAGTGGGGAAGGTTATCATCAATGCTGATCTGGAGTACAACATCTTTTTCGTAAAACGCTGGGGCGAAGAGCTGCTCTATACCGTAAATGGCCTCCCTGCTGTCAAAGCCCACAGGCTGTATTTTCAGCATACCCGCCTCAACCTTTGAGAGGTCGAGTATATCACCAAGAAGGCGGGTCAGTCGCTCTGAGGCTATGAGGGCATTGCTGATATATTGCTCATGGCTGCTGGAGAGAGATTCAGCTTGTATGAGTTTCAGCATGCCGATAATGCCATTTAAAGGAGTGCGGATTTCATGACTCATGTTGGCCAAAAACTCAGATTTATACCGGTTGGCCTTCTCTGCTTCCAGCTTGGCCTGAACGAGTTGCTGTTCAGCCTGTTTACGATCCGTAATATCTCTTAAGGCGGTGAAACGAAGCCGTCTGCCCTCATCGCAATTTTTTGCCATACGGGCCTGGATTTCACATGGAAAGACAGAACCGTCTTTTCGAAGTGCAGTCGCCTCATACGGGCTCTCGTTACATTCGCGCATCATCACAGCGACCTTTTCTCTGTCATCAGGATGGATCCACTCAATGCCTTTGCGCCCACATGCCTCTTCATCAGAAAAGCCAAACATTTTCCTGGCAGCATTATTCTGGCTGATGCATATGCCGTTTTCTGAAATGAAGATCGCTTCAAAGGTGGCATTGTTAAGTAGCCGGTAGTGCTCGTTTATTCTAACTAGTTGTGAAAGAGATTCATATTGTTCCGTTACATCGTCTAAAGCACAAAGAACAGCTTCCGGCTTGGTCTCTGGAGAGCTTTTAATAGGGAAGCAGGAGATATTTAGCCAGATCGTCTCTTTTTGAGAGTTTGAAATTTGGTATCGTTGTTTGAAGAGTGGCTCGCCCGTGGTGAGGCAGCTGCGATGGGGATAATCAGCGATATCCAGATGTGTTCCGTCAACCGTCATTAATTTGAGGCTACTGACATGGTGAGCAGTTTCAGCTTCAGGATCGAGAATGAAGAGAGTTTTTGCAGCAGCATTCAGGTGCTGGATGAGGTTGTCTCTGGAGATAAGCAGCAACCCGGCCTCAACACTGTCCCAAAGCAAACTGCTGGTAGTGCTTATGCCCACTTTGCCGTCTTTAAAAGTATAATTAAGGAGGTTTTGCATATTATACGAGGGACTTTCAGTCTGGCTGGGAGACGTCTGCTCTGTATTTGCATCGGAATGTTTCATCAAAACTTTGCTGTAACCATGATTCATAAAGAGGATTGATACAATACTATTTACCCAGCATAACGATGTGGTGCAACGTAAATCAATGTGAAAACATAGTGTTAATGGTGCCGGTTGTACACCTTCCCCGATGGTGGGTGGTGTGGGTCTGTAAAATACAGCAATTTTTCTGTAACGACTTCAATTATTTCGGCGAATATAGAAGGTGAGAGATTGTATTTTATGACCCATTATGGAGAAGGGTGTTGACGAAAGAACAAAAAAGTACGAGCTCTGTAGATGAGGGGCAGCATTGCAGGTACGGCAGATTCAGGGTACAGGTGCAAGCCTGGGTGAGAGAATTTAGCCTCTGCCTGTTTCCTGCCTTACTGATAATCGTTTTATCTGCAGACAGTCTGCAAGAAGCGGACGCCAACGGCGCTTCAGTGCATGCTGATGGCTCTATTGGGACAGGACTATCTCTGGAAGAAATTGTGAGGAGCTTAGGCAGGGAACTCAAGCTGACGGAAACCGAAATGGTGCACCTGGGCCGTGCTCTCGAAAACGCCAGGTTACAGTTGTCGCGCCTGAATCAGGCCAGCGTTGTTGACGTATATGGTGACCCGGCCGGATTTTTGACTCAGCAGCAGCGTATAATCGAAGAGAGTCTGGAAGGCACTGCGGAATTTCTCAGCAAAAAGCAGTATCATAAGCTCAGGGTGGAGATTGCCTTTTTGTTAAATAATTGGCAACGTTAACGGGTGCTTAAGCTGTAGTTTGAAAAAAAATCTAAAAAAATTAAAAAAAGTGTAACCGGCAAAACGTCTCGTGCGATTAAGAGAGTAAGTGAATAGATGCCGGATAGACGCGTTGGGCTCCCAGGCTTTCGTACCCCCTCCCCAACCCTCCTCTCTCCAAACGGAACCCGGGAGTCCAACATGTTTACCTCCAAAAATACCGGCAACCATGACTTGAGTTCTTGAGTTGTCTATGTTGCCTCAGGTCAGGAGCCTGGTCAAACGGGGATAGGTATCAAAAGAATAGATAATATAACAGAACCGCCGGATGATGTTGTCATAGAGAATATCCTGTCGGGTGATACAGAGCAGTT
The DNA here is from genome assembly GCF_048381775.1 of Desulfosediminicola sp. NCBI lineage: Bacteria > Pseudomonadati > Thermodesulfobacteriota > Desulfobulbia > Desulfobulbales > Desulfocapsaceae > Desulfosediminicola > Desulfosediminicola sp. The sequence continues at coordinate 232,470 of NZ_JBLXGE010000005.1, read as the reverse complement.
TCAGGCCCTCCTGGAGCGTTACCAGGCATATGTCTTCACAATTGTGAGAAAATATGTGCCGCCGCAACTCGTGGAAGATGTGGCTCAAGAGGTGTTTCTTAAACTTTTCCGTTCGCTTGCCCTTTATCAGCCTCAGGGGGCCGGGCATGGAACAACCGGGAGTTTCAAGAGCTGGCTGGCGACTATAACAGTTAGAACAAGCTATGACGCGCTTCGAAAGATGTACAGGTCTTCAGAGGTGACGATAAGTGAGTTGGCAGACAATCACGCACAATGGCTCGATTCACTTCTTTCTACTTCTTCCCTCGAAGACTTTACCAGACACAGCCAGGCCAGAGAGGCAAAAGAAATTGTAGATCGGGTGATGACCAGGTTGAGTCCCGAGGACCAGATGGTTGTACGGCTGGTTCATTTTGAAGGGAACAGTACTGCTCAGGCAGCAGAAATCCTGGGTTGGTCCACCGCTAATGTTAAGATCAGGACGTTTCGGGCTCGTACTAAGCTGCAGAAACTGATTGGAAACCTGCTGCGCGAAAATGAAAGGTGACGTGATGAACAGTAGAGAGAAAGAAGATATTAAAAAGCTTGAAGAAGTATTTAAAACTGTTCACCTGCAGCAGAACGATGATGCGGTTCAGCCAACTTTGCGCTGGCAAAATAGTGTAATGCGAGAGGTTCGGCATATTGCCGCCCCTGGGCGAACCGATGTGCAGCGCTCTTCTCTCTTCTGGCCGTTGGCCCAGCTCGCCGCCGCAGTCGCAATTGTCCTGGGGGTAGCTTTTATCACCGATCAATCGCTGACCACCCTTGATATGGCCGTTTACGACTCGGAGATCTCAAGTAAAAATAATAGCTTGGTATCCTATTACTCTTTCTGACACACCGACGGTTAATTATGAAAAATGTTCGAATCGTTGCCACGCTTCTGGTTGTTTTCACTGTCGGTGCCGCTAGCGGTGCCCTGGGGACTCGCTCAATACTGCTTGAGCGTTTCAGGTTGATTCAGGCAGGTCCGACAGAAAAGCATGTGGAATTACTTATGAAGCGTTTTGATCAGAAACTTGCTTTGACGGAAACACAGGAGCAGCAATTGAGAGCGGTTCTGGTTTCAGCAATGGAACAAATCCATGTTGTCAGGCAGCAGGTTGATCCGCAGATTAAGGAGATAATCGCAGAGAGCAATAAGGAAGTCATGACTATCCTTGATGAAGAGCAGGATGAAATATTTCTGCGATTGCTCAAAAATAAATTTAAAGATGTCCAGATGTGAATCTGGAACCGGGTTCACTTGGGCTAAAAGGCAAACGTTACCCCGAGCAGGGGGCCTTCTGTCGATAAATCATAGACGTAGCCATCTTCTTCATAGTCGGCCTCGAAGTAACGGTAGGCCAGATCCAGAATGATGAGGTCGCTGACTCTGTAACGAATTGCCGCTGTCCCCTGCCAGGTGAAATCGGAACCGACACCAAATCCTCCCATGTCAGCACGAAGTATCATCCCCCACTTTTCGTTGAGAGGGTATTGAAAATTCACTCCAACGATCGGGTCTACCCAGGTATCACCAATATCTGTGCCGGCACTTCTTCCCATCGCTCCGATAATGTCAATCTCGGTATTCGCGTCAATGAGGCGGAAGCCTGCGAACACGTCGAAATACTTCCATCTCTCCGGCTTATAGAACAGTGCCGTGGTCCAGGCGGTTTCAGACACCTCAAGCTCGGCCCGGGCCGCATTGACTGTGGTGCCGGTGGAAACCGTCATATGTACGAAATCCATTCTGATTCCCCAGGGACCCTTTTGGGCCTGGCCGTTCACGAGTAATGCCATGTCCAGGTTTTCAAGGATATCACTGAAGCTCAGATCGACGTCGGCGATGAGATCGACCCCGGTGTCGCGAACATTTTTGACTCCTGTCCGGCCATCTTTCCCGACGGCCCAGAGGTATGGGCTGACTTCGAACTGCCACTCATCGGGGCTCCCGGCATGGCAAAGAGTGGGCATTACCAAAAATAACAACGCGATAGCTACGGGTATCCTGGTCATGTGCTCTCCTCTCAATCACTGATATTTTCTTCACATACCTCTTTTAAAACTGAGCCATCGGCAGAAGACGGTGGCTTGATATGAAGACAATTCGCAAGTGTTCTCGCTATATCCACCGGGTGGATTAACCGGGAGACGGTTTTTGCCTTTATGCCGTTGCCTGCAAAAACAACCGGTACAAAAAGATCATAGTTGTATGGGGAACCGTGCATGGCTGCTAAAGGTGTTGTTTCTTCAGAGACCAGATGATGATAGGGTTGCTGAATAATATAGATGTCGCCCGATCTTCCCTGATAGAAATTGTTGCGCACCAGCTGGTCGAATCTGCTGTTGATGAATCGCTGCCGCTGCAGGGCAGAGGAGGAGAGGGCTGCAGCTATGCCGGGAATTTTTGTCATCTCTTCGGCTATGGTGAATTCGACTTCCTGCCGATCCAACCCTTTGTCAGCTATGACCTGGTGGTTGAGATAGATATAGGGATGGTAATAGAGTTCGATCAACTCTTTCCCCAGGCCAAATTTTTGCTGGAGTCCGGCCATGATTTCGTCGGTGCTGACACGTTCAGGAGACATGCGCCTGGTCTGCATTCCCAACTGAGCCATTACCTCCGGGGCTTCAGGGTTGCCATGGTCGGCACTCAGCACGATAAGGGTCTTATCAAGACCTATTACCTTGTCTACCTCTGTAATAAGCGCTGCGAGAGTACGGTCGAGCCGGTAGAGGTTATCTTCACTTTCCAGGCTTGCAGGGCCGAAAATATGACTCACATAATCGGTTGAAGAGAAGCTGACTGCAAGGTAGTCACAGACCTGATCACGGCCGATTTGTTCCTGTTCTATGAGGGTTTGGACAAAATCGAGAGTGAGCTCATCTCCCACCGGGCTGAGGGTGAGGAAGGTATAGAAATATTTTCGGTCATCACCATAATTATGGGGAAAGGTGCGGCCGAACCCCTTGATATCGATCTCAAAAGACCTGTCATCGGCATCGGCCTGCATATATCTGGCCTGGGGCTGACTCAACTCCCAGCTGGTGTTCAACAGCTTATCTGCCTTATACTCATTGTTCCAACTCTTCACCCAGCCCGGATAGGCGTCGTAATAGTAGGTAGAGCTGATGAATTCGCCTGACTTTTTATTGAACCAGAAAGCTTTTCCACCGTGGCCGGCCAGCGGCACGGCGCCGCGGTCTTTTACTGATACCGCGAAAACCTTTGCCTGGCCGGCGGAGGCGAGCAGTAATTCATCGCTGAACGTTGAGCAGGGAATCGCCCTGGCCGAACGTCCCTCACTGCGGGCGGCGCGTTGAGTGGGGTCGATTTCGGTCTTCTTGTCGATGAAGCTTTTATCGCCGACCACGGAATACTCCGCATCTTCGATGTTGTAATGAAGTTGGCCTGATTCGCGGTCCAGCCAGATATTACCAATCATGCCGTGTTCGGCAGGCTGGGCACCTGTGGCCAGGGTTGCGTGTCCGACAATGGTTTCCGTATTCGAGTGTTGATAATATGCGTTGGTGAACCAGATGCCGTTTTCATAAAAGTACCTGAATCCGCCTGGTGGAAGTGCATCCATAAAGCGGAGCGGCATATCTCCGCGAAGACCATCAATGGTTATCTGTAATACCAGTCGCGGCTGTTGCTGCACGGCCGGAGCGGTTCCGCAACAGAACGAACATGCCAAAAAAGAGCTAAGCAAGGTGATCAGCCGGATCTTTGGGAGAATCATTGTTCAGGCTCAATAGAAAATAAGGCCGGGATAATCCCGGCCTGTTGTGTGTGGCTTTATCTCGCTCCGGCAGGTTGAGTCAATGTTTCCATAACCTGATTCAGGCTGAAACTGGCGGCTTTCTGCCTGGGAGGATATTCCTTGAACGTCTGCAGAAAATCACCGACATAAACTTGGGCTGGCACCAGCAGGAATACGCGGTCAATAACCCAGTCATAGTAGGTGTTGGAGGTCTTCTGGGAACGTTCGTACGGATCGCGGCGCAGATTAAAGATCAATGGCACCCGTAAAGGCACAAATGGCTCAGCCCAGGCCTGGAGGGTCGCTTCAACCCGTTGCTCCATGAATATGATCTTCCAGTCGTCGTAACGAAGAGCGGTGAGATCGCCGTCGTCCGAGAAATAGAAGATCTCACGGCGTGGCGCTTTCTCCTCCTGGCCGGTCAGGTAGGGGAGAAAATTGTAGCCATCAAGGTGAACCTTAAAATTCTTGTCGCCTGCGACGTGCCCTTTCAGTAGCTGATCTTTGACATCGGGATTGCCGGCGGCGGCCACGAAGGTGGGCAGCCAGTCCATATGGTGCATTATATCGTTGGAGATCGAACCAGGCTCGATTTTGCCAGGCCAGCGGATCATGGCGGGAACGCGCCAGCCACCTTCCCAGTTGGTGTTTTTCTCACCGCGAAATGGTGTTGCGGCCGCATCGGGCCAGGTGTTGTAATGGGGGCCGTTATCGGTGGAGTAGAAAACGATGGTATTGTCGGCAATGCCAAGTTCGTCGATCTTGTCGAGTAATTTACCAACGTGCATGTCGTGCTCCACCATGCCGTCGCTATATTCATCCTGCCCTGAGATCCCGCGTAATTCTTCTTTTACGTGGGTACGGAAATGCATGCGGGTGCCATTCCACCAGAGGAAAAACGGGGTATCCGAGCTGGCTTGGCGTTCCATGAAATCCAGGGCCGCCGCGACGGTCTCATCATCCACGGTCTCCATCCGCTTTTTGGTCAGGGGACCGGTGTCTTCGATTCTGCCGTCGGCGAAGGATTTTATTACACCGCGCGGGCCAAAACGTTTTCTAAACTCAGGATTCTTGGGATAGTCTTCGTTTTCCGGCTCTTCTTCCGCGTTGAGATGATAAAGATTGCCGAGGAACTCATCGAAACCATGGGCCGTCGGCAGATGCTCGTCGCGGTCACCCAGGTGGTTTTTGCCAAACTGGCCTGTGGCATAGCCGAGAGGCTTGAGCAATTCGGCAATAGTCGGATCTTCTGCTGCCAATCCCTCTTTGGCACCGGGGAGCCCGACTTTGCTGAGACCTGTGCGAAATACTGACTGGCCGGTGATGAAAGAAGACCGGCCTGCAGTACAACTCTGCTCACCGTAGTAATCGGTGAAGAGCATGCCTTCATCGGCAATTCTGTCGATATTCGGCGTACGATACCCCATCATTCCCCTGGAGTAGGCTGAGACATTTGTCTGGCCAATATCATCCCCCCATATGACAATGATATTCGGTTTATCCGCACCTGCCGCGAGCGTTGAGAACGCTGTCAGAACGCCAAAGCAAACAGCCGCAGAAACAATTGTTTTCAAATGTGAAAAGTGTATACCACTACCCATAGCCTCCTCCTTGGAAAGAACACCTTGAGATATGGTGCGCTGGTTAGATAATATTCAGCTGTAATCTGATAGCTGGCCGAATGCCTTCAGGCCTTGATTGGTCGGGAGTTACAGGAAAGAAATAGACCAGTTTCAGGATAGTTCAGAGAATTCTGGAAATCAAGGAAGTGTTGACGGTTTAGAGGTGTTAGGTTACGCTGGTTTGACAGTTTATAAATGATTATCTCGCTCTAGCTAGGGAGGGGACTGTTGACGGCCGGAAGCAGGGAAAAGCAGGTGACTGATGGCGTGCTGAGCCAGTTCGTACTTCATCTGCATCCGAAGAGGGTGCCTGAAGAGACGCTGCGATTTACGCTGAGCTTCGGCCTGGGGGGAATCAGCCTGACCCTCCTGGTCCTGCTGGGTATATCAGGCGCAATGCAGCTGATGAGTTATGAACCGACCGTTCAGCATGCCCATGACTCGGTGCGGGCCATGTATGGGGACAGCAACATCTCGGGCTGGTTCCGTAATATCCACTACTGGTCCTCCAATCTGCTGATAGTGAGTATGGGGTTGCATCTGCTGCGGGTGCTCTGTACCGATGCACTTACCGGGGGCAGGCGCCTTAACTGGGTGGTGGGTACATTCATGTTGCTGCTGGTATTGCTGATCTGCTTTACCGGTTACCTGTTGCCCTGGAGCCAGCTCTCATATTGGGCTGTTACTATTTTCATCAATATGGCCGGTTATATCCCTGTGGTCGGCGAAGTACTTACCGCTCCCTTCCGGACAGGCGGTACGGCCGTTGAGGTCGGGCAAGGTACGCTCAGTACCTTTTTTGTGCTGCATACGGGCTGGTTGCCGCTGACGCTCAGTGCTCTGGTACTCCTCCATATCTGGCTTATCCGCAAGGCAGGCGGACTGGTAACCAAAGATGCAGAATCCCGGAATAGACGTGTTGCTGTCAAACCTGCTCTTATAGTGCGGGAGGCCGCTGTGGGGTTGGTGGCTACCGCCCTGATTTTTCTGCTGGCATCATTTTTCGATGCGCCCGCAGGCGAGCCGGCGATGGTTGGGGTGAGCCCGAATCCTGTGAAAGCGGCCTGGTATTTCATGGGCGTCCAGGAGATGCTGATTCATTTTCATCCGGTATTTGCGGTATGTGTTTTTCCGGCCCTGACGTGTATCGCCTTCATCAGTCTGCCGTTCTGGCAACAAAGGCTTGAATCACCCGGAACCTGGTTTGGAGGACGACGTGGCCGAAAACTGGCCCTGGTCGCCGCCATAGGAGGTGCTTTTGCTGCCACGATTCTTGTTGCTTATGATGCAATCGGGGGGCTGGACGGCAACGGTACTGAAGTACCGGCAATGGCTCTGGTCAGCCGAGGCTGGTTCTCCTTGGTTTTACTCGGTGTTGGGCTTGGGGCCGGTTTCCTTCTGCTTACCCGGAAGAAGCACTACTTGAAAGGCGAAGTAATTCTCGCCGCCTGGATGGCTGTTTTCGCCTGGATGGTGACGTTGACGATAACCGGTATCTGGTTCAGGGGTCCCGGTATGCAATTACTCTTTCCCAGTTGATACGGTAACCATATGAGTAAACGCCAGGGTGCTGAGGCTGCGACAGGAGAAGTTGCTGGGCGCAGGAAGTTCTTAAACCGGATCTGGACTTTTCTGGTGGCTCTTGCCTGCCTGGAATTCGGTTGGTTGTCTGTGCGGCTGGTACGTTCAGCCGGGCAAAAACGAATAGAGGCAGGCAAGGCAGATTTAATCCGGGTAGGGCGTGTGGAAGATTTCTCACCAAACACCGTTACGGCGATTCCCCAGGGACAGTTTTATCTGGTTTGTCTGGAAGGCGAAGACTTTCGCGCCCTTTCGAGGCTCTGTACACATCTTGGCTGTGCAACGCTCTGGGACCAGGAGACAGAGCGCTTTGTCTGCCCTTGCCACGGTTCATCATTTGATATAACCGGCAAAGTACTCACCCCACCTGCCTTGAAAGGTTTGAGTTCCCACCCGTTACGAATTGAAAATGGAGAGATTCTGGTGAACCGGGCGATTTCGGTACCGGCCCCATCAGCGGAGCCAGCTGCCAGCAACGGAACTGTGAGGGGGTAACATGGCTCACCGCAATTCAGCTGACAGAACACTGGGCTGGGAGATGACGGCTCTTGCGGCGTTCTGTTTACTATTGCTCACTCCTTTTATCTATCTCTGGCGGATGCAGGCGAATGTGCCGGTGCACTCTGTGTCGGAACCCGAATTTGTCGGCACCAGAACATGCGGGGAATGCCATCTGGAACAACACCGCAAATGGCAGGGATCGGATCACGACAAGGCAATGGCCCCAGCCACACCGGAGACCGTGCTTGGCGATTTTGCTGATACCGTTTTCACAGACCCCTATACCGGCAAGAAGAGTCGTTTTTTCAGGCGGGACAACAACTATTTCATAGAGACCGAAGATGTAGCGGACCAAAAGGGTGTGTACCAGGTGGCCTATACCTTCGGCCATTACCCTTTGCAGCAATACCTGATCCCCATGCCAGGAGGCAGAATGCAATGTTACAATATTGCCTGGGATGTGGATCAAAAACGCTGGTATCGCCTGCCGCCCTATGATGTCGATGGGGTTGATGACTGGCTGCACTGGACCGGAAGCGGTCAGAACTGGAATGGTATGTGTGCAGAATGTCACTCAACCAGGTTAAAGAAAAATTATGATCCGCAGAAAGACAGCTACTCCACCAGCTGGTTTGAGATAAACGTTGGCTGCGAAGCGTGTCACGGGCCAGGCTCAGAGCATGTGAAGTGGGCCAGACAGCCGGCTTTGGGGCGATCTCAGGCGGGTGCAGGTTTAGCCATAGAGGGGGATGAGGCCTTGCGGGAGCGGCAGATCTCTCTTTGTGCGCCTTGTCATGCCAGGCGATATCAACTTGGCGATAATCAGCACGATGGGGTCGATCCTCTGGATATGATGGTGCCCGCGTTGCTCACCGAAGAACTCTACTATCCTGATGGTCAGATCAAAGAAGAAGTTTATGTCTACGGGTCGTTTATCCAGTCAAAAATGTATTTGCGGGGAGTGCGTTGTAATGATTGCCATGACTCGCATTCGCTGCAGACACACCGGCAGGGAAATGAACTCTGCACCCAGTGTCATCGCCGTCAGGATTACGATACTCCCGGCCACCACTTCCACAAAAAAACGCACGAGGGAAAACCGAGTAAAGGGTATCTCTGCGTCAGCTGCCATATGAGCGGTCGCGTCTATATGGGTATAGATTATCGGCCCGATCACAGCTTGAGAGTCCCGCGGCCTGATCTGAGCATATCAATCAAGACCCCCAACAGTTGCTCCACTTCAGCGTGCCATGGAGACAAGTCGCTTGACTGGGTGAACGAGAAGTACGGAATATGGTATGGGCAGCAGAACAGGCCACACTACGGTGAAGCCATAGAAGCTGGCAGAGCCAGAAAACCAGAGGGGCTGGAGCAACTGAAAGATGTGGCTGAAGACACGCTGCTTCCACCTATAGTGCGAGCCACGGCAATATCTCTTCTGGCGAACTATCCGGGGCAGGGGATTGAGTCGACCATCGTCAAGGCTCTGGAGAGTAAAGAAGGTCTGCTTCGGCACGCCGCTCTGCGAACTTTTGAGCGGTCCGACACAGACAGAATCAGGGCTCTGGTCGCCCCCAAGCTCTACGACCCGTCGCGGGCAGTGCGCCTTGAGGCGGCGGCGCGGCTGGCGGGTGTCCCTGGTGAAAGTCTTCGCCAAGAGGATCGCGCAGTATTTCAGGAGACGTTGTCTGAGTACAGGCAATCACTGGCATATAATGCAGATTTTGCCAGCCAACGCCATAACGAAGGGAACCTGGAGTGGGAGCTGGGCGACGAGGAAAAAGCGGCCCGCAGTTATCTGGCAGCATTGAAGATAGATGATCGCTTTATCCCGGCCAAGGTGAATCTGGCAATGTTGTATAACCGGCAGGGCAATAACCGGGATGCTATTGAATTGCTGCAGGAGGTGTTAACGGATCGGCCGACAATGTATGAAGTTCACTATTCCCTCGGGCTGCTGTTATCGGAATTGAACCGGTATGACGAGGCAGTAGTTTATTTGCAGCAAGCGGCCGAGGGCATGCCTGGCTATTCGAGGGTGCGCTACAACTTTAGCCTGGCGCTGTTCAAGCTGCAGCGCTGGCAACAGGGCGCAAATGTGTTACGCGAACTGGTATTACAAAACCCAGAGGTCAGCGAGTATTTCGTTACACTGGTCAATCTGTACCTCAACTTTGGTATGGGGCCTCAGGCTGAGCAGCTGGCCTATGACGTTCTGAAAATCATGCCTGATCATCCGGGGGCAAAAGATCTGCTCAAGGCAATGCGGCAGAACAGGAAGCCTCAGAGGTAACGCAACGAGCTACGGTTCAAAGAAAAGAGGAACGTATCTGATGGGTGTGATCAGGTGCAACGATGCCTGTGCATGTGATGAACTATCACAGTGATATGATTTACGGCGGTGACTCCAGCCACTGGCCCGGTATCAACCTGTATGATGATGTCATAGCAGAGGAGCGGAATTGGTTGAAGTGGGAGCAGAAATATGACATTGTGTCAGGGTTATTCCAGTTGCCGTCAGCCTGTTTCAGGGCGTTGTCCTGCGGCAATCAACACTCTTATCAGATAACTCTTGTCTTTCAGCGTAAATTATGGACCCAATTATTCTTACCGTAGCCTTTACATTAGGCTATCTTGCCCACAGGGCAAGCCTGCCGCCGATGATAGGCTTTCTGCTTGCCGGGCTTGGCCTCAATTTGCTGGGCTACACCACAGACCCTATTCTGGCCCAAATTGCCGAGTTCGGTGTAACCCTGCTGCTTTTCACCATTGGTCTCAAACTCGATATCAAGAATCTGTTCAAGCCGGAAGTATGGGCTGGCGCATCGATCCATATGGTGCTCACCACGGCACTCTTCGGTCTTCTACTCTTTCTGTTAAGCCATAGCGGGCTTCAGTTTTTCCTGGGCCTTGATATGACCACGGCAATGCTCGTGGCCTTTGGTCTCAGCTTTTCATCCACAGTTTTTGCCGTGAAAGTGCTTGAAGGGAATGGCCGAATGGATTCGCTGAACGGCCGTACCGCTATCGGTATACTCATTATTCAGGACCTGATAGCCGTTGTCTTTCTTACTGTCTCGGCTGGTAAAATGCCGTCTCCGTATGCGATCCTGGTCTTGGCAGCACTTCCTTTGGCAAGGGCACTGATTTTTCGGATGATGGACAGGGTAGGCCATGGCGAACTGCAGCTAGCCCTGGGGATGTTCCTCACCTTTGTCGTGGGGGCCGCCTTGTTTGATCTGGTCGGCTTGAAGGCAGATCTGGGAGCACTGATAATGGGTGTGCTGGTGGCGCCTCATAAGCGGGCCAAGGAGCTTGCTAATTCGCTTTTGAGTGTGAAAGAGCTGATGCTCATCGCATTCTTTATCGATATCGGCCTTGCCGGGTTGCCGGGCTGGTCGGGATTCCTGGCATCGGTGGTGCTGGTGCTTATGCTTCCCTTGAAAATGGCACTCTATTTTTTCATTCTTGGTCGCTTCAAACTCAGCGCCCGCAGTTCGTTCAAATCGACCATGAATCTCTCAAACTATTCAGAATTTGGTCTGATAGTCTGCTACATGGCGGTTTCGACCGGAATGCTCGATAAACAGTGGCTGGTGGTTATGGCCATTGCCCTCTCTCTTTCCTTTGTTGCGGCATCTCCCCTCAATAAATTCGGTGATCGTATTTACGAGCGTTTTGGAGATCTCCTGAAAAAGTTTGAAAGTAAAGAGAGGCATCCTGAAGAGAAGCCTGTTCCTGTTGGCAATTGGCGGATAGCGATCATTGGTATGGGGCGAATCGGTTCCGGCGCTTATGATGTGTTTCGTAAGCAGTATGGTGATGTTGTGGTCGGCCTCGACTACGATCCTGCCAGTGTTGCACAGCAGAAGGAGGAGGGCAGACAGGTACTGCTGGGTGATGTTACAGACCCGGATTACTGGCACAGGTTACCAAGGGGGAAATCGAAACTGAAAATGGTAATCCTGGCCATGCCCTGCATGGATGCAAAACTCTATGTCACCAGCGTACTGAAAAAAAATAACTTTCCCGGAACCATCGCTTCCGTTGCCATGTTTGATGACGAGATAAACACACTCCTGGAAGCGGGGGTTGATACGGCTTTTAATGTGTACACAGAGGCTGGTGCCGGATTAGCTAACCACATTAAAGAAAATATAACGCTTGAAGACGGAATGTTCAGTCCGGTTGTCTCTTCTGTTTCACCGAAAAGCGTAAAGTAGGATTATGCCCTTGCCTACCAACCGGTACTCAGAAAAGGCTGGTTAGCAGCCAGGAGTGAGAGGGCAGGTGCATAGGCTGTGTACGTTACGTTAGTATGCTCAATATAGCTTATGTGCCTGCTGCAATTCATTAGAGAGAATTGTAATGATCAGCGATTCTGGTGTCGACTCACTCCTTGCTTATCTCTCTCATCTCACCGATCTCAAGTCTCGGATTTGTGAAAATCAAATATGTTTTGTGAAGTTGTGGTTTCTCTTTCTGTAAAAGGAAAATCTGTTTAGAGAGAAACTATACTGGCAGAAATTTCGAAAAAAATATTCCCAAAACGTTACAGGGATTCTGAACCATTTGTAATGCTACTCCCGATTCAAACGGCATATACGATTTACCCGCATTTATAAGCTACCAACTCAAATAATAAAACGACAACGTGTCGATGCGGCGATGGGGCTGTATGTGGTGTAGTTCAAGCGTAGTACTCTAGATGTAAGATTTGGCGGGCCTAACGTTTATTGGGGTTGCGTAATATACCCATACTCCTATATCACGGTTATTTGCGTATTATAGGAACTCGATAGTTTAACCTGATTATCGCTTGCAACTTGAATTTCAATGGCCTACTATGCGTAAAACAGTGTTATTTTAGTGACATAGGATGGTTTTTGCGCAAGCTCCAAAATGCCATACCACGCTGTGGAGCTACCCATTGTGGTACTCCATTTTTGAATGAATTGGATAATACTCCGCAAAAAGGGAGTACTCCTATATTACACGTTATGATTACAAAAAAAATCATTACGATATCTCCTAAGAATAAGTATGCTTTGTGGTCAATATTGGCGATAATATATACAGCTATATTACATTATGAAATTAGACCAAAAATATCCTTTGAATGGATACAAAGCCTGCCTCTTTACATATTGGTCCCTTCTGTAATTCTGGCTTTTATTGGTCTGATGGCAATATCAGCCTATGCTTCAATGTACAGGCCAATTGTACCTGGACCACCAAACTGGCGAGAACCAGACATTTCTGGCTCATTGACAGTAGAATTATCTATAAACGGTTTCCTAGTGTTTGCCTTATGGTTATCGAAAATAATTATCTTTGCTACATTACTATATTTTTACTTTGATTTAACAGTTAATACCTATATCGAAAACTTTGATTGTCTGTTAGGTGGTGGTTGTCAGTTAGATCGTTATGATAGAAGTATAATATTGGTTCCAGTCATAATGTTAACGCTAATATTTATTTATCTAGGCCTAAGAGTATACGATAAGCTTAAATAATAAATGGAAAATATATCATAACCAAGCGTTCGTAGGGACGCGCAAAAGGCGCGCGCCCCACAACTTCACGTTAGAAATTGAAAAAAGAAGAAAACATTAAAAGAGACAGGAGTAAAAAATGCAATACAGAATTGTTTTTCTTCTTTTTGTGTCAATAACCATTAGTGGCTGTACTGGCATGGCGCAGAAAGGTGCTCTTAGCAGGGCTTACAGCAATTTTGAAGATGGTGATTATGAGGATGTGGTCGAGTTAACAAACCGTGCTGAGAATTATCAAGAGCCAACCCATCAAATGAAATCTGAAATTATTTACCTTAAAGCATTAGCACTGGAAAAATTGGGTAGAGATAGTGAAGCTCACGGATTATTTAAGTACCTCTCTCAGGAATTCAATGATACGCAATATGGGTTCATGGCTAAAGAAAAAATAGATTAAAAATATTCTAACCAACTGTTACACAGGGCCTGCAAACAGCGAGGGCATGTGAACTTAAACGTTATGCGAAAAAATAAACTATTTTGAAGAATAAAGGTTACATAAGCCTAGTTTTTTCATTCGTTACTGGTATGATAATATGGTGGTTTTCACCAATAGCTACCGGTAGTTTAGAACCTTGGGATTCAGATTCAATTTATTATATTATTTCTTTGCTAATCTCCGGCATACTATTAGGCTATTTCTTCCCAACAAAAACTCTAATTATTTATTCAGGTATCTTGCTAGGTCAAATCTTCTATATACTTGTGTTCTTGCCAAGTGGCCCATTACTATCAATTGGAATATTTTACCTTGTAAGTTATACATTATTGGCATTGCTAAGCGCTTTTGGTACTTCTAAAATTTTGAACTAATATTAAACGCATAACCAACCGTTCCCAGGAACGCGCAAAAGGTGCGCCCTTGAACTAAACGATATGTGAATTTTAAAAATATCTCATTTGTGGAGGGCAAAATGAATACCAAATTCAATCTTATGCAATTGCTCGCTAATCCCTTCATCATTGCTGCATTCTGTTTGTCGCCTGCATATGCAGACGACAAACAGAAAGAAAAATATGAACGTGAATCATTCTCCGCTATTACGAATGAAACCTATAAGCAAGAATGTGGTGCCTGTCATTTCAATTATCAACCAGGTCTGCTTGCTTCAGCATCTTGGGAAAAACTAATTAATACTTTACCGTTCCATTTTGATGAAGACGTTTCAATAGATGAAAAATCAGTAAATGAAATTGAAAAATACTTAATAGAAAATTCAGCAGAGAATTCTTCATCAAAAAGAGCCAGAAACATATTACATAGACTTAAAGGCCAAGTTTCTCTTAGAATATCAGAAACTCCATATATTAAAGAAAAACATCACGAATTGAACTCATCCGTTTTTGACAGGCCTTCAATCGGCTCACGATCAAATTGTATAGCTTGTCATACAACGGCCGAACAAGGTGACTACGACGATGATAATGTAAAAATACCAAAATAAAACACATGTCAAATCGTTCCAAGTGACAGCAAATAGCCGCGGCTCCTCAATTCCACGTTATAGAAATAAAATCTATTCTAGATTGATAAAAATGAATGATAAAAACATCCCATTTCAAACCATAGATTGGTCAAAAATTCCTAAGAATGAACATAAAGGTGAAACCGGTGTTGCATACTGGCAAACCCTCCAATTCGATGGTTTACGAATAAGAATTGTTGAATATTCTGCTGGCTACGTTGCCGACCATTGGTGCCAAAAAGGTCACATAGTTCATTGCCTTGAAGGTGAAGTTACAAATGAACAAGAAGAAGGTATTAGTTCAGTATTAACTTCAGGTATGTCGTATATTGTATCAGATGATTTGAGCTCTCATCGTTCTGTAACAAAAAATGGTGTAAAACTAATGATAATCGACGGTGATTTTCTCCAGCTTAAATAAAAAAAATATTATAACAGGGAGTTAGATGCGAAGTCGCTGAAGCTCGCCGGTTATGTCCACGTTAGCTTCCAAGGAAGTTCCCAATGCTACTCAAAACATTAATTGTCGGATTATTAATCGCTATAGGTGAAGTAGTAAACGGAAATTTGAGAGTAAGATATCTACATAAGAAGTATGGCGTAAAACGTGCTAAAAAAATAAGTTTTCTTTCTGGGATTATAATTATTTACTCTATTTGTTGGTTTACCCTGTCTTGGGTGGAGCCAACTAATTATGTTGATTGTCTTATAATTGGGTCTGTTTGGTTAGTTATTATGATCTCATTAGATATTCTTTTTGGGAAATATGTATTTAAAATGAAATGGCATAAGATAATTGATGATTTTAACATACTGAAAGGGAATTTACTCGGAGTTGGGATGGTATTCTTGTTCATTTGTCCAACTATTGTTTTTTTGTTTATTAAATGATCCAGCTAACCAGGCGGTCAACACGGCCTCGATGAAGCTCACCGGTTACCTTCACGCTAGCTACAATGGATTATCTGCACTGAACATAGAGAGTTTGTGGCAACAGGTAGCAAACTACAATCCACCAGCATCATAAATTCAAATACTGACCACATAATTAAATAATTATAATAGCATTATTCGACGTTACTTTTAGATATAAAGCCCCTGTTGTGTGGTAAAATATATAGATTGTCTTATCAGACCGGGTGGCTGACCTAGCATGGCAGAGAGCGATAACTGCCAAAGGAGAACAAATTTTGATCCAACAACTTTATAGGTTTTTTCTCTCGTTGTTTTTTTTCTTTGCAGCGAGCTCTCTGTCTTTAGCCCAAAACTACGATCTTGTTATTTTGAACGGCCGTGTCATGGACCCAGAGAGCATGTATGATTCAGTCGCCAACGTGGGTATAAAAAACGGCCGGATCGAAGTCATCACAAAGGATAAAATAACTGGTGCCGAAAAGATTAACGCAAAGGGCCTCGTGGTTGCTCCCGGTTTTATCGATACCCATGTCCATGGCTTAGATCCCTTCACCATTAAGATGGTTTTGCGGGATGGGGTGACCACGGCCATGGATCTTGAGGCCGGTGCGTGTCATGTGGGTGACTGGTATGAACAAAAGGCCAAAGGAGGATGGCAGGTCAATTATGGCACAACATCCAGCCATGCGCTGAACCGAATGATTGTACATGATCCGGAAACTGCCATTGACGAGCCCGTAGATATGGCCAACGCTGCCCATTACATGCATGTCGCAGGTGAAGACGGCGTTGCGGGCTGGGCCATGACCAAGGACACTATCGAAACCATGAACAAGGTGTCACGCCTGCTTGATGAAGACATGCGGCAGGGGGCCCTTGGTCTTGCCGCGGTTCCTGCCTACATGGCCCGGGGATTGACAACCTATGCATTATTCGAGGGCCAGCGCGCGGCATCCCGCTATGGACGTCTTACGGCCGTGCATACCCGTTTTCACCTTTCGTCCGAGCCGCCCACGGAAGCCGCCCTCGGCTTTGACGAAGTATTTACCAATGCATTTCTTCTCGATGCGCCGCTGCTGGTGCAACATAACAATGATTACGGATGGTGGGAAATAGAAGAAAAACTTCAGCTCGCCCGCGCCAGGGGCCTTAACATGTGGTCCGAGCATTATCCATACGCTTCAGGAGGAACAGTTATTTCTGCAGATTTTCTCCGTCCTGAAGTATGGGAAGATATTCAGGGCAATCGTTACGAGGAGACCATCTTTGATCCCCAAACGGACAGCTTTTTCACTCGCGAGACTTTTAAGAAGACTGTTGCCAATGATCCCAGCCGGAACATCGTGATATTTATGCCATGGCGTGAGGAATGGATCAAGTATTGGCTTACCATGCCACACATGGCAGTGGCAAGTGATGGCCTGCCCGGACATGACGCAAACGGGAATCTTCTCCCAATGAACGCGGATTATTCGGAATATGCAGGCAATCCACGCACGGCCGGCACGCATGCCAGGACCTTGCGCCTGGGGCGGGAGCAGGGTGTGCCCCTGATGTTTCAACTTTCACAACTCAGCTACTGGCCGGCCCTCCATCTCGGCGACACTGGGCTCCAGGCCATGAAGGACAGGGGGCGCGTTCAGGTGGGCAAGATTGCCGACCTGACACTTTTCAACCCTGATAAGGTTACTGACAATGCCACTTTTACGGCAGGTGAAAACGGCCTTCCCTCCACAGGCATTCCCTATGTGATTGTAAACGGCGCTGTTGTCGTGAAAAAGTCCAAAGTGCTCGTGGACGTGAAGCCGGGCCTGCCTATACGGTTTCCCGTGGAAGAAAACAGTCGGTTCGAGCCGGTAACCGTGAAACGATGGATCAACGAGAAAACCATTGCACCTTTTGAAAATCACGTGGAGGATGCTTGTGGAATGAGTGAGATTATCAATGACAATGAACTCAAATAATATTTCATAGAAATTAAATATATATCCTCGATCCGTGATGGTTGATTAATAACCAGCTAGCCAAGCGTTAAACACCGCTCCACCACGTTCCGCTCGGACTCGCTTAAGCTCGCGTGTGCCACGAAACTTTAAAAGGGAAGGGGAGGTCGGCCTCCCCCCCCGATTTCGGGTTGCAGGACCTGGAATCAAACCGCCTGAAGTTGCTGTGGCAAAGAGCCATGGTAGTGAGCGTGTAGGAAAAGGCAGGAGGTAAACCTGTCAGGTGTGCTTCAGGAAGATGAACGAGAGTGAACCACCGTTGAGGTGTCGAAATCAGCGTTGACAGATGTCATCAAAACCAGTGTTTCGCGAGCTGAACTGGGATAAGTGTGGAAGTAACCTGCTCACTGACCAGATGGTGACCGGCATAGAGGTGGCATGATCCTGTTGCAGGCTCTTTTAAGGAACGTGGGAACCTGTCGTTCTGATGTTAAGGAAAAAATCCAAGATGAACTGGGTCGTCTCAAGCGCAACTATCTGTAAACGATGTATTGACATAGTTGTAAACGATGAAGTGCACTAAAAAAAAATAATGACAACTCGATATAGAAATAGTTTTTCAGGTAAAGGTGTGTTTCCACCTAAGTATGCTTTTACTCTCTTAATCCCCTTCCGTAACTTATTTCTGTCTCCCAAAAAGTTGATCCAAAGATTAGATATAAGCGGAGGCCAAAACATATTAGAGATAGGTCCAGGTCCTGGCTATTTCAGTTCTCATGTTGCAAAAAAACTGGAAAGCGGTAGGCTTGTCTTGATAGATATTCAACAAGAAATGTTGGATATGTCAAAAAAACGACTCGATAAAAAAGGAATTACTAATGTAGATTACAAGTTAACTGATGGCTACTGCCTTGATCTGGAAAGCAACCTTTTTGATAGAGTATTTATGGTAACAGTCTTAGGTGAGGTTGACAATAAAGACACATATTTAAAGGAGATTTATAGGGTTTTAAAAGAAGGGGGAATTTTGTCGATCTCAGAGTTAGTTGGAGATCCCGACAAGATTAGTGTCGAGGATCTTAAATCTTTAGTTGCAAAATATGGTTTTACAGTATTTCAAGTTTTTGGAAACAAGTATAACTACACTATCAATTTCAGGAAGATAACTGAAAAATAATTTAACAAGCCGTCCAGGGGACGCGCAAAAAGCGTGCGGCCCTGAACTCAACTATATGCCAGATAATAATAAAATACCTCCTATTGAGACAAATAGACTTATACTGAAGAGTATGAGCATTCCTTTACTTCGTATGATTAGTGAAGGAAATTATGAGAAGGCCCAACAGCTTTCCGGATTTGTAATACCTCCTGGTTTACCAATGCCGAATAGAATATGGCTCAATAGAAGACTTGAGATGATTGAGCGAGATAGCAGTCAGCAAAAGTGGATGTACCGAGCAATTCTCCAAAAGAATGATAATAGAATGGTTGGGCACATAAGCTTTCATCACAAAGCACCAGACCCGGAGCTTTTGGAAATTTCTGAATTAGCGGTCGAATTGGGATATACAATAGACCCAGAATACAGAAGAAGAGGGATTGCTAAGGAAAGTGCCATTGCGATGATGGAGTGGGCTAACTATGAATCGAATGTAAGAACTTTTATACTAACCATCAGTCCTGCAAACTACCCCTCTATTAAATTGGCTGAAGCAATGAACTTCAAAATAATTGGAGAGCATATTGACGAAATCGATGGGTTGGAATACACGATGATGGGTGAAATAGAAGATGTTTTAAGAACAAAGCACGCATAATATGGCGTTTCACTCGGACTCGCTGAAACTCTTCGGTGAGTTAAACCTTAAAAGTTTGTAGTTGAATAAAAAATGTCTATAACCAATAGTTGGAATCCAAGTGAATATATATCGTTAGCTGCTTTAGTGGTTGCAACTATGTCTTTGCTGTATAGTTTTTCAGCCGGTAGAAAACAACAAAAGTTTAATTCAAAATTAGCACACTATCAGAACATGCAAGAATTCTATGCTTTATTAAACAAGGTTGTAGGTACTAAAAATAAAGCTGATGTAAATATAAAACAAGCAATAGGTATTAACAAGAAAGCAATCGAATCGATTAAGCTATACAAAAAAATTGTAACGGATGAGCACTATATGGGGCAAGAGCTTTCTGATCTTGAGGAATTTGAAACAATTCTTGAAGAAAGGAGAGCTAAGGTGGATGAATGGGAGGAAACAATAAGCTCTATGTGGAACTATCAAGAAGCGGATCAGCAAATATGGCAAGCATTAAATCAATTGAATTCGGTTTTAAATGCAGAGATTACTCAAATAGCACCACTGCTTCTAGAGCTAGAAAATAAAAAAAATACTCTATTAGATTCATATGATAAAATTGAGAAATTAATTAAATAAGCCACAAAAACAGTCGTTTAACCAATCGTTCGCAGGGACGTGTAAAGGCCCTGTGCACCACCACTCCATTTTAGAAAGTAAAGAAAGAAGATAGTGTGGTCTTAGTAAAATCATCTTTAACCATGTATATGAAAAAAGACAGTCCTGATATATTGGATTATGAAATGTTCGAAGACGAAATGTTTTTGGATATCAACTTGCCACAACACACTAAATTTGTTGAGGTAGAGTTTTGTGACTGTAAATTTGTAAACTGTAAATTGTCCAAAGTGAATTTCTTTAACTGCAGGTTTGAGCGTTGTAGCTTTACAAATTGCGATTTAAACTCAATTTCAGTAAAACATACTGTTTTTGATGATGTCCTCTTTGAGGAATCAAAACTAACAGGAATTCAGTGGGCTGAAACTGGCATACCTCTAGATGTAATATTTAGACAATGTTCATTGAATTACTGTAGTTTTATCAATGTGGATCTGAAAGGCACAGAAATTACCAATTGTAAAGTGAAAGAGGCTGATTTTTCTGAAGCAAATTTGTCCAGAGCGGATTGTCGCCACTCTGATTTTACCGGAACCCGATTTGTTAATACAAATTTGGAATATACTGATTTGTCTGATGCATCCAACTATTCGATCCATCCAGGCGCCAATAAACTTAAGAAAACGGTATTTTCTTCACCCGATGTTTTGTCGCTATTAGATGTGTATGATATTGTAATTAAATAATACTGCTAACCAGGCAACAAGTACGGGCCCGCAAGAGCATGCGGCCGAGTTTTCTCAATGTTAGCGATTGAAAATTAAATTTCAGTAGAAATTATGATATTTACAAATAAACAAAACGCACATGCTGTTATCTTCCCAGCATTTAGTTGCCTTTCGTTGAGCGATTCTGTTAAAGAGTTTTTATCAGAAGGAGGTTGCTCAATTTTAGTGGGTGAAACCCGTGAAGAGTATGTTTCCAGGCAGGTCTCAATTGAACGGAAATTATTAGAGACTCCAGAAACCGTACTTTGCTTTAATAACGAGGCCAAATCTTTTTCAAAACAAATAATAATAGCTGTAGATCAAGAGATTTCTGGAATATGTAGACTACACGATTTAGTTGAACCATTCCCTTCTATAGAAGAACTTCAAACCATACATCTTTCTGATTTCGAGCATTTATCATCAAAAATCGCAACAGCAGCAAAAAAACTAGGTTTTAATTGTTTTCTGGGGCCAATATTAGACATAGTATCTGGCATTAACCCATGGTTGCTGGGAAGGACATGGACAACTGATCCAATACGACTTTCAGATATCTCATCAGCTTTTATCAGAGGGATCCAATCTAGTCATGTTGCTGCTGCAGCAAAGCACTTTCCAGGATATTCGACTATCGAATTAGACCCTGCAATTGAGTCTGAAGCAATAATGGATGGCTCTTTAGAATCAATTCAAGCAGGTTACATCCCTTTTGAGGATGCTATCAAAAATAATGTTGAGATTATCATGACTGGTCCAGCTATAATTGAAACATTAGATCCTAACCTTCCGGCATCGCTATCGCCTAAAATTATACAAACCCTTAAATCAGAACTGGGATTCAAAGGTCTTATATTATCAGATGATTTAGATTCTAAGGCAACCTTGAGAAACAAAACCATTAGTAGTGTTGCTATAGATGCATTGAATGCAGGTTCTGATCTACTCCTTGTAGCTGATACAGGTAGCCAGATTCAAGATGTTGTAAGTTCAATAATCCAGGCTGTAAACTCAGGTACCTTGTCTGAACGCCGACTATACGAAGCAGCTGAGAAAGTTCGTACAGTGGCAGCTAAATACTCAACATAGATATTGACGCTAACCAACCGTACCATCACTCCACTGCGTTTCGCGGACTCGCTGAAATTGAATGGCGAAATTTAAATTTTAAAAAACAGTTGCATGCATTAAATCAATGTACTGTCATTCAATCCTACCCAGTAAATATGAGGAATAAGAATAGTGAAAAAAATAATCACTGTTGTTCTAGCCACCTTTTTGTTACTTGCAGGATGTACAGGGTCATCACCTGAATTAGGTCTTGAAAATGGTTACCTGAAGAAATGCCCTGACAAACCTAATTGTGTGAACAGTCAGATAAATGATAAAGAACATTTTATTAAGCCAATTCTTGTTACGAGTACCCAAATTGACACAAAAAAACATATCTTGCAAATACTCAGGGAGTCAAAGAGGACAGAGGTCAAGGATGTTGGAAACGACTACATTCGAGCAGAGGTGTCCTCCGCGGTCTTTCGTTTCGTGGATGATGTTGAATTTTATTTTCCTGAGACTCAATCAAAAGAAATGCTCATACACGTTAGGTCGGCTTCCAGGCTAGGCTATTATGATTTCGGTGTAAACCGAAAACGAGTAGAGGATATTCGTAATAAACTTTCGAGTTATACAAGTAATTGAAATAGTACCTTGTTACTCCTAAACTTCAATTTCAAGTAGTGATGGGAGCGGGGAAACTCGAAATATTATAGCAAGACGATCCTTTATCTGAAAATATATCAAAAGCCTGTTTACCCATTATACTCAGCACTGCAATTGAATTTTTGACCAGGAGTCTGATTTAACTTTCTTGTCTATTGCAGAAGATAAGTTTATCTACACAGGGCTATGTAAAAATAACAGGCCTCACCGTATGGCCTGGAAAAAAACTGTCTTCCCACATGATTGCTAGGCTTGAGGGGGGCAGTTTGACAGGACCTGTCCCATGAAGACGCCATACTTCAAGTAAGAGTGAATTATTGCGCTTGCATTAGCCATTCAATTTAATCTACTCATCCAGCCTTCCTCTGCGTAATAGCCTCATCTGTTTCCTGCTGCGTTAGAGAAGCACAACCTGACGGTTGGTATTTATCACCTTCGCCGATGGAACGTTTGGTCATAGAGGGTGCTCAGAAATTGATCATAAGAGATTGGTTCAGTTGAAATTGATCAGCCCTGAGATCAGAAGATGAAAGTCGGGCTATCTCTCTGTTCTTTCCATTCATTGTCTGTTACAGTTGTGCCTCAATTACATATTTATATAAGTGGTGGACCAAGGTTGGTACGCTAACCTTGCCATATGTCACGTTATTATCAGATGGTTAAAAAAAGATGCAGAGATTGATTAGCGCAACCGATAATGATCCGCTGGGTGCGATGATGCTGGCGCATCTAGATGGTACAACCAGTGTTTCTCTTGAGGTTGAGTCGACTACTCTTGAGATGTCCACCATGACTGGTGAGGTGATGTTTCGTGACTATGAACAGATGGACGAACTCGAAAAAAAAGCACTTTCTCTTTGCAAGGGCAAGGTGCTTGATGTTGGGGCAGGCAGTGGCAGTCACAGCCTTTTTTTGCAGCAGCATGGGCTAGCGGTTGATGCTATAGATATCTCACCAGGTGCGGTGGAGGTGATGCAGCGGCGTGGTGTGAAAAACGTCGCGCACACTGATTTGTATTCGATAGAAAAAGGTGAATATCAGACGCTACTTTTTCTGATGAATGGGTTGGGGCTGTGCGGCACTCTTGAAGGGTTGCGTACTATGCTTTGTCATGCGGCAACCATTATTACAGAAGGCGGCCAGATCATTGCTGACTCGACAGATCTCAGCAGTCTCTATGCGGAGGTCGATGAGGAATTTCGTTTCGAAGATGATGTGTATTACGGAGAGACAGAATTTGTTATGCGCTTCGGCTCTATTGTCTCCGAACCATTTCCCTGGCTGTATGTCGATTTTGCAACTTTACTTGAGGTAGCAGAAGGGTGTGGTTTAGGCTGCGAAAAGCTTTTGTTTTTAGACGATAATCGTTATCTTGTCCGGTTGTCTATGAACTCAAGGGCATAAAATCTGGTTGGTTAGGGGATTGATCCGGGAAGGTCTATGAAAATCAAACTACTGCGGTTATACGAGTTCCTATATCGGGAAAATGTACTGAAACTATTAGCTGTAATTGGCATCATAGTGCTGGTGAGCGGTTACCTTATCTCCAGTTTTGAGCCTTCGATCTCTTTTGCAGGTGGAGTCTGGTGGAGCGTGGTCACCCTGACTACTGTGGGTTACGGCGATATCTCGCCTACTACTTTAGAGGGCAGGGTACTGGCAGTAATAATAATGTTTTTTGGCATCGGTCTGCTTGGTGTGCTGAGCGCCAGCCTTGCTTCGATGCTCATCAATATGCGAATACGGGAGAACAAGGGCATGCAGACCTCTAAAGTGAGCGGGCACATCATCATTTGCGAGTGGAACCACAGGGCGAAAACGGTCTTGCAGGAACTGCGCACGGATTCTGCGACATTGCAGCAGCCTATAGTGCTGATAGCCGATATTGAGGAGAAACCTGTTGATGATCCGAAACTTATCTTCATCCGTGGTGTGGTAAATGAAGAAAGCCTGGGCAAGGCGAATCTGGCCGAAGCTGATACCATCATCATTTTAGGTGATGACTCCATAGAACCTACGGCCCGCGATGCCAAGGTTGTTTTGACCACTTTAACAGTAGAGTCCATCAATCCTGAGGTCTACAGTGTGGTGGAACTGGCGGACAAAGCCAACAAACCCCATTGCCAGAGGGCCAACGCGGATGAAATTATTATCGGCAGCGAGCTGAACAGCCACCTGATAGCCAGTGCCGCAAGCGATCACGGTATCAGCCAGATTGTTTCGGAACTTTTGAGCAGTCGCTACGGTAATGAACTATTTTCGATGCAGTTGCCCCGGGAATTTATCAATAAAACTTTTCTGGATGTTTTCATCACCATGAAAAAGGAACACAACACTACGGTTTTCGGAGTTCAGAAGGGCAAGGGGGGAGAAGTGGTATCGAACCCTGCGGGTGACTGTGTGCTGGCTGAAGGTGATTATCTGCTGGTGATTTCAAAAGACAGAAAATAGCCAGGTTTACTGTTGCCTGGTCAACCAGTTCAAGACCCGTTCGCGGCTGCTTATCTATATTTTGACCCCAATAAGGTTCAATCCGCAAAAGGTGTTTGAGCCGATGCGCTCTGCCAGCTGTGACTATTGACACCATCATGCATTGTGCTCTGTCCTGTCACGACATATTATAATATCTGGAATTGAGGAGCCATTTGTCTCTGGTACAGTATTTTCAAACTCCGACATTGATAACATATGGGCGAGCACGAAGAGAAGTCGCGGGAAGAACTCATTCATGAGATACAGCAGCTGCAGGCAAAGGCCGACAGCGCAGAGTTGTTGCATCAGAGGCTGAAAAAGGCTGAGGCCGATCTGTTCTTTTTCAAGCAGAGTTGTGAAGAGCGGAACAGGGCTCTGGCGCTTGAGTGTGAAGAGCACGAAAAAGTTTCCGATGAGTTGAGGATGGCCAAGCTGATTGTGGAGCGGAGCCCTGTCATATTGTTTCGGCGAAGTGCAGGCGAAGATGCACAGCTGCAATATATTTCTGAGAACATTCAGCAGTTCGGGTATTCTCCCCAGGATTTTTTTGATAATACACTGACATTTGGCGATATCGTCCACCCGGATGACAGGGAGCGGGTGGAAAAAGAACTCATTGCCCTGGCGGAAGCGAACATTGAAGAGTATAGCCAGAGATATCGCTGTATAACCAGGAGCGGTGAGATTCGCTGGGTGGAGGATAAAACCTCTGTGGTGCGGGATGAAAATGGCAACAAAACCAACCATCAGGGAGTGCTCTATGATATCACGGCGCGGACTCTGGCAACCCGGGAGTTGAAGAAAAGTGAGGAGAAATATCGGCGGATTGTCGAAACCGCAGCAGAAGGTTTTGTGCTGGTCGATGATGAGCAGACAATCATTGATGTGAACCAGGCATATTGTAACATCTTCGGCTATAGCCGCCAGGAGCTGATCGGAAAAAATACAGCTGATCTGGCAAGTAAAGATTTCAGGGATTTTCTCGAGCACAACCGTGGAACGTTAATGAAACAGGAGTTTCGCGTAATCGAGGGGTCAGGGGCCAGGAAGGACGGAAGCTCTGTGCCGATACTCATCCATGGTAATGTGCTGCGGGACGACCAGGGTAAAATGATCGGCAATATGGCGTTTGTCACCGACATGACCGAGCATAAAAAGGCGCTGATGCTCGCTGGTGAAGTGCAGAAAAGTCTGCTGCCCCAGGAAAAACCAGTGGTGAATGGCCTGGATGTGGCCGGTCGCAATGTTTCCTGCGATGAGATCGGTGGTGATTATTATGATTTTATCTGGCATCCGGGTTCGGGCCGTGATCCGTTCAGCGTTGTGGTTGGAGATATTTCCGGTCATGGTGTCGATTCGGCGTTGCTGATGACCACAGCCCGCGCGTTTTTACGAATGCGTGCCTCCCAACCGGGAACCATATCTGAGATCGTTTCTGCCATGAACAGTCACCTTGCAAAGGATGTGCTTGAATCCGGCAGATTCATGACCCTGTTTTATCTTTGCATAGATCGGGGCAAAAGGCAGATAGATTGGGTCAGGGCCGGGCATGATCCAGCCATCCTGTATGATGCTCAGAAAGACAGGTTCGAGGAACTGAAGGGAAACGGCATCGCACTCGGGGTTATGGATGATATCAGCTACGAGGAACATCATCGGCTCGGCCTGGAAAATGGTCAGATCATCGCGGTTGGCACAGATGGTATCTGGGAGTCTTTCAACACTGAAGGTGAAATGTTCGGTAGGGAAAGGCTGAAAGCAATTCTCAAGGACAATGCACACCGGAGTGCTTCAGAGATTCTGAACACTGTCTACGACGAGGTGGCCAGATTCTCTCTCGGGGTTAAAACCGAAGACGATATTACCCTGGTAATTATCAAGGTGGAAGGGCTTGCCGACAGTTAATTCCTTTTCAACCCAAAACAGAGCATTCCCTCTAGCTCTTCATTGCCCGGACAATCTTCTTCTCAGGTAAAACTTGTTCGAGCGTCCAGAATCAGAGGGAAGCCCAGTGTATTACAGGTGAGCAATGGGTCAGGATTCAAAATCATCAGAAGCTTTCGGGTATTCTGACAGTTTTGGTTTGATGGCCCTGCCCAGCCAGTCTATCGCTTTACCCAGGTGGTGCATGTTGGCAACACCTTCAGCGTCATCTTTTGCTTCCCCCTTTTCCAGCCCGAAGCAGAAATTCCAATAAGTTGAGCCGGGGATGATCATCTGGGACATCTGGAACATGTGATTTATGCTGTCATAGACGTGGATTGCTCCTCCTCGCCGGACAGCCACCACCGCCGAACCTATTTTACCGGCGAAGGTGTGTCCATTTGCATAAGCGACATATCCGGCTCGGTCGGTCAGTGATTTCAGGTCTGAAGCAACAGCGGCGAAATAGGTGGGTGAACCTATTATTATGGCGTCCGCTTCCACCATTTTCAGATATATCTCGTTGAATTTATCCTTTTTCTGGATGCAGCTGTTATCCTGGGTTTCAAAGCACTTGTTGCAGGCGATGCAGCCGCGGATAGCGGTGCCGCCTACCTTGACCATTTCGGTCTTCCAGCCAGCCTGGTCCAGCTGTGTGAGAACTTCCTGCAGCGCAAATTCGGTATTACCGCCTTTACGGGGACTTCCATTGACAGCTATGGCGTACATAGGTTTCTCCTTGAGTTGATAGGGGAAAAGGTGCTGAAGAGACTGCTTCAGTTTGGATTGTAGCTGTCTTGGAAATGGACTGTCAAACAGAGAGGGCAAAACGTTTACGGTAGGCTGTGGGGGTGAGGCCGGTATGGAGCTTGAACAGGCGACGAAATGAACTAGTGTCTTCGTAACCTACCTCACAGGTAATGATCTCAACGGGTTCTGTCGTTTTTTCCAGCAGGCGGCGGGCAGCTTCTATCCTGGTGGACTGCAGATATTCGGTGGGGGTGTCGCCGGTGGCTTTTTTAAACCGACGTAGAAAGGTCCGTTCACTCAGGGCAACCATGCTGGCCAGACGGGCGATTCTGACCGGCTCCCGAAAATTATTTTCCAGCCATCGCTGGGCAGTAAGGATCTCCCGGTCTTTGTGGTTTTTCGGCAGGCTGTAGCTGCAGTAGGGCAGTTGAACTTCCCTGGCTCCGTCGATCAGAAATGTGCTGGAGACAGCGCCGGCCAGCTCTACAGAGCCGAATCTGCGGACCAGATGCAGGCAGAGATCAAGGTAGGCGGTAACCCCACCGGCCGTAATGACATCACCTTCATCAACCAGCATTTTTTCCGCCTTGAGCTGAATATCGGGAAAGCGAGTTCTGAAGTTGTCTGCCAGGGCCCAGTGGGTGGTGGCTTTGCGACCGTCAAGAATGCCGGCTTCTGCAGCAAGGAATGCACCGGCGCAGACTGTGGCAATGCAGCATCCGCCGGCGTGCTGAATTGTCAGGAGCTCGCAGATCTCTCTTCTATGCTCGACCTGCCCCATATCACCATAAAGAGCAGGGACTATAAGAATGTCATATTGTTCTCCTGCTTCCATTGAGGCGGTGGCGGAAAGGCTCAGACCGCCAAAGGCTGTTACCGGTGCCCCATGTGGGCTAATGATACTGAGTTCAGCGAACGGCTTTGTATTACCATGGATTTCCTGCCATTTCAGTGAGCTGACCGCAAAAATATCGAAAGATCCGGTTACGCTGGAATGAACACAGTTTTCAAGGGCAAGAATTGCTATTTTAAGCATGTCGTGTCGGTCCTTAGTAGATGGGGGGAAGAGAGGTTGGGGTAAAGCTAGTCCATGTTGTGTCGTATTTCACTCTCTTTATGTCGAATCAGACACTTTCTGAATGTGACAAGTTGTTCTACATTTTCTGACAGATCGGCAGACAGGAGTCTGTCGCCAGGATAGCCATGCATCATTTAGAGAAGCAAAAAATCAGAGAAAGGGCAAATTATGAAGAATAGAGCATTACTTATCATCGATGTGCAAAACGACTATTTTACGGGTGGGAAAATGGTCTTGCCGGGGGCAGAGCAAGCTGCGGAAAATATCAGCAGAATACTCGAAAGGTTTCGTGCTAACGATCTTCAGGTGGTGCATGTTCGACACCACTCACAAGGGGAGGACGCGAGTTTTTTCATACCGGAGACCCCGGGGGCAGGGTTTTTTAAGAGTGTACAACCCGTGACCGGGGAAGAAGTGATAACAAAGAATTTCCCCAACTCATTTAAGCAGACAGAACTGCAGGAGTATCTCAAGGGCCAGGGAATCACGGAACTGGTGATAACAGGAATGATGGCGTTTATGTGTGTTGATGCCACAGTCAGGGCCGCCAGGGATCTGGATTATAGTTGTACACTGGTGCATGACTGTACAGCGACCCCGCCGACAGAGTTTGGGGGAATCGCCTGCAGCTCAGAACAGGCAAAGTCGGTGATTATGGCTGCCCTGTCATATTTGAGTGTCCGGGTGGTTGCCACCGAGCAAATTCTGGGCGAGTTGTAAGATAGGGTTCTGACCTGGCAGGAGGAGTTGATTATGAAGTTTCCGTGCGGGCGTTGATCGGGTTTAAAGCCGATATTGCCGATATGGACTCGGGGTGGAGCATGTCTTGATATGGGTGGGCTTGTTCAGATGCCAGGGGAGGATTTTCTTTGTTCAGAGCCTCCAGGTGGCTCTGAATCGTTGTTCGATTTCCCGGAAAGTGTTGTTCACCGAACTGGCGAAGATGTGCCTGACAGAATAAGTGATCACTTTGAAGGATGGTGAAACTCTGAGCTTGCAAGGTTAAAGTTCTCTCTGGAAGTAGAGCGTTTCTAGTTTACGTTATATGTCGGGCTTATCGGTGGGGTGCGGGTTGAGAAAAAATTATCTCAACCCGTTTTTTTGTCTCAGCTTTACAGGGAGTTCAAGTGATACGGCTGAAATGCCCAGCTGCTCAGGGTTGTAGCAGGGCAAGAGATAAAGCAAATGCTTGAATAGCTGACGGCAAATTGGCGCTAGGGTATGAATTTGTTCAAAAAACCAATTGACTCGTTGGAATGGTATGCTACTTTGTATCAAATATCCTGAATGTTTCTTTCAAGATTACTGTTCCTGGCGCAACATCTCTCTTAACGTAAACGGATGGAAAATCCATCATACCAATATTGGGACTGTTTTGTTGGGTTGGTAAGTGCATGTTAACATGAGTACATTCCTGATTATTACGACAATGTAGTGATGAAATATTTCAAAGAGTTGCTTAAATCATCTTGATTTGTTAACAACTCAGTAATGAATGATGAGTCATTCATAAAGTCGTGTAATTCTATTTGTATTGTCGGTTTGTTTAGGAGATTCCAGTGGGCACTGGGGTAATGATAATAGACCAAATTCATCTATTTGACAGGGGGTGCATCAGTAGCAGCCAGGATATGTAGCATTATGTAGTGCATCCATGTTTTGCGTGAGGAGCAATGCATTGGGTGCTGAGTTGCCTAATTATGGAGGAGGACTGACTATGTCGTTAGCAGTTTGGGATCGTTTATGGCAGATGCATTATGAAACAAAAGCTCTTGTGCTATTTAGGCCACGGGAAATCGTCAAGCACTTTTCGCGCGACCATGTCGTCGAAAACAGAGCTGTGCATGATGACGATCCATCGATAGAACGCCTCAACGAGGCACCTGCAGAACACAGCCGTCGTTTAAAAACAGGCCCTGACGGCGTAAAAGAAGAAGAACCGAAGGAATATACCAATCGGCAGAAATTCGGACTCGCCCTTGGACCGTTACTCTTTTTCCTGATGCTGATACTGCCTGCTCCCGGTGGAATGGAGCCTGTAGCCCAGAAAATGGCGGCGGTCGCCTGTCTGATGGCAACCTGGTGGATGACTGAGGCAATTCCCATTCCGGCAACCAGCCTTATACCGATTGCGTTTTTTCCATTCATGGGAATCATGGGAACCAAGGCTGCGGCTGCACCTTATGCAAGCCACCTGATCTTTCTTTTCATGGGCGGTTTTATCATCGCACTTTCCATGCAGCGCTGGAACCTGCATCGTCGCATAGCAATGAACATCGTACGGGTTGTGGGTTTTTCTCCCGGTAGGCTCATCTTCGGTTTCATGGCCGCGACCGCCGTGCTTTCGGCGTTTGTCTCCAATACCGCTACCACGGTTATGATGATGCCCATTGGTCTGGCCATTATCCACCATGTAATTGCTGAAGGCAAAAAAGAGGGGCTGGATTCTGAGATCGATTTCTC
The DNA here is from genome assembly GCF_048381775.1 of Desulfosediminicola sp. Lineage (NCBI taxonomy): Bacteria > Pseudomonadati > Thermodesulfobacteriota > Desulfobulbia > Desulfobulbales > Desulfocapsaceae > Desulfosediminicola > Desulfosediminicola sp. The sequence goes on along the minus strand of NZ_JBLXGE010000005.1, from coordinate 201,507 downwards.
TCCCGAAAAGTTTGCCTTTGGTCTGAACCTGATGCTGGGCATCGCCTATGCGGCCTCCATCGGCGGTATCGCCACTTTGATTGGTACTCCGCCGAATACCGTTCTGGCTGGTTACCTCAATAAAACCTATGGTTATGAGATAACATTTGCCAGCTGGATGATGGTTGGTGTTCCTCTGGTAATAGTTTTACTGCCGCTCTGCTGGCTTTGGCTTATTCGTGTCGCCAACCCGATGAAACTTAAGCGTGTACCGGGTGGACGTGACCTGATCGACCGGGAACTTGAAGAGATGGGTTCCATGAACCCTGGCGAGCGCTGGACTGCAGTGGTGTTCCTGCTCACTGCTTTGGGCTGGATATTTAGAAAGCAGTTGGGATTTCTCTTTCCTGACCCGAAGATGGTGACTGACGCAGCCATCGCCATGATCGGTGCGCTGGTACTTTTTACCATTCCGCTCAATCTGAAACGTAACGAATTCGTCATGAACTGGACCTGGGCATCCAAACTGCCATGGGGTGTTCTGATTCTCTTTGGTGGCGGCCTGGCACTTGCTGCAGGTTTCAAAGTAACCGGTCTTGCTGCCTGGATCGGTGGTCAGGTAGGTTTGTTGGAAGCGGCACCGATCTTCGTTCTGGTGCTGGCAGTGGCGACGCTCATTATTTTTCTCACTGAGCTCACCTCCAACACCGCGACCTCTGCCATGGTTATGCCGATCCTCTCTGCAATCGCCATCGGTTTAGGGCAGAACCCATTGCTGCTGGTTGTTCCGGCTGCCATTGCCGCATCCTGTGCCTTTATGCTGCCGGTTGCTACTCCGCCGAACGCCATCGTCTTTGGTTCCGGTTATGTTTCGATTCCGCAGATGGTTAAATCCGGTTTCGGGCTGAATATTCTCGGTATTATTATCACCGTAGCCCTGACCTTTTTGCTTGTTATACCTCTGTTTGGCATAGATATCGGTGTCGTGCCCGAATGGGCGTTAAGCGCAGCTAAGTAATTCATTAGCGAAGATATCCCGCTGTATGAAAAAGGCAGCCTTTGCGAAACCGCAAAGGCTGCCTTTTGTATTTGTGCTTTAAGAGCCAGCTTGGGTGGCAGGGTTTGGGAAGTCCGGTTACTTTTTCTCCGCTGCGGCAAGGACCTCATCTTCAATGGTCACCAGACGGGAATCTGCCGGGCCGCTGTTAAAGAGCAGGGTCTGCAGCAGAAAGGCATAGGCAATAACTGCCGCCAGCGCTGCCAGTGGCACAAAATAGCCAAGAGGGCAGAGGATAAGCACCGTCAGCCAATGGAGGATAATAACCTTCTGAGAGTGAAGACGAATCGGGAAGTCAGCGTGCCTGCTGATCACGGCCAGGCCGCTCAGGTTCCAGCCGTAGAGTGCGGTGAAGGCATGCAGGCGAAGCAGGGGCTGGGTCTGTTGCGGATCGTAGTCTGCTGAAAAGGCCCAAAGGATGTAAATGATGCCGGTGATTGAGGTTATCAGCAGAAAAAAGATTCCTGAGGTGAGAAAGGTTTTTTGCTGCAGGCGGATTCCCTGGTGGTAATAGAGATAGAGCACCAGGGTGACTGCCAGAAAGAGCGTCGTGGCAATCATCACCTGCGGTACAAACCACTTGGCCAGGATAAAGAGAAAAAAGACTATTACCCCGAGATTTATGGTCCAGAACAATGCCTCTTTGATGTGAATGGTAACCTCTACCTCATGCTTTTTCATCAAAGAGAAAATAACAGACATACTGATCAGGGATACCGGGAAGGAGAAGCCGAGGAAGAAGGTGTCGAGCTTGAGCTTTTCGAGGTAGAACCATTTCGCGTAGATCTCGTTGAAGATCACAAAACTGGAGATGAACAGGGCAAGCGACAGGCAGAGCAGTGCAGCCTGATGGAACTTGCGGGCAACATCCTCTCTCGAGGAGAAGAGGTCCTTGGGAAAAATCGACCCGAAATGGACAAGACGTACGCGCTCAACCAGTACCCCGAGAATAAGGGGGATAATCAGGGTTGGCAAATACCATTCAAGAAAACTGAACAGGGCAAAACAGATTGAGAGTACGAAAAAGGTGCGGGCTGTCCTGCTAAGATTTTTTTTGTCTTCGGTGTAGTAAAGGAGCAGGGTGCCGCCACTGCAGAGATTGAAAAGAAATATGTGCAGCCGCTCGAAATTGAGTTGTTCTTTCGGGATGAAGTGATGAAAAAAGCCGAAGGCAAGGGCCATTGTCATCAGGACCATAAAGGTGATTTTGAGTTGCCGGCTCAAGGTGTTACCTCAAAGTTGGTTGAAATGATCAGCAGGCGCTACGGTTTTGCCAAGCAGCACCCTCAGCGCCGTTTCAAGGTCGGGATGACGGAATTCAAAGCCTGTATCAATGAGTTTCTGTGCAGACGCCCGACAACCGGACAATACAATCTCATTGGCCATCTGTCCATGCAGAATCTGTAGCATTTTTGCGGGAATAGGCACCAGCAGCGGTCGATGTACTACCCGGGCCAGTGTTGCCATGAGTTCCTGGTTGGTAACCGGATTCGGGGCAACAATGTTTACCGCTCCGGATACCTCTTCGGTTACCAGGCAATGGAGCATGGCGGCGACCATGTCATACACACTCATCCAGCTCACATATTGCTCCCCGCTGCCAAAGTAGCGAATAAAACCGATAGCACGGCTGACCAGCAGACGTTGCAGGGCGCCTCCCCTTGGTGTGAGACCCACTCCAAAACGCATGTACACGGTGCGAATACCGGCATCTCTCACCGGCCAGGTCGATTTCTCCCAAACCTTACAGACACTGGAAACAAAATCATCTCCCGCCGGTTGGCCTTCATCAATGATTGTATCATGACAGTTGCCATAATAGCCCACGGCTGAGGCAGAGAGGAATACTCTGGGGGGAACCGGGAGGGCGGCTACCGTTTGGGCCAGCAGTTCGGTACCGAGAATCCTGCTCTCCACCACTCTGCGTTGCTGCGCCTCACTCCAGCGGCCGACCCCGATGTATTCACCAGCAAGATGGATGACAGCATCTATTTCGGGAATGTCTGCCGGATTCAATGTTGAATTTTGCGGGTCCCAGAAAATTTCGTGTTTGCCGGGGGAGGGCTCGCGCCGGACTAGGGTCCAGACCTGATGGCCGCCGGTGGTAAGCAGGGGGATCAGGGCGGAGCCCAGCACCCCACTGGCCCCGGAGATGAGAATTCGCAAGGGCTTTCGACTGTATTTGCTGTGCAGCTTCAAGTCAGCGCGAAGTACATGCTCCCGGTGGGAAAAGATTCTCCCGAGCATTTTCTGAACTTGTTTCTCCGCGATGGCGGGCAGGTATTTCTGTGCCGGCAAGGCGAAAGTGATGGAGTCATCAAGCCGGGAACCATGTGCTGTACTGCTGAAACGATGGGTATGTGAGAATGTCGCAAAGGGGCCTTTGTGCTGAATATCCCGAAACATGACTCCTGTGGTTTCGGCAATGTGACGGGCTTCCCAGGGAATGGTGAAGGGGCCGAATTTGAGGTGCATCAGTACCTTGCCGCCGGGAGCTATGGAGCCTTCTTTTCTGATGACCTCAGAGCCGTCCCAGGGGGGAAGCAGCCTTTCAAGTGCCCCGGGGCGACTATGGTAATCATAAAGTTCTTTTACGGTGCAGGGAAAGTCGGCACTGTAGTGAAATTCTTTAAGTGTACTCACTCTATCTCCTTTACTTGAGGTCGAAATGCGTTTTTATCGTAACTATTCTGGATTACATGGATTTTTGATATATCAATAGTGATAATCATTGCTAAAAGTTTTGCCAGACCGGTTTTCACGAACCATTGAATATAAGTGCAGGTTACAGCAAGGTTTCGGATAGAGAAAGGTATGGGTAATTACCCATTGACAATCAGGTACATTAGAGCGATTATGCGACTGTTGTGTGTATATGAACATATCACTTTGTAGTAATGTCTTATTTTCGGCAATGCCCGAGATGGTGCTCATGTTGAGACTCGGGTAGGCCTGGAGAATATCAGCAGCAAGGAGATCCCATGCAAAACAGTAAGATAGTGGTAATCGGTGGTTCGGCGGCAGGTGCAAAAGCAGCGGCTAAGGCAAGACGTCTTGATCAACAGGCGGAGATAACAATTGTCCAGAAAGATCCGGATCTTTCCATGGCGAGTTGTGGCTACCCCTATTACATCGGCGGCACCTTTGATGAACGGAACCAGCTGCTGGCTACCCCGACAGGTGTGGTCCGTAATCCTGATTTTTTCTATAAGACCAAAAGAATAAATGCGCTGGTTAACACTGAATGTACCGCGATTGATCGTAATGAAAAAAAAGTGACGTGCCGCAATCTCGAATCGGGCGAAGAAACAACTCTTTCTTACCACAAGTTGGTTGTGGCAACAGGCGCCAGTGCGGCTGTTCTGCCGGTGCCGGGGCGTGAGCTAGAGGGTGTCAGCACGCTGGTTTCCATGCAGGATACAGACAGAATACATGATCTCTGTGCTTCGGGTACCGTAACAGAGGCGGTGGTGATCGGTGGTGGCCTGATTGGTGTTGAGACGTGCGAGGCTCTGGTTGCAAAGGGTGTGAAGGTGACCCTGGTAGAGATGGAAAAGCAGGTGCTGACATTTCTCGATGCACAGTTTGCCGGGTTGGTGGCCAACCATATGAAGGCGAAGTCGGTGAGCGTGCGTCTCGGCATGAGGCTGGAGCGCTGTCTGGGTGAAGATGGGCGCCTGACCGGTGTTGAGCTTGCCAATGGCGAGGTTCTCCCCTGTCAGCTTGCCGTTGTCGCTGCAGGTGTACGGCCCAATATTGGCCTGGCGGAGGCAGCGGGGCTGGAGATCGGTGAGAGCCGGGCAATTGCGGTCAATGAATATATGCAGACTTCCGATGCTGATATTTATGCAGCCGGAGATTGTGTGGAGTGTGTGAACAGCGTAACCGGCAAAAAGGTGTACGCGCCCATGGGAGATCTGGCAAATCTCCAGGGCAGGGTGCTGGGCGAGAACCTGATTGAAGGCAATGTGGTAAAATTTGGTGGAACCCAGCAGACCGCTATCTGCAAAGTCTTCGATTTTGTGGCAGGTGCCACAGGTTTGAGTGAGAAAGCTGCGATCGCGGCAGGCCTTACAGATTTTGAAACGGTGGTCAATGCCAGCCCCGATAAGCCCGGTTTTATGGGGGCCAAATTGTTGGTGAGTAAAATACTGGTGGAAAAATCCTCCCAGAAAATTCTCGGCTATCAGTGTGTCGGTTCCGGTGATGTTTCCCGTCAGATAGCTACTGCCGCCATGGCCATTAAAGGCAGACTGACCTTGGATGACCTCAACTGTGCCGACCTGCCGTATGCACCACCATTTTCCCTGGCAATCGATCACTTTATCGCTTCGGCCCACATCATCTCGAACAAGTTGAAAGGTCGCATCAAAACTGTCACGGCCGAAGAGGTGTATAAACGAGTTCAGGAGGGGAATCCTCCATTTTTTATCGACGGAAGAGGGCCGGACGAGCATGAAGTGTTGCGCCTGGGGATAGGTGAGAAGTATATTCCCTTGGGCATGCTGCGTAATGTTCTTGGTGAGTTACCGCAAGAAAAGGATACGGAGATCGTCTGTTTCTGCAAAATATCCCTGCGGGGTTATGAAACTGCGCTTATCCTTGAGGCAAATGGCTATACCAATGTTAAAGTGATGGAAGGTGGCATCATGGCATGGCCATATTCCAGAGAAAAGTGACGGTCGCTGGTGAGTGAGTCGGATTGACCGTACAAGATAATCAGAAGGGGACTGTACAGTGACAATGATGGATGACGGAAAAGTTCTTGGCGGACATGATAACTGCATTATCTGCGGCAGGAACAATCCGTTTTCACTTGGTTTGAAGTTTCAGCAGGCAGGAGCCAATACCGTGGAGGCTACCTTCACGGGCGGACCCCATCTGCAGGGGTATGAAGGGATTCTGCACGGAGGAGTAATCTCTGCCGTACTCGATTCCGCCATGGCGCATTGCCTGCTGGTACAGGATGTCAAGGCGGTTACGGGGGATCTGCGGGTGCGGTTTCTGCATGCCATTCCCTGTACCAGTCGGGTAAATATCCGTGCCTGGCTCACCTGTGCAGTCTCCAGCCTCTACGAACTGAAAGCGGAAGCCCGGGTTGATGGCAAACTTGTGGCCCGGGCCAAAGCCAAATTCATGAAAAAAGAAGGTGTCAAGTGAGTATCGCAAATGAGGTCAGTACCCTGACCGTTGTGGTCAATAATGTGGCAGCCGATGGTCTGACTGCCGAGCACGGTTATGCTTTGCACGTTGCGACCCCCCAGGGAAATATTTTGCTGGATACCGGCCAGAAGAGCCTGATGGATAATCTGCAGACTCTGCAAATTTCACCGGAGAAAATAGATAAACTTGTACTCAGTCACGGCCATTATGACCACAGCGGCGGCGTTGCCGATCTTTTAGCAGCCAACAGAGGTGCGGAAATCTACCTGCACTCCGCAGCATTTGAACCACGGTATGCGTGGGATGGCAAAAAGAGTGAATCTGTAAGGATGCCACTGCCGGATATGAACGCGGTAATGCATCACAAGGATGACAAAACCCACTGGTTAACCAGGCCAATGGAACTGCTGCCCGGCGTGGGAGTGACGGGGCCTATTCCCAGGAAGAATGAGTTTGAGGATACCGGTGGCGAGTTTTATCTCGACCCTGATGGCACTGATGTCGATTCAATCAAAGATGATATCGCTCTCTGGATCAGGACACCTGAAGGTCTGGTGGTCTGTATCGGCTGCTGCCATTCGGGATTGATCAATACCCTTGATCACATTGTTGCAGTCACGGGAGAGAAGCGTATACGCACCATCATCGGCGGTATGCACCTTCTGCACGCCACCAGCACGCGCCTTCGGAGAACTGTGGCCGAGTTGAAAAAATTTTCAATTGGCAGCATCATTGCCTGCCACTGCAGCGGTGAAACAGCAGTTGAATTTTTGCAGAATGAGCTTGAGGCGGAGGTTGTTACCGGTTATGCCGGTCTTACTTTTGCTGTTTAAGTGTGACAACTCCAGTCAGGTGAAAAATGGGGTTGGGCTTTTGGCCCAGCCCCATTTTGGTACAACCTCACATCATCGTTTACAATTATAGCGGATTATCGTTTACACTTTTGGGTTATAATTTCCACAAGCCTGAAAGAAAAGTACGTTGGCTTAGAGGAAATAGGCAATGGCTTTTGGCGTGTTCGCTTTCGCCAAAAGCTGTTAGGCTTTTTCGATGCAAGGAACCTACGTATCATGGATGAGTTGGGCAGATTAAAGAGAAACAATGTGTAAAGGATGATGTGCTACAACTGTACGTCATGATGTGAACAGAACAGATGAACTACATCATACTGATTACTTTACTGCTTACGCTCATTGCGATAATCACTGGGGTTATCTTCGCATTCAAAAAAATACGCCGTGTTTACTTTTTTCTTATACTCATAATGGTTATTGCAAGCCCTATCGTGGTCTTCAAGATATATGAGAGAGACTTCAAGATAAGTGTCGTTCCGGATGCTCTCCAAGTAAGCTCTATTTCTTATGTTGAAGAGAAATCTTCGGGGTTTGGTCCTGGTTGTAATGGAGCTGGTATAAGGGTCTATCCTCTATCTGAGAAAATTGCAAATCAAATTACAAAGCGTGGCATGGAATATTTTAACCATCTCCCAGAAAATAAGAATCAGCAAAAGAGGCGATGGCGCGGAAGATATGATTCTTGGAATGAAACACCGGTAAAAGAAGACAGGTTTTGGAAGCAAAAAGAAGGAGGAGATCTTCTACTTTATGACTATATATGCAGGTATGGTTTTTGTATTAATATTGATGAAAAAGTTGTGGGACAGGCAACCGATATAATAAATAGCGAGGGTAATTACTATGCTTACGGGCGAATTGGTTTAATTGTTGTAAGCCCAAGTAAAAAGCTCGTTATTTATATGTACAATGGATAGTGGAATGCCTGGCATAGTGGTCAAATTCACTCTGGCCACCAAAAGCGTGACCTCCGTTGGGATCTCCGCTACGCTGCAGCCCCTTACCTCGATCCTTGAGCAGTACAAACTTATTCTTGATAATTATTGGATAATGAAAACCAACAAACATAATCTGCATAGCAAAATAAGGTATCGATCATAGTTAACGAAAAGTCGGTAATTAAAATTGAACCATCCCAATGGTTCAGTATAATCATCATTCACCTTTCCATACCCATAATTCTATTGGTTTGCGGATGGGATTTCAGTTGGTGGCAAGCGTGGGTCTTTTTTGTGCTGATCGTTACGGCTGGCATAGGGGGACGCATATGGGCAGAACATAGACATCCGGGGATTCTGGCTGAACGGTCTCAATGCTTTAAGGCTCAAGATGTAAAGTCCTGGGATAAAGTAATTGGCCCATTGATGGCGTGGAGCCTATCATTTCCGCTTGTCATAGTAGCAGGCCTCGATCACCATTTCGCATGGTCTCTTCTCTTCCCGATTTGGATGAATTTACTCGGCTTTGTTCTGGTAACATTTGGATACGCCTTCGCCGCATGGGCCTTGATTGAGAATCGCTTCTTTAGCAGTTTGGTGCGTATCCAGAAAGATCGAGAACATAAAGTGTGTAATAGCGGTCCTTATAGAATTGTACGGCATCCGGGCTACGCAGGGAATATTTTGGCACTTCCAGGTATTGTTCTCGCTCTAGGTTCAGTGTGGACATTGATTCCAGTGGTCATAGCCATAATAATTGCCGTGATAAGAACGGAATTAGAGGACAGAACACTGCAAGCAGAATTGAAAGGTTACAAAGAATATGTAAAACGGGTGCGATATAGATTGATTCCTGGAATATATTAAAATCTGATTACCACCAATCCTTAGCAAGCCTGAGTTGGCGCTCTGGAATCGGGACAGTTGGTGACGCATGATAAGTAAGAGTTTGCAATAAACGTTGAAGATCAAAACGACGATTAAAGCGTTAACAGAATTCAGTCAAGTATCGTTTTCCCTTCAGCATCTCGCCCACGCTTTCCACCAGAGTGCTTCGCACCCCAATAGACATCATCGACTTGTACAAAATCTCCGAGGCGTTTTGAATCGTCAGAAAACTTCATAACCATCTGGATCTTAAGCTTAATACGCATGGCAGCTGTTTGCGAAATACCAAGAAAACAAACTGACACCTGATTGAAAGTGTATGTCGCTTCGTTTAGCCATATCAGAGCCCCTGTTGAGTTTCGTGGAGTATGACATGGCCGGGGGATCATATAGTGACCACCCATGAAAAAAATGTGTCAGGCTGAGCTTTAGTGGTAAGCAGATAATCTTAAGTATTACGATAGTTGTGTTCGCGAGATCAATTATCTGTAAACGATAAAGTGACATTGTTATAAACATGAAGTGAACTCAATAAAAACACTCGTTTGGGATGGAGATCCATCAATTCAAATCGATTTTGCCGCTCGACTCGAAAGGCAGCTTATGTGAGAAACCGCTCATTTTCACATTGACCGTGCCTGACAGCTTGTAATTCACATCTTCAAACTGGGCCTCTTTTTTCGAGGCCGATTTCACCATACTTATGGCTGAGCCCACCATGTCGATAACAGAGGCGTAAACTTCCACCGGCACCAGCGCCGTACCGTATGGGGGAATAGTCTGTTGGGCGCCTTGCAGGCCAGAGGCGAACTTGCGGCCGTCCAGTTCCATCTCGCAACTGAGCCCTTCTATATCCAGTGGCTTCTCGTTGGGGTTTTGTACCCTGAGCTGCACAAGAAAAACAGTTTCAAAGCTGCGAATTTCACTCACCTGAACGTCAGCGAGGGTAACCTCAGGCGACTCGAGTGAGGTGAGGGCGCAACCGGCTATAAAAAGAAAATAAGTGAACAGAAAAATGAAAGGTATGGCAGCCCGGGATATGTTTTTCATAATATTTTATCAGGTTGTATTTATGGAGAGTGATAGTGATTGACTGGTACTACCCTTCTTTTCTTATCTTATTCGGGTGTTATGATAAGATCATTTACCCGTTTTGGGGCAATTCGCGTCAAAAAAAAATGATGGCTGGAAATCGTGCCTGGTCTTGTACTGAAATTTCAAGAATGACAAGGTCAGACTCCGCTATCGCCGTGACCGTTCATTTTCTCCTCCTGTCAAAGTAGGCCATTTCCACAAAAATCTCACTCTCTTTCAGTATCGTCAGAAGGTTCATTTCTTTATCATCAGTCCCTGCATCAAGATGGTATGAACCGTCCAGGAGGTTCTATACCTACCGGACCATTTTCGGGTATATCGAGCAGGCTGAAGAGCTTATGGTGATAACCACTGACAAAGTTTCTGGATTCGACAGGATGAATCAGGACCGTTTTTTGTGCAACTATACGGTTTCGAACGTGAACTTTGAGGTACGTTTTGTCTAACAGAACCGACTCGATAATGAAATTGTACGTGAGAGTATTAGTGTAGGCAAGCGGGTTCGCAAGTAGCGTACCGGACTGTCGATTGAAGAGGGCCAGCCATTCGCGAAGTGAAGACGAAAGCAGCCCCGGTTTTTATCTCAAGTTTTTCCTGTGATATACTGATTTGGAGCCTGAAAAAACACGAAATTAACGTATTGGCAATTTCCTCCATTCAGGGAGTTGAGTATGACACCTGCCGCTACATCTGCTGCCAGCCTGGTCGGGCTGGATTTTGGTCTCGGTGATACAGTAAATTTGCTTCGGGAATCGGTACAATCCTTTGTTGCCGAAGAAATTGCTCCCATTGCTGCGGAAATTGACCGGGAAGATCGTTTCCCAGATGAACTCTGGCAGAAGATGGGTGGTCTCGGGCTCTTGGGTATTACTGCTCCGGAGCAATTTGGCGGGGCGGCAATGGGGTACCTGGAACATGTGGTAGCCATGGAAGAGATCAGTCGCGGTTCCGGTTCGGTGGGGCTTGCCTATGGGGCTCACTCCAATCTCTGCGTTAATCAGCTTTGTTTAAACGGCAGTGCGGCCCAGAAAGAGAAATATCTGCCTCGCCTGGTCAGCGGCGAACACATCGGGGCACTGGCCATGAGTGAGGCCGGATCGGGCTCTGATGTGATCAGCATGCAGCTGCGGGCCGAGAAAAAGGGCGATCGTTTTATTTTGAACGGCACTAAGATGTGGATCACCAACGGGCCTATTGCCGATGTGCTGCTGGTCTATGCCAAAACGTCACCTGAGAAAATGCAGCGAGGCATTTCCACCTTTATAATCGAAAAAGGCATGGCCGGCTTCTCCACCGGCCCAAAGCTGGATAAGCTGGGCATGCGCGGCTCGCCCACCTGTGAGTTGATCTTCAACGACTGTGAAGTGCCTGCCGGCAATCTGCTGGGCGAAGAGGATGGCGGCGTGAAAGTACTGATGAGGGGGCTTGATTCGGAAAGGTTGGTACTTGCAGCAGGACCATTGGGGCTTATGGCCGCCTGTATGGATACCGTCATTCCATATATCCACGAACGGAAGCAGTTTGGCCGGTCCATTGGCGAGTTTCAGCTGATGCAGGGCAAGATCGCCGACATGTACTCCACCTGGAACGCCTGCCGGGCCTATGTGTATAGTGTCGCACGGGCAGCAGACCGGGGCGCGGGGATCAGAAAAGAAGGTGCCAGTGTTATCCTTTACTGCGCTGAGAGAGCGACCAGACTTGCCCTTGAGACCATCCAGGTGCTGGGGGGAAATGGGTATATCAATGAATATCCCGCAGGCCGTTTTTTACGGGATGCAAAGCTCTACGAGATAGGCGCCGGTACCAGTGAGATACGGCGAATGCTTATCGGCCGCGAGATTTTTAGGGAAACAGGCTGAGAAATCGGCTGATACCTTTACATATTTGACCACAGGTGCAGATGAAAACCTTGCGCTCTGCCATACGCACTGATTCAGACGAGTTTGGCGCTAACAAATCGGCGATGGATGCCCTTGTGGCTGATCTGCGTGAAAAGGTGACGTTGATTCGGCTTGGCGGTGGTGAGCAAGCGCGCAAAAAGCATCTCGATCGAAACAAGCTGTTGGTGCGGAAGCGAATTGAAATCATGCTCGATGCCGGTTCACCTTTTCTCGAACTCTCCCAGTTTGCCGCCTGGAACATGTATGGTGGCGACATTGCCGCCGCTGGTATCGTCACAGGCATTGGCAATGTCTCCGGCCAGCAGTGCATGATAGTGGCCAATGACGCAACGGTCAAAGGCGGCACCTATTTCCCGATGACTGTCAAAAAGCATCTCCGTGCCCAGGAAATAGCCGCACAGAATAATCTGCCCTGTATTTATCTGGTCGATTCCGGCGGAGCCTACCTGCCGGAGCAGGACCGGGTCTTTCCCGACCGCGATCATTTTGGCAGAATTTTTTATAACCAGGCCATTATGTCTTCGAAGGGAATTGCCCAGATTGCGGTGGTCATGGGTTCATGCACTGCCGGCGGAGCCTATATCCCGGCCATGGCTGACGAGTCTGTCATAGTGCGGAAGCAAGGCACAATCTTTCTCGGCGGCCCGCCACTGGTCAAGGCTGCCACCGGTGAGGTTATCAGTGCGGAAGAGTTGGGTGGGGCAGAAGTTCATTGCAGGGAGTCGGGGGTAACGGATCATTATGCGGAAAACGATCACCATGCGTTACTGCTGGCGAAAAAGATAGTTGCCACGTTAAACCGGACCAAGGGGACGACCCTTGCGATAAGAGAGCCGGTACCGCCTCGCTACGATCCGGCGGAGCTCTCCGGTGTTGTTCCTGAAAACCTGAGAACGCCATACGATGTGCGGGAAGTGCTCTGCAGGTTGGTGGATGGCTCGTTTTTTGACGAGTTCAAGGCCCTGTTCGGTACGACCCTGGTTTGTGGGTTCGCACATATTATGGGTTACCCGGTGGGCATTATCGCCAATAACGGGGTGTTGTTTTCTGAATCGGCAGAGAAAGGCTGTCACTTTATCGAATTGTGTGCGAATCGGCAGATACCGATTGTTTTCCTGCAGAATATCAGCGGCTTCATGGTGGGGGGCAAGTATGAGCAGGGTGGCATTGCCAAGCATGGTGCGAAAATGGTTATGGCCACTTCCTGCGCGGCGGTTCCCAAATTTACGGTGATAATCGGTGGCAGTTTCGGGGCGGGAAATTACGCCATGTGCGGTCGTGCCTATGACCCTCGATTTGTCTGGAGCTGGCCAAACAGCAGGATCTCGGTGATGGGTGGTGAACAGGCTGCAAATGTGCTGGCGGAGGTTGGCATGTCACGATCAGAAGAAGACCTGAAAAAGTTTAAACAAGAGATACGGGATCAGTATGAGTCTCAGGGGCATCCCTACTATGCCAGCGGGCGACTCTGGGATGATGGCATAATTGAACCTGCGGATACCCGGATGGTTTTGGGGTTGTCGATTTCAGCAAGTCTCAATGCACCGATCGAACAGACCCGGTTCGGCGTCTTTCGCATGTAAAGGTGTTGCTGACAACATCCGCGTATCACGCTTACAGTGAAGAAGTTGGTGCTATATGACAGATATTATATCGAAAAGAGATGGTCGCGGAGTAGCGACCCTTACTTTGAACAGGCCCGGCAAGCATAACGCTTTCGATGACGAATTGCTTTCTGCCCTGCTCACGGAATTGCGTGCCTGCAGAGACGATGAGCAGGTTCGGGTGATAGTGCTCGCAGCAGCCGGAAAGAGCTTTTGCGCCGGTGCGGACTTGAACTGGATGAAGCGCATGGCGGGGTATAGTGCTGAAGAAAATTACCGTGATGCCAGAGCCATGGCCTGGTTTTATCAGGAGTTGTCAACTATTGCCAAGCCGACCATTGCCCGGGTTCAGGGGGCAACTTTTGGCGGTGGCCTGGGGTTGCTGGCAGCCTGTGACATCGTTGTGGCGGCGGAGGATGCGGTCTTCGGCCTTACCGAGGTGAAAATAGGTCTGATTCCGGCGGTGATCTCCCCTTATATACGTAAAGCCATCGGTCATCGCCAGGCGTTGCGTTATTCGATAACCGGTGAGCGTTTTGGTGCCGAAGAAGCGCTGCGACTCGGTCTGGTGCATAAAGTTGTTGCCGGCTCTGAGTTGGATCATGCGGTGGAGATGTTGTGCCGGGAGTTGCTTGAAAACGGGCCTGCCGCCATGGCTGCAGTCAAGAGCCTGCTCTATGGAGCCAATGAGGATGACCTGCAGAAAGAGGGACAATTCACCTCCGGCTGCATTGCAGAGGTACGGGTCTCGCCGGAAGGCAGGGAAGGGGTGGCCGCTTTTCTGGAGAAGAAAAAAGCATCCTGGAGAATGGACTGAATAGGCAGATATGTTCAATAAAATTCTGGTAGCAAACCGAGGTGAAATCGCCTGCAGGATAATCCGCACCGCCAGTAAGCTGGGTATCGCCACGGTTGCGGTCTATTCCGAGGCCGATAGAAATTCCCTGCACACCAGACTGGCGGATGAAGCCTTTTGCCTCGGGCCCCCTCCGGCGGTACAGAGTTACCTGAACATAGGGGCTATTATCGAGGTGGCCATAAAGAGTGATGCCGAGGCAATTCACCCCGGTTACGGTTTCCTCTCAGAGAATCCCGAGTTTGCCCGAAGGTGTGTTGATGCGGGGCTGGTCTTTGTCGGCCCACCTGCTGATGTCATTGAAGCCATGGGTATCAAGAGCAGGGCCAAAGAGCTCATGGAGCGGGCAGGTATTCCGGTTATTCCCGGCGGATATATCAGCGCCATGAGTAAAAGCGAGAGAAGCCAACTGGCCGAATCCATAGGCTACCCGCTGCTGATCAAGGCCGATCTGGGAGGGGGCGGTAAGGGTATCCGGCTGGTGACAGGAGCGCAGGATCTGGAAGAAGCCGTAGCCGCAGCCGGCAGAGAAGCGGCCAGCGCTTTCGGTGATGCCAGTCTGCTGCTTGAAAAACATGTTACCAACGCCCGCCACATAGAGGTTCAGGTTTTTCGCGACAGCCACGGCAACTGTCTGCATCTGTTTGAACGGGATTGCTCCATGCAGCGCAGGCATCAGAAAATAGTCGAGGAAGCTCCCGCACCCGGCCTTGAGGCAAAGGTCAGGGATGGTCTGCATCAGGCGGCGGTAAAAGCAGCTGACTCCATAGGGTATTTGGGGGCGGGAACTGTCGAGTTTCTGGTAAGTAACGACGATCATTTCTTTTTTCTTGAGATCAATACCCGCCTGCAGGTTGAGCATCCTGTCACTGAGATGATTACCGGCCTGGATCTGGTGGAGTGGCAGTTGCTGGTGGCTGCCGGTGAACCATTGCCCCTGCGGCAGCAGGAGGTGCAGTGCAATGGTCACGCGGTCGAAGTGAGGATTTACGCCGAAGACCCGGAGCGGAACTTTATGCCTTCATCTGGGAGGATACGCTATCTTGATGAACCAAGCCCGACGGGTAGCCTTCGAATAGACAGTGGAATAACTATCGATAACCTGATAACTCCCAATTATGATCCAATCCTGGTCAAATTGATCAGCCACGGTCCGAATCGTGATGAAGCGTTGAAAACCCTGGTCGCCGGGATGCGCAGCTATAGACTTGCCGGTTTGACCACCAACCTGAATTTTTTGCAGAGACTGCTGGCAAGCGAAACCTTCAAGGCCGCACAACACACCACCCGGACCATTGACAATGATCTGGAGCAATCTCTTGCCATCGATAGTGTCAATCTCGAGACCGCGGCCCTGGCAGGGCTGTACAGTTTTCTGGAAAACCGGGAAATTCTCAGATCGGCAGTCAGCTCGACACCAGATCCTTTCTCCCCCTGGAGCGGCGGCAGCTGTTTCAGGCTGAACCACGAAAATATCTTTCATTGCAGGCTTGGCAGGGGGGAGGAAATTCTGGAAATTGAAGTGACTGAAGATCCACTGGGTATACAGGTCAAAATCGAGGATACAATTTTCTGTTTTACCGACCTCATGTTGTCGGGGCAGGTGCTTCAATGCAGGCAGGATGGCAGAAATAGAACATTGCACTGTCATCGGGACGGCCATCACCTGACCTTGTTTATAGATGGCAGAACAGAAATATTCGCCACGCTTACTGAAAATGATTGGATTTCTGCACTGTCGGGTGCTGCAGATTCGTTGCGGGCACCGATTCCCGGTAATATTACCGAGATTTTTGTGGCAGATGAAACCGAGGTGAAAAAGGGTGAACCGATTCTTGTAATGGAGGCGATGAAGATGGAGTATGTCATTAGAGCCCCGGCTGATGGCAGAGTGGTTGCTGTGCTCTTTGCCAAAGGCGATTCCGTGCAGGAGCGCCAGCGATTGGCACAATTTGAAGCCTATGCAGAAACTGAGGAGGAATCCGATGAATCTTCCTGAACGGGTGAAGATCGTAGAGGTCTCGCCGAGAGACGGTTTACAGAACGAAGAACTCACGGTGCAGACTTCTGCAAAACTGGAATATATAGATCATCTTGTTGCGGCGGGTTTGCCGGTGGTGGAGGCAACCAGCTGGGTGCCTGCCGATCACATTCCCCAATTGGCAGATCACGCTGAGGTGATCGCAGGCCTGAAATCACAATCTCAACCATCGCAAATGGTGGTGTTGGTGCCAAACTTGTATGGTGCCAGACAGGCGATTGCTGCCGGGGCCGCCTATCTCAGTATTATGGCCTCCGCCTCTGAGCGGTTTTCTGAAAAAAACAATAACTGCACCATTCGTGAGGGGCTGGAGCGGTGTGCCGAGATAGCGAAGTTTGCCAAGTCAGAGGGGGTGCCGGTACGCGGCTATGTATCATGCACCCTTGGTTGCCCGTATGAGGGGGAGGTGGCCCTCTCCAGAGTGGTTGAAGTTACAGGGGAATTATACTCACTGGGGTGTGAGGAAATAGCGCTTTCCGACACCATCGGTGTTGGCACGCCGGGTAAGGTGGAACAGATGATTCGGGCCGTGTGCCGAGAAGTCCCTGTGCATCATCTGGCCGTGCATTTTCATGATAGCTACGGCCAGGCGCTGGCCAATATTTACGCGGCACTGCAACTTGGGGTGCAGACTGTAGACAGCTCTGTGGCCGGGCTTGGCGGCTGTCCCTATGCGCACGGTGCGACCGGGAATGTGGCCACTGAAGATCTGATCTATATGCTGAACGGATTGGGGATTGAGACCGGGGTTGATCTCAGTCAATTGGTTGAGGCGGGGCGCTATATCTGCTGGGTGTTGCAGAAGACCACCAATTCGAAAGTGGCGAGGGTGTTGTTGCAGGAGTGAGTCGTCGCTGGTTTTTAATTGCTATAGCGCACCTGTCGTAAGACCGGTGCGCTATATGGTGATTTGGACAGAGCGGCCCCTGTTAGCCCGGATATTTCACGGGTCTGGCGGATTCATGTGCAAGGCATCAAGGGTGAAGCTGTAGCAATTTACCGCAAGCCCTTGATAACGCCGCACATGAGTCTGTCAGACACGCCCGAAGGGTGAAACGTCAGACTCTGATCACGGGTACAAACTGTACCCTGAAAATAGAGGTGCTGTTAGTTCCAAGTAGCCGATACAACTTAGTAAAATGCCATTGACTCAAACATTTCATGAAATATTCAGGTTAGAAGGTTTGCTCTCTTAGGGCAAACTCTTCTTCGGTAAAACTGTATACCTGGGTTCCGTGCTTTTCCACTGCAAAAGAAGCGCAAATGGAACCAAGTCTGGCACTTTCTGCAAGGTCAAGCCCTTTGGCAAGCCCGAACAGCAACGCACCGCGGAAAGCGTCTCCACAGCCGGTGGGGTCGACAACCTGTGCGGGAGTGGCTGCTGCGATAGCAGTTTCTGTTCCGTTTACAAGCAGTTGGGAGCCGTGCTCTCCGAAAGTGATGATGGTAGCCTGGGGGAGGGCCAGCAACTCCTCACGGGTTTTGTTGGTCTTATTCTTGATCATGTCAAATTCATAATCGTTGACGATGAGCAGAAAAGCATCGGTGATGGCTTCGATCAGGTCCTCGGCCTGGAGTACAGGCAATGCCTGGCCTGGGTCAAAGATGCAGCGAATACCGCGTTCCTTACAGGCACGCGGGTAATTGATCATATCTTCCAGATTGCCGGGTGAAGCGATGACAATGGTGTTTTCACTATCGAGCGCGTCAAAGTCCAGATCTGAAGAATGTTTCATAGCGCCCGGGTTGAATCCGGTAATCTGATTATCCGCCTTGTCGGTGGTAATATACGCACCAGCGGTGAACTCCTCGTCGATCACCTTAATACCACCTGCAGGGATGCGGTTTTCTTCCAGCCATTTGAAATAACGATGGTAATCATGGCCAATGGTAGCGGAGACATGGGCCTGCGTGCCCATAAGTCTCAGGGCGTAGGCAATATTTCCGGCTGTGCCGCCGAAATGCTCTGTTACCCCATCGACCTGGAAGCAGACATTGAGCATGTGGATTTTATCTGGAAGAATGTGGTCGGCAAAGTACTCCGGAAAGGCCATGATCCGGTCATAGGCCATGGAGCCGGAAATGATGATGTTCATGTGATCCTCTATATCTCTTGGGGATAATTGTCTAAAGTGCTGTTTCATTCAAAACCATTACGGCGGGTAGTATAATTTGCAGCCTGCTTTGAGGCAAAGCATTTTTATTTTATCACCTGCGGCACTTCGGCTGGCCACCCTGGATCTACCTGAAAAAATGTAATCATCATTGCAGATGATCTGTCTAAATGACAGGCTTGTAGTGCACGGTAATGAAGTTCGGATGCCCGTGGGTCTGTTGCTTGTCTGCGCGGCGGTTGATCCGCTGCACTGTTGATCCGCACACTTATAATCAAGAACAGCTGATAATTATGGGAGCAGTTGTCGCTTGGGGGTTGGCAGTTTTTTTCTGCTGGTTGCTGTTGTCCTTCTGACTCTGATAAAAAGGAGTCGGGGTGATTTGAAAAATAACCTTGAAGAAGTTACCACGCTTCGAGGGAGCTACGATGAGATGAGCAGTTAACTTGTAAGTATGCCTGTGCTCAACTTAAAGAAAAGACAACGGATCTGGAAGCGTTGCAAAATGAGTTTGATGAAAGGATGGATAAGGTTGTCCAGTCGTCGATTCAGAAAATCGAATATGCAGAGCAGGTGAAAGAAGAGGCCATTCAGGTCGCACAGGATAATCTTGAGGCTGCAACAGAGATCCATGCGTTGTTAAAGGAAAAAGAGGGACTTATTACAAGATTGCAGGAGCAGGTTGCCACCTGACCGTGCTACGTGTCATCAGGCAATCTCAGGTAAGAGATGGATTGCAGCGCTGCGGTGTTTTTTGTGCTCGTTTCGGGCGATCTCTCTCATGCACTAAAGTCAAATTCAGACCTTCCTGACCAGGGAAGGTTTCTGCCTGTTTGTCGTATTTCTGCAAAATATCATTGATATTTTAAGTTTCACATCCGATTTTTTTCATTTCTATTTTCACCGCTACCCTTTACAATCATCTGCAGTTCTTTCGTTACGTCATTCTCCCTGATCCCGGTGATTTGTATCCCGGTGAGACAGAAGGGGGATTTCGAAATAAACGTTACGACAGTCGAATGAGTCGGAGGAGGGTAGATGCTACGCCGAAACGCATGGGTGTTGGTGTGTGTGTTGTTCTACACTGTTGCGCCGCAGTGGTCGCATTTTGCCGCAGCGGCCAACATCGCAGAGACCCCAGCTCAGACCGATCAGACTATCCCTGTTGCCGCTATTTTTTCACGTACCGGTTTTGCCGCGGTTCATAATACCTTGCTTATAGAAGTCACCAAAATGACGGTCGATCAGATCAATCAGCGAGGTGGCGTGTTGGGAAAGCGGCTTGAGTTGCTGCTGCTTGATAACGCTTCAACACCTATAGGTTCGAAAAAGGCCGCACTGAAGGCTGTCGAACTCGGGGCAGTTGCAGTGATCGGTGCCCATTGGAGTTCGCACTCTCTTGCCATGGCTCCGACCTTGCAGAAAGCCGGTATACCTATGATCAGCCCTGGCTCCACACATCCTGAAGTTACCCTTGGCCGGGATTATGTGTTTCGGGCCTGTTTTATGGATGCCATGCAGGGAGAAGCCATGGCGCGCTTTGCGACCAGCAATCTTGGTCTGGAATCAGTGGTGATTCTTAGAAATGTAGATGAGGTGTATTGCACTAAACTGGCCGATTTTTTTCTCTACGCATTTTTAAATCAAGGCGGCGAGGTCCTTTACGATGCCTCCTATCGTGGCTTAGCCACAGATTTTTCCGAGATCATCAGCGAAATATTAGAATTGCAACCTGACGCTGTGTATATACCCGGCTACACCAGGGATACTGCACTGTTTATGAAGCAGGCTCGAAAACAGGGGGTTAAAGCTATCTTTCTGGGTGGTGATGGTTGGGAAATGCTCGAAAGGCTCATTGCCGATGCGGTGGAAGGCAGCTATCAGACCCTTCACTGGCACCCCGACGTACCGTATCGGGTCAATAGTGATTTTAAAAAGTTGTACAAAGAAACCACCGGCAACGAGTTGAAGAGTTTTACCGCTCCTCTTGCTTATGACTCTGTAAATATGTTGGCTACGGCAATTGAGAAGGCGGGTGAGGCTGATCCTGCCAAGATACGTGACGCCCTGGCAACCATGCAGGATTTTGAAGGGGCCACTGGAACATGGTCTTTTGATGAACAGGGAAATCCCAAGGGGAAGAAGATTATAATCGCCACCTATAGAAATGGCGAAATTCAGTTTTTGGATGTCGTAGAGCCTTATGTTGTGCCGGGAGAACTGGAATAAGTTGTTCCCGGGGACTGGATTCTTTTATTGCATGTGAGGATATGAGGAAACTGACAATTTCACTGAGGTTGCCACTTAAGATCAACCTGGCAATGATCTCGACTATGCTGGCTATTGCATTGGTCTTCCTGGCTTTTGTCTATCCGCTTGAGGTGAGAAGAACAAAAGATCAGATCGGGCGAGTTCAAGTATTGCTGGAGACTATATATCAACAGCGAAAAGACGATTTTGCCAATGCCTTCTTCTCAGATCAGCACCTGATAATGGTGCTGACTATTCAGGAGATCAGTAAAACGGTCGAGGAGATAGATAATGTCTGTATTTATCTCGGTGAAGGGGCGGTGCAATATTGCACAGGTAAAAATCAAGGTCCTCCGGCTGAGTTGAGTCGTCTGGCGTCAGGCAGCACTACCGCCTTTATGGAATATGATGTAGATGATCAGCATATGGCGGGTTTTCTCGGTGCGATAGATGTGATTGGTGAACGGGCTGGTTACCTTGCTATCTACTACGATCTCACCGATATCAAGAGTGAAAATTTTCGCCTGATGTTTATCTTCGGAGGGCTGTTTCTATTGGGGCTGGGCGGAGTTATCCTGCTTTTGAACCTGTTCTTGTTCAATTCAATTATCAGGCCTTTAGAATATCTGGGCGAAGGTATTCGGCGGGTGGCAGACGGTGATCTTGGTAAAACTGTCCCCCTGCTGGGCAATGACGAAATCTGCAACATCGGAAAGTCGTTCAATAATATGTCGAGAAGACTGTTAAGCAGCCGTGTAGAGCTTGACCGGCACCAACTGCACCTGGCTGATCTGGTGCGGGATCGTACCGATGAACTGCAGTCGGCAAAGGATCAGGCTGAACAGGCCAGGGAAAAGCTGCGTGAGCAATGGGATCTGCTGATGACGGTTATGGAGACCATTCCCAATCCGCTATTCTATAAAGATCTCAACGGGAGATACGTCGGCTGCAACCTGGCCTTTGAAGAGTTTATGGGGAAGTCCAGAGAGGCCATTATCGGCAAAACAGCGGCTGATATTAACACCACGGGTTATGAGGCGTACACAAGAGCTATGGACCGGGATCTGTATGCGAAAGGCGGAACCCAGAGCTATCAGCGCCATATCATGCGCGGGGACGGAGAGCTTCGGGACGTAACGTTTTCCAAAGCTGCTCTCACAGGGCCGACCGGTGAGGTCATGGGGATCGTTGGCATCATGTCTGATATCACCGAGCTTGTTCGCGCGCGCGAAGAGGCGGAACTTGCCAGCAGGGCCAAGAGTCAGTTTCTGGCTAACATGAGCCACGAAATACGTACGCCTATGAATGGCGTGATCGGTATGACCACTTTGCTGAAAGACACTCATCTCGATGCCAGGCAAAACGTATTTGTAGAAACCATTGAGGCGAGTGGCAACTCTTTGCTGCGGGTTATCAATGACATCCTTGACTATTCCAAGATCGAGGCAGGTAAACTTGATTTGCAAAAAAGAGAGTTTGACCCCCGTGCGCTGGCTGATAGCTGCATAGATCTGTTGCGGATTGATGCAGAACAAAAAAATCTCGAATTAATCTTCGAGGTAAACCCCAATGTGCCTGTTACGGTCATCTCTGACAAAGACCGACTCCAGCAGATTCTGCTCAACCTGGCCGGAAATGCCATCAAGTTTACCGAGCGGGGAGAAGTGGCGGTGGTAGTTGAGATGGTGAGCCGGATTGGTGATGATGCCGTCATCAGCTTTCTGGTCAGGGATACCGGTATCGGCATTGCCGAAGCACAGCAGGAGAAGCTTTTTGAGAGTTTTGCCCAATTGGATGGATCGTATACCCGTAAGTATGGTGGCACCGGGCTTGGTCTGGCAATTTCAAAGCAGCTGGTGGAGTTGCTCGGCGGAAATATCAGCGTTAAAAGTGAGGTTGGTAAAGGCAGTGAATTCAGTTTTATGCTGAAACTGAAGGCGCAGCAGTCAGAGGTACAAAAGGCTGCGGTTTACAGCCTGAATGGACATCGTATTGTGGTCGGTGTGGCAAATGATTCACTGTATTCGATGCTGGCGGGATATTTTTCGGGCCATGGTGCCGAAATTGAGCGATATGTCCCCGGGTCTGGTTCATCATTGAAGGCGGCATCTGATCGGGAAACTCCCGTAGTTCTTTTTATCGAGGCGGAGTTCTATTTTGCTGAAAAGTTCTCGCTGGCGGAGGTTTTTGGGAAAAATGGTGCAAAGGAATTAGACTCTATATTTCTCATAGATTCCGTGAAATCGGTTGAGAGGGAGCTGGATGACCAAATTTCAGGGAAAATGTTCAATCCTGTTAAGCAGGCAGACCTGAAACGTGTTGTGAGGGTGCTGAATGGGAAGGAGCAGGGGCCGGTAGCGGATGCTCCAGAGGCGGTAAACATGGGTGGGAAAAAAGGTGGCTGCAGATTGGACCGAATCCTTCTGGTTGAAGATAACAATATCAATGTTCAGGTGACCGTTGGTATCCTGAATAAAATCGGTTATCGGCATGTTGAAGTTGCAATGAACGGTAAGCAGGCCCTTGAGATGCAGGCGGCAAAAACATATGATCTGGTGCTGATGGATTTATCCATGCCGGAACTGGATGGTTTCGAAACCACCAGAATTATCCGCAACGGCACCCATGGTGTGCTCAACTGTGAAATACCCATAATTGCCTTGACCGCTCATGCGATGCAGGGAGACAGGGAACGATGTATCGCGGCAGGCATGAATGGCTATCTGGTTAAGCCGTTGGATGCAGGGGAACTCGAACACGAGCTTGAAACAGCCTTTCCGGAAATGGTATCGACCCCGGTTGAACAGCAGGCGCAAACCATCCATTCGACAGTTTCGAGAAAAGAACCATTGATTATAAATCATGAGGAACTGTTTACCCGATTGATGGATGACCAGGAACTCATTCAACTGGTATTGCGTGAATCTTTACGGGAACTCCCAAAACAATTGGACGAATTTAAAGTAGTAATGGAAGAGGGAGATGCTGGCCAGATCAGCAAGCAGGCACACAAAATGAAGGGAGCAGCAATGAATTTGGGGGCTGAGCCTCTCTTTCAAATCATGCGAACTATGGAAAAAATGGGTGAAGATGGCGACCTTGCCAGCCTGAGAAGGCTCGCTCCCGTGGCGACAACCGCCACCGGTGAAGCTGTGAATGAGATAGCACGTCTATTAGATCAGCTGCTTGAGCAGGAAGCAGCGGGACCAGACCCGGCTGCTGCTGATCTGCCCGACAAGGAGCAGGAAGAGCTGGTAGCCTAAAAGAGGGTGGATTATGTTCTTTTTTGCATAGTCCTGCTTCGCTCACGCACCGGTCTAGCTCTTTTTTATTGAAAGAGGGTAATGACCTCAGGTGTGTGAACGAAGTGAGACTACGATATCAGCCACATTGCTCCGCGTAATTTTCTGCTGGTGCTTTGCCTATTTGCTTGGTGAAAAGGCAATACCCTAACATGACCGTGGTGATAAAATTCCGGTTGTTACCGCCGAAGGCTTCTTCTTAGGCACAGTTCTGTTCCCAATTGTTGTCAATCTTTCTTGATTACCTTAAAAGATGCAGAGAAGTCATCCTCAGCATACCCTTCCTGCCTGGCTTTTATATAGATGCTGTTAGCGGCACTGGCGGTAAACAGTGGTTGGTCATGCTCGTCACCAAGCAGCAGCGCCAAACGCATATCTTTTTGCATATGTTTCAGCGGAAAGGCCGGACTGAAGTTGCCATTGGCCATCTGGGGACCTTTCAACTGAAACATCGGATTGTTGATAGCTCCCTGGGCCAGCACATCGATAATGTCGCCCATTTCAAGCCCAACCTTATCACCCAGAGCCAAACCTTCACCAAAGGCGGTCATCATCGAACCCATGATCATGTTGATCACCAGCTTCATCTGCGCGCCCTGGCCGATTTGATCGAAATAAAATGATTTTTTACCCATGACATCAAGCGCCGGCTGGGCATCGTCAAAAAGGGCTTTATCGCCGGAACATAAGAAAACCAGGGTGCCGTCTTCGGCTGGCTTTTTACTGCCGGAGACGGGTGCTTCGAGAAAACGTCCGCCTTTATCCTGTATTGCCTTGGCAATTTTGGCTGAAGTCTCCGGATCGACTGTAGATACATCTACATACGATTTACCGGCAGTGATACCTGCCAATACTCCTCCTGCGTCAAAACAGAGCGCTTCTGCCGCTGCCGGATCCGACACCATGGCAAAGGTGATATCAGAGGTAGCAACCACTTCTGCGGGTGTCTGATACTGCACTGCACCCTGACCGACAAGCGGTGCGCACCTCGAACCTGTCCTGTTCCATACATTCACTGAAAAGCGGGCCTTGAGTAAATTCTCGACCATTGCTTTTCCCATAATGCCGATTCCTAGAAAGCCGTAGGTTGTCATGGGTGTATCTCCAAAAGTGTTCATGAAATTATGTGGCGTTCGCGTGGATACTGTTGTGGAATTCCAGATGTATACTTAACAAAATATAGGTTAAGCCATGGTTAAAGATGTGCAATTAGTTTCTTTAACATTTGCTATAAGTTGATGAACGGACTTCTAATCCGTAGGTCGCAGGATCGAATCCTGTCTGGCGTAGCAGATATAACAGCCGCTTAGCGATTTCGCTGGAGGGCTGTTTTTGTTTGAGGTGTGTACAGGGCAACCTTTGGGTAACTTTTGCACGCAATTACCTGTAATGTCGCAGGTAAGTTGAGAAAGTGTTGCAGGGGGGAGGATTTTCGGATCTGGATGAGGTTATTGGCCGAAAGTGGTTGGGACTTGTTCGCGGGCTTGGATGCTTTGGCAGGATTTGAGTTTGAGTTCTTTGGTTTCCTGCCAGGTGAAGCAGGGGATGAGGTATTGTTCGGCTGCTGTCATGAGGGCTTCGAAGAGGTTGGCGATTATGCCTGGCCAGGTTCCTTCTAAGGCTTTCCAGCGGACAGTGTTAGTCTGGATCTGTTTGTAAATACTGTGGTCTGAACCCGGAATTATTACTTCGGTGTAGACCCGTCTGGGTTGCCGCAGTCGCCCAGGCGGGTCTGTCGTTGTTTCTTATGCTACCTTGGCATAAGAAACAATTTTAAACCGTTCAGTTTTGAACTCGAAATACCACATCAACACTTTTGGCAGGGTTAGAATATAGGCATGGACGAGATCACAAGCCTTTACAACGAGGTGCGTCATAGATGCTCCTTCATTAATATTGATGCCAAGAAGAAAATCAGGCTGATTAGTTGCCTTAATTTCCCTCTTGACTGAAGGCCCATTCTATAGTCTAAGAAAGGAGTCTATACCGTTCATTTTGACTCAGAATGAACCGATTAAAAGAGCCGGTTATCAGTGCCACCTGATGATCGGCTTTTTGCGTTTCCGATCAGGCTCTCACTATTTCCGCTTATACACTACATTCATGGTATGCTCAACAACAAAATACCAATATATTGCGTAGTGTTAGGGGCGGTGGAATTGCTATTAATAATGCAAATTTTTTTAATCTGTCTTTAACCATCCTTTAACTACCCTTTAAAAGATTTTAAGCTCTCCCAAGGGGGCCAGGATGAAAAATTTCCCGCATTATTTTTTTTAAGCACCGGAACTAATACTGAGCTAAATATGGAAAGCATAAAACTCAACAGAATAATATGGTGTCTCACCGCGGCCATCAAAAAAGTCATTTTCGCTCTGTCCTGAGTCCAGCACAACAGTTTTATATACACCCTTCAAAAATAGGAATACGATCTTGACTTTATGCTCGCCTTTGGCGACATCAGTACTTAAGGGATGTTGTCTATATTGATAAAAATATGTGAAAAAATCAATAGAATAATGGTTGAAAAAGATCCGTATTTACAGGTGCTTGGTCAGTTAAAAATTGACTGCAGCTTACTATCTTTCACCCCGTTCTCCACAACAGCTTGAAATTACCTAACCTATCGATATGACTTCTGGCAGATAGTACAGCACTATCTGCCAGAATCGCCAGTTCCAAACTAATAGTATTTTATCAGATAGTTGCCCTTTGTCCTTTTCGCTTCATCTTTAGCAACCCAAAAGCTCCACATTCTCTTTTATAAACTCTGGAGCAGCCGCTAGACGCAAAACGGCACCAGCTTAAGAAGGTGAATTCAAATTGCAAGTGCACCACGCACCTCTTTCCAGAACACTTCATATGGAGTCTGGTAATTGAGACATTTACGTGGCCGATGATTTATTCTCTTTACGGCTTTTGCTATTTCAACTTCAGTAATGCTTCGGAAGTCAGATCCTTTAGGAAAATACTGCCGCAATAGCCCATTGGTGTTTTCATTAGCACCACGTTGCCAAGGTGCATGTGGCTTGGCAAAATACACATCGAGACAAGCATTTTTCTCCAGCAGCTTATACTGGGCAAACTCTGTCCCGTTATCAACAGTTAACGTCTTACGTGCTTTGCGGGGAATATGGCTCAATGCATTTGTGGTTTGCTTCGCTAACCTAGCTGCCTGTTTATCTTGTAATTTCGTTGCCACTAAGTACCGACTTTTACGCTCAACTAGCGTGACGATAAGCCCACTGCTTTTTTGCCCTTCCATTGTATCGCCTTCCCAGTCGCCTAGGCGCTGACGGCTTTCTACGATTGGTGGCCTTTGGGTAATGCATTTCCGGTCAGAAAAGCGTCGGCCGGATCCATACCGTTTTTGCCTACGCCGTTTTTTTCGTCCTCTTCTCAGGTTACGGTGGAGTTGTCCACCTGAGTTGGCCTCCAGGTAGATCCAGCGATAGATAGACTCGTGACTGATACGCATCTGCTGATCGTCATGGTAATCAATGCGAATTCGTTGAGAAATTGCCTCAGGAGACCATTGTTTTTGTAGCCTGGTGACAACATACTGCACAAGTCTATAGCGGGTGAACCGTCGATAATGCCTGGCTTTTTTCCGGTTGTGTAGAGCCAGGGCTTGGCCGATGCTGTACCAATAAACAGTGTGAGGGTATGCAACTTTCAGCCTTTGAATCTCTCGACTTATTGTTGTGTGGTGTCGGTGAAGCCGACGACCAATTTCACGTAAACTACAACCAGCCATCTGCAAATGACTGATGACATAGCGTTCGTTTTCAGTAAGATGTGTGTAGGACATAGGAGGGCTCCTTCTGGGATTGAGTTGGTGGTGCTTCTCAATATACCAGAAACCCGCCTGTGTCCTACCTTAGGTCCTTGTGGTGCACTTTGAATATGAATCTACCTTTCATTGTGATGAAAACGTGGTCTGCCCCCAATAAATATACAGGCCCAGGGGGTTGATGTGGATGTTATTGCACAAAAGGTGGCACAACTGTTGGCTATGGATGTGCATGAGGTCTGGCAACCTGGGAAGTATAAAAGGTTGGTAACAGCCCGCAGCTTGCTCTGTTTTTGGGCGGTACGAGAATTGGGAGAGAGCATGGCTTCAATTGGGCGACGACTGGGAATTTCTACTGTTGCAGTAAGTAAGTCTGTTGCCAGAGGTGAAGGAATAGCAAAAATTAATGGGTACTTATTGACTTTAAGTTAATAAGTTCAGGGCGTCCCCACCTCCTCACAATGCGAGCGATTAAATAGGGTCAGAACGACCCTATTTAATCGCTCGATAACAGATTGCTAACCTTCTATATCTCCACCACGACTCGTAGCCGGGTATCGACATAATTATCCACGAAAGATCTCTCTAAGATGATCGAATCTGTTGCCTCTGACCGGCGATTTTGAATTTAGAGTAAATCATCGACAATAACTGTGTCGATGTAATGGATTACACCGTTCCGAGCTTTAATATTTGCCTTAATGATCGTCGTTTCGTAATTTATCTGTACACCAGTAGCGCCAATACCCACTGCAAATACAGACTCATCTGCAACCACAACGCTCCCATTTTCCAGTAGAGCATTTTCAGATGCAGTCCGAAGATTCGCTCTTCTGGGCAGCGAGACATGCTTGAGCAGGATTGCAGCTACTGTACCTGCATCCACACCTGGAGGCAGCAAGCCGGGCAATGCCGCTACGATTTCTTCTATGGTCAGGCCATTCAGGGTTCCCGGTTCCAGGCCAAGCAGCTTCTCGAAGGCTGCGTTACCAGGTGCGAAAAGAACCACATCTCCACGTTTATTTCCGAGAATCTCGGCTAGGCTGAACTCCAGGACTTCCGCTTCGTCAACAACAAGTACGGCGGCCACCACGGCTTGAGCTCCGTCGGTTTGTACTAGTTTATCGAGAATAGTTGCAAATCTTTGATTTCCGTTGGCCATAGCAGTACTTACAGTCATCAAGAAAGCAAGAGCCAGTGCCACTAGGTATATGGAGCGTTTTATTATTAGAAATTTCATTGTATTTTTCTCCATTGGTGGTGATAAGCAATCGATTTTGAATAAAAAAGGCAAAAAGATACAAAACAGGTATTAAAATCGCCTTTCAAAAGTCATGAGCCACAGACAAACGTCGAAGGTACCGTACAAGCATATCTGTCACTTGATTGTCAAAACATAAATAATTTCGGCATAAACTGCCAGTTAGCCTGTCATAAAGCCGCCAAACAATTCGTTCCAAACTTCCTTATGTACCAACAAGAAAACTTCTTTTCATTTAACCTGTCACCCTCCTATCCACCTATATTTAACGAAAAACAACCGTACCACTTTTACTAAAGCAGTTCGGCCAATTATATAGCCTCGTATTTTTCGGCCCCTTTCTTCCGGCAGGTTTGGCTTTATCGCGTGGCAAAGATAATAAAAATTATTATCTAAAGTAATCACAAAAACTAAACGAAAGTCAATACAGCAACGTATTGATGCCATTATTACACGAGGTAAAAAACATGAATAAACTTTCTCGAATTAAGTTAAAATATTAAATATTTACAATTTCTTGTGCTTCGAAAGCAATATATTAAATTTTCTTAAAATCAATACATATTCGGTTGAAACAAATAAGATTATTTAAAAAGAACGAAATAGGTTCTAATTTTTTTTTGCCATCGTCCCTGCGGGAGTTTCGAATTGCCGCCATGTTATTAAAAACACAACTATTCTGGCCTGTCCCTTATATTTATGCTTCGAGAACTTGATCTTCGGTCAATTAAACTGAACCTACCACAGTAATTTAGTTAGTTCTGAAACACCGGCAATAGCTATAAAAAAAACGTGAGATAAAGCCTATCATGGAAAGTTGGTATTTTCCTTAAAAGTCCCTTTTTGCCTATGAAAAGGACACTCTAAGCTTCAAAAACACCTATTTTCTCGAAATAAAGCCTGAATTTGTAATTTATTGGCGTGGTCCGACCCCGAATTGGCGAATTGAGATCTACATTTTATCCGGGGTGGTTGACGAAGCGTGTCTCTGGTGAAACCGTTATGGGTGGTTTCTCCTGATGATTGGGGACGCTCTTAACTTCTTAACTTGACGAACTTTGTTATGACGGATAGCATGTCGTTATGCCTAGAAAATCTCGTATAGACTTTCCTGATGCGTTGCATCATATCATTGTTCGACGAATCGAGCGTCGACCAATCTTTCGAGACAACAAAGATCGCTATAATTTTATCGATCGCTTGGGTAAAATCTTGCTTAAGAGTAATACAAGATGCTTTGCCTGGGCGTTAATCCCCAACCACTCCACCTACTCCTGTGTACAGGGAGTTCTTCGATTTCCTCAATAATGAGTCGGTTGCTTACCGGGCATGCCATTTATTTCAACCGCCGGCATCGTCGCCACGGTCATTTGTTTCAGAATCGATACAAATCCATCCTTTGCCAGGAAGACACCTATTTGCTGGAACTTGTCCGTTATATCCATTTGAGTCCTTTACGATCAAAGCTTGTTAAGGATATGGATCAGTTAGTCCAATATCCCTTTTCGGGTCATGCGATTATAATGGGAAGTTACGAGCAGCCCTGGCAGGATAACCAAACAGTATTGACCTATTTCGGCAACCATCTCAAAAAGGCCAGAAGTGCCCGCCGAACCTTTGCAGCCAAAGTAGCTGATCAAGGGCGGCGAGATGAACTTATCGGTGGTTGGCTGATTCGCAGCTCCGTAGGTTGCGCTGGGGTATAGATTATACGCGAAGCAGAGCTGCATGCTCCAAGCGATGAACGCATCTTAGGTGACAATGATTTTGTAACTCAAATTCTTTCCAAACGCGCTGAGGTTGTAGAACGTCGCACTCGGTTACGGGCTAAGGGAGTTGATGTGGATGTTATTGCTCAAAAGGTGGCACAACTGTTGGTTATGGATGTGCATGAGGTCTGGAAACCTGGTCTCTTCTTCTCCTATCGTTTTTTACGAGAAGAGTCGTTTTCGCGGTCATGACCAAGCCCGGTAAGGGGCACAAAGGCCACCGACAGGATATCGTTCTGGATGAAACTCCGGTCACTTTCCTTCTTGAGAACCATCAGTTGCTGGGTATGGTAGGGAAGCCCTACCGGGATAACGAGCTTGCCGCCGGGACGAAGTTGCTCCTGCAGAGGATTGGGGATATGGCTGGCGGCGGCGGTGACAATAATACCGTCAAATGGGGCATGCTCGGGCCAGCCGTGATAACCGTCCCCCTGGCGTACCTCCACGTTGTGATACCCCAGTTTCTTAAGGCGTTGCGCGGCATCGCTGGCCAGGCTGGGGATGATCTCGATGGTGTAGAGTTGGTGGATCAGCAGGGAGAGCACCGCGGCCTGATAACCGCAACCGGCACCAACTTCCAGCATAACGTCATCTGGCTCGGGACACAGCAGATCGGTCATCAAGGCGACGATAAAGGGCTGGGAGATGGTCTGGCCGTTGCCGATGGGCAGGGGACCGTTGCTATAGGCATAAGGCCTCAGGTCGCTGGCCACGAATTGATGACGAGGCACACTGGCCATGGCATCCATGACCTCGGGACGCAGGGCTGACCGGCCAGTGAGCATCCTGGTCATCCGGGTCTCAACCTCAATGATGCGCAACATCTCCTGGATATCTGCTCTGTGCATTAGGCCCTCCTTTTACTCACTTTATCATTGGCCCGGGGCTGGCGGCAACAGGATTAGCCTCCCAAATAACAAATCGGGGACATCCATGATAAGTATTGTCAAGAGGAAAGCGGAGGTTTCCTCTAACCACCAATAGCGTCCAAATCTTTCTTTCTTGCGCTCGCCCCTCCCGGAAGGAGCGGAAGTGAAAGAGTACACGGCCTGAGAATGGGCCCCTCAATTAAGCTCGTCGGAAGACCGTTTACTCTTTCACTGGAGCGGGTTCCTTGCGATATCTCAGATACCCATCGTGGCTTCTTCGTTCTTCCTGCTGTAATTCGATCTTTTTTCCTCTTCAAATGGTCAACATTGATCATGCGACCAGACATCCATTTGCTGCATTTTGAAGTCCATACGAATCTGCTTTTCTCGTACCTGTGATGACTTCCGCAGAAGATTGAGTTAGGGTCAACCCGCCAGCCTCGAAACAGACCAAATGTTGCCTTACCAGTCTACAGCATGCATAGTCCCCGATTCGGCAAGGACTGGCTGGAAGATCTTTTTAAACTAGCAAGGGAATTGAAGTTTTTCTCTTAGGCTACTGCATGTTCCTCCGGTACCAAGAAGTCGGCTTTAGTTTTATCTACAGCCATCATGTAGGCTACCATTTTTCTGGCAACGGCAAGCGTTGCCCTGTTCCTGTTTCCCTTTTTTAATTCCCGTTCATGGATGGCAGCTAGTTGCGTGTTCCACCGCGGAGCAATTTTGGCCGCCTCAACAAGTGTGGTCTGCAAATGCTTGTTGCGCTTCTTAGAAATTGGTCCTCGTTTCTCTTTACCTGCTGATTCGCACTGGGCGCTGCAGAGTCCGCAGTAGCTGACTGCCTTGCGAACGGAAGGAAATCTCATGGGGTCACCAATCTCAAGTACCCAGGTCAGAGCGGTCAACCTCACCGACTCCCTGGATTGTCATTAGACGCCGTACCCGCTCCTGTATCAGGGGGTTGGTGCGTAAGGCCTTTGTGAGATGTTTCTGAGCCGTATGAAACATCTCGTAACCGGCGCGGCTCAACTTCAGAAGTTCTTTCACTGATTCCGGGATATCATCAAATGTCTCAAGGAGGTTATGGAAATATTTTTTCCCATGCAGTCGCTTTTTATTGTATCCAGCCCCAACCTCCATGAGCAATCCAGACATTTTGTTCTGCATCCTTACCGCAGTTTGAACGACATGAGTGCAATATCGAAGAACGCGCCGTAGTTCGCGGATTTCAGTAGGCAACATATAACATTCAGAAAGGAGCTTTACCCTCAGGAGATCAGTTATTTTTTCGGCGTCGTCGCGATCATTCTTCTTTTTGGCAGCAGTGATCGCTTTCCGCATTTCTGGATGTGCTACTTTCATTCCCATGGAGGCCTCCTTGTGGGTTGTTTTGGCCTATCCTTTCAGATGAATTGACCAGAATGGCGCTTGCCGGAGAATCTGAATCCGGAGATTGAAGTGATGCGCCAAGTTGCATAAAAGAAATCCATCTTAATCAGGGTTCAATCCCGTCCAATGAATCGGAGTTGCTGAATTGTAATTTTTCCAGTTGGGGAGTAATGACCTCGATACCACTGTCGAAGGTGAGCGCAATGACCCGTTGGCCGCTGACATACTCTGTCATCGCCTTCAGGATGGAGAGCGCCTGCTCTTCCGTATTCTCAGTGGAACTGGCCGGCGAGGTAACACAGAGCACGAACAAAAAAAGGGGGAAAATCAAAAATAAGCGTCGCATGTTCTTCTCCTCGCAAGGTGGTGGGTGGTATCAGAGAGGTTTGTCTGCAACCACATAAACCAGGTTGTTACTCTGGAATGCGGTTCGGTAGCCTGGTCTTTGACGTTGGCCACTGTCGCCGGAGCACAATGTGCCGGCAGGGTCTCGGCAACCGTGCCGATTAGGTTTGCTGCGGCTGCCGTGGCCCAGGGGGGGAGGAGACCGGTTGCTGCGTCGCGACGGTCGGGTACTGCGAGGCAGTTCCCGGCCGATATGCCGCAGCTTCCGCCGTCTAACGCCAGGAATGGCGTAAGCAACTGAAACGAAAGCGAGCAATGAAGCGTCCCATTTCTCAAGCAACTCTGAATTATAAGAAATACCGGAGGGAGTTGTTTCCCGCACCTGCAGCACTCTCTCACCGGTGGCCGGGACGTCGCCATCTTTAGGCCAGTTCCCCAGGAATGTCACCACCAGGGCGTCGCTTGCCAGGCTGACAAACTGTATTGCCGCATCCTTCATGCCTACTCCAGGATTGTTGAAGATAACAGCATGGAAAACACTACTTCGTGATTATATCAAATCCCGGATAGCTTGAACAACGCAATACACCAACTACAAGACAGGTAAATATTGTGGAACCAAGGCCTCTACGCCACCCAATCCCGGAAAGGAAAATCCTATCGACCAAACATCGCTCATCAATGGGAACAAACGAAACCAAGGGAAACACCACGGTTTTCAAAATAACAGCGAGTAATCTCATCAATATATCGATCGCTATCCGCACAATGTGCTTTAAAATAAATTACGCTGACTGCCCAGCCAACCCCTCCATCAAACACTCTTTGGGGTCTTGCCCTCCCCCCCCTTTCAACCCGTCTGCGAATAGGCAACATTCTGCTTGTCAACGGGTTCACACTCTTATATTTTTCTGAAATTCTACAAAAAACATGTGCATTGCAAATTTTCAGATATGGGTGAATCATGACAGTCAGGATGCTGGTCCTCGTGTTGCTGTTTATAGGGATATCGCAATCTGCAGCAGCGCAGGCGGAGGATAAGGCGGGAATCGATTTCGCCCTGGAGACTGAGGCGGTTTTAGCATCCCGGCAGATACAACAAGCCCGGATGTCAGCAGGCAAGCTGTGCAGTTCCCAGGAGGTATATCACTGGGAGATGTTGGTTCAGAAATACCTGTCATACGAGAGGGGCAAGGAGGCTGAAGCGCTCTGGTTTGATCTGTTGCAGGAGTGCGCACAGCAGAGTAGCTACCTTCATCCGGATACTCTTCAGGTTGCCGAGGCCATTGTCCGCTTTTATGGGGCGCAGGCCCAGCCGCACAAGGTGAACCCGTTTCTGGAAGAGCTCATGCTGATGGGAGAGCAGCAAGCCGGGAATAGGGAAGAAAATCTTTTGCCCTTACTCGATACATGCTCCGGTTTATACGGCGCTGCAGGCGACATTGGCAAACAGGAAGAAGTTCTGCGTCGCGGGCTTGCAATCGTTATTGACTCCAATCGCGCTTCCAGGCTGGATGTGGCACAACGAAAGGTTCACCTCGCCGATTTTCTTTTCGAGCATGAGCGCATGCCGGAAGCTGAGGAACTCTATCTGCAGAACGCCCCGCTTCTTCTTGAAGAATTATCAGAAAAGAGTGATAAATCTGCCGACCTTCGTGATCGGCTGGCAAAAATCCACATCTCCAGAAATGAGTGGGCCGCGGCAGAACCACATATCCAGATACTCAACAAGTATATTCATGACAAGCTTGGAGAGGAGTCTCCCGTCTCTATCAGATATCTTGGCTATCTGGCATTTATCTACGCAAATCAGGGGAAATATGCAGATGCCCGGCAGACCCTTGCGCGGGCAATACCACTGGCGGAGAGACTGGAGGGAGAAGACCGTACGCTGCTTGCAGATCTGAAAGAATTTCAAAGCCAACTTGATCACGAGCTGGATTATCTGATCACCCAGAAAGCCGTTGTCTGCAGCGAGGAAAGCGTTCGGCTCTATCAGCAGAAAACTCAAGAATGGCAGGAGATTTTTAGAGAGATATCTGAACGGGTGGAGAGCCTGAAGAGGAACGTTGAAAAAGAAGAAGCCTACGATCAGCAGATCGAGGAAGCCCGGCAAGCTATATATACGACAGAGCCGAAGCCGGGAGAAACACGGCGGGAGGCGCAACTCAGGGGGCGGGCTCATTACAACAGAGTCCGGTTATCCCGTCCCAACCTCTGGGGTGAGGCGGGCTTTGGCCGCGCCTGCCTGAAGGAACTGGCGGCAGTGGATCATGACCTCAACCGTTACCTCAATGGGGCTGAAGAACTCTATCAGGGCTGGAATGAAGTTGTCCGAAACTGTTCGGAAGAAGATAACAATGAATTGTTTGAAGCTTCCATGAGATACGAGGCTTTTGTTGACGATTGGTTTATGGAAGAATCAATGCTGCGGCAGAATGTTCTTGACCCACTTTATACGAGCTGCACAACTGAACTTGCGAACAGTATATGGGCGGAACAGGCTGTCGGGCAGGTGACGGGGCATGGGGATGAAAACCAGTTTTGCGGAGCCCTGGCATACATTATGGAAGGTTCATCCATAGAGCCGGAAGATATCGAGCAGTTACCGACAGGTGAACTCCGGCTGTTGCGCAACGCGGTTTTCGCCAAACAGGGCCGCAGCTTCAAGGCCCAGGATCTGCAGAGCTTCTTCTATGATGACGGAGCGTTGCCCTGTGGCTTTTATTTCCGCCAGAAGGCTGCATTTACTGCCAGCGCCCTCAGTGATGCCGACAGAAAAAACGTCAGCCTGCTCAAGTCGCTGGAATAGCGGGATACAGATAAGATATGGGGTCTGGCAGCGACTTCTTTACAACCGGCAGCCCCCTTCAACCTGGCACATCTTCCGCTGAGTCAATCAGCTGCCCGGCCATGCAATATGATTTGGTAAAATCATATTGCATGGCTTTGACGCCCCAATCGTCTCACCTGCCCGGCTCTCCTCCACCTCTTACCTGGCCTACACCAAAGAAAGGGGATGCGCCTTTATTCTCAGTCCAGATTGATCAAATTTCAAGAGTAGATTAACCGCACACAAGTCGTACTCTTAACCAATAATTGCTCTGCTTTCTAAGCTCTTATGTCCTTTCCTGAACAAGTTTCATCTTTCGATGAAAACCTTCGAGAATACCATTGCTTCTATAATATCGGAACATTCTTGCAATTGGCTCCAGCCAACTCGTAATGCTTCTACTAAGAGTTCGCATCTGCTTTAAAGGCCTCGTTTTCAACATCTCCACCCGTTCTCATAGTTCGCGAACAAGTTTTCTACAGGTGATATAGTTTTTCCCTTTATTTCCGCATAAAGTGGCTATTTTCCCCCAATATTTTCATGCGGTTGCAGTACAGCTAATCTTTTTAAATGCTTGAGTGATTCGGTTTATGTGTTTCGGCCTGTGAGCCAAATGCCATCTGGATGGTGCTCAGGGCAGAATGGGGGCAAATCATCTTTTGACTTTTATGCAATTCTTCCAAAAATTATTTATCCAACTATAGCTGTAATCCCATATCTGAGATTATTTGACATATCACGACAAACCCTCCACCTAACTATCCGATTACTTCGAAATCATTCTTCAGTCAGCATAATTGCTCCTCGTTCAAACCTGCCGACTTGCCTCCAGGCCGTTATCCAGAACGGCAGTCATAGTCGTAAATGAAATTTACATACATATACTTGTATTTCCAGACACATAGCAAGTCAGCCAAGGATTGTGCATACTTAGTTTACACGCAATGCAGGCGATCAGCGTCGTTATCAAAAGAAAGAAAGACAGGCTCACGAGGAAGCAAAAAAACACCTGCTAAACTATTAATATATTAGCAATATTTTACCTAAGAAGCCAACCCGGTCCATTTTGCCGGAACACATATGATAACTGTCGAAGGTGACAACTTCGTTTCCGCTCTCCCGCATTTTACCTCTACCCGTCAAAACATTCTTTATTCGATATCGGCGACACAGACATTCGAAAGGGTATTTTTCAAAGCGAAACTCTATCACCCATGCAGCATGATACCTGGGCATGAGGTGTGCGATTGAATTGTTGACCACCGAGTTCCCCAACTCCTGGCATGCATCGTGCAATGGCCACAAAGACAGAGTGCCAACTTGCAATCTGACATGACGAGGAGCGCAATAAGACTACTATTTCTTTCATATTCGATCCTCAAAAGTTGACATGACATCGTGAATGACGACAGGCTTGAGTCATTTGCTATAAAAATCTCCGAAAAGGCAAAACCAGAGAAATCTGGTAGCGCAAAACCACGGGCTCTGAAATCAGGGTAGCCGGGTTGCCGAAGAGATATGATGCGTCTTGGTTTACTGGAACAAAGGTTTCAGAAGCGCTCATCTTCGGCAGAAGATTGAGCGTTTTTTTTGTCCTGAATGCAAGCGGCAGCTCAATCGCAACGCTCGATGCAGGGAAATTTGATAGCCGTTTTATTATCAGGGATTCGTGATTGAATATGTTGTTGAATAAAACCAAATCGAAAATATGCCTCATGCTGGTAATCGCGGCCATGAGTGTTGCTGGTTTGTTGCTTTTTTTACAAACGGCTCAGGCTGCCCCCTGTGACGTCCAGAGTGGTGTTCCCTTTGTCCAGCACGATCTCCGCGAAAGTTACTGTGAGCTGTGTAGCTACGGTTATATTACGATAGTTGTCTCCAATCCTTACAGGAAAACGACCGGTCCGGACTCTCAAGGGACGATAATGACCGATATGACGGTTATTGAGAATCTGGGGAGTTCGGGCCTTCGCTACGAGCCGAGTGCGCCGGATTCGGTCACCTATTGGGTTAACAACGGCCCTGTCCAGACCGGAGCTGCGCCGGAGATCAGTAGCGGCGGTTCTACTACCCTAACTTTCACCTCAAAAGAAATTCCCGCACTGGCAAGCCTGGAGCCAGCTAGCAATAAGAATCAGGTCAACTCCATTACCATAAAGTTCGCTGTACGGAGAACGACTGATCCGGAAGATCTTGTTACTGCCGACCGAACCGTTCAGGCGAATCTTACCTTTGACACGGATTCAGGATGCAGTGATTCTCCGGTAAGTGAGGCGGTCACCCTACCCTTGCGCGAACCGAACCCTGCGGTATCGAAAGAAGGTTGGAACTACGATGCCGGCCAAAGGGAGAGTTCCCTGAGCAACACCGTTTACGGCAATAATAACGACGATATCGTCTGGCGCATCGCTATCGACAATAACGGCCAGGCCGATTTGCAGGACCTGCGCCTGGATGACCGGATGGATTCGGGCAGTCTGGTTATCAGTAACATTTGTCCTACCGCGGCAGCGGCCAACACCATTGCTGGCAATAACGGCGTTGGAACCGCCTCTGGCTGCGTGGCGGCAGGCAACAGCATCGACGACTTCATTGTCACCAATCCCTTCGGCAATCCGGGCACCTCATATTATGGTCATGAAATCGATGTAAACGCCGGCGGCACAGCCTATATCTATCTGGTCGGCAAGATTGGCAGTAGCGGCTCCTGTGAAACCAGCAAAACCAATACCGTCTCGGACGTCCAGTGGGGCTGCCAGGAACAGACTCCCGCCGGTGGCATCAGCCAGACATCCACGGACCGCACCCCGGCTCCCGCCACAGCCACCCTCCAGACCCGCTATACCTCTAATCTGAGCGTTGAACGCCAATTGACCGGAACCAACACCTCGCAACCTGTAGGCAGTAAAGGGACGATGACCATCACCATCCGCAACCAAAGCGGCGGCAGTGTGAAAAACATCCAGCTGAAAAATGTGTTGCCGCTTGAGTATGTCATGGACCCGACCTTCACCCCAGAGATAGCTGTGACACCCGCCTACGGGACGTATCCGGGACTTGTCGATACCATCGTCTGGACCAATGAAGACACTGATCCTTTAGCCAATACTGCTCCGGAGTTCGATATAACGAGCAACGGTATCTCACATCCCGATTACTCTGATCAGATCGACATGTTGCGCCACGGTGATGTTGCTGTGGTCAGTTTTCGCGTTGTCCTGATCGAGTCCGATTTCTATGATCGGAAAGCAAATCTCGATATCAATCCCGAGACCTACGAGACGACCGGCACCGATCCGACCTACCAGACACCGCTGAGCAATACCCTGATCGTCGATTTTGACCTATTCTGTTCGACCCAGGGACATCAGCAGCTGGTCCTGACGGGAAACGGTACCGGCAATCCTGACGGTTCCAATATTCCCGCTTTTCCGGAAGATTTAGATATTACCATCGGCGGCGAAGTTTTCATCCTGACCAACGATCCAAATCAACTCCTGACCCTGCCGATCGAGTTGACCAATAACGGCGGCCATGACGCTGCCGACTACCACGCCTTCGTCAGTTTCGGAGCCACCATGGAGGTTGTGAGTGCTCCTTCCGGCTGCAGTCCGATTTCATTGTCCGCAACCACCAGACAGCCAGATCCGTGGAAGGTGTGGGTCGACCCTACGCCTATACCTGCAACAGCCACGGTCTACCAGTGCGATTCGCCCTCGGTCATCAGGCCGGGACGGATTGTCACATTAAATTTCGATGTCAGAAAGAGCAGCGATCCTGCGAGGATCGCAATCGATGACCTCAGCCTTCGCGC
The DNA here is from genome assembly GCF_048381775.1 of Desulfosediminicola sp. Lineage (NCBI taxonomy): Bacteria > Pseudomonadati > Thermodesulfobacteriota > Desulfobulbia > Desulfobulbales > Desulfocapsaceae > Desulfosediminicola > Desulfosediminicola sp. The sequence goes on along the minus strand of NZ_JBLXGE010000005.1, from coordinate 161,392 downwards.
CGATGTTGTAGGTGAAATCACCCTGAGCGACGGCACCCCGCTCTGGTTTCCGGCCCCGATACGTCGGGAGGATGGTGAACTTGATCGCGCCAATAACTACTCATTGGATGCAACCTGGGCCAGGGTCATCGGTTTCAACCTGAAAAAGAGTCTAATCGGCACCTGTAATGAGAACAATCCGCCAAGCTACGATACGAACGGCTATGAAGAGGTGCAGATAGGTGAGGAATGCTCCTACCACATCGAGACCGGAGGCTGGTTTGGTTTCGAAACTCCGGGATTTGCCTATATTGCCGTACAAAATATCGATGTGGTTGATGAAGTTCCTGACGGCCAGGCGTACCTTTCCAGCACCGACCCGTATGCACAATCCACCATCAGAATACAGAATATAACGCTCAATCCGGCCGGTCTGTCGGCTTTGGACGAAGGCTGGTTTAACTGGCGCTTCAACGTACCAGAAAGAGAACGGATCGAGGTGGCCGATGAGTGGTTTGTCGTCGATACGAAGACCCGACTGCTGAACAAATCTGTCGATGAGAGGCTCGCGCCCAATGTCCATGCGGCCAACAGCCACAATGTTATGACATCGACGTTTGATGCAATTTTCCAAAACGACAATACAGGCTTCATCGAAAATTATACCCTTGGACCGGCAACGGTGGGCTACCCGAATGAGGCAATCCGCCGCGTGGATCTCACCGTTACCGAACCGTACCTCACGGTCGTGAAGGAAGTGTGCAACGAAACCCTGTACGGCAGCGGATCCTCGTGCAGCAACTTTGTTCAGTTGACCGATGAGGGAGATGCCTATAACTCGTATATTTATCGCATCAGAATCACCAACGAGGCTGCCTCGGATGGGGTGCCGAGAGCTCCGGCTTACGACGTCATAGTTACGGATCAACTGGACGACAGTGACTACGCGTACCTGCTTCCGTTTGCCAGCGACGGCCTCGACAACGATGGTGACGGCCTGACTGGCGCGGCCGATAGTATTGGAGAGGGCTCGATCAACGATAACGTCGTCAAGAACGGCACACCGGGGCAAATAACCTTCTCCTACCCCCATAGCACAGCGTTGCAGCGGATAGATCCGGGGCAGTACGTCGAGCTTTACTACCGCATCGACTACGATGACGATGCGGCACCGCAGCAGGTTTTCACCAACACGGCCCAGGCCAGTTATGACAGCCTCGCAGGCGATTTCGGCAACCAGAGTACTCCGCAGCGCCCCAATAGCGATCTGGGCGGTGCCCGTGTTTACACTTCCGACAGCGCCTCGGCAAGCGTGCGTATCGTCCAGGTGGAGACGCGACCCAAAAGTATTGTCAATCTCTCCAATACCCCTCTTGTAACTACTCCCGATACCCAGGAAGTGTCGATCGGTGAGGAAGTCGAATACCAGTTGAATACCCTGCTTCCGGTTGCACTGCTGAGAAACTTTGTGATTCACGATGAGCTGCCGACGGGCTTGAGTTGTTCTGAGGCGGCACCGGTAAACCTTGATGCACCACCCTACAACGATGCGGGTTTTGAGCCGGGAGGAAGAATTACCCCTACCTGTACGGACGACTTTGTTGAATGGAATTTCGGCAACCAGCGTCTGACCAAAAGAACTGTCTCCGGCCTCTACGATTTTGCAATCAATTTCATTGCGCGTCTTGAAAACAGTGCGGCAACAAACGACGGCGATCTCATCACCAACGGCAGCCCGGCAACCACTGCGACGGCTGAGTATGTCGATGAAAATGGCACATTGATAGCCAACAATTTCGGCCAGGTGAGTATAGAGGTCCGTGAACCGCTCATCGCACTCACCAACACCTTTAACGTAGCTCAAGCCGACGGTGGGGATGTCGTGACGGTAACCGTGACAGCCACCAATACCGGTACTGCTCCCGCCTACAACCTTCGTGTCCTTGACGATCTGGTAGCTACCAGCCTGAGTTATGCAGGAAACGTGGGTGGCACTACGCCGCCGGACAATGTTGACACCAGTACCCTCGGCAATACGCAGCCGGTTTTCAGCTGGAACGTTCCCAACGGCATCGATGTCGGCGCAAGTGTCAGTTTCACCTATGACGTCCGTGTAGCAGACGATGTACAGCCGCATCAGGTCCTGAGCCATACCATCTATGCGGACTGGACATCGCTGCCGGGGCAGAGTACGGCGCTGAACAGTTCCGGGAGCATCGGCGTTGACGGCAGTCTCACCGGCATGCGTAACGGAACGCTGCCGATCAGCGGCGATTCGATCAACGACTACGAGACCAGTGCCGACAGCCAGTTGAGCATAGGGACCGTTGCCATGAGCAAAACCGATGCGGCACCGGCTACAGTTCCAACCATCGGTGCCCACAAGCTGTTCAGGATCGATATACACCTTCCGGAAGGGGTAACGACAGGAGTGAGGGTCACCGACAGCCTGAACGCGGCAGGCATCAGCTACGTCCTCGCCGACAATACAGACTTCGATATCAGTTACAGCTTTGAGGGAATCGCCGAAATCAATGGCCAGTTGCCCGGCGAGAATGGATTCAATGCAGTTCCGGCCGACGGCACCAGCGGCACTGCGACCTGGGACATCGGTACCGTGGTTACTGAGACAGAAGATGATTTGAGCAACTCTGCCATTGATCCGTTGATACGAATTAACTACTACGCCCGGGTCAATAATGACCTCGATACCGATGCCGGCGATATGCTGCAAAACGGGGTGGAGGTACAGTATACCAACGGCGAGACGGGAGGGCGTGAGACGCTCACCGCATCGACTGTTGCGGTCATCGTCTCCGAACCGGATCTGACCCTGACCAAAACCCTGGCCAATGTGACTCCGGGCAAAGGAGCATCCGATCCGCCGTTTGCCGGGGATATTCTCGAATACCGACTGACGGCGATCAATACCGGCAGCTCCAATTCCACCGGCTTTGATATCAATCTGGTAGACACCCTGCCCCCAGGATTGGTTCTGGATACCGGCTTTACCCCGACTGCGACAATCGATTCGATACCGGTGCCCGGCTTTGTACCGATGCCTGCAGGAGCTCCGGCAGGGCCACTGGTTTGGGGACGGGAGAATGGAGACGGGAGCCTGGATATCCCTGCCGGTGAGACCCTGATTTTGACCTATCGGACCATTGTTGAAAATATCCTTGATCCCTCAGGTCTTATAAAAAACGGTGTCTTGAGCGACTGGACTTCCCTTGCTGACGCAAACCCCTATGAGCGTACCGGAGAGGGATGTCCGACGATTACTGCACCAAATGATTATTGCGTTGGACCGGTATTCGCAACCGTTACAGGTGTCTCTCCCGAAATCGTATTCCAGAAATCTGTCATTAACGAAACCACCGGGGCAATCCCAGGCGTAACCGCCAGCCCCGGCGACACTTTGCGCTACCGGCTGGTGGCCACCAATATCAGCATCGCGCCGGCATATTTTTCCATAACCGATGAACTGGATCGATTAAACAATCCGGCGTATTTCGTTCCTGGCTCACTGGTTATTATCTCTAACGGTTCCGGCACAGACGCCAGTGATGCAAACGGTGGCGTCGCCGGAACGGGTCTGGTCGCTATAGACAACCTCCAGCTCGACGGCGGGGCGTCGCTGACCATAGAATTTAGCGTACAACTGCAACCTGTTATCCCGAACGGTTCTGTAGTGCTGAATCAGGCACAGTTACTGTTGTCCGGTCTGCACGTGATCAACAGTGACGATCCTGTCCAGGGTGGAACCGAGGATGCGACCCGGACCCTGATTACATCGGCCCCGGACTGGCTTTTCGAGAAAACGGCCGAGGACCTGACCGGGGCGGCGACGATCCTCTTTGCTGGTGACACGCTGCGTTATACCCTGACGATCAAGAACATCGGCACTGAAAATGGTACCGACGTCATCCTGCGCGATGCTATCCCGGCCAACACTACCTACATCGCGGGCAGTACCACCTTGAACGGAAATCCCGTCACCGATCCGACTCCGGGAATTTCCCCCCTGGAAAGCGGTATGTCCATCAATGCTCCCGAGGACTTAACCCCCGGTGCGATGCGTGCCGATGCCTCCAATACCACTGACAATGTGGCGACCGTCACCTTCGAAGTCCAGGTGGATGCTACTGCCCCGGCTGGGACCATCATTTCAAACCAGGGATTTGTCAACGGCTCCGGCAGCGGCAGTGGTCCATTCCCGGAAAAACCGTCCGATGACCCAACAACCCCGGCAGTTGATGACCCGACAGTAAAGGTCGTCAGCAGTCTTGAATTTATCAAATCCGTCTTCAATGAGACCACCGGAGGGGATGGCGCAACCGCTTCTCCCCGAGATTTCCTGAGATACCGGTTGCAGATAGTCAACAGTGGCACCCAGGATATTGACGATCTCGCAATAGTCGATGAAATCCAGAGCCTTCAGCCGAAATCTCCGATGTTTTTTGTTCCCGGCAGCCTGATCTTGGATCGTGCAACTGTCCCGGCAGGTGCGGATACTACGGGCACCGACTCGACGGGTGGCTCCATGGGAGTCGGCATTGTTGATATCAGCAACCTGAGCGTGGCTGCCGGTGACACCCTGAGTGTTGAGTTCACCGTGCAACTCGCCGCTGCAATCACCAGCACCACACAGGTACTGAACCAGGCCGAGTTGCACGCGGCAGGCCAGATGTTTGCGAAGAGCGATGACGATGATCCCTCCTTGACGGGAGACGAAGACCCCACGGTAACGGTAATCAATTCGGCACCGGCATTCGAGGTACTGAAGACTTCGACGATCCTGGATGGTGATCCCGCTGTCCTGATGGCCGGTGAGAGGTTGCGCTACACCATAACCGTTACAAACATCGGCAACGAGGACGCCGTAGGCGTTATTTTGCAGGATTCCACCCCGGCCAACACCACCTATGTGGCGAACAGCACCACCTTGAACGGTGTTTCCCTACCAGACGCCGGTTCCGGCGTCAGTCCGCTGCAAACCGGCATCATGATCAATGCACCGGAAGAGACGACCCCGGGGTATTTGCGCACCGATAGTGCTGCGGGGGCAAACAATGTGGCCGTAGTGACCTTTGACGTGTTGGTCGATCCGGATGCCATGAACGGTCTGATTATTGAAAACCAGGGTTTTGTAAGCGGCGCAGGCGCCGGCAGTGGCGATTTCCCGGAACAACCTTCAGATGATCCGGCTACCCCGGCGGTAAACGATCCTACCCGTAACATCGTCGGCAACCTGCCTCTGCTGTATGCGCAGAAGACTGTCGAAATCTCGATAGATTCCGGCTCACCCGGCATCGTCGATCCCGGCGACACCCTTCGGTATACGATTGTAATCAATAACTCCGGGGCGGTCCCAGCCACGGCGGTGACGCTCATCGACGATGTTCCAAACAATACTACTTATGTAGCCAATTCCCTTCGCCTTAACGGAACATCACCAGGACCGGACGCAGGGATATCGCCCCTTATCGCCGGCCTGTTGGTACAGTCCTCGGACAATCCCGGGGCCGGGATAAATTCACCCGGTCAAAGCGCCCACATCACCTTCGAGGTACAGGTCAACGCCGGGGTGATAACCGGCACACTGATCAGTAATCAGGGCACCGTCACCTCTACTGAATTGCCGCCCGGACTCACCGATGCCGACGGTTTGCCCTCCAATGGCTACCAGCCCACAGTCATTGTGGTGGGCGATGTCCAGTTCCTCGCTGTGACCAAAGATGTCTCGGTCGTGGCAGGTGGCAGTGCGGAACCGGGGAGCGAGTTGCAGTACGAGATACGGGTTACCAATATCGGCAGCCTGCCCGCCACCCAGGTGGTGGTGACAGATGATCTCGGCACCCTGCCGCTGGGCGGGCAGATCACCTATGTAACCGGATCCGGCACGATGAACGGCACCTCGAGCGGAATGAGCTATTCGAATAATACGCTCCTTGCAGACTACGGTTCCGTTTATGGCGATCTGGCACCCGGTGCAAGCTGCATCGTCAGGTTTCGTGTGCAGATTAATTCCGGCCTCCCATATGGGACCACCATCACCAACATTGGTACCGTTCACTGGAACAGTCCACAAGAATCAGCTTCTGCCTCCGTATCGCTTGACGTGGGTGGTACTCCCGGCAGTGGTGCTCTTAATGGCCGGGTGTGGCATGACGCAAGTCTCGACAAAATATACGATTCATTAACTGAGCTCCCACAGGAAGATTGGACCGTTGAACTCTACCTGGACAGCCAGCTCGTCGCCACCCAGACAACGGATGAATATGGCCTGTACCAATTCACAGGTCTTGCGCCCAGTGCAAACGTCAACGGGCTCTATGAAATACGCTTTTTTGCTCCTGGTGCTACCCTCCTTACCCCTTCGCTAGGCTCCACCGATTCCCCTTTCACCGATGGGATGCAGTGGATTACCGATATCAGCGTGACCGAGGGGGCTAATTTGCAAGATCTCAACCTGCCGCTCTGGCCTAACGGAACCGTATACAACTCGGTGTCCAGGACGCCTGTTACCGGAGCCACGCTCACAATGTTGAACAGTGTGAGCGGTGTGGAGTTGCCGACTCAATGCTTTGATGATCCGCTTCAGCAAAACCAGATAACTGCTGAAAACGGCTACTATAAATTCGATCTGAATTTCAGCCAGGTGGACTGCCCGCCGGGTGGATCATACCTGATCCAGATCGACGCCCCTTCAAGCGACTATCTGGCCCCCCCGTCCGTGATCATTCCGCCGACCAGTGATATATCCACCGCTCCTTTTTCCGTACCCGCCTGTCCGGGGAGTGTGGACGATGCGGTGCCGACAACCACTGATTACTGCGAAGCCACAGCTCTGCCAGGCGCACCTCCGTCATCCGTTGGGGCCGGATCACCGGATTCCATGTACTACATGCACCTTACCTTCAGCAATGGAACAGTGCCCGGTCAAAGTCAGATCTTTAATAATTCCATCCCTGTTGATCCGACATTGAATGGGGCGGTCGCCATCACCAAGACTGCGTCACAGACCAATGTAACGAAAGGCGCACTGGTCCCCTACACCATCAAAGTAACCAATATATTTGGTTTTCCGCTCAATGAACTCAGCATCGTCGACCGTTTTCCTGCCGGTTTTAAATATGTAGCCGGCAGTGCACGACTGGACGGCAAAGCAGTGGAACCGAAGATCAATGGCCTGGAATTAGTCTGGGATCAGCTTGAACTGACGGTGAACCAGGTAGTTACTCTTAAACTGCTGTTGGTAGTCGGGTCCGGCGTTTCTGAGGGTGACTATGTGAACCGCGCGCTGGTTTTCAATTCCGCTCTCGGCACAGCAGTGTCAGGTGAAGCAGCCGCAACGGTGCGTGTCATCCCCGACCCGGACTTTGATTGTACCGATGTAATCGGCAAGGTCTTTGACGACCGCAACATGAATGGCTGGCAGGACGATGGCGAAACCGGCCTGGCGGGAGTTCGTGTGGTGACTGCACGGGGGCTGATCGCCACAACCGACCAGTACGGCCGATACCATATCACCTGTGCGGTAGTACCCGACCAGGATCGCGGCAGCAACTTCATCATGAAACTGGATGACCGCAGTCTGCCCACCGGTTACCGGGTGATTTCCGAAAACCCGCGGGTGCAGAGAGCCACCGGCGGCCACATGATGCGTTTCAACTTCAGTGCGGCCCTGCACCGGGTGGTGGCAATCGATGTCGCTGACGGCGTATTTGAACCTGGCACCACACAGCTGCGGCTCCAGTGGCAGCCCAAAATAGACCAGTTGTTGAATGAGCTTAGGAAATCACCTTCGGTGCTGCGTTTATCATACCTGGCGGATATCGAGCCGGAAGCGCTGGTGCGCAGCCGGATCAAGATGCTGAAAGCGGAAATCAAGAACCGCTGGAGAGGCGATGAAGACAATTACAACCTGACCATAGAAACAGAAGTGTTCTGGCGGAGTGGCAGTCCACGCCAATAATGGCGCGCCAGATCCGTCCGTATAAAACAGTTTGAGGCAGTCTGGCAAGTGGCTATAAGCCGGTAATTTTAAGTTTTAAAAGTGATTAGATGGTAAGGCGGAGTATCACCATATTGTTGTTGAGTTTGTTGTTTGCAACGGGAAGCAGGGTTTTGGCAGTCGCAAAGCCATTCTTCAGTGCAGGTTCCGAAATCCATGTTCGTGAGGCTTCATCCAACGGCCAATCAACCGAGATGCATCTGCCCCCAGACCAATCTTTACAACCTTGGATCCTTGATCCTGCTATTTTCGAAGAAGATCAGGGAGACTTGGTGGAACTTCGTCAAGTCGTCGAAACAGATGTAAAAACCATTAAGCTGACCGATCTGGTTCCACCAATCCCTTTCCATGAGGGGCAAGCAGAAATCCCCGAGGATTATCTGAATCGCCTTCGCGAAATTCTCGCAAACATGGAGGATCGTGTCAATGTCCGCCTTCACTTTGTTGGCCACACCGATTCCACACCACTCAGCAATGCTTTACAGGCTCTTTATAACGACAACACCGGACTATCCCACGAGCGGGCGGGCACGACCGCTGAATATTTCCAACGCGCGCTGAATCTCCCCGCCGATTCGATCTCCTATGAAGGTGCCGGGGAGACAAAGCCGGTGGCCAGCAATGGTACCGAAGAAGGACGGGCACGTAACAGACGAGTGGAAGTTGAAGTCTGGTACGACGAGATGAGCGAAAAAATCGTTGAAAAAGAGGTGATCGTCCCCCGCGAAATCAATCGCATCAAGGTGTGTCGAACTGAAACGGTCTGTAAGTTGCGCTACAAAGAAGGGCTTTCACACCGTGCCCAGATCAAAAACCTGATTTCCCCCCTTCACTACGATGAAGGTATGGTGAGTGTTTCCCCCATTTTTCTGGAGCAGGTCAGGCAGGCGTGGAACAATCTGCGGGGAAAAAACAATGTTGTCATCAAACTGGTCGCCTATACAGACAACACCCCCCTGGCGGGACGGCAGGAACGGATCTACGGCAACCATCTCGGTCTTTCGAAAGCCATTGCCCGACGTGTCGCACTCGCCGTTCAGGATTCCATGGGTCTGCCCAACGAGGCAGTAGCTATCGAGGGTATGGGAGCGACGCAACCGATGGCATCCAACGCCACGCCTAAAGGGCGAGCGCTCAACCGGCGTATAGAGGTGGAATTCTGGCACGATGATTCCTTACAAAACCTTCCCGACGAGCCGCAGATTTGTCCGGATGCCGCAGGGGCAGAACTTGCCACACGGGTCTACGACTCCCCTTATGGCAGCATCGAGCCAATCATGTTCGAAAACGGTAAACCGGTCATACCTGACGAGACGGTATATCGCTTGCAGCAGGCAATGGCTGAGATCTCAGACAAGGCGAATGTACGGCTTCGGTTCATCGGGTATACCGGCAACAAGCGTTTGGATCGCCGTACCGCTGCAGTCTATGGTGACGACATCGGATGGTCAACGGCCCGCGCCCGTCGAACCATGGAGTTCATGTCCGGGAAGATGGGCCTGGCTGAGGAACAAACCGAGTTCGAGGGCCACGGATACGTTCAGACAGACGATGTTATCAACACCGGTTTCATCGAAATGGACACCTCCCGGGTCGAAGTACAGGTTGTTTATGATGAACTGGTCGTCATGGACGACTACCAAGATGTTGAAGTCACTCGACTTACACGTGAGGTTGAAACCCATAATCCTTTCGCTCTCAATCTCATGCGCATAACGGTTGACGGCAGCCCGATGGACGATCCGGGCAAGAGCATACCGGATGTCCAGCGCTGTACCGATGTCGAACTCGACAAAACACAGGTCAGGTTCAAGTACAACACCTTAAAGCTTGAGCTGCGACTCAATGTTACCGCCTGGCCCCGGTCTATCCGTTACCGTGATGTTGAAGAGACGAATTTTGAAGAAAACCTGGTTGAATTCAAACTTTATACAAATTACCGGGCTTTTATCGACCGGGCTGAAGTCAGGATCTTCGATGAGGATCAATCGGTTCGTGACACACCACTTGCGATCATCAGGATGACCGGTGAAGGTCAGGCACAATGGCGGCCTGATTTTCCCGACTATACGGCTCCGGGACGGAGCTTGAAATACCTGGTTCGCGTTTATGATACAGAAGGACGCTTTGATGAAACCATCCCCCAGCCACTGTGGTTGATCGACCGGATTAACCCGGCTGTCGCCTTTGCCAATCCCCAGACAGAGCTATTGGCCGGGTATGGCGCAAGTCGCATCGCCTCTCGAAACATCCCCATTCACGGTGGAACAGTCGAGGCACATGGTAAAGCCGTTCCCCAAGGTCACGACGTGTGGCTGGCCGGCTACACGGTGCCGGTGGATGGCAGTGGCACGTTCGTAGCCGAAGAAATCCTGCCGGAGGGTCTGCATACAGTCGAAGTTGCCGTTCTCGATCAGTCGGGCAACGGCGATTTGTACCTGCGTGATCTCGCACTGGACAAGAGCGACTGGTTCGCCGTGGGTATTGCCGACACGACAATATCGGCAAACATGACCAACGGGCCTGCAAAGCTTCTTTCACCAGACAATCCCCGTTATAGCGAAGATATAAGTATCCAGGGACGTTTTGCCTTTTATACCAGCGGCAAATTCAAGAACGGCTGGTCACTGACAGCAAGTGCCGATACCCGGGAAGGACCATTCGACGAAATTTTCACAAATTTTTTGGACAAGTCTTCTGACGCCCAGTTCCGGAGAATGGATCCGGATCGCCACTACCCCACCCTTGGCGACGACAGCACCGTGGTCGAAGACGCACCGACCCGGGGTAACTTCTACGTCAAGATGAAAAAGGACGAGTCCTACGGAATGTGGGGTGATTTCAAGATCAACTATACAGAGAATGAGCTGGCGCGCATTGATCGCGATCTCTATGGCGCAAACATCCATTACCAGCCGCTTAAGACCACCAGCTTCGGTGAGTCACGTTTACAGCTTGACGGGTTTGTAGCAGATCCGGGAACTGTTGCGGCGCGCGATGAATTTCGCGGAACGGGCGGATCTCTCTATTTCCTGCGCAGGCAGGATATTCTTCAGGGATCGGAAAGCCTTCGCATTGAAGTACGGGACAAGGATTCCGGAATAGTTCAATCCGTCAAGAACTTAATACCTGGGCTCGATTATGATATCGACTATATCCAGGGACGAGTAATGCTGACTGAGATCCTGCCATCAACCGCAAGTGATGACTTACTGGTCAGTTCAAGTTCTCTCAGCGGCAATCCTGTCTTTCTTGTCGCCCGCTACGAATACAGCCCGGGATTCGATGATCCGAACACCTTGGCAACAGGCGGTAAAGTTCATTACTGGTTCAATGATTACGTAAAATTTGGAGTAACTGCCGGTTCCGAGGAAGACGAAGAGGAAACCAGTACCCTGACAGGAGCTGATCTGACCCTGAGAAAGTCTTCCGCTTCGTGGCTCAAACTGCAGGTGGGTCAAACACAAGGCCCGGGGACACCCGCATCGACCTCCATCGACGGTGGCTACGGGTTCACTGATCCAGATACTGTTGATGACCAGAATGTCAAGGCAACTGCCTATCGTATCGAAGGCAGCATAGATATCAGCGACTTTTTCGGGAGCTTAAATGGACGTTCTACCTTCTACCTGCAGGAGGTTGACGGGGGATATTCTGCGCCTGGGCAAGAGACAATCACTGATCTGACCCAGTATGGCGGGACTTTTGAGCTCCCTGTCACCAAACGGATAAACGGACGTTTAAAATTTGATCGGAAAGTACAATCCGAGGGACTTGAAACAGATTCCGGTGAAGTGAATGTCGATTACCTCCTGAGCAATCAATGGACCCTGAGCTCCGGCATCAGAAGGGACAGCCGGGAGGACAACAGGGAGACTGTCGTAGAAACCCAGGAGGAAGGGGAACGGACCGACGGCGTGGTACGAATAGCCTACGACTCCCAGACAAGCTGGACAGCATACGGTTTCATACAGGCAACACTGGAAGCAACCGGTAATCGTGATGATAACGGTCGGGTCGGTGCCGGCGGCAGTTGGCGAATCACTGATCGTTTCAAGCTTTTCGGCAAACTTTCTGAAGGGGATCTCGGACCGGGCGCCAGCCTGGGGACCGAGTTCCTCTACAGTGACAAGACCACGACCTATGTCAACTATACGTTCGAGAACGAACGAACCGATAACGGTGTGCAGTCACGAAAAGGTAATATGACCTCGGGCTTTCGCAGCCGTTATTCAGACAGTGTCAGCGTCTACCTGGAGGAGCAGTACAGCCATGGCGATGTCCCCACAGGGCTGACACACTCCACCGGTGTGGAGCTGACGCCAAGCGACCGTCTCAACCTGAGAGCCAACCTCGATGTAGGAACCCTCAAAGATCCTGAGACAGCTGCCAAAACTGAAAGAAGAGCCGTTGGTCTCAGCGCTGGATATGGTTTTGACAAGCTGTCACTCGCCAGTGGTGTCGAATATCGGCTCGATAACACCGAGCAATTGGATCTCAGTTACATTGAACGTACCAGCTGGTTATTCAAAAACAGTTTCAAATATCAACTGACTCCCGACTGGAGACTTCTCGGCAAATTCAACTACGCGATGAGTGAGAGTTCTCAGGGGGAATCGTTTAACAGCGATTATACCGAAGCCGTCCTTGGTTACGCGTATCGTCCGGTCTACCACGACCGCCTGAATGTACTGTTCAAATACACCTATTTTAACAACCTGCCATCAGCTGACACGGAGTCCGGCAGCGACTCTGACTACATACAGCGCAGCCATATCGGAGCTTTAGATGTGATGTACGATCTTACCCCCCGTTGGACGGTGGGAGGTAAGTACGCGTATCGTCAGAGTCAGGTCGCCCTGGATCTCGAAGATCCGGAGTTTTTCCCAAGTACAGCTCATCTGTATGTGGTGCGTGCCGACTACCATTTCACCCATCGCTGGGATGCGCTTGTGGAGATGCGCATGCTGGATCTGCCGGATGCACAGGACAGCCGCAGCGGGGCTCTGCTCGCACTCTATTGCCATTTTGGCAACCACATCAAGGTTGGAGCTGGCTATAACTTCTCTGATTTCTCTGACGACCTGACCCAGCTGGACTACCGGCATCAAGGTTTTTTCATCAATCTGATCGGGAAGATGTAACGGGAAACAGCACACTGAATTGTTGACTACTGTGAATGCCTTATTCAAAGTTTCAAAGATCGAGGGGAACGTTGGAAAAATGATCAAAACTATAATCACTTTTATTTTGGGAGTTTTGCTCTGTAGCTTGAGCTGCATCGCCCAGGGAAAGGAAGTAACCAGGGAACAGATCAAAGGCCTGGACGAACAGGTCCAGGAGATAAAGAGCGATGTGCTCTCCATTGCCACCGAGTTGAATAAGCTCGAAGAAGTACTGCTCTACCCTTCCAACACCGAGATCTCGATGTTCATCAACCTCAAGGAAGGCGAGCAGTTCAGGCTCGACTCCGTGGAGATCTCTTTAGATGGGCAACCTGTCGCCCACTATATCTATACATTCAAGGAACTTGAAGCTCTGCGAATGGGTGGTGTGCAGCGAATATATACCGGCAATGTTACCAGCGGAACACATACGGTTCAGGTAAATATCAAGGGCAAATCCAAAGGTGGATCCACTCTTGATCGCGCGGAGAGTTTCAAGGTTCAAAAGGATGTCGGCCCCGCAGTCGTTGCAATCACCTTGGCTCAGCAGAGCATAACTTTTTCAGACAGGTAAGGTATGTACCGGCTGGCACTTATACTCACCTGCCTGTTGATGGTCGCTTCTTCATCAATGGCTGCGATGGCTGCAACTACAACTGCTCCGAAAAAGCTGCAGGATCTCTATTTCGGAGAAGTCCTCTATTACGCCTTCCAGGAAGAATGGTTCGAGGCCATCGCACGGCTCGATACCGAACTGGACCAGCACCACGGCCTGGATCAGCCTGAGCTTGACTCTCTTTTTGCCCACATTGGCTTAGCCCATTTTGCGGTAGGTGATTTTGAGCTGGCCTACAGGATGCACCGACGTGCAGGGCGAGCCATTTCTGCCCTGATTAACGGTAACGTTTCCCAAGAGTTACGCAATGAGGCGATATTTCGCCTGGCAAAAATCTATTTTCAAAAGGATCAACCCGTAAATGCCCTGCATGCCATCGAGCGTGTCGACGGAGCCGTTCCCAAAAAAATCCGTGACGATCTTGCATTCCTGCGTTCACAGATTCTCATGGTGAATGGGCGTTTTGAAGATGCCGCAGAAATCCTTAAAAGGCTTGAGAATGTGAAAAGTCTCAAAGGCTTTGCCAGCTACAACCTGGGAATTTCCCTGCTCATGCTTGGCAATACCAAGGAGGGGTTGGCCCATCTTGATATGAGCGGCAGGATCAAGAGCGATGATCCTTTAACGCTTGCTATCAAGGACAAATCGAACCTTGTCCTCGGCGACAAGTTATTGGGGGCAGAACAATTTGGTACAGCCAAGGAAGTTTTGGACAGGGTTCGTCTGGAAGGTCCATTCTCCAATCAGGCGCTGCTCGGCTCCGGGTGGGCCGATGCCTCGGCAGAACGTTTCGAACAGGCTCTGGTTCCATGGAGCATCCTGGTGGAACGCGAGGTTACCGATCGCGCTGTACAGGAAGCTATGCTCGCTCTCCCGTATGCCTACGGAAAGCTTGGAATATACGGCAAGGCTGCACTGTTGTACAACAGCGCTTTGGCCGCATTCACAACAGAAATCGACAAGCTCAGCGATTCGATCAAAAGCATTCGGGAAGGTGCATTCCTTCGCGCCCTGGTGAGGGAAGAACTGAAACAGAATAGTAATTGGGTCGTCAAACTCCGCAATCTTCCTGAGACACCGGAAACCTATTACCTGCTCGACTTGATGGCCTCCCATGATTTTCAGGAATCGCTGAAAAATTATCTCGACCTGGAACAGTTACGAAAGAAACTCGAAAGCTGGACAACAGACCTGGATGCCTTTGAAGAGATCATTGTCAAGCGTCGCGCCTACTATGAGCCGCTTTTACCGGAGATAGACAGAGAATTCCGACTCCTTGATTCACGAATGCGTTTGCGCGTAGAGCAGCGTGATCGTATCCAAAAGCGCCTTGAGGCGATGCTGGTCGCTCCACGGCCGGATTACCTGGCAACGGCAAAAGAGAGGATTTTGAATGAACAACTTGACCAACTGTCAAAAGCATTACCTACCAGCAGTGCTGCCCCGTCGGATGAGGGCAAGCGCAGAATCCAGAGGCTGAGAGGGATACTGCGCTGGAATATTTATACGGATTATGACCGGCGCCTGACCGAAGCGTATCATAACCTGCATGCACTCAATCAGGACGTAGAGATGCTGCAAAAACAATATGACTCGTTCGTCAGGAAGCGTCAGGCCGCCACGCAAAGCTACGAGGGGTACGGAGAATCGATTCGCATTCAGCGCATCCGGATAGCCGCAAGCCTGGAAAAAGTTGAAACCCTCATGGCCCGGCAGGGGCATATGCTCGAAAATATGGCGATACATGAATTGTCCGAGAATCGGAAACGGCTGGAGCAGTTCCAGGTCAAGGTGCTTTTTGCCATGGCCGACAGTTACGATCGTGCCGCAAGAGCAGAGGAACCCAATAGAGAGGAACCAATAGGGGTGGAAAAATGAGAACGTTGCGACTCTTCATTTTCGCACTGCCGGTGGTACTCGTCTCCTGCACCTCCCTGGATAAACGGGGAACAATTGCTCAGCTCAATCATCAGCGAGTTGAAATACGTGAAGAACAGATCGAAGGAGGGATTGATAAAGCCATAGTGAGTTATCAGCGCTTTCTGGCAGAAGCACCCACCTCCCAACTGGCGGCCGAGGCAATTCGCCGTATTGCTGATCTGAAAGTGGAAAAGGAGTACGGGCTTATCGGTGAAAATAAAGGCGAAGACATAGGCGACAATACCGTATCGACTACGGCAGCGACTGAAACTGAGACTAAACAGAGATTCAATGCTCCAGAGCAATTCAGTGATTCACAAAAATTGAGTACACCGGAGCAATTGAGTGCTCCGGAAACCGCCTCGCCTCCTGCTATCGCGGCAGTTCAGACGAATCAGGCGACGGTTCCTGATATGACTCCTGCTGAGGGAGAATCCGAAAGCGATTTCGAGCAGAGGGCAACTCTCGCCCAGCCTGTGGTGACTCAGGAAAAGGCTGGCTCAGCCGAAGATCATGCTATTGATGATCTTGAAAAGGCCGGTTCACTTGAAGCGATCGCTCTATATAAGGAATTACTCCAAAATTATCCGTTATACCAGCGTAACGACCAGGTTCTGTACCAGATGTCCAGGGCGTACGAGGAACTTGGGCGTATAGAGGAAGCAATGGTCGTAATGGGACGGCTGGTCCGCGAATTCCCGGAATCCCAACATTTCGACGAAGTCCAGTTCCGCCGGGCTGAACATTTTTTCATTCACAAAAAATATCTCGATGCGGAAGATGCCTACGCAAGCATTGTCGATATGGGTGAAGGCTCGTATTTTTTCGAACTTGCACTCTATAAACTGGGCTGGACCTTCTATAAGCAAGAGCTTTACGAAGACGGCCTGCATAGGTTCATAGCCTTGCTCGATCACATGGTGTCCATGGGATACGATTTCGAGCACATCGAAGATGAGACGGAACGGAATCGAATAGATGACACGTTCCGGGTCATCAGCTTGAGTTTCTCCTATCTTGGCGGTGCCGAATCTGTTGTCGAGTATTTTTCCACCTATGGCAAGCGGCCCTATGAGGACAGTATCTACAGCAATCTTGGCGAATATTATTTCGGCAAGCGTCGCTACAACGATGCAGTGGCTACATACGACGCATTTATGAGCCGAAATCCGTTTCACAGGAAAGCACCCATATTTCACATCCGCGTCATCGAGATCAATATCGCTGGCGGCTTCCCTACCCTGGTTATCGAATCGAAAAAATCTTATGCCACAAATTACGGATTGCAGGCTGACTACTGGCAGCACTTTCAACCCGATGATCGACCAGAGGTCATTGATTCCCTGAAAACAAACCTGACGGATCTGGCGAATCATTATCACGCGATGTACCAGAATCCGAAATATGTAAAAGAAAAGCCATCCAATTTCAGCGAAGCGCTTCATTGGTATCGCGAATTCATCGCCTCGTTCCCTAAAGAAAACAACACGCCTTTCATGAACTACCAGTTGGCTGACCTGCTGCTGGAAAACAAATCCTACGCCCTGGCTGCCGTAGAGTATGAAAAAACCGCATACAATTACGAGCCCCATGAACGATCTTCGAAAGCTGGTTACGCTGCTGTCTACTCGTATCGCCAGCAGCTTGAAACCACCCCGGAAGGAAATACGACTCCTGTAAAAAAAGAGGTTGTTCGCAGCTCGCTTAAATTTGTCGACACCTTCCCCGAGCATGAGAAGGCATCTGTCGTGCTTGGTGCTGCAGCAGACGATCTGTATTCCATGAACGAGTACGAGCAGGCATCGGCTGCCGCCCAAAAGCTTATCGGGGAATTTCCTGCGGCTGATGTCAAGGTCAAACGTTCGGCCTGGCTGGTTATCGGCCATTCCTCGTACAAACTCGAACTCTATAAAGAGGCTGAAACGGCCTATGTCAACACCCTGGCCTTGCTTGAACCAAACGACAAGTCGCGAGCAGGGTTGGTGGACAATCTCGCTGCCTCAATCTATCAGCAGGGTGAGCAGGCACAAGCCAGCGAAGATTACCTTGCGGCTGCTGATCATTACCTGCGGATCAGTTCCATGGCTCCGAACTCCAAAATCAGACCAACCGCCGAGTTCGATGGTGCTGCCATGTTAATCAAACTCAAGGACTGGGGCCGGGCGGCAACGGTGCTCACCGGTTTTCGTGCTAATTTCCCGGGGCATGAACTACAGCCTGAGATAACGAAGAAGATCGCCTTTGTCTATCGGGAGGACGGAAAGCTTTCCCAGGCGGCAGCAGAATACGAACAGATAGAGAGGGAATCCGATGACGATCTGATCAGGCGTGAGGTTCTGATGATTGCAGCAGAGCTGTATGAAGAGGTGAACAACAGTGCCAAGACATTGGAGGTTTACCGGCGCTACGTACAATACTTTCCACAACCGATCGAAACCAACCTGGAAACGCGTACCAAAATTGCTGAGATTTTCAAGAAACAGGCAGAACAGAAGAAATACTTCGCAGAACTTAAATCAATTGTCGCAATCGACGCTGCAGCGGGAGGTGATCGAACCGATCGAACCCGTTACCTGGCAGGAACTGCCGCTCTGACCCTGACCGAACCGAGCTATCAGGCTTTCGAGGCTATTCAATTGGTCAAGCCTTTCGAGAAGAATCTCCGCAAAAAACGGCAGGCCATGAAAACCGCCATGAAAAAGTTTTCAACGCTTCTTGATTATGAAGTAGGAGAAGTGACCGCTGCTTCGACTTTCTACCTTGGCGAGATTTATGCTGACTTCAGCAAAGCCCTGATGGAATCCGAGCGTCCTGAAGGATTGACCGCGATGGAAGAGGAGGAGTACGAAATTGCGATCGAAGACCAGGCCTACCCTTTTGAAGAAAAGGCTATCTCTGTGCATGAAAGCAATCTGCAGCTGATGTCACGGGGCGTCTATAACAGATGGATCGATAAAAGTTTGGCGAGATTGGCCGACTTTCTGCCTGCCCGTTATGACAAACCGGAAGAGCAAAGCGATGTAATGACTTCGCTCAGCTCCTACACATTCGAATTCACCGTACAGCTACCTGCAAAGAAGACCAAGGCTGCCAAGGCAGCAGGTACAAGCCAGAACGCACCTGCTGCACACGAGGTACGTGATGTCTCCCAAGAGACATCAGCAGCTGAACCACACGTCGAGGAGGTGCCGTCTGAGAACGGTCAAGGAGCTGATAATGAATAAGATTTCAGAACTTTTCTGCTCCATCAAAAACAATGGCAACGCTGGATTTGTACTTCTGGTGATGGTGCTGTTGTTGAATGGATGTACAGCCGGTAAAGATGGCGCCCTTCATAAAAGTGCAGATGGCCTGCAAGTTGAAGGTGCAGCAGATGCACAAGACGCATCGGGTGCCTCGGATACTGCACCACCGGAGCCCCTGCAAAAAGGGTTTGTACTGAGAGAAAAAGTGGACCTGGGCATAAATGCACGCCGCGATTTCAACCGGGCTGTCGATTTCTTGCACAATGAGGAATATGACAGCGCTGCAGCATTACTGGAAAATGTAATTGAAGATTCACCCAAGGTCACAGCACCTTACATCAACCTGGCAATGGCCTACCGTAAACTCGACAAGCCTGAAAAGGCGGAAGATCTGCTCAAAATTGCCCTGAAGCTGTTCCCGAAACATCCGGTGGCAAGCAACGAGTATGGCCTGTTGCTGCGTGCTGGCGGTCGTTTTGCAGAAGCACGAGACGTATATGAGACAACACTTCAAAAATATCCGGAATATCTTCCTGCCCGTAAAAACCTCGGAATTCTCTGTGATCTCTATCTGAACGACCCAGCCTCCGCCCTCGCCCAATACGAGAAATATCATCAGATCAAGCCGGATGATAAACAGGTCAAGTTGTGGATATCAGAGATTCGTCTTCGACTTGGGAGCTAACTATGAAATCTATATTATTGCATATTTTCTGCATCATCCTGATTCCCGCCACTCTAGCGGCAGCTGACAAGCCCGGGACTGAAGGCCAGGAGCAGAAGAATAGCCAGGCCAAGGAGCTCTCTGGAATGTCCATCGTCGGCAATGACGAAGCTCCAAAGTCTCTCTATATCGTTCCCTGGAAAAGCTCTGAGATCGGCATGGAGACCAACCTGAACATGATGTTGAACAAAGACGCCGTTCCCGTGGAACGCGAAGTATTGAAGAGACAACTCGACTTCTATGAAGTCAGTACAGCAAACATATCCAGGAGGAAACAGTAATGGGATTCTTTTATTCAATCATTCATTTTTTTCAAAACGGCGGAACCTTCATGTATCCGATTCTGATTGTTTTCGGAATTGGGATGGCCATCGCTTTTGAGCGCGGGATACAGCTTAGCCGTATTCGAAACGCCAATCGCAAAATGTGGGACAGGCTGCAACCGATAGTAGTGAAAGGTGAGTTTGACCAAGCACGGAAAATAGTCAGCAAAGACACATCCACCATAGCGCAAATGTTGTCTCTGGGTCTGGCGCGGCAGGGAGCAGTCAGACGTCGGGATGATATCGAGATAGCAATGGAAGAAGGCATGATGGAGATTATTCCGCA
This sequence comes from Desulfosediminicola sp., assembly GCF_048381775.1. Classification (NCBI taxonomy): domain Bacteria; kingdom Pseudomonadati; phylum Thermodesulfobacteriota; class Desulfobulbia; order Desulfobulbales; family Desulfocapsaceae; genus Desulfosediminicola; species Desulfosediminicola sp. The sequence continues at coordinate 141,117 of NZ_JBLXGE010000005.1, read as the reverse complement.
ATTGGAAAAACGAACACCGTATATTGGTTTGCTTGCCAACATTGCAACCCTTCTCGGACTACTCGGTACAATTATGGGTCTGATCGAAGCATTTACCGCAGTAGCGAATGCGAACCCGGCGGAGAAGGCCGATCTTCTCTCAGCCAGTATTTCCGTTGCCATGAACACTACAGCATTTGGTTTGATGACCGCTATTCCACTGCTACTCATCCATGCCAAGTTGACTTCGACCACAGGCCAGATTGTGGATAGCTTAGAGATGGCATCGGTCAAGGTTTTGAACTGTATTTCCGGCTTTGCCAGACGCCAGAATCAAACGGACGATGCATCATGAGCAGACGAAATCATAAATTACGGCGACAAGGCTTAAAGGCAAACCCTGAGCTGGATATCACCACCTTTCTCAACCTGATGGTGATCCTGGTACCGTTTCTTCTGATCAGTGCCGTGTTTTCGCGCATTACAATTCTTGAGTTGAGTGTGCCGACTTCAGCCGCCGGGGGAGCTGCAGCAACAAAACCGAACTTCACCATTGAGGTTGTTGTAAGGAAGGCCGGGCTCGAACTCTCCAATGGAGCCCAAGTGGTCGCAGCACTCCCGCTAAAAGACGGTGTGTATGATTTCGAAAAATTGACCGACATCCTTATTCGACTGAAAAAAGATTATCCCAAAAAGGATGATGCCACTGTTTTGATGGAACCGGATATCGAATATGACACGTTAATTCAGGTTATGGACAGACTACGTGAAACTGAAGTGGAGGATGAGGAGAGTGGAGAACTCCTGAAGCTCGATCTCTTTCCACTGATATCGATAGGAGACGCGCCATGAAAAACAATAGACGCATCAAACGCATGGCGCGTAACAGGAAAAAACCGGCAGCATTGAACCTTACATCACTCATGGATGTTTTCACAATCCTGGTGTTTTTTTTGCTGGCCAATTCATCTTCAAGCGAAGTTTTATCCACTCCGAAACAGATCGTACTGCCAGACTCGGTGGTTGAGACCAAACCGAGAGAAACTGTGGTCATCATGGTCAGCCCCGAGGCGGTATTGGTGCAGGGTGAGGCAGCGGTTGCAACTATCGACCTGCTGGACTCAAAAGGTGAAATTATTCCCGGTATCACTGAAAGGTTGGATCACCTCAAAGGCAACATTATCGGGACAAGCACTAAAACTGTCGCTAAAAGCCAGGAAATAACAATTCTTGCCGATAAAACAATACCCTTTCGAGTCTTGAAAAAGATTATGGCAACCTGCACTGCCTCTGGATACGGGAAGATATCTCTTGCTGTAATTCAGAAGGCGAAACAAAGCTGAGTATGAATCACGTGGAAACCCCTATAACATCACAGGAAATGGACCAACTGAACGCCCAGATCACGCAGGTTCAGCAAGCCATTGCCAAACTGGAAGATTACCTAAGGGTTGTAGAAGCAGAGATCGAAACCTTCGCAACAGATCAAGAGCGCTACAACACATTACAGGATGCCTGTAATGCACTCGACAGACTTGAAGAGTTGGGCGCCGGGGACATATTCTGGAATGGGTTGGCGAAGGCGGCGGATGCCAACGAACATGGTGAGCGACTCCGATCCCGTATCGCCGCATTCAAGGACCGAACCCGTGAGACTCTGGAAAAACGTGACTCCCTCCAGGAACATATTGCCGAAAAGCAGAATACCCTTTACTGCCTGTTTGATGAAGTAGAAGAACTGCGGTTGCTTGAAGAACAGCATCGGGATGAATTCGTTGTCGAACGTGAAATGTCACCTGAACCGTTTCGTCCTATGCTCATGCCCTGGACGAAAAATAGTGAGAGTGACAGACGCTTTCGACGGACTGTCCTGGTTTCGCTGGCATTCTGTTTGTTTTTCGGAACCACTATTCCGTTGGTGACACTACCGATACTTGATCGGGCAGAGGTTGTAGAAGTTCCTGAACGCTTAGCAATGCTGATCAAGGAGACACCACCTGTAGAGCCTCCTCCGGTTCAGGTTGCTGAAAAGAAACCGGAAAAGAAGGAAGAGAAAAAGCCTGAGGAAGTCGCTAAAGCTGAGAAAACTCCGACCAAAAAACCAGCCGCTCCCAAAGCTGCTGGCGACGTGAAACGTAAAGCAAAGCAAAAAGCCAGCAATGTTGGTGTACTTGCGTTTAAGAGTAGTTTTGATGATTTAATGGATGAAGTCCCTGTCGCTAAACTCGGGGCTGAAGCCCGCCTGCAAAAATCAGCGAACACAATCCCCGGCAAGGCCAAAGCTCAACGTTCATTGGTTGCAATACAGGCCCAAGGCGGGGGCAGTGGTGGCATTGGCAATTACAAGGTCAGCCAGGATCTTGGTAATGGCGGAAAAGGTGGCAAGAGTGGATACGGCAACGCCGGTGCGATCGGCGGTGTTGGCACCGAAAAGGTTGCGAGTTCCGTGGCAGGGTTGATGGAAGAGGCAGGTCGCCCGCTGAGCGGAGATTATGGGTCTGGTCGAACCGATGAAGAAATACAAATCGTATTTGATCGTTATAAGGCAACACTGTATCGAATCTATAACAAGGAATTACGTAAGGACCCAACTCTGAGAGGAAAACTGCTACTGAAGCTGGTAATCGAAGCGAATGGGGAAGTATCGCTCTGCAAAATGGAATCCACAGATCTGGACTCGCCGGAACTCGTGGCCAAGATTGTTGCCCGTGTCAAGAAGTTTAATTTTGGTTCAAAGGATGTGCAACAGATAACTATTCTTTATCCTATCGATTTTCTGCCGGCAGGATAGATGGCTCACTCACATTTCTCACCAGTCCAGGCGGTACCAGGTTCGAATGTTTTGCCAGTGGACTATAGTTAGCCCTCTTTACTGGCAAAAAACTGTAGAAGATGGTGCTGCATGGACTGGCCTTCGGTGAGCATTGGGGAAATCAGGAAAGTTTGAAAATCTGAGCCGCAACGCTGAGATTGGACGGAAGGGTAGTTTTAGGATCGGAACTCAATAGTGATGTTGCAGTCTCAGCGGAGGAGCACGTCGTCAGACTGCAAGCTTGTAGCGTTTAAGTTTTTGAGCGAGCCCCTGTCGGGTAAGACTGAGCAGTCTGGCGGCCTGTGTTTTGTTTCCGGAGACCCTGTGCATGGCCTGACGAATAAGGTCCTTTTCAAGATGCTCTACATGATCAGGGATGGAGAGGGAATCACAATTCCCGAGGTCATTGGTCTCGACACTTCCGGGGCGGAAATTGAGCAGGCCAGGGGAACAGTTTTTGATCTGGATGATTTCATTGTCCGAGGTAAGTGCGACCAGCCGCTCTACTTCCCTCAGTAACTGGCGAACATTACCCGGCCAGGTATACTTCTCGAAAAAGTTGAGTACTTCGCTTGAAAATCCTGCGACATTTTTAGAGAAACGTTTATTCGTGGCCGCAAGGAAATGGAGCGAAAGCGGGAAAATGTCTTCTCGTCGTTCTCGAAGAGGGGGAACAACGATTTCCACCGAAAAAAGCCTGAAATAGAGATCTTCCCGGAATGTGCCTTTTCGCACCTCCGCCATGAGGTCCTTGTTCGTTGCACTGACGAGCCTCAGGTCATATTTCAGGTTTTTGTTGCCTCCCAGTCTGCGGCCCTCCTGTTCTTCAATTGCCCGTAAAAATTTGGACTGTACGCTCAGGGGCATCTCTGCGATTTCGTCAAGGAACAACGTACCACCATGGGATTCTTCAAACCTGCCCTTCCGGCTGTTATCCGCTCCGGTAAATGCGCCTCTTTCATGTCCAAAAAATTCACTTTCGATGAGACTTTCCGGGATACAGGCGCAGTTGACGGGAACAAACGGTTTTGCCTGTCGCGCTCCTTTTTCATGGATCATGTGGGCAAGCAATTCCTTCCCGGTCCCGTTTTCGCCAAGAAGGACGACATTTACCGGAGTGTTGCTGACAACCTCCACCATGTCGAGAACTTCCAGCATAGCGGGGCTTTCGGCAATAACACGTTTCTCGGTGGCCGAGGTCCGGCTCAATCTGTCGACTTCCTGACCGAGAACATCGGCGAGTTGCAGAATCTCCTTGTTCAGCAGGATCGTTTCGATGGAGGAGGAGAGCAGCTGGGCCACCTCTTCCAGCACAACACTGTCGTTATCTGTAAAGGTTCTATCACCCGCCTTATTCAGCAGCTGTATAGCGCCATAAACCCTTATATCCTTTTTGCTTTTTATGGGAGCGCATAGCAGATTCCGGCAAACAAAGCCTGTCTGTTTGGCTGTGTGGAGATGATAGCCTGAATGACTGCTCAGGTTATTATCAATTATGCTTTGCCCTGTTGAAATTGCCTGCCCCACAATACTGTCTTCAAGCGGCGGCATAATGTGCATTTCTTCCAGACCGGTTCCAAACACTGAGCAGATTTTGTTTGAGTCGCTGTCCAGGATGAAAATTGTACACCGTTCTACCCCCATAACCTTGGGAAGAATCCTGGTATAGAAAATGACCGATGACTTATAATTTTCGAGCGTACCCGAGTTGGACGCCCGGGAAAGTCGTTGTCGAAGTTGGCTGAGGTCCTGCTTTGAAGCGTTCTTCACATTAATTATGACCCTGGTGGTAACAATGCTGAGCGGTGTTGAGTTAGCTTACTAACGTAATGAAATATAAAAGAAATGTCAATTACTTGTCCGCACATTGTGTAAACAAAGTTACCTGACGAGCAATGGGGTGTAAACAAGGTTGACGGTTACTTTCGAAAGTAAATGAAATATAGGGTCTCCCTTTTTCAACGCTGTTACCTTCCTCCCGATCAGCGACTCGACTTCTTCTCTGAATCGATGGATTCCTATGGCCGGGCCCTTGCTGGCATTTGATCGTATCTCTACCAACAACTTGCCAGCAACATCCTTGGAAAACAGCGAACGATAGTTGCTTCTTTCCTCTTCGATGTTCGCTGCCAATGCAGGATGCTCAGGATGTGGCGTGCATATCTCCAACAAACCACAGACACCATTAAGATGCCAGGCATGCAAAACATACTAGCCAGGGTCTTTGACCATCTCTACTCTCAATGGATCAAGTTCAATATGATCGTTTCCCGCTTTTGTATCTTGAAAGCAAATGACACCAGCGTCAAAATAGATATTCTGCCCCGAAACGACTTGATCTCTCTCGGTCTCTGGCCTGTCGTAGTTTCCCCATTCCTATTTTCCTGCTTTTTATTCTGCAAAGAGTAGAGTAAAAAAATGATATGCCAGCAAGGCAGAGACGTGTCATGCCCCAACAGCAGGGATACACCGATATCAGCGTGGAACATGAAAACAGAGTTGCCAGAAGTACCATCAGCAGACCGGATACGCTCAATACAACTGTCGAAGGCGTCACCGTCGAGATAGACACAACAAGCCTCTTTCATTGCGATAGAGCTGTCGTCTCTTCAACCTCCAGATTCAGAGTACAATTTGCCAACCCTGGAGTCGGCCCCGCAGGTGCATCAAGTGTGCGCCCGCCCCTGCTGACAAGACACAATCACGCTCGCGAGGTTCTGCGTACCGGTCGGTTCTTTACTGCCGATGAGGCACGTTCATGGGTGCTGATCAACCAGATAACTGATCATGACTGCACCAACGAAGGTGCAATGAAACAGTCAGGCACTGTTCAAATAAGACATTCAGCTGATGAAGTAATATTATGATTGCATATGAAGATGATAACTGGCTGGTCGTAAACAAGCCCACGGGACTGTCAACACATGCCGCTGTGAGAGGCGGTCCAGGATTGGTGGAGTGGCTGGAGCTCCACCACAACCTGAAAGCCTTTGTATGTTGCAGGCTTGACAAGGGAACGAGTGGGGTTTTGCTCTTTGCCAAAACAAAAAAAGCGAGCGCCCTGGCTCAGGACATTCATGAAACTCTTCAGGCAGAGAAGACCTATCATTTCATAAGCCATCGACCTTATAAGGGAAAAGAAGGTAAAAATACGCAGTGGACCATTAATGAGCCCCTGGCCGGAAAGGAGTGTTCGACACAATTTCGGTTCATAGAAAGCGGGCACGGCTGCTATTGTTATGAAGCTGTCATCAAGCGTGGGCGTACTCATCAGATACGACAGCATGCGGCTCTCGCCGGGGTACCTATCCTTGGTGATGAAGAGTATGGAGGCAGGTCCTTTTCACGACTCTGTCTGCATTCCAGCAGGCTCAACTGGCCTGGTATTTCTGCGGAAGTAACAGCACAATTTCCTGATTCTTTTAGCTTCCTTTTGAAAGGGAAAGAGCGAATTTTGCAGGATGCAGCGGTGGCCTGGGAACGGCGAATGGGGTGGCCCGGCACAGTGAGCAACAGTTATCGGCTTATCCATCGCGGAGAGCTGGATTTACCGGTGAGCATAGACATCTATGATGCGTATCTTTCTATTGCCGCTTTTAGTGAGCAGCTGACTTCCGGACAGCTCAAGAGCAAACTGGCCCCTGTCTGCGATTATCTGGCAACAAAAATCGAATGGCGTGGTGCACTGTTACGGCAACATGCTAAAAATCCGCATCGCAAAAAACTTATTCAGGACGTGATCTGTTGGGGGGAACCGATACCGGATAGCGTTTTGGCACGTGAGCACGATCTGTTCTTTGAGGTGAACATCAACGATTCACAGCATGTGGGACTCTTCCTCGATCAACGCGATTCCAGAAGGCGCGTGAGCAAAACCGCTGGCGCTCGACGTGTAGCAAACCTTTTCTCGTTTACCTGCTCATTTTCCGCAGCTGCTCTTGCTGGCGGGGCTGAAGTTGTTTTTTCCGTGGATCTGGCCGGCTCGACCCTGGCTCGGGGAAAGGAAAATTTTGCAATCAATGGTCTTGATCAATCAGGTCGGGGCAAGTTTATACAGGGAGATGTATGTAAATGGTTGAGCAGGCAGGAGCGCAAACAGAGTGCTGATCCAAGTGATTATGCCTATTGGGATCTCATTATTTGTGACCCCCCGGTATTTGCTTCTGCCGGCAAAGGTCGCGGATTCCATGTTGAGCAGCAGTGGCCGGAACTTGCCAGACAGATTCGATTACTGCTCTCGGGTAACGGTATTGCTCTCTTTGCCAATAATCATCGCGGCGGAAAGCCGGCTTATTATCTCCAGGAATTGGAAAAACATTTCGGCACAGTCACTCAACTTAGCCCGCCGATGGATTTCCCGGTACTGGAAGACCAGCCGGAGCATGTGCGGATCTACTGGTGTGAGGTGTAACCCGATTTTCTCATGACCTTTTCAAATTGAATCTCCCCAAACAGGATAGAAGTTACTGTGCTAAATCTTCGTGGAAATTTTATTGAGTTCAATACAACGGCCCAAAAATATCCAACTGTGTCAGATAGAGGCGCATATCGAATTCAAGTTGATGGTATTGGGGCTCTATATGCTTACAGAGCTTATAAAAAGCTTTGTTGTGCTCCCTCTCTTTGATGTGAGCAAGTTCATGCACGACAATCATGCGAAGAAGTGGTTCTGGTGCGTTTCTAAACGCAGAGGAGATGCGGATCTCATTTTTGGCTTTCAACTTGTTCCCCTGCACCCGCGATATAATTTTGTGCACACCGAGGGCTTGATAGTGCATCTTGATTTTGGCGTCATAGAGCACTTTGCTGAGAGGCTGTGACTTTTGTATGGAAGAATTTTTGATCGCCGTCACGTACTCGTAGAGAGCTTTATCGGTACGAATTTCATGGGGTGAAGGATACTTTTGAAGAAGGAGTGCGGGCAATGTCCCCTTCTCGATCAGGTGCTGTACCTGCGCTGTGATATCGTTGGGATAACCTTGTAAATATTGTAGTTCCTGCACTGAGTCACCTGATCAATTATTGAATGGTATGAGTTTTTTTTGGGGGGGGATACACTGCTACCCTTTCAAATTATGAACAACAGACGTTCAAGTCCAGCCCCTGCTCTGTGTTACACCATCTCCGCTGTAACACAAAGAAGAAATGAAATCCCGGCGTCCTGGCAGTAGAAAAGGTGGTCTATCCAAATGAGTTTCCAGTTAGCCTTTCCGGCCCTCTGATTGCCGTATAGAGTTCTGGTCAAAGTGGAATCTCTCTAAAAGTTATACCTATGTTACCTTAGCCTAGGGGATTTTCGTTCTGTTCGATTATGAGCGCCACCCGGACCAACCAGGTCACCACAGTTATGCCAAGCGCGAGTATGCCCAAGGTCACACAGAGTTCAACCCAGGTTGGCAAATAGTCCACCACCTCGCCGAGCGGGCTTGGGATCAGGCCGGGCACAATAAGACCAATCCCCTTTTCCATCCATATCGCTATAAATAGTAAGCCACAAGCTGGCAGTAAAACTTTAGGGTTATTCTTGCCTGGGTTCAGGGCAAGCACCAGGGTGGCGAGGACATTTGCACATACCGAAGTCCAGATCCATGGAACAAGTGCGTCATAACCATCCAGCCCAAAAAAGAGATATACCGCAGAGATTGAATGATGGGTGGTAAAATAGAACTCTTTAAAGATCTCTGAAAAGAGCATGATGAGGTTAATTATCGCCGAAATGACAATGATAATCCGCAGCTTACTGAAGACGGACCTGTCAATCTTGTAGGTGGTAGAGCTATGAATAATTGCCAGAATAAGAGTAATAAGGGCCGGGCCTGCAGCAAAAGCCGAAGCGAGAAAGCGTGGCCCCATTAATGGATTGTTCCAAAATGGCCGCGCAGGCAGGCCCTGATAGAGAAAGGCTGTAACCATATGAATGGAAAATGCCCAGAATATCGACAGAAAGACGAAGGGCCGATACTTTCTTTCATCCGCCTTTCTACCCATATAGTGACAATATAAGATATAGGCTGGCACAAGGGCGTTTAACAGAAGATACCCATTCAGAACAAGTACATCCCAGGCAAGAATCGATGAAGGGAAGTTGAATAGTCCAATGCCCGGAATAAGATGCCATGCCTGCAGCGGGCCACCCAGATCTACCAGAATAAAGGTCAGACACATAATTAATGCGCCAACCGCCACCCCCTCACCAATAATGACCACCCGATGAAAATCAGGGTCATGAAAGACGTAGGCCGGTAAAATCAGCATAACCGCAGCAGCTGCCACTCCTACCAGAAAGGTGAAGTTGGAAATGTAAAACCCCCAGCTGACGATGTCGTTCATACCCGTTACAGACAGGCCGTACCGAGCCTGAAAAGAATAGGCATAAATGCCAAGGCCCATACAACCGAGCAGCACCAGCCTGAATATCTGAAAGGCCGGGGTGCCCTGAAGATTCCAACGAATACCGTCTATAAAGAATGTTTTCAGACTCTTCTCATGAAGTGCTCGCATATGACACCTATCAGTCAATAAAGTACCAAAACTTAGGATCCGTCTCTAATTCCTCCTTCATCCTGAACACCTTCTTATGTTTCAGGACATAACGAATCTCACTGTCCGGGTCGAGCAAGTTGCCAAATACACGGGCACCTGTCGGGCATGCTTCAACACATGCTGGCAGCCGGCCTTTTCTGGTTCGCTGAATGCAAAAGGTGCATTTTTCCATCTTTCCCATGGGCCGGATACGGTTACCGAGGTAATGCTGTTTGGTGTTTATCTCGTCTTTCGGTATTTCCGGCTTTCCCCAGTTAAATCTTCGGCCATAGTATGGACACGCCGCCTGACAATATCGGCAGCCGATACACCAATCGTAGTCAACAACCACAATCCCGTCCGGCTCTTTCCAGGTCGCTTTGGTCGGGCAGGCCTTGGTACACGGGGCATTTTCACAGTGAAAACATTGCGTACCCATATAGAATTTATTATCCACCGGCACCTCGTGGTAATACTGGCCATCCCCGGTGCTTGGGTCGAGTTTGCCCGGCTCCATTTCAAAAATCCGGATATATTGGGTGTGTACTTTACGGTCTAAATTGTTCTCTTTTATGCAGGCGGTGACACACTCCATAAACCCTGTACAGCGTGTGATATTAAAACCATAACCATAGAGCACACCATCAATCGGAGGCTCACTGCCCATCTGCAGATCAAGATTGTTCTCAAGCTTTGCCAGCCGCTCCAGCCGCCCCACGGCTGCATCTTTTTCCTCTTGGGTCATCAAGCGATAATGTTTTTTGAAAAACTCCTGCCAGCGCAGTTTCATCTCCTCTGTACTTGCTTCCGCAAGAGAAGGAATGCAGCCGGTGGTCAAGGCCGCACTTCCCGCAGCGGCAGCAATTGAGAGATTTTTTATAAACGATCTTCTGCTGCTATCACCTTCAAGAAATTTGATAATATCAGACTCTTTAGGGTGCTTTTTATCAGAGCTCATATTTTCTCCCGATCAGTCCAGAGGCACCGAATAGGTAGCCGGGAATCGTTTTTCAAAGCGCGGCGAATGAGGGTTATGGCAAGTAGCGCAGTTATAGACCACGCGCTCACCGGCCCAGTTGGCCACCCTCTTGCCATGTGCCCCGGCGAGCCAGTCCCTTTTCTGGCGGAAATGGCACTGACCACATAACTGATAACTGTGATCAAAATCTATCTTCCGCCCCTTTTTATCTTCCAGGTAATCGCGTTCCTCACGGTGATGACAATCGATGCAAACAAGAGCTCTGCCACCCAGGCCGTGCTGCAGCACCACATCGCTGTGGGTGAGCTCAAGCCCTTGCCGTGCTTTCACCGGTTTATCGGTATGGCAACTGCTGCACTTGTAACGCCCTATCTGCTTTTTTCTGGCCAGAACCCGAAAAAATTCATCATTATTCGGTGACATGGTAACTACCGTTTCTTCGATAACCTGCTTTTCAAGAGGAACAGTTCGGTTATCAAAACGCGCTTCCGACTCTCTCACCTCATCCATAAACGATTTCCTGGCGGCCATTGCGAAGCTGCCGTAGATGCAGGCCGAAAGCAAAAGGAGAAAACACAAACCGACTCTTCTGTTCATTGTAAACCTTGCCTGGGTGGTGGTTAGAACCGTTCAACTATTCCGGCCGCTCAAATTCCTTAAATGGTGCTGTCCGAATAACGACCGAATGACATTGCCGACAGTCACCCCTTGAACTGTGCTGTATCTGTATCTCGACCACTGCCGCCGGGCCCGTGTGGCAGGCTATACAGTTTTCCCGCAGTTGCAGGCTATGCGGCACCGCTGGTGGTGAACTGCTGAGAAACGATTGACCAAGGCGGGGCGGTTGTATAGATACCCAATCTGTTTCGACAAACTTTTCCTCTGTCTGCACCAGGGTGTGACATTGATAGCATAAGATATTCTCCGGATGCGGCGTAACAGGAGCGAATGCATCAAATTCCTGACTGTATCCACCCTTTTCGTGGCATGAGAGACAATCTGTCTCATTACCGCTGAAGGTGATATCCACCTCATGGGGAATGCGTGGCGGAGAGCCGGGGTACTGACGCAGGCCGTAAAAATCCGCCAGGGTTCTGGCACCGGAGCCCGCCTCAAGATTGATTACCGGAGTCTCTTTCTGAGCCCTGAAAATTTTCCAGCCCTCATTATCAAACCGAACAGGGACATTGGATTCTGCCAAGACAGTTGTCTGCAATACTATTGAAATACCGACGAAACCGAGAATGGCAACGTACGCAAGCAACTTGCCCTCCTGATTGAGATATTTCATCACACTTTCTCCAGTCGTACAGCACATTTTTTATAATCCGGCTGTTTGGAAATAGGACAAAAGGCATCCAGCGTCACCTCGTTAATGAGGTAACTTTCATCGAAAAACGGTACAAAGACCATACCTCTCACCGGTACCCCCCTGCCGTTTATCTGGGCTGGTATTGTTATCTCGCCCCTGCGGGAGATGATCTTGACGCGCTCACCGTTCACAACACCCAACTCGGCTGCATCCTCCGGGTGAATCTCCACATATGACGATGGCACAGCATTATGCAGCACCGGCACCCTCCTGGTCATCGAACCGGTATGCCAGTGTTCGATAACCCGGCCGGTATTGAGCCAGAAATTATACTCAGCGTCGGGAGATTCTGCGGCAGGTTCATACGGTCGTGCCCATATCCAGGCGCGGTTATCCTGCTTACCGTAAAAATGAAAATCTTTACCGTTGGTGCAGGCGGGATCGTGCTTGGCGTTGAAGCGCCATCTGGTCTCTTTACCGTTTACAAAGGGCCATTGCACTCCCGAGCGCTCGCGTAGTACCGTGTAAGGTGCCATTTCATGTTTCGGCCCGGCATGGAATTTTCGATATTCTTCCCATATGTTGGCAATATATTCTTCCTGGTCCCAGGGGAACTGCTTCTCAAAGCCGAGCCGTCGTGCTACCTCGATAATCTGCCAGGTATCACACATCGCTTCGCCCGGCGGCTCGACAATGCGTGTAAAATGCTGGGTTCTACGCTCTGAGTTACCATACATTCCTTCCTGCTCTATCCACATCGCAGCTGGCAGGATCACATCAGCCACATCGGTGGTTGGGGTTGGGTACACATCTGATACCACCACAAAGCGGTCTTCTTTCAGGGAACCATCACGATACCTTTTCAGGTTGGGCATGGTTACCATCGGGTTGGTTACCTGGATCCAGATAAAGCGTATATCGCCCCTGTCGAGGGCACGAAACATTTCAACGGTGTGATAGGTTGGCTTCGGGTCGATATTCTCAAGCGGGACATCCCATATCTCCGCGGCCTTTTCACGGGCGTGTTCATTGGTAACCTCGCCATAGGGCAACCTGTTGGTCAGGGTACCAACCTCACGCACCGTTCCGCAGGCGCTGGGCTGGCCGGTGAGTGAAAAGGGGCTGTTGCCCGGGGTGGAAATCTTGCCCACCAGCAGGTGAATATTATAGACAAGGTTATTTATCCAGGTGCCACGGGTATGCTGATTCATCCCCATACACCAAAATGACGTAACCTTCAGGGAAGGATCACCATAAAGAGCAGCCAGATACTTGATATCCCGTGCTGAAACCCCTGAAATCTTTTCTACTTTTTCCGGAGTATAATCCTGCAGAAACTCTTCGAACTGGCCAAAGTCGATAGTTTCAGGCTGGTCTGTAAAAGAGAAATGATCTTCTGTGCCATAGCCTATATTGGTTTTTCCGCTATGAAAAGAAACATGCTCGTCGACAAAGTTCTGGTTCACCCAGCCGTTTTTGATGATTTCATAGCAGATGGCATTGGCCACGGCCAGGTCGGTTTGCGGCTTGAAAATTATACTTTTATCTGCGGCCTGGCTGGTTCTGGTATAGCGGGTGGCGAAATCGATAATGGCAACATTGCTTCTGCGTTTCCTGTTGGCCAACATCCTCGAAAACAACACCGGATGCATCTCCGCCATATTGTTGCCCCAGGTGATGAAGACGTTGGCGTGATCAATGTCTTCGTAACAGCCCATCGGTTCATCAATGCCGAAAGAAGTCATGAAACCGGTTACAGCGCTGGCCATGCACAGCCGGGCATTCGCTTCTACATTGTTGGTGCCCAGACACCCTTTAAACAGCTTCGATGCGACATAACCATCAGGGATGGTCCACTGGCCAGAGCCATAAATCGCCACAGAGTCTTTGCCATATTGCTCTCTGGTCTCAGTGATTTTGTCAGCGATAAGATCAAGAGCCTCCTGGATGGGCACATCAACCAAGGTGCCGTTCTTTCGCACCTGAGCTTTGGTCAGCCGATCTTTACCATACAGTGCCTGCACCGAATGGTAGCCCTTCATGCAGCACAGCCCTTTATTCACGCTGCAGTTCGGATCACCCTTGACCGCAACCGCCCGACCATCACTCACTCCCACCAACACACCGCAACCGGTGCCGCAGAAACGGCAGGGAGATTTCTGCCACGCAATAACCCCTGAGTTATTCGATAGTCTGGTCCAGTCTCCGAAGCTTATGCCAGGAAAAAGAGAACCGGCAGTCGCAAATGCACTTGTTATCGCCGCCTGTTTTATAAACTGTCTTCTGTCGAGTTTCATGGTCTGTGTAATCTCCCTTGTCATTCTGTTTCGTCATAACGTATCGTCATAACCGAAGGCCAGGCTCAAAGATTGCAGAGACGGCAGGGTCTTCAATGTTTCGGCAAGCTGTTTCTCCGTCGCATGGTCAGGAGTATCCGTCACAAGGACGATCACCTCCTGATTTTCGGCTGGAATCACTTCACAATATTTGAGAGCAGATAATTCAGAGCAGAGTGACTCCCTTGCATTTGCTTTAGCAATGGCGAGATAACTGAAGATCGGCATACATTCTCCCTTGATGGGCATGAATTGAACGTGCCATATTGTCTACACAAAACCCACAGCAGATACACCGGCTTTATGCAGTCTGATTGTGTTGACATTGATCAAGCACCATAACCCTAGGCGCTTATCAATGAACAATTCGGTACTACATCATATCACTCATCCATTCGGAAAAACAACGAACTGACGGAAGCTCGGCACAATGGGGTACCAAAAATATAAGCGGTATTGGTTGAGGGCAATTCATGACGGATAGAGTTGAAAAACCTCATATGAATTGAATACCTTGGAAAGGTTATATTGCAGCAGATCAATTCTTGGTGGCACAGCTTGAGAACACCGTTGCCGAGTTAGAAGGCAGTCAGGTGCTTCCAGAGCAAAAAATGCTTCAAGGCTCTGGCGACACACCAATGATACAGCAATTATGAGATAGGAAAACAAGCTTGATCAGACATAAGTACCTCCCATTTTAACAACCAACCGGTTCCATTCTCACCATCTTTTTTCAATTTGACGTCTATTTCGTTCCACCCTTTTCAAGCATATTCAATCTTAACCTGCCAAGAAGTGAGGCGCCAATAATCAAACACATTCCCCAGATCACGGACGTATTGATCTTCTGACCATGAACCAGCGCCACCAGCAACACCGCAAGTGGCGGGGTGAGGTAGCTCAAAAAGCCGACAATCACCATATTGCCTGTGGTAACAGCCCTGTTCCACAAGAAAAATGACAGACCAAGCGGCACGCAGCCAAGGTAGGTTGCCGATAATAGAGCCTGCAGAGATGGCATCTCATATGGCCCGGTGCAAACATAAAGAATCGCCGAGCAGATCGCCGCGTAGATGGTGAAGGCGGTCATCGGCTCCTCTTTTATTTTCAGATATGGCAATGCTACGGAAAAACTCGACCAGATCAGACCACAGCACAGGGCGAGCAGATAACCGGGCATGGCCGCAGCCTGAAAAGAGAGTTCCTTGCCGCCACCAATCACCAGAGCTGCGCCGGCAAAGCCGAGTACGGCTGTGACAATCATCGACGGCGCCAACCGCTTCAAGCGCAGAATTGACGAGAAGATCACGATCCACAAAGACCAGGTCGTAGCCAGAATGGCACCTTCGGCCAGAGGTGCCCGCTCCAGTGCCAGATAATAGACGAAATGGTAAACAAAAATCCCCGTTACACCAAAAAGAGATGCAGGAAGTGGGGGCAGAAAAACTCTGGCTGAACGCTTTACCACAAGATCCTGCAGGTACAGATAGATCGCTGCAGCTGTGAAGCTGAAAAACATCAGCTCTGGTGTTGTGAGTTCTACCAGACCTGAGCCTGTCGCCGCGGGCAGACTGGCCCAGCAGAGAATTGCGCCGAGCGCGTAGAGATAGGGAGTCATAATGGTATTCGTTTCCTGTCCTTCTGGTTAAAATATATCGATCTGCCAGGATAACGAATAATCACCAGCCACGTCTTGAACAAAATTGACCTGGGCGGTGCGGATTGCGTTGTCAGTCTGAAAAGTCTTCAGGTCGTGCTACTTCTACAGGTTTACGTAACGCCCAGGCGTAAGCCCATAGCGCTCTTTGAATTTGCGGGTGAGGTGACTCTGGTCGGCGAAACCTGAACGGAAGGCTGCATCGGCAATAGAAACATCTGCCCCCAACAGCCTGCGTGCCTTCTCCAGTCGCAACTGTACCAGATAGGCGTGGGGTGATATTCCACAGTGCTTTTTAAAGAGACGGATCACGTAGTGTTCGGTACAACCGGCCAACTCGGCCAATTGAGAGAGCGTGTGAGACTGTGCCGGGTCGCTGTGCAGAACTTCGGCAAGCTGTGAAAATCTTTTATTGGTACAACGTACGCTTTGGCCTGAACTACGCTGTACCGCAGTGGTGTTCCGCCAGAGTCTGGTAAAAAGGCTGACCACAAACTGTTCGGTAACCAGTTGCTCCTGTCCCGAGACAACAGCCTCATGGAGATTGAGTAACTCACGCCAGCTCACCTCATCATGATAGGTTGCTGTCGGCAGGTTTATGGTATCAGGAATACCGATGAATATCTGCGCCACCCGGCTAAAAAAATCGGGTGCCAGATAGAGGCTGCGGAGGTGACGCCCGCTGCCCTCACAGGGATGATTGGTATGGGCCACTCCCGGTTCTATTACGCTGACGCTACCCGGTTGCAGGATGTCACTGTCTCCTTTCACCGAGAAATGCTCACCACCAGCTGAGTTGAGCCAGATAACGTGCCCATCGTGGATGTGAGTGCCGAAGTGGAAATCACTCACGCAGGAGAGCGCTTCGATACCGGTCCCGGGCGAGGATGCGTATATGATATCACCGGGTGTTGAAATCATCTCACTCCGCGCTCATAGCCAGGAATTTCAACCCCATAATCCCTGTCACAATCAATAGCAGACACAAGATTCTCATGATATCACGTGACTCATCAAACAACACCATACCCATAATGGCTACCCCAACGGCACCAATCCCGGTCCACACCGCATAGGCAGTACCGACCGGAATGGTTTTCATAGCTGCAGAGAGCAGAAAAAAACTTACCCCCATTGCTGCGACAGTGAACAATGAGGGCATCAGTTTTGTGAAACCTTCAGTATATTTCAGGCCAATAGCCCAACCACACTCAAACAACCCTGCAATAAACAGATATAACCAAGCCATTCCACACACATAAAAGTAACAAAACAAAACACCACAAAACGTTGCCAGCAGAGCCCCGGCACGCTACCCAACAAAAGAGTCAGGATACAGCTCTTGCCCAGGTATATTCAAGACATTTCGTCCTGCCAGCCACCTGTCAGGCTGCCCGTTTGAAAAACTTCCACTCGATTTCGCCCCATTTTCTTAGCAAGGTAGAGTGCTCGGTCGGCAAACCCCAGAGCATCATCAATCTTGACTTGGTTCAGCCGAACCTCAACCATGCCAATGCTAATTGTCAGTACAAGTTCTTTACCGTTTTTCGTTTGCAGTGGTTTAGAGGCAACGGTGGTTCGAATACGTTCTGCGGCTATTACGCCCTCCTCCAGAGAGGTTTCAGGCATAATCAAGGCAAACTCTTCGCCGCCGTAGCGGGCAAAGATATCTATTGAACGGATTGCACCTTTGCAACTCTGAGCCACTTCGAACAGGGCGTGATCACCAAAATTATGACCATGGGTGTCATTCACCTTCTTGAAATGATCGATATCCAGCATCATTATCACCGAGACACTATTATGTCGGGTCGCCCGGTCTGTCTCAATTGCGGCCAACTCAAAAAAATGACGTCTGTTCCACACCTGGGTTAACTGGTCGACTGCGGCAAGATTTCTGAGACGCACTGCTTTTCCCAGTAATTCTTCCGCTGCCTTGGCCATCACCGCGATCTCATCCCTGCCTCTTACCGGGATATGGGGCGGCTCACTCCCCGACTCCTCCGCCACCATGGCACGGCTGATGAGGCTGAGCCTGTCACCAAAGCCACTCACCACAACCCTGCGATAGAGTATATAGAGCGTTACAATCGCCCCGAGAGTGAGCATTGTAGTGATGTACAACCCTATGCGCTCTTTCTCAATGACCTTTGCCGCAGTTTGATGAAAGTGGCCGAAAACCACATCCACCGACTCTGAAGCAAGGGAGGCCAGGTTTATTATCTGCTCATCCAGTTCTGTCGAAAACATGGCAACGTCCTCATTTATCAGCAGGTACTTGCGATGCCTGTCATAGAGCGCCTCCATGTCACTGATATGGGTCTGATAGACACTCTTCACAGGTGCCAGTTGCTGATTGGCCGCCAGCATTTTGGTATACACACCCTTGATGATAACGAAAGAGTCCTCCAGCGCATCAATTTCTTCACTCTCTTTCACCAACTCAAGCTGGCTTGAGATGATAACCATCTTTAGGAGACAGCTACGTAACAGATCCGCGGTAACCTGCTGGGCATCAACAGCGACCTTTTCCCGCCATACCTCAGCATTGACTACCGCAGCATAGGGCAGCGCCTCCGCCAGCAGCTGACTGCCGATATCACCAAGCAGACTCTCTCTCTGGTGTTCGATCTCCAGCTTATGGGCCTCAAGCTGGAAAATCTGCAGCACTAGAGTGTGAATCGCCTGACTCAGGTAATTGAGTTTCAGGAGATCGAACCCCCCCTCCTTCTGTGATATTCTCGCTGTGGTGTCTTCCAGTCTGTAGAGCAGTACCTCGAGCCGCCCATAGATCAGGCTCAGGTCATCGACAGTATCGCTCTCTGTCAGGTCCCGGCTGAAATTGCCGATTTCGGTAACCGTATGCTCAAGTGCATTTGCCGTCTCTATACTGGGAAGGGTATTCTCAACGAAGATCTCTGTGGCCGATAGCAGCTGGTTTGAATAGTAAAAATACAGACAGCCTCCCAGCAGAATAACCAGCACTGCAATAACCAGGGTCGCCGTCAATCTTGATTGAATACTGTAAAACCATTTTCTCATCAGTTTGCCCGAATATTTCCATAATAGGAAATAAGGTATTGCCAATCCAGCGAATTGCAACGATCGCCAGGGATTCAAAAACTATACTGAAAGATGAGGTTCGGTTGTTAATCCCTAAAAAATATTCAGGTTATTGGTTCCCGGACCAGCTTCTGCTGTAATGTTCCCTGTAATTATTTTTTATATCAAACAGGTTCAGACCTTCATCCTTCGGCCATATATTTTTTCTGGTCACGATATGCGGCGGGGTCACATAACCGCTTGGCGGTTTGTTACTGAAGATCCTGTTCAGTTCATCTACGAGCTGCCAACCATGAAAAAGCAATGGTTCCGGAACCGTTGCCTTCTGATAACTGTCGCTGCGAATTCGCAAAAAAGCGGATGGGCTGCCATCCCCGGCCGAAATATTGAACGGCGGCCCACCGGGATCGTTACCAGCCAGCACCAGTGAAGTTACAGAACTATCGTAATATAAATCGTTTATGCCGAGAGAGTAATTCCAGCGCTCGCCGTATTTCCCAATTAAAGCATTTATGACATCAGGCATTTGTACATTCACACTATCCAGGCTGACATCCAGAATTTCGAGAACTTCACATCCTTCACAACTCTGAATAATCTCCGCCATGATGTCCGATTTCTTCAGGGCGATGGCAAATCGGCTGTCCGTAAATAGTATGACCGACGCTTTGCCCCCGGAGTCTGCTATCACGTAATGCGCCGCCACCCTGGCCACATCTTTTGAGTCCGTGGCAATATTGACTGCAATAGGTGTCCCCTCCACCACGCCAGGAAATGGCGCAACATGCCAACCCACAATCGGAATTGCCGCGTCTTTAAACCGCTCCAGATATCTCAGGCTGGCATGGGCATCCAAACCACCGAGTACCACTCCGTCCGGTTCCAGCTCAAAAACCTCTGAAAAAATCGCCTCCCTCTTCACGTCAAGGCTGCCGAGATCAAATACTCGACACTGCCAGCCAATGCTTTCCGCTGCCTCACAGACACCGGAGCCCACTCCCAAGACCCCACCGTTTCTGAGGTCTTCAGCGACATAAACAATCAGTTTGTTTTTTGCAGCGGCGGGTCCAGCAGGAGGTAGAGGCCAACCACTGGTATCCTCCATCGCTGTTTCGGCTACTTGCCTGGACAAAGCGAGATCTGCCCGGGCACGGCTCTGGAGAACGAGTACAGACATGAGGAGTATCATGATGAGCCATACACACAGGGACTTGCTGAGACGCACTATCACTTTTCACCCCCTGGTACTGATCGGCCAAAGACGATCTTTTGAAATGTCAGAAAATCAAAGAGATAAATACGATAGATATCAGTATCATTCTATCAAACAATAGAGTTGCCGCTCAAGCTCCATTTCCATTAATGTTACCAATTGATTCGCCAGCTATCGCCGATATTGCCGGCAATAACCGAAACTCGACCCTCACATAGATAAGGAAAACGTCATTTATGCTTTATTTTCTTTACTCTGTGGTTCGAAAAGGTTAAGAATCCTTTGGTTCAACTTATTGTGCAGTTACAACACATCCGCAGTTTTCAGTGTACGTACTTCCCGACCCTGCCGGAATCACCAGAGCATGTGCCTTGACCGAACCAGGGTCATATTCCCCCATTATTCCTGAATAAAAATGAATTGAGGAGAGTTGTTATGAAAAAGTTATTGGCCCTGGCAATGTTTGCCATCTGCCTCACCACAGGTTTTCTGGTTCCAGCTACCCCGGTTGCTGCAAAAACTGTAAAAGTCGGTGTTCAACCCTGGCTCGGTTACGGCCCCTGGTGGATTGCCGACCAGAAAGGCTTCTTCGCCAAACATGGCCTTGATGCCGAGATCGTTAATTTCACCTGGGATGCCGACATGAGTGCCGCTGTCGCCAGCGGCCGAGTTCAGGTTATCGCCGCGGCGACCAATACCCTGATCACAGTACGTAACCAGGGCATCGATCTGCAGGCATTCCTGATACTCGATTCCGCCTATGAGGCAGATGCCATTCTGGCACCGAAATCAGTACAAACCATTGCTGACCTCAAAGGTAAAAAAGTCGCCTATGAAGCGGGTGCAACCAGTGATCTGCTGATCAACTACGCGCTCAAAGAAAATGGCATGACCATCAGAGATATCGAGCCAGTGAATATGGCTGCCGCCGATGCAGGCCTGGCGCTTATAGCCGGTAGAGTCGATATCGCAGTCACCTACGAACCGTACATCTCTGCCGCGTTACGGCAAGGCGATGATTATAAGGTTCTCTACACAGGTGCCGAGAAGCCCGGTCTCATCAGTGATGTTGCCATTTCCGACGCTACATTCATCAAGGACAATCCTGAAACTATTCAGGCGCTGATCAAAGCCTGGGATGAAGCCGTACGATTCCTCAACGAGAATCCTGAAGAAGGCGGCAAAATCATTGCCGATGCGGTAAAAAGCCCGATGGATGAGTACAAGCTCGCCATGGAGGGAGTACATGTTTACGACCTCAAGGGAAACCAGGAAATTCTGGCTGGAGAATTCCAGAAAACCATGGTCGATATCAACACTATCATGAAAGAGACCACTCCGGACGTTATCAAAACTGTCGCCGACCCGGCTGACGCACTTGGCATAGACGTCATCAAGAACATGGCCAAATAGCTGCCGACCGCTCTGTAAGAACGCAGGGGTAGCCGTTTGGCGGACTACCCCTGCTCCTACATTCCCTGCAGGATTGCCCCAATGACCGACCCACAAAAACCATCACCTGACAGCAACACCACACGCCAGCACAAGAAACCGACCCGCTACCTTGCCCTACGAGAAGATATCCCCAAAAATGTCTATATCGCCTTAGGAGCAGGTTTTATCCTGCTGCTTCTTGTTGCCTGGCAAATTGTCACCAGCAGTGGTCTGATACGCCCCCTCTTTCTGCCGCCGCCAGCAAACATTGCCACGGAAGGATTACGGCAGATAAACGAGGGCATACTCTGGGCAGATGCCTCCGCCTCCATCTATCGTATCGTCATGGGCTGGGGCTTCGCTACACTGTTTGCTGTTCCCATCGGTATATTAATGGGCAATTTCAAGTTCTTCGAGGGACTGTTCGAACCCTTTATCGATATCGTCCGCTATATGCCAGTGGTCGCCCTGATACCACTCACTATCCTCTGGGCCGGTATAGGTGATTTTCAGAAATTCCTGATCCTCTTTATCGGCACCTTCTTCCAGCAGGTACTGATGGTGATGGATAACGTCAAGTCGGTGCCGATCAGTCTTATCAAAGTCGGGCAAACCCTTGGGCTTTCACGTTTTGAAATCCTGAAATCCATAGTTCTGCCCGCCGCCATGCCCAAGATCTGGGACACCTTCAGGATCACCATGGGCTGGACCTGGACCTATCTGGTTGTAGCCGAACTGGTGGCCGCCAATAACGGCCTGGGACGACGCATCATGGACGCCCAACGCTATCTGGCCACCGATACCATCATCTTCGGCATCCTCTTCATCGGCTTTTTAGGGCTGATTACCGACTATATTTTCAAACTTTCCGGCAAAGTACTGTTTAAGTGGAATAAAGGGCAATAAAGGGACACGCAGCAATGACAATTCCGAAAATCAAAATCGACAATGTCTCGCAAATCTATAATAAGAACGGCACGGCTTTCGTAGTGCTCGATAACTTCAATTTAGAGATTGCCCAAAATGAATTCGTGACCGTGGTCGGCACCTCGGGCTGCGGGAAATCGACCCTGCTCAATATCGTCGGCGGCCTGGTCGACCCCACCGAAGGCCAGGTCCAGATAGATGGTATGCCCATCTCCGGCCCCGGCAGGGATCGCGGCTTCGTGTTCCAGTCCTATAGCCTTTTTGAATGGCTGACAGTCACCGACAATATTCTCTTTGCCCTGAAAGGAACTGACATGGGGGAGAGTGAAAAGCGTGAACTGGTGCAGCACTACATCGAATCGGTGGGACTGGTCGGCTTTGAAAAGGCCTACCCAAACGAGCTTTCAGGCGGCATGAAACAACGGGTGGCCATTGCCCGGGCACTGGTTTATAAACCATCGGTGCTATTGATGGACGAGCCGTTCGGGGCACTTGACTCCCAGACCCGCGGCATGATGCAGGAGTTGCTGCTGAAGGTGTGGGGAGAGCACAAAACCACAGTGCTCTTTATCACCCACGACGTTGATGAGGCAATATTCCTCTCCGATCGGGTTATCGTGATGTCATCGCGGCCCGGCCGACTCAAGCAGGACAAGCGTATCGGCATCTCCCGTCCCCGCAGCTACGAGATAATGACAGAACCACTCTTTATGGAGGCCAAAAAAGGGCTGATTGAGTCCATTCGTGAAGAGACTCTGAAGACCATGGGAACTGTTGGCTGATATTGAAACAGGGCTACCAGGCCCTTGGCAATTGCAGCGCACTGCCCGTTCTCCACTGTTCATCTTTGTCCGTTTTGGTCATCCATGCTGACAACATTGACAGCTCCGGCCATAAAAGGGTATCTGCCCTCCTCGTAGAGATGCGTGTTCCATTCTCGACCAGCTGAACACGTCCAGAACAACAACCTCCGAGGAACAATCATGAATATCAGGAAGCTCGTATTTGGTGCCTCAATGGCCCTGGCCATCGCCGGGGCAACCGTAGCCCAGGCCGCAAACAACTGCAAAGCCATCTATGGCAACGGCGAAAACACCTACACTCTCGCCACCGGCAGCCCCGGTGAACTCGGCCTGCTTGAAGAGCTGGCCAATACCTTCAACGACAAGCACGGCTCCACAATGTGTTGGCAAAAAGCGGGTTCCGGCAAGTCTCTTGCGCTCTTGAAAGACAAGAAAGTTGATCTGGTTCTGGTGCACGCCCCGGCTGCAGAAAAGCAGGCTATAGCTGACGGCTGGGCTATCAAGCGCTCCCTGATCGGTTCCAACGAGTTTTACATCGTCGGCCCGGAAAATGACCCTGCAGGAATTGCTGGTGCCACCAGCGCTGCTGACGCGTATGCCAAAATTGCCGCGGTAAAAGCCCCGTTTCTCTCCCGTGGAGACAACTCAGGCACCAACAAGAAAGAGCTGGCAATCTGGAAAACCGCTGGAGTTGCACCGGCTGGTGACTGGTACGTAATCACCAGGGAATTCATGATGGCCTCCCTGAAACAGGCCAACCAGACCAACGGCTATTTCATGACTGATTCTTCCACCTGGGTTGCCGGTAAAAAAGAGATGGGTAACCTTAAGGTACTCTTTAAAGGTGATCCTGTGCTGATCAACACCTACCACGGTCTTTGCCAGCCGGAAGGTGCCACCGCAGCTCAACCGCTGGCTTCTCAGTTCATCGACTTTGTCGCTTCAGCAGAAGGCCAGGCTATTATCGGCAGCTTCGGCAAGGATCTTTACGGTGAACCGATGTATAACGACGCAGAGTATGCAACGCAGTACGATCATTAAAAACGTCATCTGGCATGTCTGCCGTTAGTCTCCCAACTACCGGCAGACATACCCTTTTCCTCCTGCTTCATCTCTTACATCTGAGCCTGCATAACCTCACCACCGGCCGCCCGAATCTCATCTATCACTCTCGCAATCATCTGCGGTCTGGCCGCAGCAACCTCTTCGGTTAACTCCGTGCCCCAGGCGCTGAGATCTTTGGGTTCACAGCCGATCATCACTGTCTCGGGCAGCATGCCCAGAAAATCGGCATAGGCGATGGTCTCCAGGAAAGACACCTGGTGCTGTGAGTTTTTGGCCGCAACCCGGCCACGTAACTCGCTGCCGGTCAATCGGGTAATGGTGCCGGGAGCTTTACCTGAACACAAAGTATCGGCCACGATCATGTAATCGGCCCGCCCCATAGCATCCAACAGCCGTATACCGAGAGTTCCCCCGTCAAGGAGGGTTAACTCTTTGGAAAAAGAGTACTGCTCTTCCAGATCCCTCACCACGTGAACACCTATTCCTTCATCATGCAGCAGGATATTGCCCACTCCCAATACCAGAATGTTCTTTCGTTTCTGCATACCTATCTCTTTTGCAGGTTCAACCGAAGAGTAGAACCAACCTACTCTTCGGAACGTTCGATTTATTTACAAAACTTTAACTTCATAATGGGTTTGCTGGTCGTTATCAGTCACATGGACCGCGCAAGCGATACATGGATCGTAAGAATGTACGATACGCAGGATCTCAACCGGCTGCTCGGGGTTCGCCACCGGGGTTCCGATAAGTGCTTCCTCGACAGGTCCACGTGATCCGGAAGCGCAGCGCGGGCCCAGGTTCCAGGTGGAAGGAACCACCATCTGGTAGTTGCCGATCTTCTGGTTCTCAATGTTGATCCAGTGACCAAGCGCTCCTCGCGGCGCCTCGTTGAGGCCGATACCGGAGGCCTGGTTCGGCAGGGAGACGGATACCCTGGCAATGGCCCCCGGCTGGAGCTGATCGAGCCAGGAGCCCATCTCATCGGCGATGACCTTGGTTTCGATGGCTCTGGCCGCTGAACGGCCCAGGGTGGAATGCATGGCCTCGATGGTCAGACCTGCCTTGGCCAGGAAACTGTCCACGGCATTCACGAAAGCTGAATGGCCCATACCATAAGCGACCAGCACACGGGCCAGCGGGCCAACTTCCATCGGCTCACCCTGATAGCGGGGAGCCTTCATCCAGCTGTAGCGGTCAGCGGTATCATAACCAGTATAGCCGGGTACCGTTTCACCGTTTTGCGGATAGCGGGCGGTGGAGCCCTCATACCAGCTGTGCTGGACGTGCTCGTTGATCTCGCCCAGCATGACATCGTTCACCTGGCCAATGTTCTGATCCATGATCACACCGGCGGGCAGGAACAGGTCGCCCTGATTGGTGTTGCTCATCTGGAACTCACCGAAGGCCAGGTAGTTCTTGAAGCCGCCGATGGCACCCCACTCAGGATAAGCGGAGGCAAGGTGCTGGACATCCGGCAGGTAGACATTGTCTATGAAATCACGCATCTCGTTCAAAAGGCTTCTGAACTCGTTGATCCGGGTACTGTTGATCTCGTTTTGACAGGTTACACCTCCGACCCTGAGACTCTGCACATGCGGATTCTTGCCGCCGAAGATTGCGTGCATGCGGCCCGCCTTCACCTGCTGGCGCAGGGCGTAGAGGTAATGAGCGGCAAAGAGCAGGTTCTCCTCCGGCGACAGGGTGTAGGCGGAGTGTCCCCAGTAGCCACCGGCAAACGGGCCGAGCTTGCCGCTGTCTACAAAATTCTGCAGGCTCAGCTGGGTGGCGGCGAAGTCGATGGCCGGTGCGTTGGGTGACAACGAGTTGGCCATCGACTCGGTGGCGGCAACGTTGGCCGAGAGTGCGCTGACGATATCAACCCAGTCCAGTGCACTCAGGTGGTAAAAATGTACCGGGTGGTCATGAACAAAGAGTCCGCCGGTCAACAGATTGCGGATATGACGGGCATTCTCCGGCACAGTGACATTTACCGCATCCTCAACCGAACGTACCGAGGTAACGCCGTGAATATAGGTGCAGACGCCGCAGAGGCGCTGGGTGATCAGCCAGGCTTCATCCGGATCGCGGCCCTGGAGGATGGTCTCGATGCCGCGGAACAGAGTACCTGAACTCCAAGCATCAGTTACCACACCGTTGTTGATCTCTACTTCTATTTTCAGGTGACCTTCGATTCGGGTCACCGGATCTATAACTAAACGTTCAACCATGATTCAATACTCCCTCGTTAATTACTGCTGCTTTTCTTGTTGCCCCGGTCAGCGTTCTTCACACGCCCATTCCCTTTGGTGGAACCATCAGTCGGGATATCACCGGTGCCATCGGTAGGGGTATCGCCACCATCAGTCGGGATATCACTGCCGCCACCTGAAGGGTAGTCATCCGACCCACCTGATTCCTCCACACTTCCGGAATAGACTGGGCTCATGGTGTCCCAGAAATTGGGTTCACTGCAGCCGATACACGGGTGGCCGACCTGCATGGGGAAGCTGGTCCCGTCGTTGAACTTGATGGTCGAACAGTTGTTGCGGGTGCGCGGACCTTTGCAACCTTGATGTTCCAGGCAGAACCTCTCCAGGCTGTCCTCATCATAGGGGCAGCGATCATGCACTGTACGACCATGGGCAAAAGTTGGACGGCCGAGTGAATCCAGGGCAGGAAGCTGCCCGTTCAGCAAATAGCTCGTGATAACTGCGACGAAATTGACAGGATTTGGCGGACAACCCGGCAGGTTGATGACTGGCACGTTGAGGCTCGGGAGCGCGTCCTGGACACCTTTGGCACCCGTCGGGTTTGGAGAAGCGGCTGCCAGGCCTCCATAGGCTGCACAGGTGCCGCAGGCAATCACCGCTTTGGCCTTGGGCAGGATCTCTTCCGCTATGCTCAGCATGGTACGCCCCCCAATGGTGCCGTAGATACCGTTGTCGGCGGTGGGGATGGCACCTTCCACAACACAGAAAAACTCACCCTGATGGACAGCTGCGGCCTCAGCAAGCAGGGCCTCAACAGTATGCCCAGCTGCGGCCATGAGAGTTTCATGATACTCCAGGGAAATGGTATCGAACAGCAGCTCGTCCATCCATGGGCTTGAAGTCCTGAGGATAGACTCGGTGCAGCCGGTACACTCGGCAAAATGCAGCCATAGGACGGGAGGTCTGTTGTCGGAGGTCAAGGCCTCGGCAATTTTGGGAATGAAAGTGATGTCGAGACTGAGCGCTGTAGCGACAACTCCACAGAATTTCATAAAGTCCCTACGATGAACGCCCTTTGTCGTCTGGGCCTGTTCTAACCTGAATTTCGGTTTCATACACATACTCCTTGCACAGAATTTTGGGAAAACCTACAGCTCTGAGACTCAATTTCCCAACATCATTCTCTGTCGTTAATAGAGAGACTCCCCCCCCATGGGTTGCCTACACTAAGAAACAGTCCACGGCAGCAAAGCGGCTGTGTCATTTCTTTTCAGCTCAACCAAATCTCTTCGACAGGAATGCATCTACTGCAAAGGTAAACCTAACAATATTATAGGCATACATCTATCACCTGCCAGGATCAAGCCTGCAACACAGCAATAGCCTAGAAGCGGTAGCAATACAACTATTTTTTTTACGGAAGTAACAACACTTAGCCGCACCAAAACACCCACAATGTGGCAGAAATCCAATTTGTTTCAAATGCTTGCAGCAGATAAAAAAAAGGCATTTCCAAGCCTTTTTTTTACTCATTTTTCCCGGCCGCCTTTCGGCAACCGGAAAGATGAGAGACCAGTTGCGGAAATTACAGTTAGAGAACCTTAATTTGGTAATGGCTGTCCTGATCGTTGTCGGTCACGTGCACCGCGCAAGCGATGCATGGGTCGTAGGAGTGAACGATACGCAGGATCTCAACCGGCTGCTCCGGGTTGGCCACCGGGGTACCGATAAGTGCTTCCTCGACAGGTCCACGTGATCCCGAAGCGCAGCGCGGGCCCAGGTTCCAGGTAGAAGGAACCACCATCTGGTAGTTACCGATCTTCTGGTTCTCGATGTTGATCCAGTGGCCCAGCGCTCCGCGTGGTGCCTCATTGAGACCTATTCCGGCTGCCTGATTCGGCATGGAAGCGGAAACTCTTGCGCTGCTGCCCGGCTGGAGCTGATCGAGCCAGTACCCCATCTCATCGGCGATGATCTTGGTCTCAATGGCCCTGGCGGCAGAACGGCCCAGGGTGGAATGCAGGGCATCAACACCAAGGCCTGCCTTGGCGAGAAAACCGTCTACAGCACTCACCACATTGGGGTGTCCCATACCGTAAGCAACCAACATACGTGCCAGAGGACCAACCTCCATCGGCTCACCTTTATAACGAGGAGCTTTCAGCCAGCTGTACCGATCATCAGTGTTGTAGCCAGTGTAGTTCGGCACGGTCTCTCCATATTGCGGATACCTGGCAGTGGAGCCTTCATACCAGCTATGGCGTACATGCTCGTTAATCTCAGCAAGCATAACGTCATTCACCTGGCCGATATTCTTATCCATGATTACACCAGCAGGCAGGAACAGATCACCCTGATCACTATTGCTCATCTGGAACTCACCAAAGGCCAGGTAATTCCTGAAACCACCGATTGTACCCCACTCAGGGTAAGCGGAGGCAAGATGCTGGACATCCGGCAGGTAGACATTGTCGATAAAATCACGCATCTCATTTAAGAGACTGCGGAATTCACCTATACGGGTGGTATTGATCTCATCTGCACAGGTAACGCCACCTACTCGTAAACTCTGGATATGCGGGTTCTTGCCACCAAAGATAGCGTGCATGCGGCCCGCCTTCACCTGTTGACGCAGGGCATAAAGATAATGCGCTGCAAAGAGCAGGTTCTCTTCAGGTGACAGGGTGTAGGCTGAGTGGCCCCAGTAACCTCCGGCAAAGGGGCCGAGCTTTCCACTGTTTACGAAATTCTGCAGACTTTCCTGTGTAGCAGCGAAATCTATAGCTGGTGCATTGGCTGAAAGTGACTTGGCCAGTGACTCGGTAGCGGAAACACTGGCAGAGAGTGCGCTGACGATATCAACCCAGTCAAGGGCACTCAGATGATAAAAATGTACCGGATGGTCATGCACGTACAGGCCACCGGTTAAAAGATTACGTATATGTCGGGCATTCTCAGGCACAGTGATGTTTAAGGCGTCCTCTACCGAACGCACTGAAGTTACGCCATGAATATAGGTGCATACCCCGCAGAGACGCTGGGTAATCAACCACGCTTCTTCCGGCTCGCGGCCCTGCAGGATGGTCTCGACCCCGCGGAACAGCGTTCCCGAGCTCCAGGCATCGGTGACAACACCGTTGTTAATTTCCACTTCGATTTTCAGGTGACCTTCGATTCGAGTCACCGGATCAATAACTATTCGCTCAGACATGATTTTGTCTCCTCATGTGAAATTTTCAGTGAACGGCACACAACTCAGCCATCATTGCTCCGGCCGCTAGGAAGCGGTATACAACGGAGTCATGGTGTCCCAGAAGTCAGGTTCGCAGCAGCCGATACATGGATGCCCCACCTGCATGGGAAAGCTGGTACCATCATTGAATTTCACATTCGGACAATTGCTTGAAGTCCACTGTCCTTTACAGCCAAAATTTTTCTGGCATTTCGATTTCTCCCGCCTGTATGGGCATTGCTGATGAATCCTCTTGCCATGGGCAAAAAGCGGCCTTTGGTTGCTGTCCAGCGCCGGCAGGGAACCGTTGAGCAGATAGTTGGTAAGTACTGCCACAAAATTGACAGGGTTGGGTGGGCAACCCGGAAGATTGATTACCGGTACATTCAGGTCAGGTAAGGCATCAAGAACACCTTTAGCGCCGGTCGGGTTGGGTGATGCTGCAGCCAATCCGCCATAGGCCGCACAGGTACCGCAGGCTATGACAGCCTGGGCCTTGGGGATAATTTCATTGGCGATACTCAGCATGGTACGGCCACCGATGGTGCCGTAAATGCCGTTATCCGCAGTGGGAATAGATCCCTCAACTACACAGAAAAACTGCCCCTCATAGGCGTTTGCGGCGTCTGTGAGCAAAGTCTCGACAGTGTGCCCGGCCGCTGCCATCAGGGTCTCATGATACTCGAGAGAGATGGTATCGAACAGCAGCTCGTCCATCCACGGTGCGGAGCTCCGCAGCAAGGACTCAGTGCAACCGGTACATTCGGAAAAATGCAGCCAGAGAACCGGCGGACGGTTGCCGGTGGTCAGCGCCTCGGCAATTTTGGGAATAAAAGTGGCGTCCAGACTGAGTGCACCAGCCACGGCACCACAAAACTTGAGAAAATCCCGACGATGAATGCCTGTTCCGGAATGGTTAGACAGGGATCGTAATTTCGGTTTCATACGTATACTCCTTAAGATTGTAAAAGGAAAAGCTTGCCACGAATCTCAATTTCCCTCACGTCCTCTGTCTTTTGAAAAGAACTCCCCCCGAGAGATCCGGCTGAAAGCGGTGCCCCCCTCGACACCGGGATAAAACCCTCTTTCGACCAAACCTCACTCGCTCTCTTCGACAGGACCGGGCATCTGTAATGCACCAGTCAATGGACGCGTTACAATCTAGCCAACCTTCCTTTAGGATTTGGTAAAATTTCCAAAAGAATCGTGTTGACACGCAGCAATGTATATCCATAAAAATTTCATGTTACAATGACTTTTTCGACCAACTCTGAAGACTGCACCTCCCCCTTCCCGATGAATCCTGCCGGGGAAAATATCGTCTTTAACCAAGTGACACTCACCGCGCAAACACGACAGGCCAACAGGTTAAGCGCGGCCAGCCCCAGGGGTTGGACAGCAAAATCCTGACAGGAAACCGTCATCAGGTTTGAGCTGATCGAGCCGGTCTCCATCTCATCGACGATGAACGTTGTCCGATGGTTGCGGCGGCAGAGAATGTAGAAACGGGATAGGCTGAACAGTACATTGCCCGAAGAAAAGGATAGACCATGATCACCCCTTACATTTCCTCGCACTTCGGAAAACAAGGGGGAAAATATTTACAGAATAGTGCAGATTTA
The DNA here is from genome assembly GCF_048381775.1 of Desulfosediminicola sp. Lineage (NCBI taxonomy): Bacteria > Pseudomonadati > Thermodesulfobacteriota > Desulfobulbia > Desulfobulbales > Desulfocapsaceae > Desulfosediminicola > Desulfosediminicola sp. The sequence continues at coordinate 109,948 of NZ_JBLXGE010000005.1, read as the reverse complement.
ATTCATACTCAGGTGCTGATAACCGCCCGGCAATACCTAAAATTCAAATTCTATTTTCAACAAACTATTCTTCCTCATAAAAGAATCGTTCCTCCCCAAATGCAGGCTTAAGCTGATCAAGCCAGGTGGCTGCCTCATCGTATCGGGCAAAAAATGGTTTCTGCACCCAGTTGGGGTTGCGGCCCTGAATGAATCGCAGTACCAGCGCTTTCTCGCCAGTCAACTCCACAACACCCTGAATCTCGACCTTACCCGGACCAGCGCTCATCGAAGGTCCGCGAACAGTACGGGCCAGCCCTGAAACTTTGCGAACCGCCCGACGATAGATATTCCAGGCCTCAACCAGCGGCACCTCAAAATAGCTTCGCGGCCCCGTATCCCTGACTATGAACATATAGTAGGGAATCAACCCCAGTTGTACCTGCTCCTGCCACATCCTCTGCCAGATATCCGAGGCAGCATTGATATGTCTGAGTAGCGGCGACTGCGTACGGAGAACTGCACCAGTCCCCTGAATTCGCGAAATCGCCGTGCGCACCGGTTCGGGCTGCATTTCCCGCCAATGGTTGAAATGCACCATCAGCGCCATATGTTTCCCGGCTTTGGTCACACACTCAAAAAGACGCAACAGGTCGTCACTGTCATGATCGGTCAGAAAACGATATGGCCAGTAAGAAAGAGCTTTACTGCCTATACGAATATTCCTCAACTGGCTGAATTCTTCCTTCAAGAGGGGCATTACTATTTTTTCCAGCCGCCGCGCGCTCATCACCAGAGGGTCTCCACCAGTAATAAGCAGATCGGTAACTTCAGGATGACGACGCAGATAAGCAAAAAGTACCTCTGGGTCAGTTGCGGCTATTCGTAATTCTTTTTCACCGACAAACTGAGGCCAGCGAAAGCAAAAAGTACAGTACGAAAAACAGAATTGCCCCTGACTGGGGAAATAGAGCACTGTCTCCCTGTATTTATGCTGCATCCCGGTTATCGGGACCTCATCCAGCCTGGGCACATTGAGCGTCTGCTGGTTGGCCGGGTGGGGGTTCAGTTCCTTATGAATCTCCTGGGCAGCATGCTTTATCTGCTCCGTCGACGCCTGTTGCCGCAACAAATCAGCAATTCGATTGAAATGCGTTGTTGACAACATTTCTGCCTGGGGAAAACAGAGCTGGAACATCGGATCCTGAGGGATTTTATCCCAGTCGATGAGTTGGTCGATCACATAGTGGTTCACTCGAAACGGCAGTACTGTAGCAACCACCCGAATGGCGAAACGTTGTTCCTCGGATAAACGTTCGAGTTGAGAAATCTGACTAAGCTGATGAGTACCGAACAGACGGGTTTCCATGGCGCACCTCCTATAGTTTTAGTGTACCGTGACTACCTGAACTCGGCAAACAGATGCGCGACTCTTGATGTCAACCCGTATCGGCAATATCCTGGAAAGAACTCATACAGCAGGCTATAAAAAAATAATTCTGACCGGAGCAAAGTTGACAATGGGCAACCTACTTCTCAAAACGGTGGTTCAGACCCTGTTCTTTTTAACGAGCAGAAAAAAAGTACGGGAGCAGACCATTGAGTTCCAGGCTCGCTATAACAACATGGCAAAAGAACTAACAGCCGCGGCAGGAGCAACCCAGGTGTTGGTGCCACCCATGCCGGGTGTTGATGAGAATATGCGCAACTGGTCATATTACCAGTTGCTGGAACATAACAGACTGGTCAACGAGGCGATAACAGCCTCGACAGAACAACTGGCAAAGAACCAGCCTCTTTCAGGAAAAGCAAAAATAAACCCGGCAACCGATGTGTTGCCCGCGGATGATATTGGCATTGAAGCTGTGGAAGGGTTTAACAGGTCAGTGGATGAGCATCTGCGCGTAATAGATGCACTTGATCAGTTGCGAAACACAGCGACCGCACCTCATCCTCTCTTTGGAACCTTTGACGCCCACAGGTGGAACTGTATGTTCGCGTTCCATCTGCGCATCCACCTTAAGCAGGCCCAAAAGATTATCGACCAGCTCCCTGAACTGATTAGAAATTCGGGGTAATCTCTTAATCTCAACACAGTAAACCCGGCGATAGTCATACCGGTCGCCAGGCATTCCACCAGGCCGAAACCGAGTAGCCAACCGGGATAAGCGTGCAGGTTACTCCAGATACTGCTGCCCCCCGGATAATCAGTGATACTCCCCCGGATGGTGCCAGGGGCACCGCAAACCAGCACCGGCAGCAAGGCAAAAAAAATAGTTTAGAATTACGGGTAGTTCTCTGTTTTCTGTAAACAGATTATCCAGAATGTACTCAGGCAACGACAACAAATCTGGTACGTTTTTGCCCACCTACCGTTCCTTGATGGGTACTTTTTATACAGCCCCCAGTAAGTCCCGCTATATCAAACAGCTCTCTAAACATATTAACAAATTGATTTTATTGGAATTTAGCAATCCATTCCGAAACGGTATGACTTTTGCTTAAATTTACTTTAGAAACGAAACCCGCATTTGCAATAATTTCAGACAGAGGATTTTTTATGTGGAGCGCACATCACGGAGGCTGGGGAGGTAACATGGGACATTGGTGGCAGGGAGGAAGTTCCTGGTTCTCAATCTGGCCACATCCACATGGTCCTTTTCTTTTTAACTGGCTTGTACCGTTACTTTTTTGGGGAATTGTTCTTTACGCCCTTGTCAGCATTTTCAGATATTTTGCCTCGAAGTCCAATAGCGGCGCAGCACAATCAGCTATGGATATCCTGCACAATCGCTTTGCTGCAGGTGATATTTCTGAAGATGAGTATATCTCAAGAAAAACCGTTCTGGAAAAAGGCTGATGTCTAGCACGCCTGTCATTCCAAGTAACGTTTACATATAGATCCACCGACACCTCACAGGGGAGACCTCTCGGCTCTCCCCTATTCGGTAAAGCCTTTAGCCTGCATTGCCTCGCTGTTCATGAATCGTGCCATACCGGTCTTCATCTTCCTGAACTGCAGTTTTTCATAAAAACCTTCTTTGCCCGGTGAAGCGTAGAGGATGATGTTGCAGTTCGATATTTTCGAGAGGATCTTTTCCATAATCAGCCTGCCCAATCCCTGCCCCTGAAAGTCTGTTGCCACGGCCACATCATAGACCCCGGCCTGATAGACTCCATCCGATATGGCCCGGCCAAATCCCGCCAGTTGTTTTCCCTGGTAGATGAAAACTGTGGTGTAGCTCCCCCTGAAGGCAGCTTCATGCTTTTCGGCTCCGTGGTGAGCCATGCCTACAGATTTCAATATGTCTGAGACATTCTGCCAATCGACTCCTTCACAATCAAATCGCACTTCAAAATTCATTCAATCCTCCGAAGTAACAAGTAGTAAGGTTTTCTGAACTTCAGTTTTATCCCGGATGGCTGAAACCAAGACTATTCACCATGCATTTCAGGGAAAATCCACTGGCCTGTATATGAGTTCAAGACAGTCGCAGCTTGCAGAATCGTACTGTACATTTCCTGGCGAAACCACCATTCTGCCTGCGTTGCAATACTAAACAAAGCACGATAAAATTGTATAAAATACCCTTCAACACATTGCTACTTTTAACTTTTTCTCTAAGAGAGAACGTCGATGGCAAACTCTCCCACCATCATCCAGGCTACACATTCCGATCAATGGGCAATTTTCTCCCCAAACCGGGTGAGTGGGAATCAGCTGATTGCATCTTCATATTAGCGAGGAACTCAGATGATTTGGAAAGCGGATTCTTATCCAGTTCACATTTGTGGTTCTGTCCATATTCTTCACAAAAAACAAAAAAAATTGATCGAGAGATATGAGAACTATTTACGCTCCGCAGAACACATAGCTTTCGAAACAGACCTGACTCAATCATCTCTAATTGATAACACATTGCTTTACTATCCCAGCGGCATAAGGATTCAAAATGATATCCCAAACGAGCTTTACAAAAAGGCAAAACAACTTTGGGATCTCTATGGAATAATAGGTATTGAGTTCGACCTGTTAAAGCCATGCACTGCCGCAACTTGGATGTTTTTAAATTACGCAGAGAAACGAGGATATAATGAAGCGAACGGTATCGACCAGGCACTCTTAACCAGAGCCAAAAAAATCGACTCAAAAAATCTCATTCAACTCGAAGATATCAACGCTCCGCTGAGAGCATTTGACACGGCCAGCAAAGAAGAACAAATTCAATACCTTGAAACAGTCACCTGCAAACTCAAAGATCAGTTCCGTGAACTGGAGACCATGATTCAGTGCATAATACACTCAAACATTGAATGGTTGAGATCTTACCTCGAAAATAACCTGAAGCTATATCCCACATTATTCAACAACCTAGTTATTGAGAGAAATCGTAACTGGCTGCCGAAATTACTCGACGTAATAAAACTTAACCAACCTGTACTCATTGTTGTTGGCGCACTGCATTGCGTAGGAACCTCCGGGTTGCCCAATCTTCTTTTACAAAAAGGGATTCAATTTCGACTCATTGAAGACTAGCCAGCCTGCTGCAACAAAATCAACAAAAACGAATCTCATATGCAGCAATTGCCGTTCTTCTGGACTCCATGGGATATTTCAGTTCCCGATCTTCTTGCGGGTACAGCCAAAAAAACTGGTGAAGATTCCATGAATAACAATTAGATATCTTACTCGTGCAAGAACAATTTCAAACTTTATAAAGCATGCATATGAGCCGTGTTCATATCTCATTTATGCAGCGTAGCGACATCGAGGAGGCCACAAAGGTTCTCAGCATTGCTATGCTGAACAATCCACTCCATATTGCCGTCTTTCAGGGTAATGGAGAGAACGAACGTTTGAAGATTGAAACGATGTTCGTTGAACTGTTTCATACCCGCCCCGGAATAGTTTTTCTTGCCAGGCAAGATTGTAAAGTCATCGGTGTTATGAGGATGAACTCATGCGCTGGTAAGAAAGATCAGGATGAAACACAAATGCTTCCAGATGAGAATGATTTCAATTTCAGGAAGTCTTTTTGGCTCCGGGAATGGGCAATACGAGATCCCCTGGAACAGCACTGGCATCTCGGACCAATCGGTGTACTGCCATCTCATCGAAAAATGGGAATTGGCTCCAAACTTATGCAACGGTTTTGCCAGGAGGTGGATAACTGTTCAGCACCAGCCTACCTGGAAACGGACACAGATGAAAATGTCACCTTTTACCAAAGGTTTGGGTTTGAAATTGTGGCCAGATCAAAGATTTTCCAGGTGGATAGTCGATACATGTCAAGAGCAGCGCAGCGATAACCTCAACACTTTGAACAGATAATAATTGAATTATAAAAACACAATGATCCCGGTAGATATAAAAGAAAAACTTGGCCAATTCGACGAATATTGGAGCCCGAAAAGTGTGGGTGAGCTCAACGGGCAGCTCGTGAAACTGGCAAAATTGAAAGGAGAATTTGTCTGGCATCATCACGCCAGTGAAGACGAATTATTCATGGTGATCCAAGGTAAGCTCACCATCAAGTTACGAGAGCGGGATGTTCAACTGCAGGAAGGACAGTTCTTTATCATTCCCAAAGGGGTAGAGCACATGCCCGTAGCCTTGGAAGAATGTCACGTGATGCTTTTTGAACCTGGGTCTGTTCTCAACACCGGCAATATCGTAAATGAAAAAACTGTTCGTGAAATCGAAAAAATATAACTCATTAAAAACAATTCCGACTTGATCGGACAACATCCAATCAAGTCGGATCGTTATAATTGCGTCTCAACCACTGGGATTACTGGTTATACGAAGTCTTATCGCTCATTCCTTCCCTGGTTGCCGGATTCAGACGCCCGGCCTCAACTGCTTTTTCACTCCACTCCTTGAGCAACAGTTCACGGAATTCATTTTTCTCGTCCACCAGCTTTTCGAGGTTCACCCCTGCCAGCTTCTGTGCCTTCTCTTTAGTGGAGAAATCCGGAATCTGGTAATCGGTTACTCCCAGAGTGGCCAGAATACCTGCCAGTTCAAGGCGTGCCTGCTGCGCTTTTTCATTGGCTACACCGAGCAGACGAAGGGTCTCTTCCGGTGCATGGAAGAATGAACCATGACTGGCGATTGAGTAATCCCAGATCCACTGGCCTGAGCGGATTGACTCCAACACCCCTGCCATCTGCTCTTCGGTGGCGCCTGACTCCCAGGCTTTACCGGCGGTAAGATGCGCCTTTGCCAGGTTATCCATGGTGATTTCCATCATCTGCTCTTTTCTGTCGAGCTTGGTTTTCACCAGTTGCTTGAACTCTTCTTCGGTCTCACGATGACAGGTGAGACAGGTATTTTCCACATTCTCCAACGGGCTGGCAATGTGGTGATCGGAGAACTTGACGCTGCCTTCCTGCTTGTACGGCATATGGCAATCAGCACAGGATACACCGCGTTGTGCGTGGATGCCGGTCTTGTAAATTTCGTAACCCGGATGCTGTGCTTTCAACATTGGAGCCTTACTGATCTTGTGGGTCCAATCTTTGAAACCGTAGTTGTTATAATACCGCTCCATGTCCTCGGCGCCCAAGCCCTCACTCCATGGGAAGGTGACCACCTTGGCAACCTGCTCCGTACCCTCTTTATCGGTATATTCGGTGTTTTTGAAATAATACTCCGAATGGCACTGGGCACAGACCAGTGAGCGCATGTCCTGATGGGTTATCTCATCGAGATTGGTGCCACTTGCTTCAAGAGCACGCTCAAGATATGGCCGGGTAAGGGTCAGGTCGCCGGTGGAGGAATCATGGCAGTCGGCACAGCCGATGGGGTTGACGATCTCTTCCCCCAGGCGTGCCCATTTACCCGTAAAATATTCATTTTCGCCCTGCTCTTCCATCACCCGCACCACATCCGGAGATTTACAGGTCCAGCAGGCTGTGGGCATGGGACCATCCACGGGGCCGACCGGAGCACCGGTTCTCAAGGTATTGATATTGGACTGCAGTGCATAAAAATGACCGCGGGGCGCATTATAGTCTTTGGCAAAACCGTAACCTGCCCAGAGAATTGCCAGCTGCGGCTTCTCTTCGAGCATATCTTTTATTTTGTCGTTCTTTTTCGTCTGTTTCCATGAGTCATACTGACGAGGGTAATAACGTGCCCACTCATCATTTCGACTCTCCACACCATCAGCCTTTACTACGGGGAGTGTGGTCAGAACCTCCCGCTCCACCTGTTTGCCATTAATTGAATTTGCCATCAAGCCCATACCTGCCAGGGCTACCGCCGACCCAATCATCAAAAATCCATATTTATTCACTCTATCCTCCCCAAAATTAAAGTTCGCGAATACCAAGATTATCTGGAGTCGATGAGAGACTCCGTACCCTGCCATGGGGAACCTCCCGGTGACACTCCCAGCATTTTCTGTCTGCAGCAGGGGCTCCGCTGAAATCGTGGTACCTGTCCTGGTTGCTTCTGATTGTCTCTGTTAGCCCTGCATGACATGCGATACAATTTGCCTGAACCCTTTTTGCACCATCATCACTGATTTGAATATTCTGCCCATAGGTGTTCAAGGTAAACGCAACGGAGTGATTCCAGCCGTCTCTAGCCTTGGCCAGATACTTATCAACCATCGAGTCTGTCGGCAGATGGCAATCCACACAGCTTGCGACGTTTTTGTGTGAACTGTGCTGCCAGGTTGCGTACTGCGGGTTCATTACATGGCAGTTGATGCATGCCAGCGGGTCTTTGGAGAGATACGAAAGCGCTTTGGAAGCGTCTACCAGGTAGACGAAAAACGCCAACGCAGCTACAAACGCAGTCAGCGAGCAATACTTTATCCAACAACTTGTTTTCATATGAGAATTCCTCTCCCTGTTATAGAAGGTCCCGTGGGCACCCGGAATCCCTTATGTCCTGAGACTCCCCCGAAGCTCGTGCTGTTGCCAGCATGAAGTACATATACATCCCTCCTCTTGGTTTAATCTTGGTTGTACGTTCATTTTCCTCCCCAGTCACTGGCGTACAATCGTTGCACCCTTAACGTTTCGATATTACGCTACTTGATCATTCCACAAGGTGGCACCCACATTCCTTGACTTAGGTCAAATTCTGATAATATTTCTTGTCGGCAAAGATCAGGCAGCCATGGAAAAGAAGTGATTTGTTATACAGACAGGAGGAGTTCTAACAGAAAGGGTGATTGATACTGGCGGGTTCTCTGGACTATACTGGCTAGGAGAAACCAACGACATTGTTTGCTCCCTCGCTTACAGAGGTGGCAGGCATCATCCCAAGAAGCACAATGATCCTGTGGGCTGCACAAGGTAAGAGCCATGATCGAGATTGACGGGGCATACGGTGAGGGAGGCGGACAGATCGTTCGCTCGGCACTCGGCCTGTCCCTGGTCACCGGTCGGTCGTTCACCATACGAAACATACGGGCAAAAAGGAAAAAGCCAGGACTGTTGCGCCAGCATCTGACTGCCGTTCGCGCTGCCGCCCAGATCAGCTCCGCCCAGGTCCGGGGAGCAGCGCTTGGTTCCGAGACGCTCTATTTTGAACCCGGCGCGGTTCAGGCAGGCAGCTACCTGTTTCAAGTCGGCACAGCCGGCAGCTGCACCCTGGTGCTGCAGGCCATCCTTCCCGGGCTACTGGCTGGCAGCCACCCCTGCCGCGTCACTATCGAGGGGGGCACCCACAACCCCATGGCTCCCCCATTTGAGTTCCTGCAACAGAGCTATCTGCCACTGCTAAACAGGATGGGAGTCGAGATTCGGGCAACACTGGTCCGGCCTGGATTTTTCCCCGTTGGCGGTGGCCGGATAGAGGTGGAGATTATCCCGGCCCGCTCCTTAACGCCGCTTGAACTGGTGACCAGGGGAGAGGTGTCCCTGTCTGCCCGCTCGTACTGCGCCCAGTTACCTGAGCACATCGGCCGCAGGGAGTTGCGGGTTGTCTGCGGCACACTGCATATCGACAGGGCAAACACAAGACATATTCAGGATGAACGATATGGTCCCGGCAATGTGCTCTCGGTGTTTGTCCACTCCGACCAGCTGACCGAGACCTTTACGGGCTTTGGCGAAAAACACCTGAGTGCGGAAAAGGTGGCGCAGCGAACCGTCAGCCAGGTGAAAAGATACCTGAAGAGCGGCGCGCCGGTAGGGCCCAATCTGGCCGACCAGCTGCTGCTGCCAATGGCGCTGGCGGGCACCGGTCATGTCAGAACCCTGCAACCGACCAACCACACCCTGACCAATATCGCGGTAATCGAAACATTTCTCGCCACTCGCTTTGTAGTCTCCCAGGTCTCACACGCCTGCTGGGATATCGCGCTTTAACTTGAGAAATCGAGATTCGATCTGACACTCACCTGCTGAAAAGTTCTATTTTCTTTGCCAGGTTACTCGAAATTAGTCAGCAAAATTTACAGGAAGAATCTTAACCTGATCCTATCCCTGCCCAACTGTAAACTCACAGTAGCAGCTTTCAGTCGGTAACTGGCAGAATCAGCACTAGATTCCGATTGGTAATATCATCTTAAGAAATTCTTTTTAACTTAAAAGCAACAAATGGTTGACTCCGTCAACCTATTTGCCTATAGTTGACATTGTCAATCAAATTGGATGTACATTTTAAATTGACGACACAGATTTTGTCAAAGACGGTATGGAGGAAGACACTTTGATAGGTAACTCACTGAAAACAAATCAGGTGAGCCGGGCACTCATCGAAATTGTCTGGCAATTTGGCCCCAAAGGTTTAGATGGGGAATGTTGCGAAGATCTTTCGATGCCAGAATACCTTGCACTTGAAGCAGCGAGTTTGACTGCTGATTGCCCTGTTCAGCATATTGGAGCCAGGCTCGGATTCACCAAAAGTGGTGCGACCCGCATTGTAAATCGTCTTGAGAAAAAAGGATATATCCAAAAATTACGCTCAAGTGAAGATGCAAGAATATGCTGTGTTGTACCAACAGAAAAGGGGGAGCAGATACTTGCTAATGTATCACAATACTACATAGATAGGTTAAAAACTGTCTTGGATAAAACCCCTGAGGGGCAATCTGAGCTCATAAAAAACGCCTTAATTACAATGGCAGAAGCATTACGCAGATAACGATCACCGAATAATTCGTGCTCACCCAAAAGTTATTTGGAAAGCACTTTTGATCTATTAGCAGATTATATCTGCGCTTTTTTTAACCCTAATGGTTGACGCTGTCAACTAAAGAACAACGCCATGAATTCTTTAGCAAAAACAATAGAATTTTTCGTATTCATTACCGCAGAATTGACAATCCTGTTTCTCGGTATCAGCACATTGGTCGCTTTGGCCCTCATGTATATCCCACAAGATAAACTCCGTTCTTGGCTGTCTAAACGAGGGATCTTTGGAAATTTCCTCGCTGCCATCGTTGGATCACTGACGCCATTCTGTGCTTGTTCAACTATTCCGATGACCTTAGGCATGCTTAAAGCAGGCGCACCTTTCGGTCCAGTGATGTCTTTTGTTATCTCATCGCCTCTCTTGAATCCTATCATTATTACGATGGTAGGTGCATTGATGGGTATCAAAGCATGTCTGCTCTATTTCGGTATTACGTTTATCGGCTCAGTTGTTTTCGGGATTGTATTAGAAAAATCCGGAGGTGCGGCCTGGGTCAAAAATGTTCAAGTAAAGCAAAGCTGCTGCAGTACGGCAACTCCAGATGAACCACGCACCTTTTCAGCAAAACTCAAAGCCTCATTTCTTACGGCTTGGAAAGATTTCAGAGGAGTACTTCCATTCTTACTGATTGGAGTTGCAATCGGTGCTGCTATCTACGGATATATGCCTCAGGAGTTTGTCATTTCATTGGCCGGGCCGGATAATCCATTCGCCATCCCCGTAGCCGCAATAATTGGTATCCCCCTGTATATCAGGGCTGAAACCGCAATCCCTATTGGTATGGCACTCGCAGAGAAGGGGATGAGTATGGGTGCGGTAATAGCATTGATAATCGGAGGTGCCGGTATGGCAATACCTGAGATGAGTATGCTGGCAGGGATCTTTCGCAAACGCCTTGTGGCATCAATTGTCGGTGTAATTTTCGCTACGGCGGTTCTTGGTGGCTTTGCATTCAACCTCATTATCGCCTGAGGGAAAACCATTCCACAGAAAGCAATCGCCCCACAGTCTTATATCAACAGTTGGTGCAACTAACAAAAAAACAATTCAACCAAAAGAGGTAAGAATCATGCAGAAAAATGACCAAACAGGACTATTTAAAAAGCTTTTTGGCAGTTCCAAGAAGGAGAACTGCTGTGGATTTGAAGTTGAGGAAATCCCTGTATCGAAGCGGGATACTGAAGAGAAAAATCAGGAAAAGCAATTGGATGATAAGCATCAAAAGAGCAACGGTTGCGGATGTTGTTGCGGGTGAGACAGATTGAATGGAGATGTGCCTCGGCATTTTTGAGGCACACCCCACTGTTCTCATGATCGTTATCAAACAATGCTAGTTGTCGCCGACCAACCTCTTGGTGGCAACCATTTCGTAAGGACGAAAAGCATGAATGAATTAGATGGAACTTTAAGGGAAATGGATTTGCAGTTTTTCGCTAATGGCAAACATGGTGTCACACTCTCCCAGGCGGCAGAATGTCTTGGTGGCTCAGGTGACTGTGTGTTTCTGGATGTGCGGACAGAAGAGGAAGCCGGTTATGTACAGTTTAACAATGTGCTGCATATTCCGTTCAATCTCTTACCAGACAGAATAGGAGAATTACCTGTTAACAAAACCATTATAGTATTCTGTACTTCAGTTGTCCGGGCAAGCATGGCTGCGTTTTATCTGAAAGCAGAAGGCATGACAGGTGCACGAACCTTGATGGCAAACTCGGAGGAAATGGTGGATCTTTTCTCTCCAGCTCAAGTATTGAGCCATCGAAATTCAATTGCTCAACAAAGGAATAATTGCTGCAACTAGGAGGGATTATATGGACAATTTACGAGCATATTTCAAAGAGATGGATTTTGAAGCATTCGGGACCGGTGGTTTCAGTACACCCGCAGCAAGTCTTCCTGAGCTGATAAAATCAAACATATTTTTACTTGATTTGCGAACTCGGGAAGAGGTCGAATCATTCTCCCTGCCGTTTGCCGCAAATATCCCCATTAATGAGCTTCCGGACCGACTCGACGAAATTCCTCAAGATATTCCGGTAATTCTTTTTTCGAGTGGCCCCTGGCGTTCCAGTGTGGGGCTGGCTTATCTCATCGCAAAAGGTTTTGATGAGGTTTCGATTATTCCGCAGGGGCTACCTGAAATGATGAAAACATTAAAACCCGGGCCATTGTTTGGGGCTGGTGTACATAAGCAAATTCAACCAGAAGTTGCTGCCGAGCAAAGTCAGGCAGCCTGTAATTGCGGGTGATAATGTTAGTAATTGTTGCGCTGTTATCGTTTGGCCTGAGTTTTATCTTTGCCATGGGAGGGGTGGGAGGTGCATTGGCTCTGGTGCCTGCATTGATGGCCATTGGTATCCCCGGAGGTATAGCGCGCCCGATTGGCTTGCTGGTTAATACTGTCAGCCTTGGAGCCGGTACCATTTACAATCTCCGGGCTGGCAAGTTCAAAATAGGAGCGTGGTGGCCTGTAGTACTCTTCTCTCTCCCAGCAGCCCCCATAGGTGCATGGTGCTCCACACGGATACCTCAAGATATGCTTGCGGCTTTCTTGGCCCTCTTTATGGTGGGTTCAGGTTGTCTTATGTTCCTGCCGAATCGGACAACGTTAAAGAAAGCCCGGGTAGCTTGTTCACCAGTGTGCGGTGCATCTCTTGGAGCAACATCAGGTGTGATCGGTGGCATGCTTGGAGTGGGAGGAGGTGGAGTGATCGTTCCTGTGCTTTATGGAATGGGTTTTCGTTCGCACCACATCGCAATGGTGACCGCACTTGTCGTCCCGTTCGCCTCTTTCACAGGATTTATCGCTTATGCTGCAATGGGCTCGATGACATTAGATACTGTTGCAGTTGCTTCTTTAGCGGCGTTGGCCGGTGGTATCCTTGGAACAAAAGTCATGCACCGGATTGATCAGCTGCGAGTTAAACAGCTTCTGGCGCTGACTTTGATAGTCTCAGGAGTCCGACTCTTATGGAAGCTTCTGTCTTGATGGAAGAAAAACTCTGCCGCTTTAAAGTACCGCGCACGCCATAAACACGTTTCAACCGGACAACCATATACACTGTGATTTTGAAATTGAACACCTGAGAAAAAGAACAGGGAGCTGCTCGCAGAGATAGATAAACTTTCTTCTAAGCACCTGCAGCTCCATTCTTTCCCAGACACAGACCAAAAGATAAATGGTCTATGTTTCTCCTAATATCTCCCGCTTCGGATACCAGGCTGAGGAGTTTCTGCGTGGGCGCATAATGTACAGAGATCTGATATATCCCGGCGATTTTTCCAGATCCATCTCTGATATCGAAACCTTTCAACACAATGCAATCGAATTGTCGCCAGAACAGGTGATTAAGCTTCTTCCTGATTATCGCCAGCAAAGGCGAATAGCGGCCAGGTTAAGATGTTTCCAGTAATCATTACCTGCTCGACAAAAAAAGTCTCACAACTGTCAGATTTGATTAAGACCCAATCCCTAAACGCGTCAGGTCCGTTCTACGTTGTGACGTTTTAACCACAACATAGAACGGACCAATCGTTGCCCGGCCCCTGATCCTTCCTCACTCCAATACCGCAGGTCCCGGCAAGGCAGCCATAAACTCAGCAACGGCTCATAGATTCAGGTTGAACTTCAAACCAAGTACGGTCGCATCAGAGATATCTTCGGAACCGTTCGGGTTGATGATGTACTGGAAAGTGGGCATCAGTTGCACCCCGTATCTCAACACAAAATTATAGGTAAGCTCCACCACAAGCTCATTGCCCCGTTGAAGGTCGGAGACGAAATCGTGGGTATAGGTATTGTATTTTGAATGGTCAGAGTGGATGAATATCAGGCCAAGCTTGTCCCTGTCCCGCCCGGGGAACAAACCTTCGTAAAGAAAGCCAAGAGTGGAGGAGACAGGCAGGGCCGCAATCTCTTCATCCGTGTTGACCACCAGCGAACCAAAAAACGCCAGCCCCTGCGCCGGATCGTGCGGCTCTCTGGTCAGCATCCAGTCAAGCAGCAGCCACAGTGAGAGATTGCCATCCGATTCACCGCCGGTCTTGAAGTTGGTAAAATCTCCGGTATGGTAATTCGCTCCCACCTTGATCACATTCTGCGTTCCGCCCTGCTCGGCCCGATCAAAAAAGAGGTGCACCTCACCGGTGAATGCCGCACCATTCAAACCAAGTTCCCAGTCCAGGCCGTTACTGTTCTGCTTCGTCCAGCCACCGTCAAAGATACCGAACTTCGCATCGACCATATCCGACACCCTGTACCTGGTATGAATGCCCGCTGTAGCATCGGGATAGGCATTCAGGGCATACGGGGTAAAGACACCTTTGGGGCTACCGCAGATGCCGTTATTCATGAAGTTGCAATAGAGATCTGAGCGGAGGAAGAGGTCGTTCATAACCAGTCGCCCGATATCCACCGACCATTCATCGGTAATCCGGGTGGTGAACTGAAAGTTGGTCAGCTTGGTTGTCTGTCCGCCAAAGGCCTCCTGGGGTTTGTTAAAATACTCACCGTAAATATAACGACCATCCGGGGATGCGGCAGGGGCTATATACTCCTCTCCGAGGTTATCACCTTCACGACTTGAGACCTTCATCAGGAAAGTGGTTCCTGGAATACCCACCACCTTGTCCAGATCAACTTTGACCTCCGCATTTATGTTATGCAGGTAGGTCGAATCTGTATCAATACCTCCTCCAAGCAAAGCAGCAGGTTCTGCGGTGTACGATAACCCCACATCCAATCCGGCATCATGGAGATCATTGCGCACTCCACCCCAATCACCAGTCAGGTTACCCTCGAAAGAATATGGCCCACCTAAAGCGATTACCGGAAAAAACAATAAAAAAAACAGAACACAAAGCAAGGGAAAGCCATGAAAACCTTTCATAATGCCTCCAATGTGCAAACGTTTTATCTCGCAGCATGAACAAACGACCTGCTGTTTCTCCTTTCCTCCTAACCCTCTATCCCTGAAAAGATCTAAATTCTATCATACCTTCATAATTCAATAGGCAGTCCTTAAATCAGATCAGGCGGCGTCATATTCGAAGTTTTTGACTGTAAACTATAGTAGTCCTATGTTTGCAGCCAAAACACTGAAGAAGATGACGTCGCATGGACTGATTAGCAATCAGATCATCTCTCTGTTGCGAACCTCCTCCTCCACATCCACCACCAATTCACGCATAGTCTCCAGCAGCACATAGATACACGGCACCAGCATGGTGGAGATCAGTGTGGCGGCTCCCATCCCGCCGAGCACCACCACGCCAATGGATTTCATGGTCATGGCACCGGCACCGGTCGCCACAGCAAGAGGAAAGACACCGAATACAAAAGAGAGGATGGTCATCATGATCGCCCTGAAACGTAGCCGTGCCGCGTTTACAGCAGAATCGATAATGGACATGCCACTCTCACGGCTCTCTTTGGCCACCTCGATAATGAGAATCGCGTTTTTCGAGGAAAGACCAATCAACAACACCAGACCGATCTGGGCGAACAGGTTGTTATCAAGGCCGGCGATATTCTGGGCAAAGAGCGCACCAAGCATAACCAGCGGAACCGAGACCATGATCATGATAGGCAAAATCCAACTCTCATACTGGGCAGCCAGCACCAGGTAAACCACAATCAGGGCAAAGGTGAAGACAAAAATCTGCGCATTACCCGCTAGTCGCTCCTGATATGACATTCCCGACCAGTCGAAGCCGTAACTGCCATCTGTCGGCAGCACCCGTTCAGCAACTTCCTCCATAGCCTGCATCGCCTGGCCTGAACTGTAGCCCGGAGCAGCAGATCCATTAATGGTAATGGATCGATACATGTTGTAGTGAGGCAGGTCTGACGGTCCTATGGTTTTGTTTAAGGTTGCAAGGGCTGCCATGGGTACCATTTTGCCTTCGCGGTTGCGTACAAAGAGCTCATTTATATGGTCGACCTCACTGCGGAATCCCATTTTTGACTGAACATAGACCCTGAAAACCTTACCAAATTTGGTGAAATCATTAACGTAGATCGAGCCGAGATAGGTCTGCAGTGTAGTGAAGACTTCGGCGAGATCTACTCCGAGTGCTGCAGTTTTGTTGCGATCTATATCTATACTGACGAATGGATAGTTCGGCGCGTAGGTAGTGTAGGCCACGCCAATACGAGGATCCTGATTCGCTTCAGCCACCAGACCGTATGCGTAATTGACGAACGTGTTCAGATCTCCTGACAGATAGTCCTGAAAGCGAAAATCAAAACCACCCACTGTACCAATACCCGGGATGCCAGGAATATTGAAGGCCACAACATTCGCCTCCAGGATTCCCTGGGCCTTCATATTCGTCTCACCCAAAATAGTTTCTATATCCCGCCCGATCTTCTGGCGATCATCCCAGGAGTCAAGCGATATGAAGCCAGCTCCTGCACTGGAATCAAGGGTGCCGGAAAGCAAATTATAGCCGTCAACCAGTACCAGATCCTTCACCCCCTCAACCCCTTGCAGAAGAACTTCAAGTTCCTTTCTGACCCCACTGGTTTGATTCAGCGACATACCAGGTTTGAGGTTAAACATCACCACCAGCACGCCTTTATCCTCTTCAGGGACAAAGCCGGTGGGAGTGGTTTTCAGTACCCAACCGGTAAGAACCAGCAGGCAAACAAATACCACTACCACCAGATAACGCAGCTTGATCAACAACCGCACCAGCCACATGTACCAGTCGGTGAGCCAGGCGAAAAACTTATCAAAAAGCGCAAAGAAAATAAACTTTCCCTTCCCTTCCGGCAGTCGCCTGATGACGATGGCCGACAGTGCTGGCGACAGGGTCATGGCGTTCAGTGAGGAGATCATAACTGCAAAAGAGATGGTGAGCGCAAACTGCCGGTAAACGGAGCCAACCAGGCCCGGCATCATAGAAACAGGGACAAAAACCGCCACCAATACCAGGGTGGTGGCGATAATCGGCCCGATAAGCTGCAACATTGCCTTTTTCACCACCTGGGGGATAGTCAAATCCGGTTCTTCAGTCATGATTCGTTCGACATTTTCAACCACCAGAATGACGTCGTCCACCACGATACCAATTGCCAGGATAAGACCAAAAAGCGTCAGGAAATTGATCGAAAAGCCTGCGGCAAACATCGCAGCAAAAGTTCCGACCAGAGAAACCGGAATTGCCACCGCTGCAATAACCGTAGGCCGCCAGGATCCCAGAAAAACAAAGACAATTAGAATAACTAAAGCGACGGCGATGAAAAGGTTGATTATCACGTTCTGGATGGCCACCTCAACAAAGAGGGTCGTATCATATGGAATTGAGTAAGTAACCCCCTCTGGGAAGCGCCTTTTTAACTCCTCCATTTTCTCCACAGCCAGTTTCTTGATCGACAGCGCATTAGCTTCAGGCAGCTGATAGATTGCGATGGAGGCGGCGGGCTGGGTATTGACTCGTGCATTCCAGTCGTAATTTTCAGCACCAAGCTCAATATCTGCCACGTCATCGAGGTAGACCAGGGTACCGTCATCCAGAGTTTTGATCACGATATTCTGAAATTGCTGCACATCTTCTAGCTGACCTTCGGTAGTAAGAACAAACTGTAACTGCTGATCATCAAAGGTCGGTGGAGAACCAAGCCTGCCGAGCGCCGCCTGGCGGTTCTGAGATTCTATTGCCGCCACAATCTCGCTGGGGCTGATACCCATCGATTTTATCCGATCCGGGTCGAGCCAGACTCGCATGGAGTACTTCTTCTCACCAAGATTTTCCACCGAGCCTACGCCTGGTATACGACGCAATTCATCGAGGATATTGATGGTTACGAAATTGCTCAGAAAACCTTCGTCATATCGCTCGTCACCGGTGAGTGCAAAAAGACAGACGATAGAAGGAGATTTTTTATCAACCACCACCCCCTGTTGCCGAACTTCAGCAGGCAACTGCGGAGTTGCAATGGAAACTTTGTTCTGCACATCCACCGCAGCAATATCCAGATCATAACCCGGCTCAAAAAACACACTGATACTGGAAGACCCGGAGCTGGTACTGGACGACTGCATATAGATCATTCCCTTTACGCCATTGATCCGGTCTTCCAGAGGCCTGGTCACCGCTTCCTCAACCGTAAAGGCGTTGGCGCCCACGTAGGTTGCCGAGACGACAACAGTTGGCGGGGAAACATCCGGATATTCCTGCACCGGCAAAATAAAAATAGAGACCAAACCACCAAGAACGATCAGCAGGGAAATGACCATCGCGAAGATTGGTCTCTTGATGAAGAATATTGAAAACATAGCTACTCCGTTTCAGGCAGCATATTTTGCTCTCTCAGATACGCTCTGATACCTTTGCTGTCGCTCACATCGGTAACGTCCACTTTCCTATCTGGTTGGAGCTTGGCAAGACTGGAAATTATCACCTGCTCTCCACCTTCAAGACCTTCGGTAATTATCGTGTAGTGCCTGCTCTCATATCCCTTCACCACGTCGGCTCGCTTGATCCTGCTCTCCTCGTCAACGATATAGACAAAGGTGGAGCGCTGATCTTCATTTACAGCCGCAGGGGGTACCACCATAAAACTTGCCTGATCCGTCACCATTACCTCGACATAGACAAATGTTCCTTCCAGCACACTGTGATCCGGGTTACCGACTTCAGCCCGCATGGTGATGGTGCCTGTGGTGCGATCTACCCTGTTATCGCTGAAATCCACAGAACCGGTCAGTTGACCTCGTTCCAACAGGTTGCCAGAATTACCGGGCACGTTGACCCTGGCTTCCATGTTGTCCTGTGACATGTATTTGCGCATGATCTGGAATTGCAGCTCGGTCGGATTGAAATATGCGTACAAGGGGTCGTCACTGATTATGGTTGTCAGAACAGTCTGTTCTCCATATCCGACGATATTTCCCACATCCACGAACTTTCTACTCACCCTGCCGGAGATCGGTGCCCGTACATCGGTGTAGCTCAGGTTCAACTCCGCTTCCCTGATCGCTGCCTGGTCCGCTTTCAAGGTTGCCTCAAGTTCCGCCACCCGGGCTTCATACTGATCCAGGGTGGCTCGCGGAGCCAGTTCTTCGGCCACCAGTGGCTGGTAGCGCTCAACATCCCTGCGTGCCAGAGCCAAGGAGGCTTTGTTCTGTTCAAGACGCGCTTTAGCACTGTCCAGGGCAGCTTCATAGGTATCTTTTTCGATGATGAACAGGATGTCATCTCTCTTGACATAATCTCCCTCGGCAAAAAGTGCCTCCATGAGCTTGCCTGCCACCCTGGCCCGCACCTCTACCCGTTTGGTGGCCTCAGTTTTGCCGGTATACTCCAGCCAGACTGGCAACTGTTCAGCCTGTACTGATATTACCTCAACCGGAAGGGGCGGCGGTTCCTGAGGCGGTCCCTGCTTCTTTTCCTCACTGCAGCCCTGCACCATCACCAGGGTAAGCAACAGCCAGATAATACGACTCAGATGGGTCATCTATATCCCCCTTTAAGGTGTAATCGTAATAAAGATTCCTTTAACATCTAACACATTGTTGCTCTAAATCAAATTCTGTTCTACCATAAAAGACATTTAGATAGATTGTTTTTCGATGAGTTGCAGAGTTGCCCCATACCGGGCGTAACTCAAACTCAACAGTCACGTGCTGATGCTTGGCAGAACGCTCAATAATTTTTCGTTCGGAGAGATATTATGTACCGTATGTCCAGCCTGTTTTCGTTTCTGGTAATCAGCCTCACACTATTTGCTCCTGGTCAGCTTCGATCGGAGACGTCTCAACTCGGGCTCAATGACCTGATAGAGATCGCCCTTCAGCAAAATCCGCAGATAGAAATTGCCAGACAGCAGCTCGCAGGAGATGCGGGAATACTGACCCAGGCGAAATCCGGCTACCTTCCGCGTCTAGGCACTACTGCTGACTACGGCAGGGTATATGTTGACGGTCTGAGTCCTGAGGATGAAGATAACGTCGCCTCCCTGCTTTTGACACTCTCCCAGCTCATCTATGACTTCGGCAGAACCACCGGTCTGATCGATGCCAGCGCCTTCAATGTTGCAGCGTCAGAAGAAAATCTCAGACAAGTTTATCACGATGTGGTCCTCGATGTAAAAAATCAATTCTACGATGTACTTGAGAGTCAGGAGCTCATTGTCGTAGCCGAAGAGGCTGTAGCTAATTATACGCGCCAACTCTATCGGGCCAGAAAATATCTGGAGGCGGGTATACGAACCAGAATCGATGTGACGAACGCTGAGGTCAACCTGGCTAACGAACGGCTGGGCCTGGTGCAGGCCAAAGCTGATTTACAGTCGGCCAGGGTTGCGCTTGAGCAAACTTTAGGTGGTGCACCCAACAACGGGGACTATCAGGTTGTAATAGATGAGACCGGTCTGGGGGACTTGGTTACAGATAAGCCACCGATCCCCGATACATTGAATAACCTTCTGGTTACCGCGGAGCAAAACCGACCTGGGTTGAGTGGATTCGGCTACCTCATTGAAGCGGCTGAAGCAAATCTTCGCTCGGCCAAAGGCGACTACTGGCCGTCCATCGGTGTGACCGGCTCATATACAGGTTACGATACCGATATCTCAAGCCTGAATGACACCTGGCAGGTAGGCGTCGGTGCCACCTGGGAGCTTTTCTCCGGCTTTGAGACAGAGGGGCTGGTTGCCGAGGCCAAGGCCAACCTGCGTGAAGTTACCGCAGGTTATCGCCAATTCAACCTGTCAGTGACGCAACAGGTAACTGACAGCTACCTGCGTGCTGTTGAAAACAAAGAAGGTGTTGATATTGCCGGCCAGTCTCTGGGGCTCGCCGAAGAGAACCTGGAACTGGCCGATAAACGGTATCAAACAGGTCTTGGGGACTGGCTGGAATTTAACGATGCCCAGTTGCTTCTTACCCAAAACCAGACTAATCTGGTTGTAACGTATTACACATACTTGAGATCCCTGGCGCGGATCGAGTGGTCCACCGGGGTTATCCCCGAACTGCAGGACCGCACATACAGATAGCACAGAGAAAAAATACCGAAAACAAGCCAACAACCATTCAGCGTACTGACAGGAAGCTTTATGGATAAGTACAAAGAAACACCTGATATTTTAACTTCTTCTGAAGATTATGCCAGCAGATTTCATGGCAAGACCGGTGAGTATTTCCTCGAGATTCAATTAGCGAAAGTTGAGAAATACCTGGGGGGTTACTACAGGCCAACAATTCTCGACGTGGGCGGAGGCCATGCCCAACTGGCAATCCCCCTCATCCAGAAAGGTTACAATGTAACCATAACCGGCAGTGACGATTGTTGCGAAGAGAGGTTGCTGGCCGCAGGTTTACAGGGAAGCTACAGCTACCATACCTGCGACATGCTCAACCTGCCGTTTAAAGACAACTGTTTCGATGTGGTTCTCGCATTCAGGCTTATATCCCATGTCGAACGTTGGCAACTTCTCATTCGAGAACTGAGTAGAGTCGCCAAAAAAGCAGTAATTATAGATTATCCCGATTGGCGCAGTACCAACATCCTCTACTCCATGCTTTTCCCGATAAAGAAACTCTTTGAAAAAAACACCAGGAACTACACTCTATTCACCCGCAAAGAAATTTCTCAGGAGTTTGAACGTAACGGCTTGATTGTAACCGAATTTGATCCTGAGTTCCTGCTTCCCATGGTGGTGCACAGGGCCGTAAACTCCAGATACTTCTCGCAGTTTTCAGAAAATGTGTTCGCTACGATTGGTGTCACCCAGCTGCTGGGCTCTCCCATAGTCGCCTGCGCTCAGAAATTGCAAAGCACATATCAGGCAGAGCGGTCTTCTTTAAAGAGCTCGGTTCTGTCCCCAGCCAAACTACGGACATCAGACCAGCTCCGCAACAACTGAACCACAAAATCTGACCAGCTCCATCGGAGCTGAGACAGATCGTCGAATCCTATCCTGCCTTGAACTGTTTTTTCACCTCCTGCATGATATTTCGCTGCATGGAAAAGATAGTACCTTCCCTGTGTGCAAACAGGCCTTAACACATTTTCTGCAATTCTCTTCCCGACAATATCCAGCTCCGCTGAGTACCGCGTTGTTATTGGGTTATTTTCTTCATGCGGAACCAATATGGCACAAAGCTTGCTCTCCTGGAATCAAACATTTTTCATAGCATTTTTTATTAGCGATACCTGCCGGAGTGGGCCGGTATCTGTTGCAAACAATTTTGCTTTAATCTCAGGGAGGGAATTATGGCAGACAGTACGATCAAGACAGAAACCGTTGTCGTCGACGAAGCAAAAAGTTCGTTGAGTGATTTATGGAAGAAGGAAGATTACTGGGCGATCTGGCTCGGCTTTGCCCTGCTGCTTGCCGGCCTGGCTATCTTTATGCCACGTCAGCCGGAAGGTATGCAGGAAGTGTTCAACACTTCAAATGCAATCATGAAGCAGGAAGCAGCAAAAGCTCCATTTAAAACTGTAGCTTTTATCGAAGCCCAGGACGCAAAGGAAAAAATCAAGGCAAGAAGTCAAAATTTCGCTAAAGATCTCGCTGCAGTCATGAGCAAGCCGAAAGGTTGGACCACAAACCCACTTGATGCTTTCATCATGACCCAGGAACAGGCAGATGCTAAAAACGCTGCTGCCAAACCTAAATATGAAGCTGCCAAGGTAACTGCAGTTACCGCTAAAGCTGCTGCAATTACCGCTGAAAATGCTGCTGCTGCCGCTGGTTTCGCCAACACCGAGCTGAACAGTGTTGCTGAAAAGAAGATTGATGACTGGAGACGCGCCAACGCCAAAGAATCTTCTGCCAAGAAAAAAACCAAAAACAAGCCTTTTAACCTCTTCCCGAGCCTCTTTGGAATGTTTGTTGCCACCGGTCTGCTGTTCTCGATCGGTATCTACTTTATGGGTGGCTCCGTTACCGGCTTCCTGAAAGGTTTCACCGCTGTTTTTGCAGTAAGTATTCTTGCCTACGTCTTTGCAGGCCAGGCTACCGCTAAACACTACGGCATTGGCTACGCTGCCTGGGCCATCGCCATCGGTATGATTATCGCCAACACTGTCGGCACGCCTAACTGGGTCAAGCCTGCCCTTCAGGTGGAATTCTTCATCAAAACCGGCCTGGTACTGCTCGGTGCCGAGGTACTGTTCAACAAGATCGTTGCCATCGGTGTTCCTGGTATCTTCGTAGCATGGTTCGTAACCCCTACAGTACTTATCACTACCTTCTGGTTCGGTCAGAAAGTATTGAAGATGGAGTCCAAGACTCTGAACATGGTTATCGCCTCTGACATGTCCGTGTGTGGTACCTCTGCAGCTATCGCTGCCGCCGCAGCATGTCGCGCCAAGAAAGAAGAACTTACCCTCGCCATCGGCCTGTCCCTGGTTTTCACCTCCATCATGATGATCGTTATGCCGGCCGTCATTAAAGCCACCGGTATGCCGTATATCCTCGGTGGTGCCTGGATGGGTGGTACCATTGATGCGACTGGTGCCGTTGCCGCTGCCGGTGCCTTCCTTTCCGAGAAAGCACTCTACGTTGCTGCAACCATCAAGATGATCCAGAACGTACTGATCGGTGTTACCGCTTTTGGTATCGCTGTTTACTGGACCATGAAGGTAGAGCCCAAAGAGACCGGCAACAAAGTTGGCTGGATGGAAATCTGGCACCGCTTTCCGAAGTTCGTACTCGGCTTCCTCGCGGCTTCTGTTTTCTTCTCTTTCCTCTACACCCAGATCGGACCGGACGCTGGTTTCACCATGATCGACAACGGAGTATTGAGAGGTTTCACCAAGACCTGCCGCGGCTGGTTCTTCTGCTTCTCTTTTGCTGCAATCGGTCTTGCTACCAACTTCCGTGAGCTTGCTCACTACTTCAAAGGCGGCAAGCCTTTCATCCTCTATGTATGCGGCCAGTCTCTGAACCTGGTTCTTACCCTTGGCATGGCCTATATCATGTTCTATCTGGTATTCCCGGAGATCACTGCTGCGATCTAATACAATTGGGGAATTAAACAGTAAAACTGCACGGGGATAACCCGGGCAGATAGAACACAATGCGGCGGAGCCCTTACAGGCTCCGCCGCATTCTTCACCGAGGAGAAATCTATGGAAACTGCATCACCCAAAAGCCAGGTTCGGGGCTTTGCCCAACTCATTGCCTGCTGCTTTGTCGTCTGGGCCACTACATTTCATGTTCTGCCTGCGTTGACCCAGTCTCACCCCGACATCCTTACACTTGCTGACTTTATTGATGAATCTGAAATCGATACTGGTGAATTCTACTATACAGGCGTCGAAGTTGTCGTTCAGGCCGATATCAACACCCGTTCAACCATCGAGTATTTTGCCCATAAGTAACAACAACAGACCTCACGACCTTTCATTCCAACGTACCCCACACGTATTTAAAGGCGGTATGTGAGTAGCTTGCTTCACGGCAATCTGCTCACCTACCGCCTTTTTTCATGCCACCAGTCTTTCCCGCCTGCAAAAGGCTGCCCCAGCCCGGTAATCCCCCCTCAGAACTCGAAAGGAAGTCAACCTACTTTTGCTACAAAACACGGCAACATGGCAGAGATCCAGTACGAATTGCCCTAAGCGTTTTTTCACACCATATCAAACAATACTATTTAAGAGATGCCCTCAGGGTACAGCCCTTACGATTCACACCTTTTCCCGTATTTCAGCCCGTAAATTAGAACAACATGACGTACTGTCAAAATCTTGGATCTGGCAACACCTGAACAATCAGCAATCCGGACCAGCAGCACCACCTGCTCCAAAGGCATGCCCAAAGCACCCCTTCCCCCTGCACCTTCATCAGTTTCACTCTTCAGCAAAAGCTATAGTCAAAAAACGCAATATCAGGCCCTTGAGCTAGAGACTTTTCACAACCACCACACCCGCGCCCAGCAGTGCAAACCTGATAGCCACAACTGCAAACCTGAGTTTACACATCCACATTGTGGCCATTCTGTGCATTTGCGCACCCGGTGCCTAACATTAAATAGTTAGGAAATAATTCACATAATGGCATGAGATTTGCTGGTATGACCAGTGTTGATATAAAGCAGTTTTCACCTGGTCTCAATCAGGGCATCCGGGTGAACATTTTTTAGGCATTACACTTGAGCATTTTAACTCACGGGAGAGAATCATGGCAGAAGCAAAGACTCAAGTCGACAGTAATATCGTCGTCGACACAGGACAAAGCAAGTGGAGCGATTTGTGGTTGAAGGAAGATTACTGGGCAATTTGGCTCGGTTTTTCCCTGCTTATCGCAGGTCTCATCATTTTTATGCCACGGCCACCGGCAAACATGCACGAGGTATTTGATAAATCAAATGCCATCATGGAGCAGGAAGCTGCAAAGGCACCATTCAAGACTTTAGAATTCTTTGAAGCTCAGGACGCAAAAGAGAAAGTTCGGGCAAGAAATCAGAGTTTTGCTAAAAAGATCGCAGGATTCATGGACAAGCCTAAAGGCTGGACCAGCAATCCACTTGATGCACTGTACCGAACCCAGCCACAGGCTGACGCGATCAACGTAAAGAAAGCGCCTGCCGCCGAAAAAGCAGCCGCTGCCGCTGTTGAAGCACGCGCCACCGCATTGGCCGCCCAGGATATCGCCGCTGCTGCAGGTTTTGCCAATGCTTCTCTGAATGCAACTGCTGAGACAGAGATTGATCAGTGGAGACGCGCCAACGCCAAGGCTTCTTCTGCCAAATCCAAGGCGAACGCCAAACCGTATAATGTCATTCCTGGTTTGCTCGGCTTTATGGTAGTCTCAGGTCTGTTCTTCTCCATCGGTATCCATTTCATGGGTGGCGATGTAAAGAAATTCCTTATCGGTTTTACCGCTGTTTTTGCACTCTCTGTATTCGCCTATCTCATGGCCGGTCAGGCCACCGCTAAACATTATGGTTTCGGTTACGCAGCCTGGGCAATCTTCCTCGGTATGCTGATAGCTAACACCGTCGGCACTCCCGACTGGGTTAAGCCTGCCCTGCAGGTTGAGTTCTTCATCAAGACCGGTCTTGTTCTGCTCGGTGGTGAGATCCTCTTTAACAAGATCGTAGCAATCGGTGTTCCTGGTATCTTCGTAGCATGGTTCGTTACCCCTGTTGTACTCATCACTACCTTCTGGTTTGGCCAGAAAGTGCTGAAGATTGAATCCAAGACCCTGAACATGGTCATCTCTTCCGACATGTCCGTATGTGGTACCTCTGCCGCAATCGCAGCCGCCGCAGCATGTCGCGCCAAGAAAGAAGAGCTGACCCTCGCCATCGGCCTGTCCCTGGTTTTCACCTCCATCATGATGATCGTTATGCCGGCCATCATTAAAGCCACCGGTATGCCGTACATCCTTGGTGGTGCCTGGATGGGTGGTACCATCGATGCAACCGGTGCTGTTGCCGCAGCTGGAGCATTCCTCTCCGAGAAAGCACTCTATGTTGCTGCAACCATCAAGATGATCCAGAACGTTCTGATCGGTGTTACCGCTTTTGGTATCGCGGTGTACTGGACCATGAAGGTAGAGCCGAAAGAGACCGGCAACAAGGTTGGCTGGATGGAAATCTGGCACCGCTTTCCGAAGTTCGTACTCGGCTTCCTCGCGGCTTCCGTATTCTTCTCTTTCCTTTACACCAAGATCGGTCCGGACGCTGGTTTCACCATGATCGACAACGGTGTACTGAGAGGTTTCACCCGCATCTGCCGTGACTGGTTCTTCTGCTTCTCCTTTGCAGCGATCGGTCTGGCTACCAACTTCCGTGAGCTGGCTCCCTACTTCAAGGGTGGTAAGCCGTTCATTCTCTACGTATGCGGTCAGTCCCTCAACCTGGTACTTACCCTTACCATGGCCTACATCATGTTCTACCTGGTGTTCCCGGAAATCACCGCAGCAATCTGATTCGTGGATACGTGGAATGTAAAGTAGTACAGTTGAAAAAAGTACATCTGGCAGCGGAACCTTCGGGTTCCGCTGCCCCTTCATTGGAGGCACAAATGAGCAAGGAATTGAAAAAATCAAAAGTAAAAGGTATTAGCCAACTTGCAGCCAGCCTTATCGCAGTCTGGGGTGTTACCTTCTACGTTTTGCCTGCAATCACCAGTTCCAGCGACTCTATCCAGGGGCTTGCAGATTACATAGACGAAACCGGCATCGAGACTGGCAATTTCTACTACACCAGCGTGGAGATTGTTTCACATGCCGACATGAATGCCAGATCTACCATCGAGTATTTTGCCGACCGACCAAAACGCATCGCGGCAATCCAAAAAAACAGTGCCATTGTGGGTGAATAAACCGGCAAGAGCCCCTTTGCTCTTTTGCTGCACCCCAAAAAGGTCTCACCCGGCAGGACCCTCAAAATCCTGCGCACAACTCGATATCTTTCGCTGCTCTGAAAAATAAGGTACATTTCGACTGAACCGATGCCCGAAAACTCTCAAATCAAAAAACCGGCATCAATCGAAGTACCAGAGCAACGAAAAGGTATCATGAGAATTCCCCGACTATATTCACTGCAAAGCAAATTTATCCTAGGCCTGATTTTCATCATAATGATCATCAGTGTCATCAATATCACCGGCCTCTGGTTTTTCATGCAGAAAACCCTGCAGGATGAGGTAAGCACCAGAGCGGAGATCGTTCTCGACCAGGTCGATTCTGTTAAAAAATATGTACAGCTATCCCTGCGCCCAAAGATGTTTGAAGAGGTTCCCGACAAGTTTATAAGAGAAGCGATGTCCTCCTCCTTCATCACCCGCAGCGTCATGGAGCAGAATCATTCCGCTAGCCTGAACTATATTTTCCGACGGGTAGCTATCGGGGCAAGAAATCCCGAATTTGAGGCAAATAAGGTTGAAAAGGAGTTGGTTCAATATTTTCGGGACAACCAGGATCAGGAGCTCTGGACGGGTACAAAGAAGATCAGGGAGCAGGACGTTTACATCATGGCCCGCCCTGTTCGCTACGGTCAGAGTTGCCTGCTCTGCCATGGTGACCCAGCCGACTCCCCCAAAGAATTGGCAGATCTTTATCCGGATTCGGGATTTTATCACACTCTTGATTCCATCGACGGCATAGATCTGGTTGGCATCCCCACCAAAGAGTATGCTGCCAAAAATGACAGTGAGTTCCTGCTCTATGTTGTTATCTACCTGACAATTTCATGCCTGGTTCTATTTCTTATTTATCAGGCATTTCAAAGGGTTGTCATTGTTAACCTGCGCACTCTCACCAGCCAGTTCCGTAATAGTTTTAAAGACCAGAAAGGCAGCGAGTTGCTCAAGAAAGTGGAACACGGCGATGAAGTTGAAGAGATGATAGAAGCCATGGAGGGACTGGGCCAGCATCTCTATGAGACAGACAAACAACTTAAGAGTCACACAGCCAATCTCGAAGCAGAAGTAGCACGCAGAACAGAGCAGCTCTCTTTAGAAAACTTACGCAGGCGCCGGGATTTCGAGCTCTTCGTCGATATTCTCAGGTCACTGAAAGCAAGTCAGAAACAGTCCGATCTCTGGCAATCAGTGTTGCCTGTACTCACCAGGACACTTGGTCTGCAGTCTGCATCATACATCTGCACATTTTCCAGTAACCGCAGCTATAGCTGGCCGCCAGGCGCCATGGCCCCGGCATTGCCTGCAAATCACGTAGATCTTCTCACTCGACCACGGATAGTTGCCCAGTATAACACTGTATTCATTCCCATTGGCAGCAGTGATGATAATATCGAAGGATTATTGTATCTACAGCGCCCTCCCGGTAAAAGCTTCAGCGACGATGAAGTAGAGATGTTTAATGCCGTTGGCCGGCAGCTTGGTATCGCTGCAGAGAACCTTGCGGCACTTGATTCCGTATTGCGCCAGACCAACAACCTCCAGGCGATTTTTGAGGGTATCACAGATCCGTTGATGCTGATAGAACACCCGGGGGCGATTATCATGGCCAATGACGCAGCGAACAATCTGCTTGAATCACTTGCTTTTAACGACAGGAAGCAGACAATAACTCAATGCCTTGTGTCCCTCGGTGGCAAAGAGGTTTCCGAACTTTTGCCGGAAGATCCACCATACAGCTCAAAATCAAAAGAGATTACCATCGATGGCGGCAGAAGCTTCCTGCTTTCCACCTTCCCGCTGATACCCGCAGGTGACCAGCCTCCTCGCCTTATTCTGTCAATTCAGGAGAATACCGAACACAAACGAGTTCTCCAGCAGATGGTTCAATCGGAGAAAATGGCCACGGTGGGTGAGCTTGCTGCCGGCCTGGCCCATGAGTTGAACAACCCGCTCGGCGTAATTCTCTGTTATGCCGAGCTGCTGAAAAAATCGGTCTCCGACCCTGAATTGCAGGAAGATATCAATGTGGTTCTCAAACATACCCAGCAGGCTCAGGCGGTACTGCTCGATCTGCTGAACTTTGCCCGACCCAAAGTTTCCATGTCCAGCCACACTGTAATTGGCGATATCACCGAGGGGGTAACCAATGTGTTCAAAGTGAAGGCGGCTAAAGAAAATGTAACCCTTCGCTGTCACCGCTCCGATGCTCATCGCAGGGTATTGGTCGAACCAAGTGTTATTGAACACATCGTACTCAATTTACTCCTTAACGCACTTGACGCGGTTTCGGAGGCAAACGGCACCATAGATGTTTACATTGATTACCTTAAAGAAACAAATGTGGTACAATTGAGGGTCGAAGATAGTGGCACCGGCATCGACCCTGCCATCCACCCCTACATATTTGACCCGTTTTTCACCACCAAGGACGTGAACAAAGGAACAGGCCTGGGACTGGCAATCATCTACCGTTCCATGGAAGAGTTAGGTGGCACTATTGAAGCCCGTTCTTTGCCAAAAGGCGGTGCTGTCTTTGAATTGAATTTCCCCGCCAGCGATAGTTAAGGAACACAACCATGAAGGTTGAAATGCATATACTTCTCGTCGATGACGAGCCCGACTTCAGCCGTGGTCTTTCCAGGCTGATTTCGGTGGAATACCCTGAGATACAAATCAGTACTGCCTCAAGCGGTGAAGAGGCTCTGGCCGCAGTTGCCGGTAACCAGGTAGATCTGGTCATCACCGATCTCCGTATGCCAGGCATGGACGGTATTACCCTGTCCAAAAAACTATTGGAGATCCAACCCGGTATCAAGGTTGTGCTCCTGACAGGCTATGGCACCATTGAAAAGGCTGTAGAGGCTGTGCGCCTGGGCGCCTTCGATTTTCTCACCAAACCGGTTGCATCGGATCAGCTCTATAGCACGCTGAATAAGGTAAGAGAATATATCCGGCTCGAGCAGGAGAACAGCCGGCTTAAAAAAATGCTGGAGGGTAACAAGAGCGATATATTGCTCGGTCAGAGCCCGGCAATGCTCGAGGTTCAGAAATCCCTGCAGATGGTTGCAGTTTCCGATTATCCCGTGCTCATCTTCGGTGAATCAGGTACAGGCAAGGAACTCGCCTCCCGCATGGTGCACCAGCTCAGCAACCGTAGCGATAAACCATTTATCGCTGTGAACTGCCCGGCAATTCCCGACTCGCTGATGGAGAGCGAGCTGTTCGGTTATACCAAGGGCGCCTTCACCGGGGCGGACAAGGACAGGGATGGTCTGATCCAATCCGCCAACCTGGGCACCCTGCATCTGGATGAAATCGGTGACATTTCCCACGCCATGCAGTTGAAACTTCTGCGCTTTCTACAGGAAGGAGAGGTTCGCCCGGTAGGTTCCACCAAAACCTATAAAACAGACGTACGCATCATCGCCTCCACCAACCAGCAACTTGAGGAGAAGGTCAACCAAAACACCTTCAGGGCAGATCTCTATTACCGCTTGAATGTGGTGACAATACATTTGCCGCCGCTCAGGGAACGTGTTGAGGATATCGCCCTGCTCACCCGGTTTTTCCTCGACCAGACCTGCAAGGAGATGCGTATCGAACAAACCGACCTGGAGCCCGATGTACTCTCCTACCTCAGCACCAAGGATTGGCCCGGCAATGTTCGGGAGTTGCAGAATTATATACGAAGACTGGTGATTTTCTCCGGGGGAGCCAATATCACCATGGCCACTGTGGGACGTATCGAAAATCCCGGCCAGGCCGTACCCAACATCGACGGCGAACTCGGCCCGTACAAAATGATGAAGGCTGCGGTCGCCGACAGGTTTACCAAAAATTATTTTGAACAGCTCTTCAAGGAGACGTCAGGCAATGTCTCTGAGGCCGCCAGGATAAGCGGTTTGTCCAGGGTCGCCATCCAAAAGCTGTGTCAGCGCCTGAGCCTTGACCCGGGTAAATTCCGCTAGGAACTGTTTTAAAAATTATGTTTTTTTTTGCGCAACAGCACCCCTGAGAGGCTATTATTGCGAGGTAAAAACTGAAAAAAAGATCCGATAACACACTCCCTACAACTGTAGCGCAATCAAATCTGACGATCTCCCATCGTTTTCATATAGCCGCGGAAAAATTCACAGAAGGAACCTTAACCTTGGTTTCGGCGCCCCACCTTGAAATCTCACAGTAATGCTATTCTCTTCTGGGCTATCGAGAGTTTGATGACATATGATTGTCAGTCATCTTTCAGGAGAGGTGGCGGGTATTCTCTTGCATCAGAAATTAAATCAGTCCCTTTCTCGCCTGTCGCATGCCCTGAGGATTGTCATCCTGATGCCACTGGGAGTCTACCCCCTGTGAATACGACATTGCGATTCCAAAGAACTTCGTGGGAAAACCGGCACAAGAGGATACGGCCGTCAGATTTTGCCATGGGGACAATCAGTTGAAAAGGCACTTCTTTATCTGTCTTACCTTCTCTATCATCTATATTTTACCGTTCGTCTTTATCTAAAATTCTAGTTCGGCGATTTCTGGCTCAGCCTGAAACTGCCCTGCTTCCCCAGAGCTGTGTGATACACGTTTTCATGAGCTGGAGATATTCGGCTAACGTTTCTTGAAATGAACAAACCCAGATCGAACCCACAAAGAAAAGTTAAATAAATTCATATACATGTTGTTATTTTAACAATTTTAACACGGTCTCTTCTTGCAGACACCGCCATTTTCTTTGTATCTGAGAATCTGCACCAAAATTCAGTCAGCACATCTTCTTTAGCGCGATGAAGGGGATAGGGAACACAGGTGATTTTGCTTCGTTAAAGGACATTGTCTTTTTTTGGGGGGAATTGATCCGGCAGTAATCGCACTCCTGTTCTTCCGGCCGTCACGTAAATTTTTTCCTTCGCCCAGGCCAGCTCGAATGTTGTAAGCGTATCCAGTGATCCAAAACAAACAGGTAAATTGTCGGACAGGTTGCTATTGCAACAGGCTTTCACGTCCGCATGCGCAATCAAACAGCGTACAATTTCAAATCAGGGAGGCTAAAATGAGTACTCCAGGACGCAGAAGGCATACGGTGCCTAGCATCAAGATGGTTCCTTTTTTAGCGATGCTCTTTTTCAGTCTGTATTTTTTTCTGTTCGGAGCCGCGGTTGCTCTAGCCGAATCACAGAAAAGCTGTGAAAATGGCTCTGTTTCTGCCTGCATGTCAGATATCCTCGACCAGGAGGACGAAATGATCGACCAGGCTGATGATATGCTTAAGGAAATGGAATCAGCCGGGATTTTTGCAGTTATCAGGGTGCAGACCGGGGTTAATCCTCAACCCGAACTCATTGACAGGATTGAAACACTACGTAACGACAACCGTCGGGCCCGTGAGATGAATGATACGGCCACCGACGAGGATTATGACGAGATGCTGTCAAAGGCCGACAAGGAGCAGGGGAACAACTGCAAGGATTCTGACCTGCTCTACTACGAGTCCCTAACAGATGACAATTACCTGCCACCTGGTTACTCCTGGGTGGATAAAGGATATGGTAAAGACAAGTTCGGCAATGGAAAATGTGATGTCTTTTCCGCTACAAATCTATACGGAGAAAATGTCTGGGTAAATGAGCGCGAAGCGAACATGTGTGATCAGGTCTGTAAGGACAAAACTGATGGCAACGGGGTTTCACGAAAAGGCCAGAATAAAGAGCGCTTCGTCGGGAGTTTGAAGGATGCCATTTCTTCCACCCGTACTGCAAATGTGATGCTTGCCCAGCAGCGCGCAATGATCTCCGAATTGGGAGCCATACTTGCCGCCATGCCGGTAACCCAGGCCGACTACCAACCCCAAGCCCCAGCAGACCCCTGCGACAACGTCACGACTGATCCGGTAAGCGGTTTCCTTGTGGCTGAAACGGTTCTTCAAGGTATTATTGCCTATTGGAATGCAAATCTCGTTTTAACTGATATTGGGGTTGAAATACTTGATACCGCAAAAGATGTAGCCAGTGATGCCGCTGGCCAAGATATTGCTGGATTCAATGCCAAGGCAAGCTGTATACCGCTTACGATCGCAGCCCACGTCGCCAAGGGGCTTAGTGATTTCTCCAAAGGAGTGATCACTGCATTGAGTGATGCAAAAGAAATCGTCGCCCTCAGTGGGGAAATGGCTAAGTCCTATCAAGCAGACGACTCCAAAGCCTGCAGCAAGCAGATTTGGAACCAGTTCAACACCTCGGAAGGCAAGAAAGGCAAGGTCGTGGTCTTGCAGGAGGATGTAAACCTCCTCAAAAGTGATATCAGCGAGCTCAGGACAAGTTCAGGCAATACCAACACACAACTTCTGGACCTGGAAGACCAGCTTGCGGCAATCAAGAAGTATATGGAGGATAATCGCACACTCCTCCTGGTGCCTGAGGGTCAGCGCAGTAAAATTGTTTTTGATCAATAAGATAAGATTTACAGGAGAGGCTCCCCAGGCAATGGCCGCTCCTGTGGCTGGGTGCAGCCGGGACCGGTCTGCCAGATCGGTCCCGGCTGTTATCAACCTGTTCGACATCAAAAGCAAAGGTAAGAAAAATGCGGCCTTCATTTCAACTCATGTATGGTGTGCTCGTTTTACTTTGTATGACATCAACAGCTTCAGCCTCGATTCAGGCCGGTCACCGGAACTTAAGATTTGTACAGGATGAAATTATAGTAAAATATACATCCGGAACCAGTCGGAATGAGATCAACAGCATCAACCAACTTCATCAGACCTCCGTATTATCTGAAAATCGGAAAGGTCGCTTCATGAAACTGAAGGTTCACGGCCAAGGGCGATCTATAGATAAACTCGTACAACAATACCGACGTGACCGCAGGGTAGAATATGCCGAACCGAATTACATAGTTCACGCGGCGATGTTTCCAAATGACCCCTATTTCCATGAATCTTGGGGTCTATTT
This sequence comes from Desulfosediminicola sp., assembly GCF_048381775.1. Lineage (NCBI taxonomy): Bacteria > Pseudomonadati > Thermodesulfobacteriota > Desulfobulbia > Desulfobulbales > Desulfocapsaceae > Desulfosediminicola > Desulfosediminicola sp. The sequence continues at coordinate 75,537 of NZ_JBLXGE010000005.1, read as the reverse complement.
AACAACGGGCAGACTGGGGGAACGACAGAAGCCGACATTTTCGCCCCCGAATCCTGGGATGTTCGATCCGATGCCTCCACCGTGATTGTGGCGGTGATCGATTCCGGTGTGGACTATACTCACCCTGATCTTGCTCCTAACATGTGGACAAACGATGGCGAAATAGCAGGCAACGGTATTGACGATGACAATAACGGGTTTGTCGACGATATCCGGGGCTGGGATTTTGCCAATGGTGATAATGATCCTTACGACGATCATTCCCATGGAACTCATGTCGCTGGGATCATTGCAGCCGCAGGCAACAATGGTACAGGCAGTGCGGGGGTATGCTGGTCGGCCAGCATTATGCCTCTGAAATTTCTGGATGCCACCGGCAACGGAACCGTGACCGATGCAATCGAAGCCATCCAGTACGCAGTACAGAAGGGGGCCAAGTTGTCAAATAACAGCTGGGGAAGCGAAGGCTTTTCACAAGCGCTCAAGGAGGCTATCGGAGCTGCAGATCATCTTGTCATTGCTGCAGCAGGCAACAGTAGCTCCTTCACTGATATAACCCCTTTTTATCCCGCCGCATACGATTTACCGAACATCATTTCAACTGCCGCAACGGACCACAATGACAACCTTGCAGCTTTTTCGAACTATGGCCCTTCCACAGTACATCTGGGCGCACCGGGAGTGGATATCCTGTCAACCACCCCAAATGAGTCATATGAACACATGAGCGGAACCTCAATGGCGGCACCACACGTCACCGGTGTCGCAGCGCTGCTTATGGCCGAATTCCCAGCATCGACAATCATCACAGTGAAAGACCGTATACTCAACGCCGTATCACCTGCAATCGGCCTCAGGGGCAGGGTTGCAACAGGCGGAAGACTCAACGGATATGATGCTCTGCTCGGCAAGGTATCATTGGAGCAGCCGGAGTTGACAACAATCTTTTACGATGATTTTGAGCAGGAAAATGATCCATGGACTGTCCAGGGCGAGACAGCCCTCTGGCACCTCTCCGGCACCCGGTACTCAAGCATTTCCACATCATGGCACTATGGAATTGACAATACTCTCAACTACGATACCGGAGCTGCCAACGAGGGCTATCTCATCTCGCCCCCGATTGACCTGACCACGGTCACCTTTTCAACACTCCTGTTCAACCACTACCTTGAAACGGAAGATGATCCGAATTTCGACAAGGCCTTTGTAGCCATCAGTACAGACGACGGAGCTTCATTTACTGAGATATTTACCAGCAGGAGCACCGATAACATCATGGCTCAGGAAACACTGGACATCGCAGCATACGATGGCGAAATAATCCGTCTCCGGTTTTCGTTCGACACCGTTGACAAGATGTATAACGATTTCGAAGGTTGGTACATAGACGATGTCTCCGTCATCGGCCAGCCAGCCGCACCTTTGCCGAGCCTGCCTCCGACGGCCGATGCCGGGACCGGTGACACGCTCTCGGACGCTGATGGAGATAGTTTTGAGTTGTATACACTCGACGGGTCGGCCTCGATGGACCCCGAAGGCTTTCCTCTTTCTTACCTATGGACCGAAGATCAACGTGTCCTTGGAACAGCAGAAGTCTTCACCGGCAGTTTTTCAATAGGGGAGCATTCGATCACCTTGACGGTTACGGACAATGAAGGCATGAGTGCTACGGATGAAGTAACAGTGACCGTTGTCGCCAATCAACCACCGGTGGTGGATGGTGGTAATGATCGGAGCATTGACGATGAGGATGGTGATGGAGCGGAAACCGTACTGCTTAACGGCTCCGCTTCATCGGATCCTGACGGGCAAATCATCTCCTATCTCTGGCAGGACGGTGAAACAATACTCGGCACAGCCGCGACGTTGGCTGTGCCTCTTTCAATCGGTGAACATGTTATTACCCTGACCGTCGAAGATAATGGCGGGGCAACAGGAGCCGATACGTTCATCGTGACGGTGAATGACGCCTCCATAGCCCCAGATGCAAGGATGCACATTGCTGATATGGATCTGCTTCTGATGAAAAGGGGTTCCAGCTATCTCGGCAAGTCCCTCGTTACTGTTACTGACGGGAACGGCATGCCATTGAAGGGTGTATCGGTTTCCGGACGCTGGGAGCTCAACGCCTCGTTACTTATGGTCGTAACGAAAGGGACCGACAAAAACGGTGTTGCTGTCCTAGAATCCAGAAAGATATCGGTAAATTCTGGAGACACCCTGGCCTTTGCAGTTGAAAACCTCACCCTTGATGGGATGACCTATATACCTGCGGACAATGCTGAAAGTTCTGACTCTACCCATATCCCATGATTGGTTCTACTTAGCAAGAAAGCGCATTGTGCTAACCACTTATTCAATAAAGCAGGTTCCTGCCTGTCGGGTATTCAGTCCGGCAGGGGGGCAATAGGTAAGCCAATCAGGGTGCCAACCGTAGCTGCAATGCCCGCTCCTCAAGCAAGTCCCTTGCAAAGGAAGGGGTGTCGCAGGCAACGAGAACAAATTCAATAGTGGCGAGGATATTATGCCATTTTGGATAGTTGGGCAAGGTGGTCGCATCGAGGTATTTATCCAGGGTCTGGGTGCGGGAAAACCCATCCGGATTGGTGTAGACTTTCCAGATGCCGGATTGTTCCGCCAGGTCGGCTTTGGTCAACCCAGTTGACTGTTGCCAGTATTCAAGGGACAGATTCATGGCCTCGATGGCCAGGCTTTTTCTGATCATATCATTCGAATTCCCGGCCAGGCGCGATTCCATTTCCGTCAGGGCAGTCCGGACGAGCTTAAAGTTGTTCTGTACCTGCTGCAGTTCGTCCGGCGATTGGTGTTGCAGAGATTCCTCCATGCAGAGCATACGTTGTCGAGTAGTGTTGAGCCCTTCAATCAGCTTCAGGACCGACATTTGGTCAGCCGGATAGTTGCCACCGTTCCATTGATCCTGAGGAGTAAAGATGAGTACGACCAATTGCTCGGCATCAATCTCCAGCCGGACAAACTGAATTGCACAGGCAAGCGGTGGGCTCTGCTGCCGCATAATGGTGAATCGCTTTTCCCTGATTCGATCATCTCCTTCACCATCACTCAATATTTGCTCCAAAACTTCCATGGATTCCCGCCTGCTTTCAGGTGTAAACACCTCCCCGACGTGGAGGCCGAGCAACGCCAGCGCATCGCTTTCCAATTGTGCGGCCCCTTTGGAATTGACGAATACCAGTTCTAAACTCTCATTAACGGCAAGCACCGCATCGTTGACCGTATCAAGGATCCTAGCGAGTCGCCGCTGCATGACCTTCAGGTCAAGCTCGGTGCGTTTTCGCCGCTTTATCTCCGTTTTCAGCAGCAGGTTCTCTTCCAACGTCTTATAGGCCTTTTGTAGATCCAGCTGAGTCTGCACGCGGACAAGCAGTTCATCTCTGGCAAAAGGTTTGGTAATGTAATCGTTGGCGCCAGCCTTAAACCCCCGTACCAGATTATCCAGACCACTGCGGGCGGTAAGCAGGATGATTGGTAGCTCGGCGGCGGAATATTTCTCCCGTAGCTGCCGGCAGACTGCATAACCGTCGAGTTTCGGCATCATAATATCCAGCAGAATCACGGCCGGTATATGACCAGCTTGAACCTTTTCCAAGGCTTCAACCCCATCGGCGGCAAGGTCAAAGGGGATGGATTTTGCCTGGAGATGATGGCCAACCACCTGTAGATTCACTGGATCGTCGTCGACGACAAGTATCGATTCACCAGGAACCACAGCTCGCCCCTTCGGCCAGTGGGGTATGTGGTTGGGAGATAACGATGGAACCGCCCGCCGGTCATGATCAACGGTAGATGATTGCTGGCTGGCTGGAACGGTGAAACTGAAATCAGAGCCACGGGGTACGTCTGAATCAACCTCTAACGTGCCGCCATGGAGTGTTACGAGTTTTGCCGCGATGGGCAGACCGAGGCCGGTGCCACCATATTTGTGAATCGTCTCGGCGTCTCCCTGCTCATAGGGGGAAAAGATCGTCCCGAGGCGGGACGGGGGAATGCCGATACCGGTATCGGAAACCGATACCCGCACCCAACTGTCTTGTAAAACTGCATGAACCCGCACCACCCCCTTTTCCGTAAACTTGATGCCATTGCCGATCAGGTTGTAGAGAATTTGCTGAAGACGGTCTTCATCTCCATGAATGGCTGGTATGTCCTCGCTAATCTCATTGATCAGCAGAAGCGCTTTCCTGTCGGCCAGTGGCTGCAGCCCGTAAATAACACTGTCCGTGAGGCTTTTCAGATCGACAGCCGTGGGGTTGAGCGTTACATCATGATTTTTCAGCCGAGCGAAATCGAGAACATCATTGATTAACCCGTTCAGTCTTCTTCCACTGGCAATGATGGTTTTCAGGCTGGTCTGCGCCATTGATGAAGCAGGATCGCCATTTTGCTGAAGCAGGCTTTCAGCCATGCCCACGATCCCGTTCAGTGGTGTGCGCAGCTCATGGGTGGTGTTGACAAGAAATTCATCCTTGAGCATGTCCAGTCGCTCCAAGGCGAGATTTTTTTTGGCTAGTTCACCGGATAGCATGTTGACCTGCCTAAAACTATCTGAACTACGAACAGACAGAACGAACGACTGGGACAGAATGAGGAAGAAAATGCCGAAATGAGTTAGGTAGCTAAGGTAGATGAGCTTATTGGCGCTGAGAATATCAATGACGACGGTAACCGTTAAAAGCAGCATGCCGCCTAGTAGAATAGCGGCTTTTTGGTCACCCTGAAACAGGGCTCGGACCAATACATAGAGGATGTAGACGAAGATGACCAGGATGAACAGCTGACAGGGAACAACGAGCCAGCTGGCGATCCGGGCGGGTGTTATGAGAGTGATGCAACCGATTATGGCCATGCAACCTAGCAGGATTGATGCGGGCATGTCTCTTTTCTTCTTACCGAACACGCTGACAACAAAGAGTAGCAGACCTGCAGGGCCAACAATGATCGTACCAAATTCAAACTTGTATGCCGGTTCCCACGGTATGTGTGGAAAGATCTGGGTTAGATAGTAGTTGCCGGTAACGAGAATCCTTGCAGCTATGAAGAGGGTGAAAATGGCAAGGTACAGGGGGGAGCGATCATCCTGATAGAGTACATACAGGCTAATATAATAGATCCCCATCACCATGAGGCAGCCGAATAGGCTGAGATCGAAAATCCACTGGAGGTTTAGTTCGGAACGAAGGGTGTCAGCATTGCCAAGCTTGATGGGATTCCAAATCCCGCCTTTTCGGTGATTGAAATTGGCCACCTGCAGGATGATTTCGAGAGATCCGCTATTGTCATGAAAAGGTTTTTGCTCAAGCCGGTACCGGGGGGTTACTGTGTCACGTTCCGTCCCCACTTCACCGTTGCGAGCGACGATCTGTCCATTGATATAAAGAACGTAAGCGGAAGACTGGTTTTTGATACTGATAGCCTTTATACGCCCATCTCGCGGAACAAGTGTAGTTAAACGGTAAGTTGAGAAGCCGTTCCCTGTAAGCGTCTGGCCGTCTACTTCCTTTCCGTTCCAGGCGCCGGGCAGGGTTGCCAGCCCGGTTGGCTGGGGAGGGGGGACAACGCTGAAATCAGAAGGGTCAAGCAATTGCTGCCAGTACCATTCCCACTCTCCGTTGAGATTGATGTTGCCGTCACGCTGAAAATCCCAGCCAGAAAGATCGAGCAGGCCGTTCTGAGCTTTCGGAGAACTGTTACCGGCGGAATTGGCTGTTCCTGCGAAAATCAACATAGCAGCCAGCAGTAGGCAAACTACCTGACCTTGGACGTTCACGACACCCCCTCAAAAGAGAGTTAGGCTTCAATTGCACGTTATTGTAATGATGCAAGAAATTTCTTTTTCATTAAACATTTCACAGTAAACGATCAACACCGATCCTACAACATATTACAAATTCTCCCGAATTGGCTGCAGCATCTCAGTATTTCAGCAAATCCTGCCGAAGTATCTAACCTCCTAAAATTATGTAATGCAAACATCACCTCTCATGGGGAGCAACGAAATGACATCCATCAAAGGCTCTATACATGCATACCATGCTCAGCCAGGTCGCCTTGTAACCTTTCTGGCCCATATGTTTCCCGGCTTCTCTGGTGAGCCGCTTTGATCTCACCGGCAAGTCGTTTATCTTCTTTTTGACGTGGTGAATCAGGACGTTTCGGCTATGCATAATAACCACTTGTCGAAACATCCAGAACCCAACAGAAAAAAGGCACCCTATGCCCAGATCAAAACTTTCTGATCATCGCGTACCGTGCAGCAACTCCTTGGCTGGTAAGCGAGCTCGCGAGACTCTGAAGTACGCGGCACTGAGCTGAATCAGGTAATGCAACACTTTTCCGCCACACTTCTGAGGGAGCAAAAAGCCATGTATGTTCCTTGAATGTTGGTTTAATTGGTCATAGGGACACCTCCTTGTCCTCGTTTTCTTAACATTGGTGTCTTTTTCCTCCACCTTACCCCAGTTCAAGGAAGGGAGTCTCCAACAGCCTCCGGTATATCAGAGGGGTTATGATTCTCCGCAGCTCCCCTCTCCGGATACCTTCCTTTCACACTCAAAAAAATTCTTTCCCAGACGCCACAAGCCCCTCATAGAAACTGACTTTCATAACAATCGAATATAACCAAACTTTGCTGCAATGCCCAATTTTGTTGAACTTCGCAGAGGCTACTTCACCACAACAACCTGCCCATTTAGTCGTTGCCTTGCCTACATATATACGCTATTCTCCCGCTTTTTTTTCAGTAGGCATTGAACCTATCAGTTTTACGAAGGGAGCAGTTTGTAGTTATGCAGAATTCCGAAGTAGCCGACCTGGCCGGCAAAATAGATACAACTTCGCCTAAGGTAATCAGCTTCTTGCTGCCATCTTTACTGGGAGTCTTTTTGTTTATGACTCCTATTCCATATAATGGCTCTGTAACCATTCCCGTTGCCATTCTGGCCAAACTCTTTACCACCGGCATTGGGGAGTGGGCAAAGTGGCTTATCACGGCTCTGATATGCAGCAGTGCGCTGATGAGCAGCTACGTGCTGTTTGCCAAGCCCAGTTGGTTGGGTAAAAGCCCCTTATTGACTGCATTGTTCAAACTTTCGCCCGGCTGGTATGCGGTCCGAATGGCAGGTGCCGCGATGGTGCTCGCCATCGTATCTGGCTTCGGTCCTGAAGTTATCAGGTCTGAAGACACCGGCGGGCTCATCCTCTTCGATCTGCTGCCTACCCTTCTCGGTGTGTTCCTTTTTGCCGGCATGTTGCTGCCGCTCTTGCTCTACTTCGGTCTGCTGGAACTGGTGGGCACCCTGATGAGCACAATCATGCGTCCGCTCTTTACCCTGCCTGGCCGTGGCGCAGTTGACTCCCTTGCCTCATGGCTCGGTGATGGCAGCGTAGGCATCATGCTGACCACCAAACAATATGAGGACTGCCACTACACCCAGAGAGAGGGTGTGGTCATGGCAACAACCTTCTCAACCGTCTCTATCACGTTTTCACTGGTGGTTCTGGCCCAGGTTCGCCTGGAGCATATGTTTCTGCAATTTTATGCTGCCGTCTGCGCTGCTGGTTTTGCCGCAGCCGTTATCACCCCGCGTATCCCACCACTATCGCTTTTTACCGACAAATACATTAACGGCAAGAAACGGCAAGGCAATGAAGACCTGATTCCGAAAGGACATACTGTACTGAGTTGGGGCTGGCACCAGGCCCTGCAACAGGCGCAACGTGCCAGTAAACCTGGTCTGGTACTGCAACAGGGACTGAAAAACGTGGCCGATCTATGGATCGGGGTGCTGCCGGTGATCATGGCGGTAGGTACTGTGGCTCTGGTCATTGCAGAAACGACGCCGATCTTTACCTGGCTGGGTATGCCGTTCATTCCGCTGCTGGAATTGCTGGGCGTGCCCGAAGCGGCCAAAGCCTCAGCGACTCTAATGGTTGGCTTTGCAGACATGTTCGTGCCTTCAATCCTGGCCGCATCCATTGAAACGGAAATGACCCGCTTCGTCATCGCTGCAGTGTCCGTGACCCAGCTTATCTACCTTTCAGAGGTGGGCGCGCTTATCCTCGGCAGCAAGCTGCCGGTGAAACTCTGGCAACTGTTCATCATTTTCCTGGTGCGCACCCTGGTGACCTTGCCGGTCATTGCGATGATGGCACACCTGTTCTTTTAAGCTGAAAGCACACTGAAGGCGTATAGGCCCAGGACTGCGCTGACTACGCAAATATCCTGTCGGAATATTTCAATATGGTACTGCCTGAGTTCACGAGAAACTCGGGCTACCCCCGTGCTCTTCACAGTTCTCTTCGTGAACCTGATTGAGTACGTATCTGATACAGATGCAATACCAAAGAGCCAGAGTGCGCCGCATACCGCACTCTGGCTCTTTTTGTGCGCTACTCCGGAGATAATTTTTTCCCCTATCTTCGCTTTGCCCCAAGCCGTTCCAGATCCCTGAGATACTCTTCTGACCTGTCCAGATAAAAAGCCAGGGCCTTGGTAAAATTCTTGCCGACCAAGCCATCCACGAATACCTGGCTGATCTCTTTATGTCTTTTCAGCACCAGTTGAGAGCGATAAAAAATCAACCACTCCTCTTCCGACATGTCCTGCATGGTCAACCATAATGCCTTGCTTGCACGCGGTTGGTACATCCAGAAATACATCAGGTCAAGCGCGTTTACGATGATATATTTCTCCTGCTCCCTGGCCTGGTAATTCAGGGTCTGGATAGTCATTTTCGGAGACTGCAGAAGGTCGAGTACATCCTCTTCAGGAAGCATCAGGTCGAGCTGGGAAAAGACACCAAAAAGTTGGGTGATCTTGGCTCTATAAGCAGTCAGTCTCGCTCTGATATTTGCTTGTCGGTCAGCAAGGCCTTCTATTATCCCCGCAACACAGTCTGAGGCAAATTTTGAGATTATTGCGGCCCATTTCTGCAACATTCCAGAAACATCCGGAACGCCAGCCATATACAAAACGGCTCCAACCAGAGAGTTCAGCAGAACAGCCAGGGGAATCGCCAGGATGGAACGGAAAAAATTACCTATAGTTGCACCCTTAGGCAGCCCCCGCAACATATTATGGCTGGAAATATAGATGCCATTGGCTAGCCCCATCACTGCGTACAGCATGATCGGGTTATTGGCCGTGGTTACGCCAAAACCCTTATCGAGCAAGAGAGTTTTCACCAGGAAATCAAGGAGGGGAACGGAGAAGCCGGTATATAAGAGGGAGTCGGCAATTCGGTTCCAATTGACCAGGGAACTCCAGGGCAATAACGGAGAACGCTTGAGGCCGCCGCCCCCCAACACAGACTGGATAATATTTCGTGAACCGGTAATACCAAACCAGATAACCGCACCAAACCAGGCAAGTAACCACCACTCTTTCGTCAGGTAAAAGGTAAGAAAAGCCGGTATAAAGCCCAACAACACCTTCAGACTGTTCTTTATGGTAGTGTTCAGATATTTCCAGCTGTTCGCGATGCGGGCTGGTACACCTTGCTTTGCGCGACTGCCGTTTTTAATCTGGTCCGCGCTACCGTTGCCAGAACCTCTGGCAATACCACCAAGCGTGGCAATGTTACCGGAAGTACCGGCATGAACGACGAATTCATCCATGCTCCAGTCAGTCCACTGCTGCCCCATGCGTATTCTGAGAGCCCTGACGAGACCACCAAGTTTATTTAAACGGCTCCCGGTATCGGGCAAATGATGGCTTTTTCGATGGCTGGTCCTGGTCAACATGGCGCTGACAGGAATAATGGTACGGTCAGCACTGGCTGCAGCCTCATAGACCTTGCGTTGTGACCTCAACGGCAAGGTATCGATCACCGCAAACCCCATCCCGTGCCGATGTTCAGCCTGCCCTGTTGAACCTGAACCAATCCGGGAAAGCAGGCTTTTCCGTTTGTAATAATTATGAAATTCTTCGAGATTATAGAGGATATCCAATAACCTTCGTTTACGGCTTTCAAGGAGCCGTAATTCAGGTGCCAGTTCACTTTTTTTCTCTTTTTTCCCTTGCAGGCTCCTGATAATCCACTGATATCGCTCTTCATGCTCCCAGATAATTGCCCGTATCGCTCTCTTGAGACTGATGACGTTATCTTCATTCAAGGCCCTTTGCAAATCACCGACAAGTTTGTAATTTCGCTCCGGACTCTTTAAATCGACAGCTTCACCGGCAAAATATTCCCTGCCTGAGCTTATGCCGGAAGTCATACCGTGGGCTGCATCAACGAGGTTATATGCTTCGATGTGGGTAATCATTCCCCCACAGTCATACAGTAGCTCAAGGGTATCCTGCAGAGACAAATTGCCGAGGTTCAGAACAAATCTCGAGCTTGAATGCAACGAGCGCAACCTGCGCATCAGAGATTGGGGGGATTCCTGTAACAGTTTCGGGATATCCGCAGATCTACTCTCGTCGTCCACCAAGACAGGACGATTCGGGTTATGCAGCTGCGGATTGCGTGCCGGCGCCAGAAACTCATCGATTATGTTTTCAACCTCAAGAGTTGCCAGGCGTCTCTTTCTTAACTCAAAAAGCTTCTCCTGCCCCCCGGGATTGTGCCTGTTGTATTCTTCCACCACAGCACCGATTTCTCTTAAAAGCGTATCCCGAATATATCTGGCGAGATGAAGCAGCGATGGCTGCCCCACACCAATAAAAGATAGGAAATTGCTGAGATCAAGCGGCTCAAGCTCGAGCTGAAGATTTTCGTTCAACTGCGGTAGATACAGCTCATTGAACAGGTCGAACACATCAAAAACATAGCGCTGTTGATACAATGAGACCTGTCTCGCCTCTGTCATCAGCTTTTGTGTTTCTTCGTGCTCAAGAAAACTGAGAAACTGGCTGTTGCTGGTAAAGTCGTGAGGTTCCCAGGTGAAACGAACATATTTATCATGGAACCTGCTGGTCATCTCAATGCCCACCTGGACCTTCACATCAAGGATCTCACCGGCAGCAATCAATTCCCGCACCACATCGGGTCGCACAAAATTATAGTAAACAACTGTCAGATGCCTGATTCCCTTGATCCAGGCATCCATTACAAGATGGGTAGGAGATTTCCGGCCCTTGGTATTGGCATCGTGCACATGATGATCAAAGGCACACTGATTCCATTCCTCGGGCATCTCGAGCAGATGGTACTTTTCAAGTTGCGCTCGAACAGTCCGGGGATTGCCTGCTGAAACCATGCGAAAATCATGGGCCAGTTTCAACTGACGAAGTTCATCCCCCTTACTCCGCATCAGCTCTTTCATTATCTGCAGCAAGGCCCGGGCAGCATTTTTGCGATAGAAATTCAAAGAGAGCTGTACCTCATCCTGCAGCCCCTGCAATGCCTTGATCCGGCCTTCCGCCTTGCCCTTGTCAAAAGAATCGAGCAGCCTTGCCATGGCGTAGGCAACACGAAGGCCCTGGGGAGCGGCCATCTCCTTGATGCCGTGGGGGTGCATATGCTCTTCAAGCAGAGTTTGCAGAACTTTCGAGCTTGCGCCCTGGTCCACGACATCAACAACGACTTCCAGAAGCTGATAATCTTCCTGATCAAAAAAAAGAGATGAAGGCCGAATTTGCATGATGATATCTGGGTGCATCCGCAACGGTAAAAAACGAGCTGCAGATGTCAGGGTGAATTTTCTACAAACTCAGTACTATCGAAGACAAACACGGTGTAGCCTCTGGTAGTATCTGAAGGGATTGCCGGGAAAAAGCGTAGAATTGTTTCCCAGGCGCTGGAATTATACTGAAAGTGGCTCCCTCAGCCCGCCCGGGCGGACGGGGAACCACCTCTATGAATGCTAATTACATTTTCTTTGACCAGGTTGCAAGATATTGTTCTACCAATTGCCTAATATTATAGGCAATTGGTCAGGATAACCCTGTCTGAACTGATGATACCTCCAAGCTACACACCAGACCTGACCATGAAAAGTCTATAGGCCTGTCACTACTCGATATAATCTGCAAGCAAGCGGGCAGCATCCTTGTAATAATCAGTAAAGATGCCGTCGACTCCCAGCTTGGCGACAGCCAACAGGTCATCGGGATCATTTACAGTAAAGACCTGCAGAAGAAGCCCCCGCTCGTGCGTTCTTTCGATAAAGCTGGCAGGCAGTGAGCGATACCAGACATTGACCGACACCGCATTCATCTCACAGGCCCTGTCGAGCAGTTGATCTGTATAGTATTCACCGGCCAGACATGCCTCGATCTCTTCAGCCAGGACCTGGCGTAAACCAGGGTCAGGGCACTCTGAATCGAGAAGTTGCAGGTTTTCCTCAAGACTGGCAAACCGCGGCAGCATATATTCTTCGGCACCATAGGCAAAAATACGCTCAAAATATTGCTCCGCCTCCGGCCCTGTCTTTGGCATCAACTGCTTACGCCGGATCGCACCGTCGAGCAATGCTATTTTCAACTCCGGACAAACCTTTTGAATATCTTCAAGTTCCTGCCAGTTAAACGAGCTCACCACCAGATCTGAATATTGCAGTTTTGCCGCGGCAACATACTCAGCGAGCATTTCACCAGACCGGGTACCCGTATCAGCCCCTTTGAGCTCGAGGTGAAGAGCCGGTCGTTCTTCAGCCTTAATAGCCGAGAAAAAGTCGAACACCTCCGACAAAAAGGGGATGCGATCCTCACCACGTGTCGGGTCCCCGGCGAAAAGGCTCTTCAAAGTATTGGAATCGGTGCCGGAGACCGCACCTTTACCAGTGGAAACTTCCTTGAGATCTAGGTTATGGACCACTACCAGATGGCCGTCACCCGATAACTGCACATCAAATTCAATGGCGGGAACACCTTCTCCGGCAACTTTCTCGAAAGCGCGAATGGTATTCTGATTATAGCCGGGGTAATAGCACCCCCGATGGCCTATCAACAGCATTTAGACATCCTTTATTACAAGAGGTTTGGCAAAAACATTACTACTGCAGGCAGGTAGGTCACCACCAGCAGTACCAACAGCAGAGTAATAATAAATGGCCATATTTCCATAATGAACTGACCGATCCGTACCCCTGTGATGGAGCAGGTCGTAAACATCATGGAACCAAAAGGTGGTGTTATCCCACCAATCATGATGTTTACAATCATGATCAGGCCAAAGTGAATCAGATCAATGCCCATAACTTTGGCCAGTGGCACGAGAAGCGGTGCAACAATGATCAGCAGCGCCCCCCCTTCCAGGAACATGCCAAGGATCAGGAGCAGGACATTTATTACAATAAGTATAACCCATGGAGAATCTGAAATGGCCAGGATGCTCTGAGTCAGCTGGTGCGGGATTCTCTCCCAGCTCATATACTGGCCAAAAACGGAAGCTGCAATAATAATCAGCATTACCGAACTGGTAGCAAGAACTGTATTTTTTAATATTATGGGGAAATGTTCCCATTTCAGCTGTTTGTAAACAAACGCACCGATAACGATACAGAACAGCACCGCCATCGCGCCCGCTTCGGTGGGGGTAAAAACACCAAAGCGGATACCGAAAATTATACCGAAAGGCAGCAACAATCCCCAAATCGACTGTTTGAACTGTTTGAAAATCTCAGCTCCAGAGGCCATCTTCTCCCGGGTCGGCTGATAATTTCTCTTTCTGGCAATGAGATGAACGGTAAACATCAGGCCGAAACACATGAGCAGCCCCGGTGTATAGCCGCCAATGAACATCTTTGCCACCGAAACCTGGGCGATAAGAGCGTAGATAATAAGGTTGATGCCTGGCGGGATAACCGGCGCGATTGCAGATGAGGCGGCAGTTATCGCTGTTGAAAATGGAGCGCTGTAACCGCGCTTTTTCATCTCCGGTACAATAATTTTCGACTGCATGGCCGCATCCGCATTGGCCGAACCGGAAATACCGCCCATCAGAGTTGAGAGCAGAACATTCACCTGGGCAAGCCCGCCTCGCAGATGGCCGGTGAGCACCTCAGCCATTCTCATCAGCGAAGCACTTATCCCTGAGTAATTCATAATCTCACCCGCCATGATGAAAAACGGAATAGCCAGCAACGGGAACGAAGCGGTTGAGGTAAGAAACCTCTGCAGAATGAGATCCGGCGGTGTTCCCACATCGCCAAAGGTAAAGTAGGCAAGAGCCGCGGCCAAAAGGGCGAAAGCTATGGGAATGCTGGTGAAATAAAGCAGCATTACGATGATGACGGGGAATGTTGACATGGCGTTATTTGTTTAAATATGTAACGTCTTTGGGCGGATTGCGGACATGTATAATTTGCTGATCTTCACTTTGATGAACTCGCTTTTTGCGGAAGCTGGTCATCTTCGGGGGAGAACAGCTTGCGCAGATCCTGATAGCAAAAGGTCAGGGCATAAATCGTCATCAGGGTAAAACCAACAGTCAAAGCCAGATTTACGTAAATTGCAGGGATATCGAGAACCGGAGTGCGTTTCAACTTGTTCGCCTGGATAAAGAGAACGCTCAGGTAAGCGATATAGCCATTGATAATGACCATCATCATATCGATTACCACAGCGATAACAGCGCGATACGTCCGGGGACCAAAGCGGGTAACGAAATCGATGCCAATATGCATTTTGTAACGATAAGCCGCAGCGGAGCCCACAAAAACAGACCAGATAAAACTGGTTGTGGCCACCTCTTCAGCCCAATACAAGCCACCGTGGAAAAGGTACCTCAGGGCTACATTGACAATGACTACCAGTACGGTGACACAGAGAAAAGCACCGGCGAGGATAAGGTCTAAGTTGCTGAAAATCTTTTTAGGTGTATTCGACATTGATCACAAAGAACGTGCACGGAAGACATACCTTCCGTGCACCGATAAGAAATTTTATCTCATGCTGTCAAGCTCTGAGAAAATCGCTTCAAAAACACCAGGAGTCATACCCTGATCTTCTTTATACAGCGGAGCCAGCGCCTTGCGGAACGCATCGCCGTCAACTTCATTGAACTTCACGCCGTATGACTCAAGCTCCTTCACCACACCACCGTGCTGGGACTTCAGCAGTTCTACCATATCGGTTGCACCTTTGGTGAACTCTTCCGCAATGATTGCCTGATACTTGGCAGGGATAGAGTTCCATACATCTGTAGAAATATATACACCACAGGTGCCAAGAATATGGCGGGTATTGGCAACATTTTTGGTTGGGCCTTCGTATACCTTGGTACCGATATTAGTGAACTCGGAACCTTCAAGTCCATCCACAACACCCTGCTGAACAGCGGACAAGGTCTCACCCCATGGCAGAGGAGTTGCAACTGCGCCCATGGCGGTAAGGGTATCGATATAGGACTTGGAACCCGGAGTTCTGATCTTCATGCCATTCAGATCTTCCGGAGTGGTGATGACTTTCTGGGTGATCAGGTTTCTGAAACCATATACATAGTCGAGGGCGAGAATCTTAATACCCTGCTCCTCGGCCTTGGCCATCATATCGGCAACAAGTTCACCCTCGGTAAGGGCAACGTATTCATCGAAGCTGCGATAGAGCATTGGGGCATAGAGCGCTTTAAAGTCTGGAACATAATCACCGATGAAAGATGGATCTTCAACAGAAATGAAGTTGGCTCCGCGAACTACCTGCTCCACACCTTCCTTGTAGGCTGGGAGCTGCGCTTGTGGAAAAGTCTGGATATTGATCGCCCCATCGGTCTTCTCCCGAATGGAATCCGCCACAGCATCCATGGATATGGTCAACTGCTCTGCCGGGCTGAAAACGTGGCTCAATCTCAGGGTTAATTTATAATCGTCAGCAATGGCTGATGATCCACCAGCCAAGGTCATAGAAACAAAAAGTCCCAGTGCCGCCAGTTTACTTTTACGCATTTTTTTCTCCTTTAATCGTTTTCCACTTTATCGCGTGGTGTTTTGTACAACGCTGTATATGTATTCTCCCTGGCTCGTACCAGCAGACAGGGAAAAACTAACTCTTCAACTCATAGTTCAACAACTTCCAGGGAAACTGCTCCCGGGAACAAAGAAAATATTGTGCAGCCTCATATCCTGTTCTGCTTGTGCCTGCTTCTGGCCAGGCGACCGCTGTCATTCCTGCCTTAACAGCCGCCGAAACCCCGACAATGGAATCTTCCACCACCAGACATCTGGCCGGGCTCACCCCAAGCTTTTCTGCCGCCACCAGATACGGTTCCGGATCAGGCTTGCCATTTACCACATCCTGCCCTGATATACTGAAACGTACCATTTCTCTCAGCCCCAACAGGGCGAGATTGGCCTCGACTACCTGCATGTCGCCGTTGGATACACAGGCCTGGGGAATACCAAGTTCGGCAATTTTATTGAAAACAGCAATTGATTCAGACCGCGCCATCCCCTCTTGCAAAGCCTCGCAATAGATATCGGCGCACTCCTGGCAAAAAGATTCCAGATTACTATTAAACTCATGGACTTTCGCAAGATGCTGCCATTTCTCAGCCATGGACTTACCAAGCAAAAGTTCATTGTCCTGCTTATTGAGGGTATAGCCCCGTAAGCGACACCAATCGGCGATTACTTCATAATGCAACTCTTCACTGTCAATCAGCGTTCCGTCAATATCCCAGAACACCGCTTCAATAACAGCCCTGTCCGATGATGCAACTGTACTACCCATGTTTTACAACCTCGTCTGTATCAATTCTCAAGCACAGCTTGAGCGGTTACCTCATCGGTAACGAGTATATCTGCGTATCCTGCCCGCAGGACCGCCTGAATAATTGGAACTTTATGAATACCACCCGAGGCGACCACTTTAGTCGGTATTTTCTTCAAGTGATGTAGATCGGCTCCCATGAACCGTCTGTTAATAGGATGATCAATCGGCTGACCGTCTTTGTCCAGAAAATAGCCGAACACCTCCCCGACAGAATCTGCTTCAAGAAGGGAATTCCATTCACTTTCGGTAAGCGCCCCGAGCACCACATTGGTGGAACGAACGGTAAGATCACCTGCACCGACCAGCGCCATATCCACTTCTACTGCACGCTGAAAGGTTCTTTCAAACATTGGCTGGGTCATGAGAGTGGTACGAACCTCCTCAGAGGTTACATACATGGGGGCGGCGATATAATGACATTTCGAAACATTGAGCCGCCTGGAAAAAACCGCTGCGATATCATAGGGATTAGTCGTTCCGCTTCTTGGCAGACCACCAAAGAGTGAGACAATGGAGGTTTCAGATGGTCCCCGCTGCACCACCCCGCCCAGGCCAGCACGCAGGGTTTTCCCCCAGCCAAGCCCAAGACTCTGCCCATCCCGCAAATTACCTGAAACGTAGGAGCCAGCGGTTTCCCCTATCGCTGCATAGAGATGTTTTTCCTTGACGGGAGTCGGTACCACCATAGCTTTAACAAGTCCATACCGCTTCTCGAGCTTATTCTCCAGCTCTGCACAACTTACCTCTTCGGCATTAATGATAATCTGGACAAAACCGCTATCCCGGCAATCCTGAAGTGACTTATTAACCCGTGCACGGGTTATCCCGAGCTTGGTGGCGATTTCGGCCTGGGTCAACCCTTCGTTATAGTAGGCCCAAGCGATCCGTGTCAGTAAGGTATGTTCATTGTTCACAGTGATACATTCTCCCGAGTGTTAATACATATGTATCCAATTATTGACCTATATACATGGTACACAGCTGGGATGCAAGCACTGCCGTAAGCAGTAATAAATATTTAACACAATCGACCAGCACCATTAAGAACCTAACAATACGATGCAAATGCCCCACCCCAACCTAAACCAACCAAAAACATAAGGCATAGAACGGACCCAAGCCAGGACCTACATCTGTCAACCGAACCTTACAAAATCCCCCCCCCAATGGCATCATTTGATGTACCTGCCAGAAGCGTACCCACAATAACTTGAGGGAACTGCTGACTGATAATAGCCAAACCGAGCCAGGTGATGATACCGAAACTGCACGTGTGCTAATTCTATGAAATTGAGAAAAATATGTGAAGTGATTGCAAATATGGGTGGATTCAAACAGATGCACCTCTGCTCCATAGCTACGGGAAGAGTAGAAGAAATTTTTCTGTTTAAACTTTTGAGGCTTCTTAGTGGATTTGAATCTGGTTGAGGAATTTTTTCAAACGCACATCTTCTGCCGCCGAGAAGATCCTGGCCGGTTCGCCCTGTTCAACGAATCCGCCGTCAGCCATAAAGATAACCCTGTCGGCGATATTTCTGGCAAACTGCATCTCATGGGTGACCACCAGCATGGTCTGATGGCGGCGGGCAAGTTTCTGCATCAGGCCGAGCACCTCCCCCACCCACTCAGGGTCGAGTGATGAGGTCGGTTCATCAAAGAGCAGTAACTTGGCATCCAGCGCCATTGCCCGGCCAATGCCGACCCGCTGCTGCTGACCACCAGATAGAGCAGCAGGATAATGATCCCCCTTATCACCGAGACCAATATCTTCTAAAATCTGCCGGGCCCGGTCACAGGCAGCCCTTTTCTTCCAACCATGTACGGTTGTCAGCCCTTCCGCTATATTCTGCAGGGCGGTCATATGGGCAAAGAGCGCGTAATTCTGAAAGACAAAACCGGTCTTGCGACGCAGTGCCAGAATATCACTCTTCCTGGCGCTGCGAATATCGCACGACACATCGTCAATCCTGACGCTGCCGGTATCGGCTGTCTCGAGGAAATTGATGCAACGGAGCAGGGTAGATTTCCCTGTTCCCGAAGGGCCTATTATGGCAACAATTTCTCCTTTGGCAATATCGAGATCAATGCCTGAGAAGATCCTGTTTTCTCCAAATTTCTTACTAAGATTTCTGATCTGAATCATAGATGTACTGCCAGGCCCCAAGATAGATAAGAGCTGAAAAATTATTGATTATACGCCCTGTTCAACCTGATCTCTGCCCAATTCTGCACCTGGGTAAGGATCAACACCATCCCCCAATAGATGAGCGCCACCGCCAGAAACGCTTCAAAAAACTTGAAGCTGGAAGATGCTTCCATCTGCGCCCTGGCCATTATCTCTGCCACGCCAAGGGTAAACGCCAGCGAGGTAGACTTGATCATATCGATAAAATAGTTCATAAGCGACGGCAGGGCGACCCTGGTAGCCTGGGGGAGTATAACCCGACGCATGGCCTGCATCTCTGTCATGCCGATAGATAAACTCGCCTCCCGCTGACTGCGATCAACACCAATAACTGCAGCGCGGATAGATTCAGCCATATAGGCGGCAAAATGTAGACTCAAACCTATCACCGCTGCCGAAAAAGCATTGAGACCCACAAACACTGGGGCAATCTGCGGCAGACCGTAATAGAGCAGAAAGAGCTGCACCAGGAGAGGTGTTCCCCTGAAAAAGCTAATATAAAGCTGACTCAACTGATTAAAAATTGGGAGCCGATATACCCGAACCAGCGCCAGAACTACCGCAATGACAAGGCTGAATAACAGCCCCCAAAAGGCCATACCCAAGGTTATGCCCAGATATCTGAACAAAATCGGCATAAGCGAAAACATATATTGCAGGTCAAAAATCATGGCCCCCCACCTGGAGACAGGTATTCAAAACCAATCCCCGATTATTATTTTGTGATATCCGCGTCAAACCACTTTACTGCTATCGCTCCCAGGGTACCGTCCGCACGCATTGCCCGAAGGGCACTGTTCACCTCGTCCCGCAACTGCACTCCTTGGGCATTATTGACAAAGGGCCAGGCATTCTCAATCCTTTCAAAGGGCTCACCAACAGGCTCAAGCGGCAAGTTGGCCTTTTTGATAAGCTGTACAGTTGAGAGCCGATCCATGACAAATGCATCTGTCCGCCCCAGGGCAACGTCATGCTCAATGCCGGTATCGTAGGTCTTGATTTTAATGGTTCCCTCTATATCAAGTTCACGAAGCAGCTGTTCGTAATTTGAGCCGAGGTTCACACCAACGGTTTTACCATCCAGGTCATCCACGCCCTGAATTTCACCATTCCCCCTCTTGACCACCAACTGCGCCCCATCGATAACATATGGTTCAGAGAACAGATATTTTGCGCTTCGCTCCGGGGTAATGGTTATCTGGTTGGAGATGGTATCGATCCGCCCCGTCTCCAGGAGACCAAAAAGACCGGAGAAGTTGGCAGTGACATACTCGACTATGTAGTTGTTTCGCTTGGCAATCTCATTCCAGAGATCAACTTCAAAACCTTGCAGTTTATCCATCTGAACAAAAGTAAATGGAAAATATCTGCCGGACATCCCCACTTTCACCACAGTGTTTGCAACAACAGAAGAAACACCTACCAGAAGGCTCACCAAAAGAGCGAAAAAGAATATTGCGGTTCTGCTTTTCATTATATGCATCCCAAATTGAGGTTGTATCAAATACCTGAAGCTGATTTCCAGCTCTTTTCAAACGGTTCCCTTCCGGGATCCACTGATGCAAAAGTATAAGCAGGGCGTAGTCCCCAGGCAATTTAGCCACACTTAAAACTTAAACTATTCTCGCTTTAAATTCCTCCTGCCCCAGTTTGAAATCAACTACTTGACAGGACCATGGAAAAACTTTCCGATATAAAAGATAATAGCGCAAAGCAAGCACAATCAGTAATAAGAACTATTCTTTGCGAAATATTTCGACAACAAGAACCAATTGCCCGGAACTGCCATGCAGGCACATTTTTTCTTGTCTGACCGTTTGGCAACCGTCTAGCCTTAAGGGGAAGTAAAACAACAGGGAGGGAGCTAAGAAGCTGAAGAATACCTCTTAGCCGAACTATTGAGCGGAAGGCAACAGCCTCCCGCTCAATTGAAGATCCGGCCCATCTCAGATAACGTGAGCCACTGTGATAGCTGATCAGATGGAGGTACGTCTGTAATTACGATATTCAGGACCCCAGAAGTTCTCACAAAGTTGCTCGTCAAGAGCCTCGTCAGTGATGACGTTTGCCACACCATCCGCCATTGCTTGCTTGGCAACTGCCCGGGCTATCTTTACACTCACCTCACGAATATCAGTCAGTGGTGGCAATAAGGCATCGCCCTCATACTCTTTTGAGCATTCTGCAAGTGCTTCACTGGAAGCCATCAGCATATTCTCCGTCACCCTGCCTGCTTTCGAGGCCAAAACAGCAAGACCAACACCCGGAAAGATATACGAGTTATTACACTGGGCAATCGGATAGCTCTTACCATTCAGCTCTACCGGATCAAACGGACTGCCTGTAGCCACAACCGCCTTACCATCAGTCCAGGTCAACAGGTCTTCGGGGTACGCCTCACATTTGGAAGTCGGATTGGAAAGGGGAAGAATAATTGGGGTTTCAGTAGTCTCCAGCATCAGGTCAACGATCTCTTTGGTGAAAACCTGCGGCTGCATAGATACACCGATCAACACAGTCGGCTTGTAGTTACGAACAGTGTTGACAAAATCGACCCGCCCTTTCTCGTTACGCTGCCAACCTTCACTGGCCTCACGCTTCTGGGCAACCGGTTTCTGGAAATCTTTCAAATACTCCAGATCATCCGTGACCAGACCACGGGAATCTATGAGGGCAATTCTGCCACGGGCCTCCTCGTCGGTCAGCCCGCCTTGTTTCATGTGTGCGATAATCTGCTCACCGATACCGCAGCCGGCTGAACCCGCTCCCAAAAAGAGAATTCTCTGTTCCCCCAACTGCTGATCAAGATTTTTACACGCTGCCAGCAAAGTCCCTACAGTAACGGCTGCGGTGCCTTGTATATCATCGTTGAAGCAGCACATCCGGTCACGATATTCTTCCAGCAACGGCGAAGCATGCGTTGCGGCAAAATCCTCAAACTGCAGCAGCACATCCGGCCAGCGGCGTTTAACCGCCTGCACGAATTTCTCTACAAACTCGAAATATTCATCACCATCGATTCGCTCATTGCGCCACCCCATATAGAGCGGATCGTTGCGAAGCTCTTCATTGTTGGTTCCGACATCAAGCACAATCGGCAAAGTATACGCCGGGCTGATTCCACCACAGGCGGTATACAGCGAGAGCTTACCGATAGGAATGCCCATGCCGCCGATACCCTGATCACCAAGTCCCAGAATTCGTTCACCATCGGTGACGACAATCACTTTAACATTGTGCTTGGTCGCATTCTGCAAAATGTCATCTATGCGGTCACGATCGGGATACGAGATGAATAATCCCCGCTTACGACGGTATATCTTCGAGAACTCCTGACATGCCTTTCCCACTGTAGGGGTGTAAATATACGGCATAACCTCTTCCACGTTTTCAACCACCAGTCGGAAAAAGAGGGTTTCGTTGGTATCCTGGATATTGCGCAGATAGATATGTCTATCCAGTGAGTTCTCAAAACTTTTAAACTGCTGGTAACAACGCTCGGCCTGCTCTTCGATTGTCTCTATATTGTGCGGCAGCAACCCCTCCAGATTGAACATAAGTCGTTCATATTCGGTAAAGGCGCTTCCTTTATTCAAAAGTGGTGTTTCGAGCAATGCGGGCCCGGCATATGAGATATACAGCGGGCGTCTTTCTGCAACTTTGTGGGTATCCGACATCGTACCTCAACTCCTTGAATAAACTTATTAAAAAAATATTCCATGCGAGTACAGACACCTGAGTCTGCCCTTCACATCTTCCGTCCCTACGGCCACAATGTGACAAATGCACATTTTGCACACTATGCGCTACATCGTGGCCAGAAACCTAGTTTATCATTTCAGAAAGCACAATGAATTTCACAGATTGGCATGATCACTAATCTTTCGCGATCCTATAATTAAAACAAATAGTGCCTATTTTTTTACGGGGATTCCTCTAGAAAGGAATAATCCGGCGCAAGATATGTACCCTTGCGAATATTGACGAATACCAGTTCTGGAAGGCTATAGAATACCCCCTGTGCTCCCTGCTCTAAACGTTCACCTTTATCAAAAGGCAAGGTCAACACCCCGACGAGAGTATAAAGAGCGCCATATCCTGCATTGACCAGCCCAAACACCGGTCGTAATGCCCAGTTGTTATCGGTAAACATCAGAAAGGCAGTATCTCGGTCCCGTCTGGTATAGAGGGTACTCGTCATCGCATTGGACTCTCGCAGCCAGGCAATAAGCGAATTCAGTTGCTGGTCTTCAAGCTGACGTAATCGCCTTGACAGAATCTCCTCTTTATCATGGAGATTATAATTTTTTTTGACCAGGCTGTGGAACATGAATGGACTGAAGGAGAATTGCTCACCCGGCGAGATCCAGCCCCCCAACTGCCGTTCACCCTCTTCGCGGGAGGAAAACGATGCGTTCAGCTGGTGATTCATCTCTGTCACACAGTTACGACTGAGCAAGTTATAGCTGTAATTTGCAAGAATCTGGCGGTTCGCCTGCTCTAATTCGTCTGAGATGTCTGCAATGGCCGCCTCCAAGGTATCTTCTGAAAACTGAAAGTCATAGTGCACAGCCCCGGATTTCTCTGGCACCATTTTGCCTCGATCATAACGTATTTGATCCGCGCCCTGAAACACCTTATCGAGTTCAGCCATTCTCCCCCGAACCTCTTCCAGCCTGTTTATTACCAGTTCATGATGTTGACCCGTCACCATCTGCTCCATCAGATTCCGGCGGTCAAGCAACTGGGCGCGATAAAGGTTCTGCAAGGCATCAGATTCAACAATTTGCTCTGAAAGGGTAATTGTAAGGGCATCTTCAGGAAAGGGGTCGAGTGAGTACAGTCTCCGCTCTTCCAGGGACAGAGACAGCACATGGTATCTGGCAAGCTGGAGGAGCAGCGCCGACCCGTCGCCGGCACGATCTGAGACGATAAGCCTCAACAGTGATTGATATACAGTCTGCCGATATTTTTTAAGAGCAGCCAGAACATCTTCATTGAGCGGCAATTCGTCGGGGAGAGGTGCAATGACCGCCGACTCACTGAGGCTACGCCCTGAATCAATAACCTCCAAGGCAAGCTTTTTCTGCAACATATTCTGCAGTTCCAGGCTCCATTGAGC
The DNA here is from genome assembly GCF_048381775.1 of Desulfosediminicola sp. Lineage (NCBI taxonomy): Bacteria > Pseudomonadati > Thermodesulfobacteriota > Desulfobulbia > Desulfobulbales > Desulfocapsaceae > Desulfosediminicola > Desulfosediminicola sp. Next base: position 51,534 of record NZ_JBLXGE010000005.1, on the reverse strand, counting down.
AGTAACAGGCTTTGTCTCATGCAAGGCGATACGCTGTTCAATCCTGCCGATTTTCTCTGCAAAAGCCCCACCGCCAATATCTGCGGCAATTTTCTGCCGTAAAGAAGTCGACAACCTGGCAGCACCAACTGAATTATCTACTGCAAAAAATCCCACAGCAGGGATAACAATACGGCTGTTATCACTTTTCAGAGAATCAAGCAAACGCTGGGCCCTGATCAGGTCATGGCGCTGCTGCTGATCAAGCTTCTGCCTGACCAGGGTCTGTGCCAGCTGATGCTCAACTTTTTCAAAGGTGTTGGCATCAACAGGTACTTCAGCGATATGAATAGGGCGGTTGCTTAACTCGGCATAAATAAGAGTGAACTTTTGCCAGCTGTCCCGCACAAGCAGGAATTCACCATTAGCAAAAAACTGGTAATGGTACAGAAATCCCCCTAACTTCAAACCATAATGGCCACCAGCAGCATGCCCGGTATTGGGAGAAACGTAGACGAAATCAAGGGTAAGCTCCTGCTCTACCGCCAGGGCAGAGCAGGAAAAAAACAGAAAGAGAAAAAGAGCGGAAATATACTTAGGAAACGCCATATCCTCTTTTCAGGGCTCTATCATATCTTTTCATCAACCCTTCGTCGAGCAACCAGCTATGCCCATAAACTGAGACACCGCCAATACTGAGACCACGTCCAATTGCCTCGTAGGTTTCTTCCATTGTCTCCCAGTTAGTAATGCCATGGGATCTGGCAATCTGATTCAGGTCATTCTCAAATGCAGCCCGGCTCTTTCCGTGCCTTTTCACATAAAAACTCACCAGACCTGCAACGTCATCCTGATAAAGCTTCAGATTCATTGCCACAGACTCATCAGAGCCGGATGAGCTTGCGGAAATTGACTCAAAACTCCCCATAATCGACTCAGAGCTCTTGGAAACGGAATCGGATGATTTCTCCAGAGAATAGGATACTGAACAACCACTGGCAAAAAGAGCCATTGCTGCCAACATTATTGATATCGAAATACTTTTTTTCAATGCGTTCATTGCTATATGTTTACTTTCCATAGCCTCCTCACTTGGCCACCTGCTGTTAATAATAGAACTCCTTCAAATCTGCCAACATGCAACTGCAGATCAAAGCCCGGAACAGTAAAATCACTCGTTACAAAGTCACCAACTATTCCTATTTCAACGATTGCAGAATGTTCTGAGATAATCAAGAGCGGAGATACATCCCCAGTATCCACGTTTGTGTCCGGGAAAGATGAACTCGTAGAATAGAATATGCGCACCAGCATTATGCCGGCACGCCGTATTCCGCCCCTTAACCCTGATGAATGACAACCCGCCGGTTATTGCCTTCGACGTTTCAAAAAAACCGCAATGATACCTGATGCTGCAAGCAACAAACAATAGTACGAATGTGAGACCACAGAAAGAGGCGAAAGCGCAAAAACCGAACCAAGCAACAATGCCTGGGCACCATAGGGCAACAAGCCCTGTATGACGCAGGAGAAAATATCCAGCAGACTTGCGGACCGCCTTGCTGTTACCCCGTTTTCCTCAGCCAGCTTGCGGGCCACACCACCGGAAACGATAATAGCGACAGTATTGTTCGCTGTACAGACATTGGTAAGGGCCACAAGCCCAGCGATCCCCAGCTCACTTGCCTTCAGGTTACTGCCGGTGTTATGATCCTTGCTGAACGCACCGATTACCCGCCCAACCAGACCTGTAAGCCAGGCGAGACCACCTTGTCTTCGCATCAATTCACCGATGCCGCCGATAAGCATGGAGAGCAGGAAAATCTCCTGCATATTGCCAAAACCTGCATAAATATCTTTTACATAATTTCCCAGGGTATAATCCGCTGCCGAAACCATACCAATCGTTCCAGCCAGCAAAATGCCAATTCCCAAAACCACAAAAACATTCAACCCCGAAACGGCCAATACCAGGATCGTTATATAGGGAAGTACCTTGATCCACTCAAAAGACTCTGCTGCCGGAGCATCGGTAACACTGTTGCTCATCATGAATATGGCGATTGCTGCAGCAGCTGCAGGCAGGGCAATAAACAGGTTTTCCCTGAATTTATCCTTCATGTGGCAGCCCTGGGAGCGGGTTGCCGCAATAGTGGTATCGGAAATGATAGACAGGTTATCGCCGAACATGGCACCACTCAAGACCACACCAGCCATCAGGGATGTATCAATGCCTGCCACCTGCGCAATTCCCAACGCCACGGGGGCGACAGCAGCAATGGTGCCCATAGAAGTGCCCATGGCTGTTGAGATAAAAGCTGAAATAATAAATATGCCAGGCAGGATAAAACTCGCCGGCAACAGAGACAGGCCCAGATTGACAGTGGCATCAACACCACCCGTTGCCTTGGCAACAGCGGCAAATGCGCCTGCCAGCAGATAGATCATACACATGGCCATTATATCGTTATGGCCTACGCCGCGCAGAAAATGTTCGAGTGCCTTATTGAGTTTATCCTTACTCAAAATGAGTGCCAGGATAACGGCAGGCAAGGCGGCAACGGGGGCAGGAAGCTGATAGAAGGCAAAATCTACCCCCTGCATGGTCAAATAACCGCCAACCCCTATAAATAGCAGAAGAAAAACGCCAAGCGGAAAAAGAGCCAGAGCCGAGGGACTTGGCTCTGATGGAGAATCTACAGAATTGTTTAACATGGTAACTGCTCGTTGAAAGAATAATTACAAATACAGCTGAAGCGCTATCTTTCACGAGTCAATACCACAATCAGGAATCTTTCTCATTGAGAAAATCTACTGAAACCACCACGTATTCAGCACACATAATGAGCAAAAGCCTAACCTTTTAAATAATATGAACACCTTGCCTGCGAAAATCAGTTCTGCAAAAAAAAGAAGTACGGTCGGACTGCCTTATTAAAACCTGATCCAATTCAGGAACGCTTGTTGGGAGCAACCACTACAGCCGCGCAATCTGGAAATTCACAATTTGCGGGTTTTGTGAGCAATATCAATAATGATGCCTTTCATAATCGCCCAGCAGTTCGGCTTCATGCTCTATCCGCCCGCTGTTCACAGGGAACGCAGGCCAATAGAGCATGAAACGACCTCTCAGCAAACTAAAATGGTGCTGCAGAGAGCTGACGGCAACCAATCAGGAGATTGCCGTGATCTATTCTTCACTGTCATCTGCCGACTTCTGGAAATCTTTGTAATAGAAGTAACGATCTGCCGGTATCTCATCAGCCAATAGCGGATCTATCCCAAAAAGGCTTTCGTTTGCGGTGGCCTCCAGTATAGCCCACATTTGTTCTGAGGCGTGCTTAATGATCATACCACTTTGCTTCTGCCCTATTGCACCTTTCAGTTCAACGAGAATTGAACCGGAGCCACCAAGTCCGTAAGCATTCCTGGCAATTCCAGGGAAGGTACCACCAGGATAAAGTGTTACAGTCGAGAAACCAAATTGCTGCATATGCTCATAGATTGTCACACACAACTGTTTCGAAAGATCGACTACCCCCGCCTCAACATTCTCATTTCTCGGCCAGAGAATTGAGCTCGTGACATTTTCACCATCATCTGTGACATATGTCGCCTGATGATGAAAATCTGCAATCCAGAGAGGGGCATAATAGTTGAAGGCATCAAGAACTGCCTGAGCTTCAGGTACCGGGTTGACATCTGGATCAAATGCAGGGCCTGACAGCCCTGGATTGCAGACGACTTGATCACTCTGCGACCAATCGTGCCAATGATATCTGTTGATATCATAGTCCGATTGAAGGACTCCATCAGCATCCACGAAAGTTGTGGAATACACCCCTCGCCCCTGATCAAGTAGTTCATCAATAACCGTGCCATCACTGGCAAAACAACTCCCTGAGTTGCGCGGAGGTGCCGATGGGTCAGTGTTTCCCCTGGTATCCAACACAGCACCATCAGGATTAGCCCGTACAATCATCAGGACGTAAAGTTTATCGAGAATCGACATTACCTTGCTGTTGCCGGTGGCAAGTTGCTGCAACACCTGCAACGCAGCCTCTGTGGTCATCTGTTCATTACCATGCTGCTGAGTCATTATCATAACGGGAGTGTTTGCAGGATTACCGACTTTTGCCAGATAGATATTTCTCTCCTGCCCGGAATGCCCAATTACCTCCAGCTCCACCAGACCCTTGGAAGATTTTTCTAACTGAAAAAGTTTCTTCTCAAGATCTTCGTATGTGCTGATCCTCGATAATGAAACCTGCTGATTTGGTGTGAGCCAGGGACCACCCGGCGTTATCTCCGTAGCAGCTATTGCTGAACCAGCGCTCAAGGCCAACGTAACGCACAATGCCATTTGCTTGATCATAAGTCACCCTGTTGAGTTAGATTAATCGTAGACGATCTAGGATTTACACCACCAGCACCCCAAACCTAACTTTTTGAATGATTATTTTCAATCGGAAATAACTACACTTGATTGATAGGCATGATTAGACACATGACCATAACGCTTATCCGTCCGGTCCAAGACGACATTAACAAGAACGATTATTCAACCCCAATCTTCAGCCTGAAAAAGTTTAGAGAACCCTCTACAATTCTGATAGTTAGAAGAAACAACTAAACTCCAACCCAACGGCTCTCAAGCTCAGAGGATTTCAGCACAGCTGTCACAAAGCGGATAGAGGCTAGTCCGTCTTTTTCATCAGGACAGGTCATCGCCTCCCCCCTTGGTTGAACACCAGCACGTTTTGCAGCTATAGCTTCTGCAGCATCCCGGTAAATATTGGCGAATCCATCCGGGAAACCTTCTGGGTGCCCTGCAACAATATGGCTGGCATATGCGGAAAGCATCAAAGTTCCGGGGCCGTTTGGTGTCCTCACCTCTGCCGGCCGGCCAAGGGGCTTAAAAGTTAAACGCTGCGGAACCTCCTGGCCCCACTCCAAAGTACCTTTAGTTCCGGAGATTCGAAACTGTAACGAATTCTCCACCCCCGCCGCGGCCTGGGTTACCCAGAAACTCCCCCGCGCACCATTATTCATGCGGAGCATAGCCCCGGCATAATCGTCAATCAGCCGGTTCGGTACTATGGCACCTGCCTCTGCAGCAACCTCCGCAACCTCCAGACCTGTCACATATCTGATAAGATTATGGGCATGGGTTCCGATATCCCCCATCACCAGAGAAGGACCACCTTTTTCAACTCGATAACGCCAGGGAGCATTTGCCCCTGTCGGATCTGCCTTCGACTCATCAGCCTTGCCGCCCTGCACATACTCAATCTGAATCAGTCGAATCTCACCTAATTCCTCCTGTTCCACCATGGCTTTTGCCTGACGTACCAGTGGATAGCCGGTGTAATTATGCGTAAGCCTGAATATCCGCCCTGTCTGCGCTACCATGTCGACAAGCTTCTCTGCCTCATCCAGAGTATTGGTCATCGGCTTATCACATATCACATCCAGACCACCCTTCATTGCGGCAGCCGCATAGATAAAGTGACTGTCATTCGGTGTCATGATCGCCACAACCTCTGCACCGTTGTCTCTGGCCACTTCGGATCGAATCAGCTCCAGTCCATCAGTGTAGATGCGATCTTCTGAAAGGCCCAGATCTTTCCCGCCTTGTCTTGCGCGCTCCGGGTTTGAGGAAAGTGCTGCAGCAACCAACTCGTAACAGTCAGTCAATCTGGCCGCCTGCCGGTGCATTCCCCCGATAAACGATCCAGGGCCGCCACCAATCACTGCCAACCGCAAACGCCTGCCCAGATGATGCAAAGCTGGATTATAGCCATCCGTCCCCATACTCTTCTCCTTTCCAGAGCAAAGCTTGATCCGCTGAGTTTTTTTCAGCAGAGTTACATACGCCACAGTCCTGCACCATCAAACATTACCCTATCATTGGGCGATGTGCTCCTGCTTCGTGAAAATCGATTATCATGCAGTTTCACTTCTGGTCCCCGTTGCTTCTGCCACGCATCAACCTTTAGCTGTGGAGTCTTGGTGATCAGATTATTTGTTTATGCAGGGACCAGAATTCGAAACCTCTGCTATCTCATGGGGAATTATAATTCGAGAACGGTATAAACGAAAAAAGCCGGAATCACTTTTCAGTGATTCCGGCTTTTTTATATGTTGGTGCCGAAGACGAGAGTCGAACTCGTACGGGCGTGGCCCACTACCCCCTCAAGATAGCGTGTCTACCAATTCCACCACTTCGGCACATAACAGCAATATGATTGCTCCGGTTAAAGCTGCCTGGTATCCGGACTGCTGATATCAGGTAGTTGACCCGGACGGTTGAGCAGTTTCTGCTCTCCCGTAGCAAGGAGACGTGTTTTTACCATAGCCCCGGGACAAGGTCAAGAATTGTTCACAACATAATTCAATTTTCTTTGTTGATTGTAACACAGTCCACACAGATGTCTACGCATGACACCTTTACCCGACTTTTCGAAGCTAAAGATCATCTTGCATAAACAAACGGTCAATTTCACCTTCAAATTTACTCTATGCCCGATTCTGCCAAACCGTTTGAGAGGCTCCCGCTACGTTACCCACAGATGCCTGCGGAGAATTACTCATAACGCTAGGACCTTACTGCAGGGTCATAATATGAGGTTGCCCTGCAAAGGACATCGAGGTTCTCACCCCGCGTCCACATAGAGAATATTTCTGCCGAATGAGCTCAACCCGTCGCTTTGAGGATATGCCGTAAAACCTCATTCGACATTCTGCATTTTTGTCATCTATGAGAGCGGTACATCCTGGCTTCTGAATATCTTTGAGATACCAACACATTCCCTCATCACAGAGGTAGAACTATCACTTTGCGAAGTACATATCACAACATGTTTTCGTGAATTTTAATTGCTTTACTCCCCGTCTTTCTGTAAGTTCCTCCCTTTTTCTTTTGCACCTGGTGCGCAGTAGCATCAACGGTGGCTGGAATTATTCATTTACAAAGGGTGAAACATGTCTCGCGAACTTGCCAATCCCGCACCCCTAGGACTTATGGGGTTCGGTATGACAACTATTCTGCTCAATATTCACAATGCCGGGTTCTTTCCCATCGACTCCATGATTCTTGCCATGGGCATTTTCTATGGTGGTATAGCCCAGGTAATCGTCGGCATCATGTGCTTTTTCCGGGGTGACACCTTCGGCACCACGGCCTTTACTTCTTACGGACTGTTCTGGCTTACCCTTGTTGGCCTGCTCACCATGCCGCATATGGGACTACCTGCAAGTCCACATAGCTTCATGGGCTGGTACCTTCTCCTCTGGGGAATTTTCACCGCCTTCATGTTTGTCGGCTCACTCCGCTATCCCCGGGCCAAACAGTTTGTGTTCGGTTCATTGACGCTGCTGTTCTTTCTGCTTGCTGCCCGCGATTTCACGGGCAGCGAGTTGATCGGTACCATTGCCGGCTTTGAAGGCATCATCTGTGGCGCGAGCGCGATCTATTTTGCCATGGCGCAGGTACTGAACAATGAGTACGGCCGTACCGTTCTGCCCATTGGTGCACTAAAGAAATAAGCTGGTATCAGCCTGTAATTCGCCGAACGGAAAAAGGGGGTGTTCACACGGAACACCCCCTTTTTCTTTGTCTGTGATCTGTCGTACAGTTGAACGTATCACAGCAATGTTATTGCCGTGTACTGCCCCACCCGTTACAACCTGAATAGTGACTATTCATCAAGCCCAAGCGCCTTACGCTTTGCCTTGATCCGCTCATCCATCTTCTCTGCCGCAATCCTGTAATCCGCTTCCACCAGAAATGATGCGCCAAAAACGTCTTCCAGCCCACCTGTTGCCAGATCAGTCACCAGCTTTGAACCAGTGATCTGGGGCGGGGTACCGATCTGCACCGGAATACCGGAAGCCACGCAATAAACGCCAATAGCCACCGCTTTCTCCGAATACCACTCAGGCGAAGCGCCCCAGACCGGAAGATCAGAGATGTCAACGCCCAGAGCGTCGGCAATACTACCGCATAACTGGATGACCCGCGAATTATCAACACATGAGCCGAAGTGCAGCACCGGTGGTATATCAAGAGCGCCACAGATCTTCTGCAAACCCGGCCCTGCCATTTCGGCACCTGCTGGAACCATCAGTCCCGCCTTTCCTGCCGCTGTGGTGATACAGCCGGTGGCGAGCACGAGAATATCTCTCTTGATGAGCTCTTTAGCGAGCCCCACGTTCTGTGAATCGTGGGTGAATTTGGGGTTATTGCAGCCAACTATCGCCACGACACCACGGATCGATCCGTCCTTAATAGCCTCAAGCAACGGTTCAAGACTACCTCCCAGCATGTCCAGCAGGGCTTCGTTGGAGAAACCTGAGACTATATCCACCGGCTCCACCGGGATCTCAACCCTTGAGTTATCCCTACTACCATATGCCTCAATACTCATTTCGACGATCTGGCGCGCCTGCTCCGCTGCTCTTGAAGTATCAAATGACACATGGGTTGCACCGGTAAAACGCGCCTTGTCGGAAGTCGTGATAAACCTGGTATGATAACACGCAGCCGCCTGAACCAGGCTTGGCATAATGCACTGGTAATCGACCACAACAGCTTCCACCGCCCCGGTCACTATGGCCAGTTCCGTCATCAGGTGGTTGCCTGCCATGGGAATTCCCTGACGGCCGAGCAGCTCATTGCCGGTACAACACAATCCACCGATATTGATGCCTTCTGCACCTGCTGCTTTTGCTTTGGCAATCATTTCCGGATCACGGGCTGCTGCCAAAACCATTTCTGAGACCACCGGATTGTGGCCATGCACCAGGATATTGACCTGTTCTTTCCGGATCACTCCCAGGTTTACTTTCGATGCAGCGGGTGTCGGTACGCCGAAAATAATATCCGACAATTCAGTCCCAATCATCGAGCCACCCCAACCATCTGCCAAGGCCGTCCGGGCTGAGTGCAGCATGGTGGAAATCGCGTCATTATCACACCCCATATGGGTGCGGTGCATCATCTCTGCTATTTCCCTGTCCACCCCCCGGGGAATTACATTCAACTGCCGCCAGATCTCTTTTCGCTTCTCGGGAACCCGGCCCATAAAGGCCAGTTCTTTTTTTCTGCTGCCGAAATCTGCAAACAAGACATCGACCAGTTCTCTCGCCACATCCTGCTTTGTCCTGCCATCGGTGGCTACTCCTACCTCCTGTGCGACCCGGTACAGCTTCTCTTCATTCGTGATGGTGTAAGCACTGGCTTTGCCCTCCACTATCGCTTCAAGTAATTCAATCAGGTCCCGGCCATGGTCGGAATGTCCAGCAGAGCCACCAGCGACAAAGCGGCCGAAATTTCGGGCTACAATGACGTCACCATCAGCCCCGCAAACTCCACGCTGCATCTTGCCGTTTTCTTTGAGGCTGATCCTGCATGGTCCCATATTGCAGTTTTTGCAGGTCAACCCCAATTCACAGAATTTGCACCCGGGTGTTTGTTGTTCAAAACGATCCCAGACAGTTTCCACGCCATCCCTGGCCGCTTTTTCTATCATTTTCGTAGCATCTTCCCAGATGCTTTTGTTCTTCACATCACCACTATCTTTAGCCATCTTTTCTCCTCCGAAATCTTTTTACGCTCAGGAAACCCGGTTTACCTCACTAGGTATGTACATCAGTACACCGTCGTCAGTTAAAAAACTGTCGTCTACCTGACAGAGGAAAAAGAAAAAAACAATACCGCTTACTGGATACCTATCCCACCAGCATGTTCCAGGGCCTGAATGTCCTGAATTACATAGAGTCCCCGCCGTGGCCGGATAACAAGATCGCCACGTATAAGTTCATTGAGGAGCATTGAGATCGTCTGCCTCGACGAGCCCACAAGACGAGCCAGGTGCTCGGTCGACAGATCTATTTCAACCTCAATTGAACCATCACCCTGCACTGATCCGTGTTTTCTCGCTTCGTAGGAGAGCAGAGCTATCAGACGTGCACCCACATCCTTAAAGGCAAGGCTGTCAATTATTGAGAAAGAACGCTCCAGAATATTACCCAGCACCCGTACCATGGCTTTGGTGATTTCAGGGTCACCGACCATGCGTTGCCGGAAAGTCTCAACGTTGGCGGTAAGCAGGGTTGCGTCAGTAAGCGCCTGCACAAATGTAGGGGTATGGCTCGAATAGATATCTCCGCGCGTCAGAATACCGAGACTGAACTCCTTTTCCTCATAACCGAGATAAATACGCACCCGGCCATGCACAACAATGAAGATTCGATTGCGCTGATCACCCGGCTGACTGACAAAGTTCCCCTTGGCATGATATTCGGGCTCCAGGGCTGAATACAGGTCTGCAAACTCAGGTCTTTCAAGATGATCGAGAAGATTCGCCTCTAGAAATTTCATTCTTGCCTCACTGAATACATTTCGATTGCCTACATGAAAAGCAGATGATAGTGAGAAACCGTTAAGGGGTCAATGATTACAAGGTGGCGGGGAATAGATGGATAGTCGTTTATAGACATAGACAACATGGCGACAACACACAATGAGATTACCAGCATCCTCAGCGTAAGATTTGAGGGAGGATAAAAAAAAGATTTAGAAGTTACACCCTACCAGGGCAGCGTTTCATTCCAATTCTTTCAGCGTATTTTTATCAGGCATATAATCAACTGAACCTATACGTCTGTATTCTCACGCCTAATTCCCGATCGATCCTTGCTGAGATTCAAAAGCAACCTGAAAATCCAATTTAAAAAAATGGATAAAAAAAAAACCGTAAATTACTGTTCAGTAATTTACGGTTTTATATAAATGGTGCCGAAGACGAGAGTCGAACTCGTACGGGCGTGGCCCACTACCCCCTCAAGATAGCGTGTCTACCAATTCCACCACTTCGGCACTCAAAGAGTGTGTCTATTTTGTTTCGCTGTCAGTTGTTGCTGCTTCTGTCTCTTCTGCTGCGGGAAGAACTGCATCTTCCTGGGCAAGAGGTTTTGCCTCTTCAACTGCTGCGGGTTGCTCTTTTACCACACTTTTCATCACAGATCCAGCACTTTTTTCCGATGAAATATAGGCAAGAGACAACGAAGTTACCATAAAGATTACAGCCGCTGCCGTGGTGATTTTATTCAGCAGTGGTATTGGGCCCTCTGAGCCAAAAAGTGACTGACTGGACCCACCAAAGCTTGCACCTATATCGGCGCCTTTACCTTGCTGAAGCAGGACAATGCCTACCAGGAAGAGGCAAACGACAACGTGTGCAATTGTGAGTAATGTATCCATTCAGACCTTCTTTTAGTTCTTCTGGTAATTAATAATACGCCCGAACGATTCAGCGTCCAGAGCGGCTCCGCCAACCAGCGCACCGTCTATATCGGGTTGCGCCATCAACTCATCTACGTTGGTTGGTTTGACCGAGCCACCATACAATATTCTCATTTGCTCAGCAACGTTTTTTTCAAACAACTTTGAGATAAGTTCCCTGATAAAAGCATGAGCCTCCTGTGCCTGCTCTTTGCTTGCTGTTTTGCCTGTGCCAATAGCCCAGACTGGCTCGTAGGCAATAACAACCCTGGCCATCTGCTCGGCTCTCACCCCGGCCAATCCGTTTCTAATCTGGGTTTCGAGGACATTGAGCATTTGGCCCGACTCACGTTCTGTCAGGGTCTCTCCGACACAAAGCAGGGCCATGAGATCAAAATCCAGAGCGCCTTTTACCCGCTGATTTATCAGGGTATCAGTCTCAAAAAACAGCTGCCTGCGCTCTGAATGGCCAATAATGGCCGCACTACCACCAGCATCTTTAACCATTACCGGTGATATCTCACCGGTAAAAGCACCTTGCTCCTCCCAGCAGACATTCTGGGACGACACAATGATATCACTGCCTGAAACCGTTTCAGCCACCGCAGCTATAGCGGTGTAGGGTGGAGCGAGAAGCACCTCCCGATCCGCAAAGGTGGGACAATGCTTCATAACTTCTTCAGCCAACCGGCATGCATCCTCACGGGTGGTATGCATTTTCCAGTTACCGGCCATCAACGATTTTCTCATGATGATCCTCTTTGAAATTTTGCTATGACGTAAACAGACTCGACCGGTTACGTCTTAGTCGCCAAGTGCAATAACACCCGGCAGCTCTTTCCCTTCCATAAGGTGTAAAAAGGCACCACCACCGGTGGACATATACGAGATATTTCTGGATTCACCAGACTTCTTTACTGCCGCATTTGAATCGCCGCCACCAGTTATGGACAGAGCATGTGATGAGGCGACAGCCTGACAGATAGCCATGGTTCCCCGCGCAAAGGCGTCCATCTCAAAAGCTCCCATTGGCCCGTTCCAGACAATGGTTCTGGCATCAGCCAACGCTTCCTGAAATAGGATAGTGGTTGCCGGCCCAATATCAAGGGCCATCCAGTTTTCCGGGATATCCTTGTAGGTCACGTTTTTGGTAACTGCGTGGGGACTGAATGAGTCAGCAACCACAAAATCCACCGGCAGATAGAGCTTTACTCCCTGTTTTTCGGCTGCGGCTATGAAATTTCTGGCAGTATCGAGCAGATCATCTTCCACTTTTGAGGCACCGACCTCAACTCCCATGGATTTTAGAAAAGTGTTGGCCATTGCGCCGCCAATCACCATACTATCGACCTTGCCGAGCATATTCTCAAGTGCACCGATCTTCGATGACACCTTTGCACCACCAACCAGCGCAACCAAAGGCCGAACAGGTTTATCCATCGACTTGTGAAAGTAATCCATTTCTGTCTGCAGCAACATGCCGGCGCCTTTATCTTTGACCAATTCGGCAACGCCTACCACAGAGGCATGCGCCCTGTGCGAGCAGGCAAAAGCATCGTTTATGTAAACCTCAGCATGGCGGGCTAGCTTTTTGGAAAACTCCGGATCATTGGCTGTCTCTTCATTATAATAGCGCAGATTCTCCAGCAGGACTAATTCGCCTGTTGCCATTGCCGCCACGACCTTTTCTGCCTCTTCGCCGATACAATCGGTGGCAAAATGCACTTTTTTTCCAATTAAGGCTGCCAGGTGTTCCGCTACCGGGCGCAGGCTGAACGCTTCCACCCTTTGCCCTTTGGGCCGCCCCATATGGGAACAGATAACCGGTAAGCCTCCCTGATCAAGGATATGCTGCAAGGTCGGCAACACCATACGGATGCGAATGTCATCGGTTATATTGCCGCCATCATCCATCGGCACATTGAAATCGGCGCGCACGAGCACACGTTTGCCCGACAGTTCTAAATCATATATAGTCTTCATCGTAAAATCTCCGGAACAAGGCTGGTTGTCTAACTGGAAGAAAATAGCACCTTCAACCATCAATATAGAGCAATTCTTTCCTATAAATCAAGGCATTATCCCTGGGATTCGCGTAATACCCAGCGCGTTCGCCAACTTGAGCAAACCCTTGGGAACAATAAAATTTACACGCCGGTTCATTTTTCGACCGTACTTCAAGAAAGAGAATACTGACGTTAACAGCCGCCAGTTTTTTGATAAGAACTCTGAGCAATTTTTTCGCCACACCTTTTCTGCGCTCGGAGCCCGCAACCGCGATCTTCAGCAACTCGGCTTCAGGCCCGCAATAGCGAGAACAGCACCAGCCATTAATGTTACCATCGTCGCCGGTTGAGACAAGCACAATACTTTCGGGCAGGGGGAGTTCGGCAAGAATCTGAGCAGGTGTCCACGGAGATGGAGACTCCTGCTCGATAATGGAAATGGCCCCGCAGTCTTCCGGAGCCATGTTACGGATATTCACAGGTAACGACTTAAACCATTTCGTCGGCAACCTTGACGGTTAAATCACCGAGCATATTGGTATAGCTACCAAGCTCGTTGTCATACCAGCCATAAACTACTGCCTGGGTTACCGGTACATTGAGGACAGGATCGGCACCAGCTGCAACAGTTGCCCCCTTGACCTTGCCAAGGTTGACCGGAATAGCAGCGGTACGGGTATGCGTCTCAGACGCTTCAATAACCGCAGCAGCCCTTGGAGTGCCGAGGATATCCGAGCTGACATTCTGCTGCTCAGTATACTCGAGGTATGGGGTAACCTCAGAAAACTCTCTGTAGATGCTGTTGATATCCGCGCGCTTTGTCGGGGTATCAAATTCATCCTGCAGATTGAGCACCAGGATAATCAGGGAACCACTTGAAGTCGGAATACGGACAGATTCTGCCATAAAACCGATTTTCTCCATCTCTGGAATAACCAACGAAAGCGCTTTGGCCGCACCGGTGGTCGTCAGGATGATATTATTTAGAATTGAACGGTTTTTCCTGAGGTCGGCTGCACCTGCGCCGGGCAGACGATCAAGTACCTGCTGGCTGCCTGTTGCCGCGTGAACAGTCACCATTGAGGCGCTGAGGATACGATCCGCTCCCATTCGCTCCATGAGTGGTTTGATCATGTATGACAAGCAGGTAGTGGTACATGAGGCAGCAGAGATGAGATTGTGCCTGGCCGGGTCATACATGTCGTCATTGATGCCCATCACCGTGGTAATGGCATCGTCCGGCATATCCAGCCCTTTGGATTTGATCTTGAATGGCGCAGACAATAAAACCTTTTCCGCACCTGCCTGCATATGACCTCTCATTGCACCACGGCCTTCACTGGCATCCGCAGTGGGGTCTTTGAAGACACCGGTGGTATCCACCACCAGCTTGACATCATTTTCCCGCCAGGCAATATCGAGAGGATTTCTGGCTTCCCTCAGTATGCGTACAGGAACACCATTAATCACCATGGAGCCTTTCTCTTCATCAAGCTCCTGGATCATCCTCCCTGCCGTATGGCCGTGGAGATACGTACCCAGCCGTCCATATGTTGAATCACGCTCTATGATCGCTGCAAGATCGGCAAGTCCGCCTCCGACTTCGCGACCGGTATTAACAACAAGCCCTGAGAAGTGCTTACGCGATACATGGTGCCATAATGAAAGCTTCCCAATTCGTCCAAGACCGTTGATACCTAAATACATGGCAATACGTCTCCTTTATGAGTATTGTGTCACAAGTGTTAATGCCGCCTCTATGTCCGCAATCAAGGATCGCTTGCGGGGCCTCAACGAACGAAATTCATAAATTTCGTTTATACGCGACGTCATTGTTTTTCATAAAGAAACCTATCAGGAATACCACACATCCCCAAAAAAAGCATGCAATTTAATCCACCTCTAACAACTGCCACCTTAATCCGGCGCTACAAACGTTTTCTCGTCGATGTGGAACTCACCGACGGTTCCACCCTCACTATCCACTGCCCGAATACTGGTTCCATGCGCTCCTGTTCTGAACCCGGCAGCCCGGTTGCCATGAGTATATCAGACAACCCGAAGAGAAAATACCCCCACACTCTCGAAATGGTACAAAATAATGGTACCTGGATAGGCGTGAACACCGGCCTCACCAACCGACTGGTTGCAGAAGCAATCAACGACGGTCAAATTGCCGAGTTCGATAAAGTGACTGCTATTCGTCGAGAAGTGAAGGTTTCAAGCTCCAGCAGACTCGACCTGGCTGTCAGCCATAACGAGATGACAACCTATGTTGAAATAAAAAACTGCTCGCTTGTTGAAAATGGTCAGGCAATGTTTCCGGATGCCGTGACCACCCGCGGCACTAAGCACCTTAAGGAATTAATGATCCTTTCAGAACAGGGGCACGGTGCCTGTATATTCTTTCTGGTACAGCGCATGGACACAGACAGCTTTGCACCTGCTGCCCATATCGACCCCGTGTACAGCGAGACCTTGAAAGAAGCCGTCGACAAAGGAGTTATGATTCTCGCATACCAGGCCGAGGTATCACCTCACGGTATTGATGTGATACGAAAATTACCTTGCGAAATATAACCTTATTTCCATAAAACGCACAAGACCTGACGGCCCTCACTTCGCACCAATAGAAAAAGGGCGAGGAGCACAAGCTCTTTCGCCCTTTAAAAAAATGACTCAGGTATGCGAAAAATGATCAGAGCCTGTACTTCACCTCGCCATCGACCAAGGTCATTATCGCCCGCCCTTTCATCTTTGTTTCATTAAAGGGAGAATTCTTCCCCTTTGAAAAACTCGCTTCAGCGGTAAAGACGTACTCCATTTCCGGGTCGATCACAGTGATATCCGCAACTGCCCCTTCACCAAGCTGACCACCTTCTACACCGATAATGCCCGCAGGACCGGCGCTCATCAGCTCAACCATCCTGCTTTCGGTAATTACTCCCTGGCGCACAAGCTCCAGAGTGAGTGACAAGGATGTCTCCAACCCGGTGATGCCGTTGGCAGCGTAGTTGAACTCCAGCTCTTTTTCTAAAACGGAGTGCGGAGCATGATCAGTGGCAATTGCATCGAGAGTACCATCCGCCAAGGCAGCCCTGATCGCCTCCCGGTCTTTTTCCGACCTGAGTGGCGGGTTCATCTTGGCATTGGTGTTGTACCCCAACACGGCGTCATCGGTGAGCGTAAAGTAATGCGGAGCGGTCTCGGCAGTAACCTTCACCCCACGTTGTTTCGCCAAGCGGATAACCGCCAGGGCATCTTCGCAACTCACATGAGCTATATGGACATGGGTGCCAGTAAGCTCAGCCAGGGCCACTTCGCGATAGACCATGATAGACTCGGCTGCGGCAGGGATTCCACGAAGCCCGAGCCGGGTGGAGTTAAGCCCTTCATTCATACAACCGTTTCTAACCAGCGCCTCTTCTTCAGAGTGGGACATGACAACAAGTTTGTGACTTGCCGCATACTCCATGGCCCGGCGCATCAGCTGACTGTCGACAACAGGCATTCCGTCATCTGTCACAGCGACAATGCCGGCCTCTTTCATCTCTGCGTAGTCAGCAAGGGATTCGCCTTTGCTGCCTTTGCTGATTGCACCAACCGGATACACCCTGGCGGCACAGCCTTCGGCCCGCTCAAGTATGAGCCGGGTCACCGAGCCGTTATCGTTGACCGGGGTGGTATTGGGCATACATGCCACAGCGGTGAAGCCACCGGCCGCGGCAGCCTGGGTACCAGACGCCACGTTCTCCTTGTACTCCTGGCCTGGCTCGCGGAGATGGACATGGATGTCTATCAACCCTGGCACCACCCAGCAACCAGTCGCATCAATTACTTTGGCATCCGCAGGCGTCTCAGCCTGAGAGGCTACAATCTTCCCATCTGTAACCCAGAGATCCGCAACTTCATCTCTGCCATTTACCGGGTCGATTACCCTCCCGCCTTTTAAAATGATTAATCCGTCCATATCAGCCTCCCTGCTCCACGCCCGGTTTATCTCCTCCCAACACGAGATAGAGCAGTGCCATCCGGACAGCCACACCATTTGTCACCTGATCCAGAATCACAGATCTTGCGCCGTCTGCAACATCCGGATTCATCTCCACACCTCGGTTAATTGGCCCGGGGTGCATTACCAACACATCGTCTTTAGCCAGCTGCAGCAACCTGTCATTAATGCCGTAGCAGACGGCATACTCACGCAGACTGGGGATGAGGGAGTCATTCTGCCTCTCCTGCTGAATCCTGAGCGCCATAACCACATCCGCATCGCGAACAGCGTCGCGCACATCTTCACAGACAACTGCTCCCATCTGCTCGATCGCGGCCGGCATGAAAGTTTTGGGACCAGCCAGGTAAACCTGTGCACCGAGTGTGGTAAAGCCCCTGATATCAGAGCCGGCGACCCTGCTATGGGCAATATCACCTATTATGGCGATTTTCAAACCCGCGAGACTACCTTTATGCTCCATGATAGTCATGATGTCTAAAAGCCCCTGACTCGGATGCTCGTGAGTTCCGTCCCCTGCATTAATGATCGAAGCTTGAACATTACGTGCAAGAAGATGCGGCGCCCCGGAACTGGAGTGGCGAAGGATAATGATATCAGGATTCATCGCCTGCAGGTTTCTCGCAGTGTCAATGAGGGTCTCACCCTTGGTGGCGGAGCTCGTCGATGCCGAGATATTGAAGGTATCGGCACTCATTCGTTTGGCTGCTATCTCAAATGAGAGGCGGGTCCTTGTCGATGGCTCAAAAAAGAAATTGACGATTGTCTTACCGCGGAGGGTCGGCACCTTTTTTATCGGCCGTGCGGAGACCTCCTTAAATGAGCGTGCTGTATTGATCACATGGCAGATATCATCGGCGCTCATTTGCTCGAGACCGAGGATATGCCTGTGCTTGAAGTTATAGTTTTCCTGCAATGGTGTTACCCGTGTTCAAAGGTTTATCAGTCTATAAGGCTGCCGATCCGACTCCAGCGAACCGACGTGAACCTATCCATTGAAAGTAGCGGTTTCTCGAGATCCCATGACCAATACAGGATAAAGGCCTTGCCCAGCACGTCTCTTTGGTCAACGAATCCCCAGAATCTGCCGTCGTAACTGTTATCACGGTTGTCGCCAAGCACAAGTAGCGACCCATCCGGGACAGTTACCGGCCCATAGTTATCCCGATTGCTCTCCCTGCCGCTGACTACCAGTTGTGAGGTAAAATGGGCATGGGGGTCTTCGATAGCCGTACCGTTGATATAGACTCGCTTGTTTTTTATTTCAACGATATCTCCGGGCACACCGACAACACGCTTTATATAATCAATTGAACGATCTTTTGGGAACTTGAACACCACAACATCTCCTCGTTGCGGATCCTTCCAGGGGATCACCACTGTGCCGGTGAAAGGCAACTTAAGCCCATAGCTGAATTTATTTACCAGTAAATGATCACCTATTTTCAATGTCGGCAACATTGAACCCGAAGGAATCTTAAAGGCCTGCACGATGAAAGTGCGAATAAATAATGCAAGGAGTATTGCAATAATTATGGCTTCAATATATTCCCTGACAAGAGATTTTTTATTGTTCGTTTTAGTCAACTTCGAACCTCATTTCGGCTTGAAAAGTATTCATGATGATAGAAACAAAGCAAGGCTACATTATCCAGACTTTAAATACAAGCGACATTGCCCCGACAATTTTCAGATTCCCTGCAGCTCCTAGTAATACTCATTTTTTCCAACAACACCTACTATATAGAGAGTAATCGGGCGGTTGGTAGACAATATATTGTGGAGAATGACTCTCAGCACCCTCTCAGTGCCTGCTAAATCACTGTTTAAAAAAAGAAATTAATACCTTTTGGCCCTGCTGTTTCCCTTGACAATTCAACTCAATTGTGTCCTTAATAACGACTAAGTATGAGAAATCTGGAGTTTAGCGCAGTACTGCTAAATTCGGTTATTTGATAGTTTAAAAATTAATGCCCAACTATTGACCATGAATTTGCCGTTTCTATCAAAAAAGGATCTCGTCATTGGCGTGGATATTGGATCCCATGCAATAAAAGTCTGTCAACTTAAGGAGACAGACAATGGATTCAAGGTTATTTCCGTCGGCAGTGCTGTGCTACCCGAAGGAGCTGTCGACGATGGCACTCTGGTAGAGCCGGAAATAGTCGGCAAGACCATTGCCGAATTGTTTTCCAACCTGAAAATACGAACCAAAAAAGTCGGCATTTCAATCTCCGGCTATTCTGTGATCGTTAAAAAGGTCAACCTGCATGCCATGGACGACAAACAGCTCGAAGAGCATATTCTGGCCGAAGCAGAACAATATATACCTTTTGATATACAAGACGTCTACCTCGATTTTCAGCGTATAACACCTCAGGAAGAAAGTGAAGAGCGCACTGACGTCATGCTGGTCGCCGCCAAGAAAGAGGTGATAGACGATTACCTGCAGATGCTTGAGGGCATCGGCCTTCAGGTGGTCCTGGTGGATGTCGATGGATTCGCAATGGAAAACACCTTCGAGCAATGCTCCCGAGACCTCACCAACGTTGCCCTGGTTGATATCGGCGCTTCAAAAATGAACATCAATATCATCTCCGATGGCCTATCAGTCGTGGCGCGGGATATCGTAGTAGGGAGCCGCCAGCTCACAGAGCAGATTCAGGCCTCGCTTGACACTGACTATGAAGACGCGGAAGCGATCAAACTCGGTCAGGAGCCCGCCGGCGAAAACCAGGAGACCATCGAAGAAATTTTTCTCTCGACCTGCACCCAATGGGTTCTTGAGATCAAAAAGGCTATTGACCTGTACCATGCTAACAACCCCGACATGCCGCTCCAACAGATCGTACTGAGTGGCGGCGGTGCCAAAGTTGCCGGCATGTGCGACTTCCTGTCCCAGGAGACAGGCCTGGAAGTCAACTTATTCAACCCGTTCAAAAATATGGGGTTTGACCCCAAAAAAATAGACACTGACTATCTCAACAGTATCGGACCTGAAATGGCCATTGCAACCGGGATTGCCATTAGACCATCTGTAATTTAAGGGCCAGTGGGCCCGATCATGGAAGAGTTATGATTCGAATCAACCTGCTCCCTGTTCGGCAACTTAAACAAAGGGCAAATGCACTCCGTCAGATCTTTGCTGTCCTGGCCGGCTTTGTTTTATTTCTCGGCCTATTCGGGATTGTCTTTTCTATCCAGACTGGAAAAGTCAATTCCCTGAATGGGAACATCAACACTCTTAATGCTGAGATTCGCAAATACAATAAACCGCTGGCAAAAATCAAGGAAATTGAGAAAACAATGGCGGAACTTCAGCGAAAGACAGCGGTAATCGACAAACTGAAATCAGACTCTTCTCTTACAGTCAGAGTACTTGATGAGGTTGCAAACAGAGTCGACAATGAGCGTTTATGGCTGCTTTCTCTCAACCAGCAGGGTAGTTCACTCCAACTGTCTGGTGTCGCACTCGATAATCAGACTGTGGCGCAGTTCATGGACATACTGAAAGCCTCTGATTTTGTAAAATCAGTTGATCTCACTGACTCGTCGCTGAAGAAAATCGCCGGCAGGGATTTGAAAAGTTTCTCATTAAGATGCAGTGTCGCTCAGCCACAGCCAAAGGCTGGTGAAGAAAGTGTCGCTAAAGCGAAAAAATAACCTCGAGTACTTACGGTATGAAAAAGAACGAAGCAATTAATAATTTCATAGATACCAAATACATTCCCCTCGAGAAAAAATTCAAGATTCTCTTGGCCGTTGCTGTATTCGTCCTTCCAGCACTTATTTTCTATCTCTTTTTTCTCAGCCCAAACTTTGAAGAAATAGAAAGACTTGAGAACAAAAAACGCCAACTCACCACTCAACTCCACAAAGTACAGAACAGAGCTAAAGATCTCCCCAAGCTTGAGGCAGACCTTGCACAGGTGCAAAATGAGTTTGCTGAAAAATCTTTGCTTCTTCCGAAAGAAAAAGAAATCCCCCAGCTCCTTCGCGATATCTCGTCCCTCGGAAGACATGCCGGCCTGGATTTCATCCAGTTCAAACCAATGCCAAGCGTACCGAGAGATTTTTATGCCGAAATACCAGTTTCAATAAACGTACGTGGCCCATATCACAACGTCGGGGCTTTTTTCGACAGGGTCAGCAAGCTCGAGCGCATAGTTTCCGTTTCCAATGTAAAAATGAGTTCGCCTAAGCTTGAAGGTGGTGAAATGCTACTGAATTCAGACTGCAGGCTGGTAACGTATCAGTTTACCAATAAAGAGCTTCCAAAGCAGAACAAAAAGAAGAGATAAAAGCTAACTGGAAGATGTATTCTATGAAACATTCAATACTCGGATTTCTTTTCCCGCACAAAACAGGCAAGATAACCTGCCTTGCTGGGTCTACACTCGCTCTGCTGATCTCTTTGCCATTGCCAGGTTCAGCAGCAGAATCTCAAAATGGTGAAATTGAGATCGCCGCTGTAACCTCTCAGGAGAATTTTGAATACATCCTGGAGAACCGTAAAGACCCATTCGTGCCTTTTATCTCAACCAAATCGACTACCAACGAAGTACAACCAGATGAAATTGTCGAAAAGAAAGTCACGTTAACCGGCATGCAGCTTTTTGAGCCGGGCCAGCTCAACCTAGTGGGAATGTTGAAAAGTGGCGGAAAGCAGTTCGCCATGGTCGAGGATTTTACCGGTAAGGGATACATCATTTCAGTAGGGACTAAAATCGGAAGGCGTGGCACCGTTATAGACATCATTCCGAACAAAGTCTTTATCGAGGAAACAGCGGAAACCCGATCCGGAAGAAAAATAGTTACTAAAACCGTTATGGTTCTCAAGAAAGAGGGAGAGGAGTAAATAATGTACGCGAGGTCTGCAATTTCCCAATTGGCCGTTCTTTCTGTGCTGACCATTATCCTGCTATCCGGTAGAGCCGAGGTTTTCGCTCAGGAGGCAGAAAATGCTACAGCACTGCAGAAATATCACATTTCCGCACTTGAATCAAAATTTGCAAACAACACTCTTTCAATAGACATTGTTGGTAAATCTATCCCACCATACACGGTGTCAGAGCTGTTTGCTCCGTTCAGGGTGGTTGTCAATGTCGCAGGTGCTGTTTTTGATGAAGGCGTGTCAACCACCGCCCCTCTGATTGTCCAAAACCCTGTGGGCCAGATGACTGTTACCACTCTCTCTGATCAGGACCCGCAGGTCACTCGCTTTGAAATCGCCATCGCCGATTCCCATGACTATACCGTTAACCGAAACGGTAACAATATCTCGATTGTCATAGCACCGGCCGATGAGGATCGCAATGAGCGATTGAAACTCAACACCCCATCGGTTCCATCCATTACCGATTTTCAAATCAGCAAAAATGAGATGGAAACGACAATTCTGCTTTCTTCGACAGCTCCGGTAACAAGCTACAAAACTGCCACACTGGCCGGTGAAGGTGACAAACCCGCCAGGATGTTCATCGATATTTCAGACGTCTCTATCATCGAATTACTTCGTGAGAAATACGTTGGCACCGCTGTCGACAAAATCCGGGTCGCTGAACGCGGAGCAGGTGCAAGGATAGTCTTTGATTCAGCCACGACTGAAATTTTTGATTACGACATTCAAAACACCGAACAGGGGCTCAAAGTCATTGTCAAAAACAACCTCGGGGCTGGAACTGTCTCGGCAACCGGCAGCCGCTCCTCAGTGCCTGCCAACGCTGACTCAACCCTCGATGAGTTGATCGAATCATCAACTGACCTTCTTGCGAAAGTCAAGCCAGGCTCATCTCCAGGCATTCCAAAAGCAGATACGGTACCATCCCTTCAGGACACTTTTGCCTTCTCCGGCTACAACAATCAGCGGATCAGTGTCGATTTCTATAAAATTGACATTCACAATGTCTTCCGTCTGTTCAGGCAGATCACAGATCTCAACATCATCGTAGACGAAGGTGTTGCCGGTACCGTGACCCTTGCCTTAAGCGATGTTCCCTGGGATTTCGCCCTGGATGTGATCCTGAACCTCCATGACCTGGTCAAGGAAGAGCGTTTCAACACCATCGTTATCTACCCAAAAAAGAAAGCTTTTGAGTGGCCTGAACGAGCGGTTGACAATCTCTCTTTTGAAGCTGACCTGCAGGTCGTTGAACAGGAAGCTCTCATCATCGAACAGACAGCGACTCAAACACCTGAACTCATGAAAGCAAAAGAGATTCTCAAGGTGGCAAAAGCTGCGGATGACAAACAGAATTATGAGCAGGCAGTCAAACTCTATGAAGAAGCTGTCGAACTGTGGCCTACGAATTCTAACATCCACAACCGTATGGCCACAATCTACCTCGTTCATATGGGCATGAATGCCAAAGCGGTCTATTACGCAAGAAAAGCACTCGAAGCCGACCCAACAAATAGCCGTGCCGCCCTCTATGCTGCAATCGGCCTTGCCAATATGCAACGCACTGGTGAGGCTTCAGAGTACTTCATGCAAGCAGTCAGCCAGGAGCCTCCCCTGAAAGAAGCTCTCTTCAGTTTTGCAGCCTTCAATGAATCCAACAATCAGCATCAGGCTGCACTTAAATTGATCAACCAATATCACAAATATTATGGTGAGACCCTCGACACCATGCTCACCAGAGCCCGTATATACGATAAGATCGGGAACAGTGAACAGGCAGTTAAAGAATACAGCGCGATCATTACTTCCGGATATCAACTTCGTCCAGACTTGAAGGAGTATATTCAAGAACGTGTTGCGGCAGGTAATTAATAGATTCGAGTTCCAGAATAAATTTGGTCAATTTCTCTTACAATTGATAGACAGCACCACGAGGTTTTTATGATATCCATAAAAAACATTTTTCTAGCCGGCAGTCTGGTACTTCTTCTTACCAGCCTCAATGCTTGCAAGCACTCTCCCGATGGGGCAGATGCAACACCCGCACCCGCACCGGCTGCAGAAAAACCTGCAATCGTTGAAAAACCACTGGCCCAACCCCGGGAGTTGGCACAAGCACCCGAGGGGCCACTTACTCTACCAGTCCGTTATCAGACTCCAAGCTATATGCTCGATATGGAAGGTAAGGATACGCTGGAAGAAGAGGAGATCACCTCGATCAAGGTGGGTGCCTCAATTCGATCCACCCGGGGCCCTCAGCCTCTCTGGGATATCCTCAAACGCCTCGCGGCACTCAAGGGAATGAATGTATCCTGGGCCAGTGATGTTGACCAGAAGGTACTGGTCGACGTCGATATCAGTGCCAATGACGATTTCTACGACTCTATCGACAACCTGCTTCGCCAGGTTGACTACTACCATGAGGTGCAGGGCAATACAATTATCGTCAAATACAAAGAAACCAGGCGATACCACATAGCAATGCCTTTCACCAAACAAAGTTACACTACCGGTACAGGCGGTAATGTTCTAGGTGGTGATGCTGCAACAGGCAACATTGATGGCACAATTGAGTTAAAGAGTACAGACAACAATTTCGATATCTGGCAGAATATTCAGGATAATATGGATGCAATCATAAACACCTGGAACACTCAAGCGTTCACGCCAGCATCGTCTGCCTCCCCAGCATCTGAAGCGGCTAACACCGCTTCAGATAACGAAGGTACTGAAAACTCCGACTCCCAGTTTGCCACTCGCCAGATTTCCAGCGGTGGCTCGATGTACATCATCGACAAACCTATTGGCGTCGTAACAGTTACCGCTCCAAGACCACTGCTTGAACGCCTTGATGTCTATTTTGATACTCTTAAAAAAGAAATCTACAAACAAATCACAATAGAAGCCAAGATTATAGAAGTACAACTTAATGACCAAAAATCACTTGGATTAGATTGGAGTGAAGTTTTGAAAGGCTTCCCAATATCAGGAACAGTGAACTTTGGTACTGGTGGGCAAGTTTACCCTTACACAGGCGACAGTTTTGTTTCCAGCATAACTTTGGGTGCTGCTAAATTTACTGTATTTTTGAACGCACTCAATGAACAAGGTGAATCGCGCATCCTTTCCAATCCGAAACTCAGCGTAATGAATGGTCAACCTGCGCTTATCACAGTTGGTCGAAACGTCACATATATTGATTCTGTAGAATCTGATCTAGATTCAGACACCGGTGTCATCAGCTACACTGTAAACACTGAACGAGTGCTCTCCGGTATTGGTATGGCACTCACTGCTACGGTTCTTGACGATAGTGACATTATCATGAATCTAGTTCCTGTCACTTCAGAACTAGAGGAGCCTATCAGATATGAAGACATCGGTGGCACTAACGGTGCGATGATTGGATTACCAATTGTTAATGTTCGTGAAATGAGTACCACAGTTCGTGTTAAAAATGGTGATATGCTTGTCATAGGCGGTCTCATCAGTAATGTGGACGATAAGCAAGAGGCCTTCGCACCGGTAGTCGGTGATATTCCCCTGGTGAAATACCTGTTCGGCAAAAAAGAAACAATCAAGCGTAAGCGCGAACTAATAATTCTTTTACGACCAGTAATTATTTAGCCATTAGCTGGACCAGAACTTAATCAATCTATATATGCTAGGAGTTTAAAATGGAGAGGCTCAGAACTTTAATTCTCGGACTTCTTGCACTGACATTGACCGGATGCGGACAGTCAGTGATTGAAACCCTTCACGTACCAGAGAATCCGGGCCCCAATGCCCCGGGTTATGGCAAAACAGTAGTTATCCTGCCTTTTGCAGATTACTCAAAAGGAGATAACCTCGAATCGGCCCACAGACGGAACATGATGGTCTCCGAGACCCTTGCGGACCGACTGAGCGCTAATGGTTTCGCTCTTCCCATAGAGGAGGATGTGTTTCAGTACCTTGTGGCGCAAAATGTTATATCTTTGATGTCGTACGAAAATACCCGTTCCACATCTATCAGCAACGAACTCAAAAATGACTGGTCCGATGAAATGAAGGAAATCCTTCGTCATTACGAAACCCAGCAAATCACGCAACGCGGCAATGATGCCGTCGACAGCCCCGGCACCCACGGCCTCACCAAACAGACTGTCGCCAAGATCGGTCGCCAATTCGACGCTGATTATATTGTCCGTGGTCGTATCCTTGAATACAAGACCCGTCAGGATACAGAATGGGTTCCCTGGAAAAAAGGTATAATTCCATTCGTCAACAACAGTGCCAATCGCCTCGCCTTTGGTTTTGCCAGCTCCGATGAATACGATGAAACCAACAACATGCTCACTGGCGGAATTTTAGGTGGAATCATCGGTCACAATGTTGGTTCACCGTGGGGCGAAGGTGACGAGATTCTCGGTATCAGCGGTGGAGATACCGCCAATGCCATCCTCTGGGGAGGAGTCGGTATGTTTGCCGGCAAGCAATCCTACCAGAACCGTGTCGACCAGGCAGCTGTCCAACTCCGTATCTGGGTTCAGGAAGCAGCAACCGGAAACGTGGTATACACCAACCGTGTCCGGGTACTGGTATCTCCGGAATCTGTTTATGCCGACAACCAGTATGACACCCTGTTCAATAAAGCCATCGAGAAAGGTGTAACTACACTTGTAGACAACTTTGTTATCTACACCTTCCTCTAGCAGGAACTCTTAATACAAGTCTCTCCAAACGAGAAAAGGGGAATGCTCAATTGAGCATTCCCCTTTTCTATTTTCAAGGAAACCTGACCAGATTAATTGTTCGGGCTTGCCTCTTTCTTCGCCTTGGCATTCTGGAAAAGAGCCATGAAGTTCACAGGCTCCATGAGGAATGGAGAGAAACCACCATCCACTGTGATCTGGCTGACGATCTGGCGGGTGAATGGGAACAGCAGGGTTGGGCAGTCAACGCCAAGAACCATCTCCACATGCTCTGCAGGGATGTTCTTTACCAGGAAAATACCTGCATGCTCAATCTCGAGAATAAAAAGCGCCTTATCATCATCTTTGGAAGAAACTTTGGCATAAACCTGCAACGCAACCTCAAAATGATCATCATCGATCTTCTTGTGATTGAGGTTGAGATTCAGCTCTACCTTTGGCTCAGATTTCTGCTGGGTAATGTATACTTCCGGAGCATTTGGGTTCTCAAAGGAGAGATCTTTGATGAACATTTTCTGCATGCGGAACTCCGGACGTGGAGCTGATTGTTGGTTGTCGGTATTTTCAGCCATTATCTCCCTCGTTTTTCTTTATAGTTATGTAATTGATGTATTGGATATTTAAATGTTTCGTCCAACGCATATTCAAGTGGTCGGATGGCATTTAACCGCACTTGACCACATCATTCAAGCTTTTCGACAGATTTCAGTTCAAACTGTTCTCGGTAACATTCTGTTCCAGAACCGGCAGCAGAAATTGACCTGTATGTGAATCCTGAACTGACGAGATATCTTCAGGGGTGCCACACGCAACTATCTCGCCACCACCATCGCCGCCTTCGGGCCCGACATCGATAATCCAGTCTGCTGTTTTTACAACATCAAGGTTATGCTCAATTATCACAACAGAGTTCCCATGCTCAACCAGCCGTCCAAGAACATTGAGTAGATGCTGGATATCTGCAGGGTGAAGACCAGTTGTGGGCTCGTCCAGAATATAAAGTGTCTTACCACTTGGCCGGCCAGACAGTTCCCGGCCAAGCTTCACCCGCTGTGCCTCACCGCCCGAGAGCGTAACTGATGACTGCCCAAGCTTAATATAAGACAACCCCACATCATACAATGTCTGGAGCCTGTTCTTTATTGGCGGAATGTTCTGGAAAAATTCCAGAGCTTCTGCCACCGTCATGTTGAGAACCTCGTGGATGTTTTTGTCACGATAGAGAATATCGAGGGTTTCAGTATTATAACGTTTGCCCTGGCACGTTTCACAAACCACATAAATATCGGGTAAAAAGTGCATGGCAATTTTGTTTACACCCTCGCCATCACAGGCCTCACAACGTCCACCTTTGATATTGAAGCTGAATCGTCCAGGCTTGTATCCACGGGCACGAGATTCGGGCAAGCGGGAAAACAGTTCTCGAATCGGCGTAAATACTCCAGCATACGTCGCCGGGTTTGATCTCGGGGTACGCCCAATCGGGCTCTGATCAATATCGACAATCTTATCAATATGCTGCAGCCCCGAAATTTCACCAGCCTCTGTTTCAAATTTATTCTGCCTCAGCGACAGACCCTTCTTGGCCAGCCCATACAGCGTCTCAATCACCAGAGAACTCTTACCAGAACCAGAGACACCTGTTACACAGGTCATGACACCAATAGGGAAATTGGCGGTAATCCCTTTGAGGTTGTTGGTTGTAGCGTTCTTGACCACCAGGTTGTTCGACTTTTTCTTGTGTACTTTTCTGCGCTTTCCAGGAACCTCAATGCGTTTACGATTGGAAAGATACGCCCCTGTTACCGATGTGTCGTCGGCCAGCAGCCCTTTCACATCGCCCCCGTAGACCACCTCTCCACCATGGATTCCGGCACCAGGCCCCATATCGAGTATATGGTCCGCAGCGAGAATAGTATCCGTGTCGTGCTCGACGACAATCACGCTGTTGCCGAGATCACGCAATTCGATAAGGGTATTAATCAGTTTCTGGTTATCCCTCTGGTGCAAACCTATACTTGGCTCATCGAGAATGTATAAGACACCGGCTAGCCTGGAACCAATCTGGGATGCCAGGCGAATTCGCTGGGCCTCTCCACCAGAAAGGGTACCTGCCCGTCGTTCCAGGGATAAATAGCTCAAGCCGACATCTTCCAGAAATGAAAGTCTGTCTACGATCTCTTTTAAAATCGGTTCACCGATCTTCCGTTCCCTTGAATTAAACGGCAGAAGCGGCAGTTCATTGAGCAGCTTGCCTATTGAAAATCTGGTCAACTCATAGATGGAATGTGGGCCAACTTTTACTGCAAGCGCCTCTGGTTTCAGGCGGGCTCCCTTACATTTCGAACAGGTCTGCTCATTCATGAATTTAGAGAGTTCATCGCGGATCATCGGTGACTGTGTTTCGTGGAAACGCCGGTCGAGCTGGGGAATAACCCCTTCAAAACTCTTTTCGGCGGTCATTACCCGCCGCCCCTTCTGGTAATAGAAATGAATTTCTTCATCCCCGGTCCCAAACAGAATGACCTTCTGGTGTTCGGGTGCAAGCTTGCTGAAAGGAGTGCTCAGTCGAAATCCATAATGCTTGGCCACAGCCGAAAGCAATTGCCCTGTATAGGTAGACTCAGAACGCCACCCCCACGGAGCGATAGCGCCATCAATTATAGACTTACTTTGATCCGGAACTACTAGAGATGCGTCAAAAAACTGGTTTACCCCAAGACCACTGCATTCAGGACACGCGCCTTGGGGGTTGTTAAACGATAAGAGCTGGGTTGAAATCTGCGGCATGGAAATTCCGCAACTATGGCAGGCCGCATGCTCGCTGAAGAGTTGTTCTGAATTGTCATCAGGGTAGTTGGCCAGCAAAAAGCCATCAGTCACCTTCACCGCTGTGCTGACAGAGTCTGACAGTCTTCTCCTGATGGATGGCTTAATGACCAGCCTGTCAATGACCACTTCGATTGTATGACGTTTATTCTTCTCAAGAGCAGTGATCTCGTCTGCATGGTAAATCTCACCATCGACCCGAACCCTGACAAAACCTTCCTTGCGAATTCTTGCCAGTATCTGCTCATGGCGGCCTTTCCTGGCCGTAACCAGAGGGGCCATCAGTATAACTTTCTTGCCTTCCGGCTCAGCCATCAGCGTATTGACCATATCCTCAATGGACTGGGCCTGAATTTCCGAACCGCACTCGGGGCAATGAGGCCGACCACATCTCGCATAGAGCAGACGCAAATGATCATAAATCTCAGTTACAGTTCCTACAGTGGAACGCGGATTTTTGCTGGTGGTTTTCTGTTCTATGGAAACCGCGGGGGAAAGCCCTTCCAGCGAGTCGACATCCGGCTTATCCATCTGCCCGAGAAACTGGCGGGCATAGGTGGAAAGAGACTCGACATAACGCCTCTGACCTTCTGCATAGAGGGTATCAAAGGCAAGGGTCGATTTGCCGGACCCGGAAAGACCTGTAAAAACAACCAGTTTATTTCTAGGAAGATCGACATCGATATTTTTCAGGTTGTGCATGCGCGCACCGCGTATGCTAAGCAGTTTTGGTTCCATAAAAAGAAAGGGGTATAAGGATTTTCAGCGGAGGTTCTGAATCAGTGTGCTATCGGCGCCAGGTTCATATGATCTATCTTGATACACCTGTCCATCACCACCTGCAGGCCGTGAGCCTCGGCATAGTCGGCAGCCTCGGTGTTGACTATGCCCTCCTGCATCCAGACTGTGGATGCGCCAATTTCCACCGCTGCTTCAACGATCGGCAACACTTCAGAGGATCGTCTGAAGATATTGACGATATCAATTGAAGCAGAAAGTGCGTCCAGACTGGGATAGCATTTCAAACCCAGAATGGAATCCTGGCCTGGATTAACCGGGTAAACTGTATACCCAACCCCGATCAGGTAGCGGGCGATATCATTGCTCGGCCGCGCTGCTTTTGGTGAAAGGCCTACCACCGCAATGTTTTTTGCGCTGGTGAGTATTGCCGAATAATCTTTGTGACTGGGGATATGTAGCATTTAGAAGCCGCTGAAATGTAACGGAATAGAGAAAATATACAGAAACTCTCACCGGAGAAAAATATTTACCCGCTGGGGCTGCTGTGGTAGCTTAAGCGCATATAATTATGATCCAATAGACAAAAGTCAAGGGAGCAATTATACTTGCATTGTGTTTATATATCGCTAATCTGCCCGTCAATCTGCCAAAGCGCCGGCATGGGTTGATATCGCAGAATCCGTAACTTTTCTTTTCAATACCCAGTACGAATTACGAGGGAATTTCATGAACTTTCAAGATATAATATTTGAGCTCGACACCTACTGGTCAGGTCAGGGCTGTGTTATCCAGCAACCATATGACATGGAGGTAGGAGCCGGCACCTTCCACCCCGCGACTCTTCTCAGGGCACTTGGCCCCGAGCCGTGGAAAGCAGCCTACCCGCAGCCATCCCGCCGCCCTACAGATGGTCGCTATGGAGACAACCCGAACCGACTGCAGCATTACTATCAGTACCAGGTTGTTTTGAAACCCTCGCCACTAGATGTTCAGGAACTCTACCTCGGCAGTCTCAAACAATTCGGCCTTGATCTGCTTGAGCACGATATCCGCTTCGTAGAAGACGACTGGGAATCCCCAACACTCGGTGCATCAGGCCTGGGTTGGGAAGTGTGGCTCGACGGCATGGAGATAACCCAGTTTACCTACTTTCAGCAGGCTGGTTCCATTGAACTGCACCCCACCACTGTGGAGATCACCTACGGCCTCGAACGCATCGCCATGTATCTCCAGGGGGTTGAGAGTGTCTATGATATCAAGTGGAACGATAACGTTACCTATGGCGAAATCTTCCATCAGGCAGAAGTCGAGTTCTCGACCTTCAATTTCGAAGAGGCCAACGTTGAAAAGATGATCGGCTTTTTCAATTCATTTGAAGAAGAAGCGTTGAAGCTGGTGGAGAAGGGACTCATCCTCCCGGCATACGACTACTGCCTGAAATGTTCCCACACCTTCAACCTGCTGGACGCTCGCAAGGCAATCAGTGTTGCAGAACGTACCCGTTACATTGGCAGAATCCGTAATATTGCCAGAAAGGTTGCTGAGCGTTACGTACTTCAGCGCGAAGAGATGGGGCATCCTCTTATCAAATAAGAAGTTCCCGCAGTCTGACAAAGGCGCCTGCAGTCTTGAGCTGCAGGCGCCTTATGCTTTTATTTGCATATGGAATGTTAAAGCTTCACCCTAACAATTGGGACCCTTCATATATTTTCAATTCTTGTGCTCTGGTTTCACCCGTGTCGTGATATAGTAAATTCAATAGCAGTGTATGGGCTGTTCTCATTCTCGAAAACAATCATCGATAAAGGTCTTAATGCCAGAATCCGTTTTCAGCCAAAGAATCCTGCCATTTGATAATTATGTACCAAAACAGCACATTAGGGCGGTGCACCTTGATTTTTGCGACCAGGAAACCTAATTTTAGGTGAAATGTTGTTCCATGTAGGCAGGTTCTCATGAAACAAAAAAGCGCCTTATGCACGAGGCATAAGGCGCTTAAATATATCTTGGCGGAAGTGCATGGGAATCGAACCCACCTAGCGGGCTATTAACCCGCTACACCGGATTTGAAGTCCGGGAGGGCCACCAGTGCCCTGTCCACTTCCGTTGGCGATTTGAACGGAGACGACATACTAATAAGTATTGACCTCGAAAACAAGTTTTTATTATAATACATTCTTCAAATCGTTTTTTCAAAAAAGTGTTACCCTGCAGGCCACATACGGCCACAGGTAACTATCTTAAAACATAGGTAAAATACAACAAAATGCAGTGTGAACGATTAATAAAACTGACGAAACAATGGTTCGTAAGCGTCAGAGACGAGACAATGGCGCCTGCCCGCATGGTTGGTTTTATGGAGCGCCATGTAGATGAATGCCCGATCTGTCAACAAGACAACGATGTCCACGATGAGATCGCAAAAATCACCGAAATGATTCTTCCTGAATCGAAAATTCCTAAGGCCGTCCGGATGCAGAATGAAGCTGCAATCCAGGAGCACGAAGAGCAGAAAGCCGCAGAAGAAGACGACGGCGACAGCGATGATGAGGAAGAAGACGTTTATGATGACGATGACGACGATTTCGAGCAGGAACCAGAACTCTCCAAAGACTGATTCTTTCTTCCAGGATGAGCTTCGGTATCAATAAAGCCGAAGCTCATCCTTTTTTTGCTACCTGTTTTCCAGTTAAACGGAAAGCAGTTCTTTTCCCCACTGGTCCAGCTTCTTTTCAATAAAGCTGTTCACCTCTTCCTGCACGCCATTGCCACGGTCTTCAATTGTCAGCTGCGCACCAAAGGCAAACTCAATGGAAAGACTCGGTTCGACCTTTCCAAAATCTTTGAGCATTTTGCCATTCTGCAGAGCATCTGTTTTCAAGGCAATAGGCACTACGGGTACATTGGCTTTTCTGGCGAGCTTGACTCCTATTGAACTCATCTTGGCAGGATCAAATACATGTGACCTGGTCGATTGTGGGAACACCACAACAGACGTTCCCTGCTGCAACCGTTTTACTCCCTCATCGAGTACCGCTTTAAGATCCTGCCGTGGATTCGTCCTGGTAACCGCAATTGGATCACGGGAAGCCAAGACATGTTTGAATATTGGATATTCCAGCAGGCTTTGCTTAACCACGAAAGTCACAGGTTTGGGTAAAATTATGGCAGGCAGAATAACCGTTTCCAGGAAGCTCATATGATTGCCGATAAAAACACAAGGGCCTCCATCCGCTTCGACATGCTCCATCCCTGTAACTCTTACCCGAACACCAACATCTTCCAGTACTTTAACAACCTGCCAGCTCTTCTCCAGCCACTGCTGATCGCCAAACTCCCCCCGTTTTGCCATGCTGGCACATTGAGAAATTATGCGAATAAAGCGAATATAAAAAATCAGTGAAGGAAAGGTGCGGCCAACCAAGGATGGCGGGGTACCAGCACTGACGTATCGGTAATCTTTTAAAAGTTCCTGTTTCATATATTTCTGCTGATCATCAATAATTGCGAATTACGCAAAAAAGCACATATAATTGGTTAAAATATGCCATGACAGTGTGCGCTGCAATGACCCTGAGAAAGTATCATGATTAGTTGGTCATCTGCAACAATTATAGCTTACCCTTGAGCTGACCAGAAATATTTCATTCAGCCTGGTCCAAAACACTTCGCCCACCTGCCACAACATCTTATGTCACTAATTTTGTGCATGAATATCTACCAACCTTCTGCTTCGTTGACTTTTTCAATCGTTCTTCAACTCGCTTAACCTTCAGAACGCCGCATGCATTTGATGTCACAATGCTTATGTTAGGCTCTGATGTATTTCTACGCATTGTTTTCCATATCCCCCAAATTTGAGGTTCAACATGTCGATCATTACCATTTCCAGAGGGAGCTACAGTAAAGGTAAGGACGTTGCCGAAGCGCTTGCAGAAAAGCTCGGATATATCTGCACATCGCGTGAGGTTTTGCTTGAAGCCGCAAATGAATTCAATGTCCCGGAGTCAAAAATCGCCAAAATCCTGCACGACCCTCCCACCATGCTTGATCGCTTTTATTACGATCGGGAACGATATCTGCGTTATTTTCAATCCGCCCTGCTCTCTCATGTATCCAGAGATAATGTCGTTTACCATGGTCTTGCAGGCCATTTTTTTCTCGAAGATATTCCTCACGTGCTGAAAGTGCGCATAATCGCCAGCAAGGGTTCGCGAATCAAGGAAGAAATGACGCGCGAAGGCGGGACTCAGGAAGAAGCCAGGGACAGACTGAAACATGACGATGAAGAGAGACAAAAATGGAATCTGAGGATCTATGGCAAGGATGCCTGGGATAGCCGCCTTTACGATCTTGTGCTCAATCTCGATCGGCTTTCTATCAATGAGGCTGCCGATATGCTTGTTCACATGGCCAGGATGCCGCAATTCCAAACAACGAGTGAATCAGCGCAACTGCTGGAGAAGAAAACCCTGTTAGCCAAGGTCCAGGCCAGGGTTGCCAAACATTCGCCAAAGATCACGGTGAGCCTGATAGATGACGGTATCATAGCCCTCGACAACCTGGGAGGCGGCTTGAAAACCGATCAGTATACCAGGCAGAAGTTTACCGAAAACCTCATCAGGGATCTTCACATCAAAGATGTTGTCTTTCAGAAAAAGACGGTTGCCCCAAAGGCCTACATCAACACCTTTTATAACCTCAACCTCAGTTGACATACCTCTCTCATCGGTTCAGGCAACGTCAGGTTCATAGCTTTTAGCGGTAAGCCACAGTAGCTATGCTTTCTACCGAAACAGGGAAGATGATGACGCTGCGTAGATTGACACTTACAGATCATAAAACATTGCAAGGCAGGCAACCAGCACCACTGTATATATTATGGTGATGCCGATGCCTGCCCGCATGTAATCCTTTGTTCTATACCCTCCGGGACGCATCAAGAGAGCATTTACCTGGTGCGTGGGCAGAATAAAGGTGTTGGACGCAGACATAGCAACGGCTATGCCTGCAACAACCGGGTTTACTCCCACTTCAACAGCCATGTTCATGGCCAGAGGCACCATCAGTACTGCCGCCCCCACATTGGATGCCAGCAAAGAAAAAAACGCGCTCAGCATTGAGACTACAAGCAGCAATACCAGCGAGTTCGGCGTCCCGACCACACTCATCACACGCTCTGCCAGATATGCTGCGGCACCTGTCTGTTCAAAGGCTACGCCAAGGGGGATCAGGCCGGAAAGCA
This sequence comes from Desulfosediminicola sp., assembly GCF_048381775.1. Classification (NCBI taxonomy): domain Bacteria; kingdom Pseudomonadati; phylum Thermodesulfobacteriota; class Desulfobulbia; order Desulfobulbales; family Desulfocapsaceae; genus Desulfosediminicola; species Desulfosediminicola sp. The sequence goes on along the minus strand of NZ_JBLXGE010000005.1, from coordinate 15,841 downwards.
GAAAAACCGTTCTCCAGTCCACCGCTTCGTAGGCCCGGTCTGCAGCTATCACCCCGGTAATAATCATCCCGAGGGCGCCGGTAAGCAGGGCGATGGAAAGCTTTATATGAAAGCTGAGAGCAAGCACCAGGGACAGGACCACAAAAAACATCGCCGAGCGCGTTCTCTCAGGCAGAAATTGCTCCCCTTTTACCTCTTCGATAAAGGCGATATCCATCTTCTGGCGCAGCAGTTCAAACCTCTGCCACCGCCCCTGTAAGAGTATGGTATCGCCCTGGAGAAGGGTGGTGACATTGATATTCTCCATGATGATCTCATCGCCTCGCACAATAGCCAGCGGGTTCACCTGAAAAAGGTCGCGAAAGCGGAGCTCTGCCATGGTGTGACCACTGAGATTGGAGTGGGGAATTACTACCCCTTCGATGACACCCGATTCATCCGGCGAGTTTTCCTCGGCAAATATTTCATGCTGCTTCTTTATTCGCCAGCCGTAAGCATCGGCTACTTTCTCAATTTTTTCTTTTGAGCTGATGATCCACAGTACATCACCGGGGCCTACAACCGAATCCATCACGGGTGCCAGATTTTTCACATAACCTTCATTTTTGGCTATACCCACAACGGTAATGTTAAACTGTGAGCGAAGTTCCAGCTCCCCAAGACTTTTGGGCCTAAATGATAGTGGAACCTCAAGTTCATAGCCATCCCCGACCACACTGCCATAGATTTCCTGCAGCCGTTTATCCATGCAGTCTTCATCAATCTCACACATATCTGCCGGTAGCAACCTGCTCCCGAATACCGCAAAATAGACCAGGACGCAGGCCAGCAACACCAGCCCGACAGGAGTAATTGAGAGCAATTCGAGAGGTACAAACTGAGAGCCGCCAACCGCTTCACTATTATTTGCCCACCAGCTCGCCATCAGATCGTTGAGCATGATCAGGGGGCTGGAGCCGACAAGGGTCAGACAACCACCGGTAATTGCCGCAAAGCCCATCGGCATAACAATACGACTGGCGGAGATATTAAGGCGGCGGCATATTCGCATGGTAGCCGGTAAAAACAGGGCTGCCGCACCTATATTCTGCATAAAGCTGGAGATGATCGCCACCACAGTGGCCACCACCAGCATGATCTGTTTCTCTCCCCGCCCGGCCAGTTTAATGATCTTTGAGGCGACCACATTCATCACCCCGGTCCGATTCAGTCCCGCGCCGATTATCATCACCGCGATAACAGATACAACCGCGTTAGAACTTAAACCAGCCAGAGCGTCCTGAGGTTCTATCACCCCCAACAGAGGCAAAAGAACCATCATAAGTAAACCGACAATATCTACCCGCAGTAATTCAAAGACAAATAAAATTATGGCAAAACCAAGCAGTCCGAAAACAATCAGCATCTCTGAAGTCAAAACAGAGTTATCCATGAGCGACGCTCCGTGCAGATGTATAGCGCTGACGAGAATTTCCCTGCCAGGCCACAATTAAAGTACATCCGGGCAGATGAAAACAGAGACACCACAACAGATTCAAAGCATGTTTCTGCCGAATTATCTCAATTCTGTCGTATAAATCAAGTAAGCGAGCGCGAGACTCCGGAGTATCGAATGTAAATCAGACAGAGCCCCCTAATATCCCTATTAGCGCAGGTTCATTTCCTTGGTGTATCTGCGAGCATTATTTTTAATCCGACAACGCCGGGTTATCAGGAGAAATTGCCCACAACTTACAGGCCCCGGCGCCAGGCAAATCAGGGAAATGGTGCGTAATAAGGATATGAAAAGTCACGAATCACTCGGTCTTCTGGTCCGATTCCATCGCGCCTTCAGCAGACTCCATGGTCTCGTCGACTTTTTCATCGGCTGGTTGCATAGCATCACTGGCTGCATCCCCCGCCGATTCCATAGCATCTGCACTCTGATCAGCCATCTCTTCCATGGCTTCCCCAGTCTTCATGGCCGCCTCTTCAGCAGCTTCCTGGGTGGCGGTACCGGCATCCTGCATCGCCTGACCGGCTTCCTCAGCTTTTTCCTGCACTGCCTCGCCTGCCTCCTGGGTCTTCTCAATCACAGTTTCACCTGCATCCTGCATGGCCTCGCCAGTTTCTTCAACCGCTTCTCCAACAGCGGACTCGGCAGGTTCTTCAGTGCTGTCCTTGCAAGCAGTCACAATCATTGAAAACAAAGCAATTGTTAAAACAATCAAAAGCTTTTTCAAATTCGCGCTCATCGGAAGCCTCCATAGTTGTTAAGTGACGTTATCTTTCATTTGCGTGTTTTACTGGGCGGGAGATTGACCATCTCCTGCCTGAGCAACAAGATGAGAACATTCTCATTCGCTTCAATCTTATGTTATTAGAATACTCAGAGAGACTGAAATGTCTATTATTCGAAGTCTCCCGGGGCCCTCTCAGGTCTATAACTGCTGAGAGATTCCTTTCCTTCATTGCTAGTTACCATTCTGCCCAGTACCAGATGTTCATAACCCGCAAAAGATTGACCTGCTGAGTCAACACCTCAACAGCTCCATACTATCTATTCAACGTTCAACACTTAGCCACTCATGCAGCAACAAAACGCTTATGCAGTACCCATAACAAAAACTGGCTGTAGACCCGCCACACCTTATCGCCGTACCCTCCTGCCATCAAAAAAGCCGCCGGTATGTCTCGCGCGGCAAGCCAATCATATAACAGTCTGTCGCGTTCGAACATCTGTTCCAGACTGAGCTTCAACAGTGCCGCAGAGGGCAGTTCGTCGCCCTCATACGGATCGGCCCCGCAGACGACAATGGCCAGATCGGCCCGGCCTACTTCCTCCAGAGTATCTAAACCCATGCGTAGCCTGTCCAGATAAAGGCTTTCCTCGCCGCTTTCGATTGGTATGTCGATATCACTTCGGATAAAAGAGGGGTTAAGGCTACCGTCTGCGAGTTTCTCCGGCCCATCCAGCGGCCAGCCTTTTGCCATGTGTATGCTCAGGGTGCGAATTGAAGAATCATGCTCGGCAAGGGCAGCGGTACCATCGCCTTTGTGAGCATCGACATCGATTACCCAGACCTGCCGCACCAGCCCTTCGGCCTGCAACTTGCGGCAGGCGATAATAATGTCATTGAGTAAGCAAAAGCCATTGCCATAGTTGTGCTGGGCGTGGTGAGCACCACCAGTGAAAGAAAAACAGAACCCATGCTGCAATGCCAGACGCGCAGCCTGAACCGACCCCGCAGCTTTTTTCAGCAGTCGGTCAAAAAGATCGGTCAGCGGCCTTATCGCCGAATCCGGGTCATAACGGTTATATTTACCCTCTTCATCAATCAACTCGAAGGTAGAGATAATCTCCTGCTCAAGCCCGGCCGAGTACAACCGTTGCACATACTCCTCAGAGTGGGCCCGCAACAGATCTTCACGCCTTAACTGTTCGGCAATTTTGGGGACATGCCAGTGGGCTTGCCTGGCCTTTAACTGCGGATCGTCCAAGAGGGCCTGAAAGGTTTTTATGACCCGACTGTCTCGTACAGGAATCTGAACTCCGAACTCTTCAATGCTGGCTGGTATGCTCTGATCGTAGAGAATCATGGCTTGATTTCCTTCTGAGTATTTGTGCAGATATCAGCTCGAACCGGATCCAGGAGTCTTTCAGGGTATTGCAAATTTTTTCGCAAATTCAGGCATCGAACGAAAATTAAGCGATGCCATGGGTCTGATATCGATATCTATCTTCGTTCGTTTATCTGCAAGCATTAATTTTCAACCGATAACAACCAGTTGAACAGGTAAGTGAGCGGAGCGGGACTCCGCAGAAAGGCCTGGTCCGACATAATCCCAGCCACTACTCTTTATAATACCTATCACACAAGGGGAATAGAATTTAATTCTCTTTCCCAATAATGTGGAGGATAAGTTAAGCCACCTTCAGTAGCAACTCGCTACTGGCCTCAAATTCGGCTTGAGATTTAGAGCCATTAGCCGAGCGCTTTCTACTACGCATGTAGTGCATCCCAGATGTAAACAGATAGTGCTTTCTCAGCTTCGTCTTTAGTACTGAACTTCTAATGATAGATGAGGCGGTTTTCCAACGAGTAAAAGAATAACTCAGCGACAACGTTGACGCTCCCATGTCAAGTGACGAGAACCGACTCTTACCAATCAGCCAAAATAATAGGGTACCTTTCAATTATAATGCACTGTTGCTAACTTCTTTGTATCTCAGCAATTCCCCCTACGTGTAACAGCCGAAGACTTTTCCATCCAGTTTGCCCTCCCGGATTACGCTACTTAAACCACAGCCCTTTAGGGCATAGACACTTGCAAGCGAGTGCCTATGCCTGTAATCCCGCATTATTCAGGTGCGATTTTGACCATGATGTGTGCGTATGGCGTATCTTTCCACATCACGTAGACCGGGTCTTTGGGGTCCGTTGACAGACCGTCGAGCATGGTACGGTCAGGAACAACAATCATCAGGTGAGGTCCCTCCTTTACCCAGTCATCGCCTTCTTTTGGCTCCCTCAGATAGGGGTCGCTGTTACTTACTCCGAGGGCAGTGCCTTCACCTGCCAGCATGTACGAAATGCCGACGCTGTTGGCCTGGAAATCCCGTTTATTCACCATCGCGTCAATGAGCTCATCCCAAACCGCGTCATTACACATTGGCCCCATGGTCTCTTGTTGCGGATAACAGGTATAGCCGTTTGTACCTTCGCGCAGAACAGCACCGTCCGGTGCCTTTATGGTGGCATTCCCAGCAACGACAGGGGGAGCCGCGCTTTCTGCACTGGCAATCATTTCAGTTGTGTTATCTGCAAGTGCTACGCTGCCACCAAGCAGCCCCAAAAACATGCAGACACTTATAATTGAAGTTTTCATGGTGTCCTCCAGTTGTATTCTGATACGTTGTCAATGAGCGGGAATAAAGTAGCAAGGCAAAGCTCCTGGAGCAGCCTCTTGTCCCGCCGGCAAGCATTGATAAAGCAGCTGCATTCTCATCCCCCTCTCTATCTCCACACAACTTAATGCCGAAGGCATACCGGAAATGTTGTCGTTCCACCTCAATACCCTTTCAGCAACAAGCAAACTGACAATAAAAAAAAGCCGAACCACCTTCTCAAAGGCAGTTCGGCTATCATTTAAGACCCGTGACTTTCCGTCCCTGCCTTGCGGCAGGTTTGGCTTTATCTTTTATGGCTTCACTATTTTTTCAAATCGATACACAGATTATCGTCATGGGAACACCGCTGGTCAAGGCATCCAGTGGCACAAGTGCTGCAACGGGAAGCTTTGAATACATCTATTCGACTTCATGGTGAAATTTGCTAAATTCGAGAAAGTCATGGCCCCCAAAATGCAGCGAATCTGCTACCCAGCAAAGAAACAGAATCAGCCCCTACACATCTACCAGTCGCCCGATTCGCCCCTAGTTGGATTATCCGATATGCCCATGTTTCCAGGCCAAGACTTGTAACAAATTTAAAAGGAAGCTCATGAGAAATCGGGGCTGTCCTTTTTCGTTATTTCGCTCTCAAAGAAGCCCAGCCAGACCAGAGCCTGCATCAAGCGGGAGGCTGACCCCGACAGATTTCTCCTTAATCGGGGAACTTGAGAAAATATGTTGATAACCCGACTGTCCCGCACAGGGAACTGAATTCCAAACTCTTCTCTACTTGCCGGTATACTCGGTCATAGAGAATCATGATGAAATTCCACGTGATTGTTTATGCAGATTCTGCCTCAGCCAGCCGCAAAAGTCTCCCGATTATTGCGTTTTCACTCAAATCGCGGCATCGAGGGAAATTCAGCCCGACTCTTGTCGCTGCACCTCACAAACAACAACCTCCCAAACATCGGATAAGCAATACTTCAGATATTCTTCATCCTTCACATCACTCTTATAACGTTTGACCAATGCCACAACCGTAACGCTACGAACTTCATTCAACCATTTCGACCACTCGGCCCGTGCTTTTCGGGACAGACGGGCAACAGAAACGCCCTCGCTGTTGACCATCTCGACATGATCATTACGAATCTCCATACCAAGGCTATCGCCAGGCTTCAGAGCGGGGAGAGCGTTTAATGTCGGGTGGTTACTTTTCAATCGTCCGCCAAAGCCAAGGTCAAGATCTCTCATGCCAAGGAGATGGTAGCTTGTGCCGGGCAATTTAATACCATCTGTTGCCGGAATTGTCCGTTTTATGACTGAATCACCCTGTACCTGGCCGGCAAAAGACGTTCCTCCTCCCGGCAGGGAAAAGAGTTGCAGGGTCTGCCGGGCCCTGGACATCCCTACATAATAGAGCCTGCGCTCCTCATCCTCATTATTCCCCTGCTTGAACTGCCAGCCATTGCCGAGCATGAAGACGTGATCGAATTCCATCCCCTTGACAGAGTGAACTGTAGAAAGAAAAACACCGCTACCGAGGTTACGGGAGCGCCCCTGCTCTGAAAGCGCTTCATACAGATAATCTTCTATGACCGAAACCGGCTGTCCCGTATTCGCCGTCTCTTCCTGCCAGTCGGTTAGCAAACTGCGGAGATTGCTCAACCAGAGGTTGTTATTCTCCGATTCTGAACAATCGGGCAGCATCACAAACAGGTCTGTAGCCCTGAGAGACTCTGTTCGTCGCAACCTCAGCTGTTCGAGAAACACTGCATTTTCGCGGATTCTCGATAAACCGGGAAAACCATTGTTGCCGCTTCTTCCCCAATTAAAGTTTACCGCTATGCCTTCTGCCTCAAAAGTACTGCGGATAAGAGCAAGATCTTTCCAGTTTCTACCGAGCACTGCGCAATTGTTCAAATCGAAATGCCCTTCAAGGCTTTGCAAACGCCTGATCTCTTCCACAGCCGCCCGCGCCTGTGTTTCCGCATTTTCCACCTCGAAAATCTGCACCTTGCCCCGGGCAATGGGGTCATTGATCTGGTAGTTGCCACCCACAGGTAACATACGGCGTGCCGAATTGACCTTTATCGGATGCTCTCCCTTCATCCGGTCACTGCTATGGGTGATCAGGCTATTCGCTGCACTAATAATGTTTGCCGTAGAACGATAGTTCTCGATCAGGTACTTTTTCTCAGCGGTGAAATCTTCCTCGAATCTGCGAATGAAGCCAACGTTCGTTCCCCGAAAACCGTAAATATTCTGATCGTCATCACCAACAGCCAGAATTGTCATCTTCTGCTCATTTTCCTGAAGAGTTCTCCCGGCCAGCAACGATACAAGCTCATATTGCCCAGCATCAATATCCTGATATTCATCCACCAATATGTGGCTGAACCTGCCGATGAGCGCATCCCTTGCAGAAATACTCTCAAAACCCAGGGCCTCAGTTTCCCCTTTGAGCAGTGCTATCGCCTCCGGGATTATTTTACCGAAATCAATTTCACCGCTTCCTGTTCTGCCGGCTGTCGCAAGAGAACGTCCACTCAAACGCAAGGCGAGCCCATGGTAGGTCAGGGTGGTCACATGGGCCATTTCATTACCCACAAGATCACGTAGCTTCTTCCTGAGCCCCACGGCGGCCGAGTGATTAAAACAGAGCACCAGTATGGCTTGCGGCTTTACCCGCTCTACCCGCAACAGATATGCAACCCGATGGGTGACCACCCTGGTCTTGCCCGCTCCGGGACCGGCCAGCACCAGCATATTCTTCTCGGCGGGAGCCGAAACTATGGCCGCCTGTGCCTTGTTCTTCAGATCATCAACAATGCGCTGGTACGACTGCTGGCTGGTTGCCCTGTCCAGCATTTTTTCCCGGCCGGGAAAATAGCGCATGACAAACTCTTCCTTATCATCATTGAAATAGGAAGAGACCAACCGCATGGCGGAGCTCACTTTCTCCATAGCCTTACGAGCGTATTCATTCATCACATGGATCTGAAAATTTCGCTCGGTGTAGTGGGTTTTCAAAGGAGAAAAATCCTGATTGGTATACCGTCTCCCCTTTCCCTCCGATTGCAGCTGCAGAGTCATGGCCTGGTTGAAAATGGCCAGACCATGCTGAAGGTCAATCACGCCCTGTTCGTGCATAAAGGTCAGGGTTCGCTCAGCTGCCGCCAGGGGATCTTTGAGTAATGGAAAGAGCAACAGATCCCTCTTAAAAGCCTCCACTATCTGCTCCAACGTAAACTCCACCAGCAGACTGCCATTTGGCTTTTCCCCGTCGTTTATCCCCTCCATTATACTCCTGAGCGCCACCTGCGACGCCTGCTGGCGTATTTCCACGGTCTTTTTCAGCGAATCCCAGTCGCGGTGCAGATAGATACTGAAGCAATTACTTGCCTGGGATTTGGTGGTGATGCTGCCCGCCTGCCCCGCCAGGCCCTTACCATCCCGGCTGAGGCCGTACAGAATGAGTTTCAATACATGGGGGGTTGTATCTTCATTGCCGCAATCCAGAAGCTGCTGGTTTATCTGGCGCAGATCAAGCTGCAGAAATGTTTCCGTCTCCACTTCCGGTGCGTTTTCCTCCATAAGCCGGATAAATTGTCGCTCCAGCTCACATAACCGCTGCAAATGCAGTGGCGCACCATTTTTCACCTTATACCTGAGATAAGCAGAGAGGGTTGTCTCTTTAGAAAGCACTCCCTGCTCGGCCATGTCGTGCAGAGTTCTTAATACCCGCTGGGTCTCAGTTTCATAAACGTTATCGTTTTCCGCCGTGGCAAACGAAGACATACCAGCCAGTTCATCGGCAGAAAAACCACGGTTACTCCCGGATTCCATCAAAGCACTCAACACATCGAGCCAGCGTTGCTCCTGCCGTTTTGAGAGATTGAGCCCCGCGATCTTGCCTGCTGCCTCTTCGAGATCTTTAACCAGGGGCTTCCCCTGAAACACCCTGGTTTCATTTTCATCTCGCTTTATGAACCCCGCCCGCTCCAACCAGGCTATCGCCGTGCGAACCCGGGAATCCGCATCGTTCAGTTTATCCGGGTCGATATCCACATCATCCCGGCGAAGCAATTCTCCTGCTGTGAGTATTACCTGCTGCTCTCCCCTGGAAGCCGCCCGTATCCCTCTCAGCATCTGGGCTATTTCGCGCCTGGTGAGTCGTGACATGGAGCCGAGCCTGAATTGCCCCTCGATGTCCTGCTCATCAAAAACGAGAATGCACTCAGCGGCCTTTCTGTCGCGCCCTGCCCGCCCCGCCTCCTGCAGATAATTCTCAAGCGAGCCGGGGATATCGGCATGGATGACGAGCCTCACATCGTCTTTATCGATCCCCATGCCAAAGGCGTTGGTTGCGCAAATCACAGGCAGTTCGCCCGTGATAAACTGCTCCTGGATACGCTTTTTGAGCGACACATCCAGCCCCGCATGAAAAGCCTCCACGGTATACCCCACCTTTTGCAGATCGGCGGCCAGTGTCTCTGTGTTTTTTCGGGTTGCACAGTAGATGACCACACTCCCCTCGTCCTCGTAGCGCGAGCGCAGCAAGTCGATAATAACCTGGCCCTTACCATAGCTGTCGACGCTATAGACTTCGTAGTTCAGGTTGGTCCGTTCGTGCCCCCCTTCATATTGCAAAACCTGCAGCCCAAGCTCACTCTGAACAGTGTCTATGATCTCCTGCCGAACATCTTTTTTGGCGGTGGCAGTAAAGCACTGCACCGGTGGAATCTGGGAGTTGGTCTTGCCGGCCAATTCACGTATAAAACGGACAGCATAGAAATAATCGGGCCTGAAATCATGCCCCCACTTAGACATACAGTGCGCCTCGTCAAACACCCAGGCACCTATCTCGCGCTGCTTTATGGTCTGAACAAAGGAGCGGTTACGTAATTGCTCTGGAGAAACGTAGAGAATGCCGATATCACCGAGCCGGATAGAATCCAGCACTTCGCTGCGCTCCGGCATGGTAAGCATGCCATAGAGTGCTGCGGCCAGTTTGGTGCCGGTACTTTCAGAAAAATTGTCCACCTGATCTTTCATCAACGCCTGCAGTGGCGATATCACGATGGTGAGTAAATTGCGCCGCGTATAACGCATAAGCGCGGGCAGCAGATAACAGAGCGACTTTCCCCCACCGGTGGGAAGTGTAGCGAACAGGGTCGCGCTGCTGGCGGCGGCAGAAACAATTTCACCCTGCAGGCTTTTACCGTCTTTCGTTGCAGGCGTGGGCCGAAACTCTTTAAAGCCGAAATAGGTTTGTAAGAAATGGCCAGGGTTGTGATGCTTCCGGCAATAGCTGCAGGCCGGGTCCTCACAGCAACTCTCGCGCAGAGAATGAAGGATGGCGGAAATTTCAGGAAACCGATGGCGAACCCAGGGCGGCAGCACAGAGTTTCCACCGGCCACCGAAAGCCAGGCCACAACATAGGCAAGTTGCGGGGCATAAAAATCGGCATCGTGCAATTGTTCCAGCAACCGCTCTACTGCGGTGGAACACGCATATTTTTTTGCAAACCAGGCAAAAGCGTCTGGCAGATCAGAGTCATCCAGTCGGGGAATCGACATCGCCGCCAAAGCCCTGGCCGTGCCGACGAGGTTAGAATCACGCTCAAGGAAGTTCCTGTAAAAAACAGTTCGCTCTGCACCCGACTTGATCTGCTCGCCGAGAACCTGCCACTGCTCCCTGAAAATTCGTGCGGCCAAACGGGCATCCGCCACAGGATCATTCACGCTGTCGCGCACAATCTGGTAATCTTTAACCAGCCTGTGATACGGGTTTTCCGGGTAGGCAAGCGGGGAGATATAGAGGGTATCGACCAGCTGTTTTTTCAGGAGGGCTAACTGCGGATACAGGGCAGCCAGCTGGGGGATGTCATGGGCGATAATGTTATGACCGAGGACAAAGTCGGCGCTTTTACTGAGCCCGTCTAACCCAGCCAGAATATTACTATCAATCTTCTGGCCAGCTTCAACCTGAATGGTCTCATCCCGAAAAACTGCACCAAGAGCATAGATCTTCCCCTTCTCGTTTATTTCGATGTCAAGAAGCAGACAACGATTCAGGAAATTTTGCAGCTCTGGCTCGGTCATTGATTAATAGGAAACATATAAGGCACATGTGAACGACAACTATTTGAAAACAAAGCACAATGTACATCATTGGCGGTTTTATTCAAAACATATTAGATCGTTACAAGCCGCTTACCAATAATCCGGTTTTCTTTAGCGATCAATTTGACATGCCGAATACCATATGTCAAATCGGCTCCCTTTTTTCGACAAATGGCTTTTTCTGGTTCACCCTGCAACTCCCCAAGGCTAACCCGATTTTTTTCGTCTGTTCAGGCAGTGTCAGGCTCGAAGGCTTTGGCTGTAAATCATGGTAAAGTCTATTTTCAACCAAAATACTGGAGAAGATGGTAGCGCATGGTCTGACCTCTGCTGAGCATGGTGTCGAAGTGAATGGAAATTTTAGTTAGCTTCAATAATTTGAAAAGCTAACCATTATCTCAATTTCAACAAAATGCTTATGAAAAATTTGTGCTAAAGGTCAAGGTCGAGTTGAACGATCTGCCAGATAGCTTCGGGAAAACACAGACAGTTCCCCTGTAAAGTCGCCAACGATTACAAGGCAAAAGGCACATTACACTTCGCCTGAAGATCAGTTTTCTGTCGTCGACCAGTTCCCTTACAGAGAGGGCATAGCGCTGGTAATTCACATAAAAAGCACTGACGGCAGTTCTGTCACTGATCCGATAGTCGTCGTGCAAGAAAACGGGCGCTGGAAACAGACCAGTGCATTTAACAGTGATGAAGAATTATCAGATTATACCAGTATCCGTGGTCTGACCCGAATTGATCACGATCATATCACGGCGACCAACCGGGATCTATGCAAACTTTCCGGCAAGAACGGACAGTTTCGAATGGATCTGGAATGGATCTGTATTATCGCCTGAGCACTCATCTGATCCAAGTCCCTCCTTTGCGTGATAGAAGAGAGGATATTCCTCTCCTGGTAAAGCATTTGATTGCCTAAGCGGCAAAAATGATGACCAAAAACGAGCCCCATATCAGTAGCCGGGCATTAGAAGCTCTCTGCCAGCATCATTTCCTGCGCAACCTAAGAGAGTTGAAAGCCTATACACCAATGCTCAGCTGAGATATATCGAATACGGAAACCCGGGACACACCACGATTTCCAAGCCGAGACAACAAAACAAGGGTGAAACCTCAATATCTTGAGATTGCACCCTCTCAACTTGTGGCTACCAGAGATCGGAGCCGAAATCTGAACCACACAGCAAAAATCATACGATGTCGATTATATAGACAATCCTGCAGCTTTGGCATTATCGGCATACCCGCTTTACACCTTTACTATATATCAGTGCTTTTATCGTGGTCTGCCCTCGATTCTAGTTGCGATTTCTTTGCAGGCGACAGAATTACTGGTATCGGGGGAGATTCAATTTTGCCGTCGAGGTATTGGACCGCGGTGTTTAGATGTCGTTACGGTAGCGTTTTAGCCCCCATTCTTTCAACAGCGGGCTTTTGAATAGTTTGGAACTCACCCTCCTCCTGTTATACGGGCTCGAACTTCTTGAGCAGCTGCATCCCCATGCCGCCATGGAAAAATTCCTCGTTTTTCTGCTGCTGCGCTTCCCTGTGTGACTCTGGCCTGTTATTTCGATAGCCAAAACGGTGGGGACTGCCATATCGAATCGATGATGGCCTTGTCAAGCCAGGCAAAGGGATGAACTGCTCGTTGCGGCACTGCGCAATTGTGAAGAAGGTGAATTTGAACTGCAAATACAAGGGCCGGGAATGAATGATGCGCCCGCTTACCTATCAAACAAGAGACGCTGACAAATTCTGACAGCTCTAGCAACCAAAGGGCAAATCTGATTTATGGTTCTCACACGAACGCTGAGAGTGAAGAGAAGGATCTTGTTTTTACACCATCCGTGAGATAGGCTTATATTTGTTGAGTAAAGCCCAGTACCGGCCAACACTATTTGTTAATCGATACTCGAAAAAAGGCGATCACTTAACCACATTTTTCATTAATTAATCATAACTCAGAAGGTCAGATCAGAACCAAGGATTCATCTTTACCTATATTCAAACGAACGAAGGACAAGTAATGAGCAAAAAGCGTATCGTAATTTTGTTTCACGAGAAACAAGAGAGACCGGCCAAATTTGTTATTCATCATTTAGCAAAATACTGGAGGGATGATGGCCATGAGGTTGAGTATCTTATTGGTTGTAATGAGTTCGTGCCTGCGGATATCATTATAGTTCATGTTGATTTGTCGATAGTACCAGATATGTATCTTGAATTTGCTCGAAAATATCCTATAGCCCTCAACGGGAAATTAAATAATATCTGTAAATCTCATGTTAGCAGCAACTTGCTCGGCCCGAATGACACATGGAAAGGGAAAGTGATCATCAAGTCAAATTATAATTTTTACGGATCACCAGAACAGAAGTTAAAACAAACTGATGCCAGAGAAAAACTCCCTGGAGTAAGTCAGTTACGGAAAGTTGTCAGACGTTTTGAAAAACTATGGTTTCCGGTAGATCAAGCAAAAAATTATACAGTATACGATTCTCTCAAACAAATACCTAAAAGATGGTTTTCATACAATGACGTTGTGATAGAAAAGTTTCTACCTGAGTATGATAATAACTTATACCATCTACACATCGTTCAAGTTTTAGGTCAGAGATTTAAGTGTACCAAGATGTCATCTGATAAGGCGATCATAAAGGCCCACAACAGTATCAACACCATGGAAGTTGAACCCCACCCAATAATTCATAAGTGGCGCGAGTTCTACAACCTTGATTATGGGAAAATTGACTATGTGATGCACGATGAGAACCCGGTACTCTTGGATATCAACAAGACGATAGGTGCCACATCGGGTTACCGAGAAAGTGATCAACTCAATGAAACAAGAAAATTTTTAGCCATGGGATTGTATGACTATTTCAATGATAAGAAAAACATCCAGTTCAACCTCTAAAGAGGGGCAGCATACAAAACAGTTATCACTGTTTGCGAAGGAATACCGTCAAGGACCAATTCAGACAATCTGTAGTTATTATAATTTCTTGATGTAACAAGAAGAGGAACAATGCGTCTTTTATGATTCATGGTTAGAGCCATCCTACCAACCTGAATTCGCTGATCCCCCCCCGGGAAAGAACGAAATGCCAATGTCTCACTTGTTGCTCTTTGTGTGAGACGAACTCCATCTACCAATTTCGAAAGTAAAAGTTCGGTCACGGTCCCGGCCCTCTTGTAACGGGCCACTCTTTTTGTAGCTTCGTTGATACAACATTCTCTGCCTAAAAACCGGGTAACATTATCAACCTCAAGTTGAGACAATTGTTTGCTAACCAAACGATTTTTTTGTTTTTGATACAGAGAAAGATACTCTCCTAATGAAAAAAGCTCGGATTCCACTAATACTGAAATCGAATCATTTGCTTTCACCTCATCAATCAAAGCACGTAACTGCATAACATAATTATTCGTCAACTGCAGAGGGATATCATTTGTAATGTATGCACATAAGTTGTCAATTATAATAAAAAATTTCGCTCCAGCCTTATATACGTGCTTAATCTTCTCACAAAACATTAACATTTGTCTAATTGCAAAGATTTCGGACAATCCTACCTCGAAACTTAATTCATGGTTTTGGGGATCAATGCTTGCATGGTACCCTGGTCCAAAATCATAATAAAACTTAACAGGCTCTTCTTGATCAGTATACTGTGTAATTAATGGAATTGTTTTATCTTTGTATAAATCTGAATGTCTCCGGGTCATATAACTGAACTTCCTGCTCGTCAACAATGAAAATATTTCTTCACCCATAAAACCATTTACACAACAAGCAGAATCAATACATTCTATTCCCTTCACAGATTTTTTTATATCACTAACATACCCCTCAACCTGTAGAAAAACTGAACCATAAACATCAGAACCTTTTTCTTTATCCAACACAGTGCTTATTTGACTAGCGCTATTCACAGTTTCCTAGACCTCTCTGCTTAGTTATTATCAATCACGTCAATACAATGCATGAAAGTCAGCAATAGACCAAATAAGTACAATTATGTTTAACCCAAGGACTCATCTACGCATTCACTACCCATAAGGTTGCAGTTGAGACATTAATACAAAATCATCTGATTTTTTTTCTTGCAACAGCTTTTTAATTTTACCCCTCAGCCTACAGAAGATTCATCCAGTATATATGTTTATTTTGAGCAATAAGTATAATTATACTTATCCCAGATTAAACTTAATCAGACCGCCAGACTCACCGTCCACTATTTTAGCTACCTCATCGCTTTCACGAAAATTAAATTTTTAAATTTTCTTTTTTTATATTTTTAATAATTCAGGGGAGAGGTGTGTTATTTCTCATCAGAACTTGGCCAATCCTGTTTGAAATGAGCTTTGAATAGATTTTTCTCAACATGGTCAAACACCTATTTTCTGCAGTCAATACCGTTTGCAATTTAGATTTCTTCAAAAAGTATGACGGCTTCCAAGAAATACTGCAAGTGATTGTTGGGCTTCTCGGGAATTTTGTAGGCAATATTCTGTGATGTAACCAAAAAAAATTCTATGACCAGCGATGAGGATCATGAAGCAAGGCTCTTGCTGTTTAGCAAGGTCGCCATGGTAAAGTGTTGGTTCCATGGAAAGGCGCGGTGCCCGTCACACCAGGAAATCAGCGTGCTGCTGGTCTGGCGTCTAACTCATGCAGCCCATACAGTATACCCTACAATAGATGAGCGACTTGAGAAAGTATCAGGAAAGTATCGGGGTCAGACCAGAATGGCGCTAGTTTAAGCGTGTTTTATAGGTGAAAAGCAACTGAATATATTGGCAAAAATTGGTATAATTTGCTAT
>NZ_JBLXGE010000004.1:0-413395 GCF_048381775.1 Desulfosediminicola sp. | reverse complement strand
GAATTCTGTTTTCGTTTCAACAACCGTTTTTATATGGGAGCCATGGTTGGCTCACTTATTCGATATTCCGCAGTTACTAAGCCAATGCCTCAGCGTATTTTAAAGTTTGCTGAGGATGAGGGGTAATCAGAATCATTATCGGCAATTATCCACACGACATGAACCATACCTTGACTTATGCTACTATAATTAGAACGATGTTAAATTTCAGACATAAATTCAAATCTCGGGATCTTTCTCCCATCGACTTCAATCAACTCAGTGAACATTTGTTTTGGTCGTACCCACATGCTGTTGTCACCATATAAACATTGGTACACAACAACCTCTTCTCCTGTTTCTGAGTGTGTCGCTTGACAAATAACTTTGTATTTCTTGTTTTTATAATGTTTGTAAATACCAGGCTTAATATCCGACATATTTTGTTATGTAGTTTTTTGGAAGTTAACGCCACAAACTCGGCGCAGATTTGCTGCTACATCCTTGACCATGGTTCCTTTCTGGAGGCTGAACTTAACTGCTTTGAGTTTGAACTTCTCTGGGCACTTCCAGATTTTTTTAGGATTTATGTTTTCGCCATCGGACACCGTTAAGTGGAGTTAATTACTGGTATCTACTAAATCGGGGGGCCTTCCGTGTCAGCCCAATTCGTTTGTTATAACTATTTTAAACACTTGCTGTTGCTGACCACCAGACAATCTGCCCAATGCACATAATTGTCACCAAGCTAAAAGCTAAGACATAAATAAATCTAATGGATTTACGGGGCCATACAAATTTGTTTACCAAAAATATGACTAGGCATAGTGCACTAATAGCTATACCGCTACTTAATGGATGAATCATATTAGCTGGAGACAAACTGAAAATAGCATCATCTCTATTATAAGATCCAACTGCAAGCCATATAGAAGCGCAAGAGCCAAAGAGTAGGTAACGTATTAATAATATAGCAAATACAACACCATGAAAAAGCAACTTTATTGAAATAATTTCATTTAATATCAAAGCTTCTCGATGGGTATAACGCCCCGCTTCACCTGGCGCAAAATGCGGAGCGAGGAACGAGCGCAGCTTTTTGCGATCCGTGTGTAAGTATTTGCTATACCGTTTTATTATTCAATTTTAAGAAGTATTCTTTTAACGTGCGTTTGCCATATTCAGGGGCAAGCATATCAATTGCCATGACTGTCATGAAAAATTCAACTGGTCCATAAGACTTACTTCCGGTAAGTAATTTTACCAAATTGAGAATTGTAATCCTTACCCAATCTGGGATATGTGTTATTTTCGGCTTAATACCCAAAATATCAAAGGCTATCGATGCAATCTCATGTTGGGTGAGTGTTTCGGGGCCGCCAATTTCAATTTCTTTATCAGGCCTGTCGATAGCGTCTACGCAAACAACTGCCAAATCTTCACCATGGATTGGATTCGCTCTCAACTCTCCGTTTCCAAAAAGATATATTCTCCCCCTTTTTGCCATGTTAAAAAATTCTGACATATCTGAGAAAAATCCATTTGGGCGAACAATACAATAATCTATCCCTGACTGTTTCAACTGCTCAACAAACAGCTCTTTTGCGTCGCATATTTTTAGGTTTCTTAGCTTTTCACCATTTAGGACTGAAACATAAATAAATTTTGTAACTCCATTTTTTTTAGCTTCGTTCAGCAAATTCATATTGGCTTGATAATCTACATCCATATATGTAAGACCATCTTTTTGTTTTGTGATACCAACAGTTGATATAACGATATCGATACCTTTACAGCACTCTCTGATGGACTCTGGGTCAGTCAGTTCTGCTTTAAGCAGTTCGTTGGCTTTAATATCATTTTGCTCAAGTTTTTCTGGGCTTCGAGCAATAGCCCTGAAAAAACAGGATCGTTGTTGAAGTTCCTTTGCAATATAGATTCCCAAGTAACCCGTTGATCCTGCCAATAAAATTTTTTTCATATTGTCTTCAATACATCATGCATAACGTATGAGCCGCGTCACCTCCAGCGGCTTGTTCGATCCAATACACCAGAGTCATTGACCGATACATTTGTGAAATGTCCACTCACCAATTTTTTCCATCGAAACGGTGACGTGTGACTTCATGGGCCAAACTGCCACGATAGAAGACTTGATAAATATCCATTCAGGATGCCTACGACTATTGCGATAATGAACCCGCCTATCTTAGATCGTCCTAAAACCATCCATAAACTAAAGGCCATGATCCAGACAAACACTATGTAAGCGAATATACCAAAAAACACGTGAAATGCTGAAATAAAAGGTATAGCTGGCAGAATGGAAAGGTAAGTCCAAATCCTTGGAGGTAATAGTGCATTTATCAATCCAATGGAGTAAGCAAATGCCAAATATACTCCCATACAACTTAGGAAATATATGAGTCTAACTTTCCAGTTAACTTTTTGCATGTATCTGAATCGAACGTTGAGTCCACCGGCGAGATTCAGCGAGTCCGGTGGAACAGCTGGTTAGCTTATATTGTTTTTCGACTATATTACGATATGTGCTTGGCTAATACCTTTTGTAGATCGTATATATTTACCTTTTTATTAAATGTTTTTTCTATTGGATCAGGCGCACTTCCTACCCATATTTTTAGCTCTGCATCAAGGTCAAAATTTCCAGATGTTTCGATACTGAATTTCGTTATTTTTCCGTATGGAATAGAAAGGTATTCAATTTTTTTTCCAGTCATACCTTGCACGTCTATAACAATTAGACGTCTATTTGTAAAAATAAATGTATCTCTAATAAGTTTAAAGCCAACTTCTATTGATTCATCTTCTGCAAGTAGTTTTTCATACTCATGTTTGAGAGCACCTGGTTCGACAACTCCTGCATTTCCTATAAGGCTAGAAAATATACCCATTATTACTCCTTTAATTTAACTAAATTGTTTTATTGATTGTTATTCTGGTTAGCGTGGAAATCACCGGCAAGCTTCAGTGAGTCCGGTGGATTGTTTGGTTATGCAAATTATTGCTTTAAATTTTCCATGCCTGAATTTCTACAACAACTAACTTAGCTTAAACCTACTGACAAAACTAATGTTGATCTTAAATATTGTAGAACGGAGGCAGCCCAGTATAACATATATTTTAGTAAAAAAGATAGTGGAAATAATTATGGATAGCACTACAAAAGAAACCACAAGCTTCTTCTTATATATCTTCGTTTTATATGATAGGAATATAACGGCTATAGGTGTAGCGACAATCATGGATCTAAACAAATGACCAATTGACATAAGGCGCTCGGCATTACTAGCACTAACCTTCATTTTCTCCGCAACCAACAGCTTTGCACAAAGTTAGACATTGAGTGTGCTTAGATCACTCAAGGAATATTTTGTGACAATGTATTTACTTACAGCATCATATTCAGCATAGTGATTGATGATAGATTCAAGTGGATTAACTTGATAATATATTTTTAATGGATAAATAACAACATGTGAAATTCGGAAGATAATTATTCCTAAAAAGTAAAATGTAGCAAATAACAATATGTAAGTGAAGGTTTCATGTTTCCCATTGTTGTTTTGAAATATGCTTCGATTAGTCGCATATAACAAAGCAATGCCTACAAGCATTCCTGGGAAGAAATAAATAGATAATTCATCAATTGCAGATATAATTGCTTGATCCATATGTCGAGTAGTATTTTTCTAAAGCATAACGTGAAATTCAGGGGCGCGGCTTTTTCGCGTCCCTTGAAATGCCTGGTTAGATTCTTATTGTTTTAATATTTCACGAATTTTTCCTTCGAAAAGTCTAACAATATTGAATAATTTGTTATTAGCCAAAAGCCACTATCTTCAAATTCAATTTCATTTATTCTAAATCCTTTAATGTTCCAAAATCTTTTAGGTATAGTGAGTAAATATCTCTTTCTATTTATGCTTTTAAAATCAAAGAAGTATAGTGTTGTTGAGGAACCAGCGGTGTAGTGTTTTTCTCCATTTGGCTTTATGTAAGAGAAAGATTTGATTGTTTGTGTGATTTTGTGACCATTAAATTCTAAGCAAGAATGATCATAAAGTTTTTCAATGTATTCCCAATTGTATTCTTTATTAGTGTTACTTTTTACATAATTAATTGTGTCTTGAGCGCCTGAATTAAATTTTCCTTTTAACCTTGGATGATTTGGCCAGATAAGCATTGCTGAAATAATCAGAGCAAAAACTATAAATATACTTGAAAAACTTAATATTTTGCCGATTAATTTCATTTTAAATCTAACGTGTAATATAGGAATACTCCCTTTTTGGGGACTTCTGCCTCATTTTCAATAAATACTACTACCACAACGGGTAGCTACCCGTTGTGGTAGTTCCTGCTTAATGGGTGACAACATACCCACTTATGTATTCGAAATAGCTATACTTTATTCAATACTAGGCAATACCGGCTCAAGATGCAAGAGATATAAACGAAAGTCCTGACAACTCCCATAATACGCAGAGAACCTTGATATACCCATATGGGTATAATACGCAAATATGATATTCCTCCTACAGAACAATACGAGACTACCGCCCACGCCAGCCCTTGCCCCAGTCTATATGTTAGATTTTGTCCTACGAGGTATTGGCTGGATTCAGGCGTGCTACGTTTACTCAAACAATCCCCTCCTAATCAAGTAATCCTGTTGATTGCACAAGTAATACATAGGAGAATTCAGCCTGCCACCAATGTTCGACTTTGGAGCACAGCTTTCAGTCAACCTTCAGTCAACCTGATGGCAGGCTGACGACTTCGGCAGGTGATCGGCTGTATTAGAGACATTTGAGGTGGAACTGAAGGCTAATGTCACGGTTTTTAACTTTGGCAGTCAAAAGATCGATACGCCTAAAAGCATATCGAACTGAGCCCACGTGACCTGTGGTATCACATGATAGAAATACGCCACATGACTGGTTGAAAGATTTCACAACGCCGAGCAATCGGTTTTCTTCTTATTTGGCTACTTTTGATTAGAGTGTTAAATATTTTCAACACTCGCCTAAGATTATGCTCACAACAGTAGCTTTTCAAATAGGGCTATGCCCCCTGAAGAATTATCTACTTTCGATGAAAGATTGACTCACCCCGTTTGCTCCAAATAAAAAACCCCAAATCCCGCATTGCTTATACGGGATTTGGGGTTTTTTATTTGGTAATTATAGAGCAGAAGCTCGACACTAAAACGGCACATCCTCTCCGGTGCCGCCTACAGAACCCCAGCTAGGTGGCTCTGGCATCGGCTCACTGAAACCACCACCGCCGCCTCCCATGTTCCCGCCACCTTCACCGCCACGTGGAGACAACATTTTCATCTCTCTGGCCACGATCTCGGTTGTGTATCTGTCGTTGCCGTTTTGATCCTGCCATTTGCGGGTCTGGATCTTACCTTCGACATAGACTCTTGAACCTTTGTGGAGATATTCACCACAAATTTCAGCCAAACGGGCCCAGGCGACGATGCGATGCCATTCTGTACTCTCCTGCATCTGACCGTCCTGTCCTTTCCAGCGCTCGGTAGTCGCAACGTTGAACGTTGCAACCGAAGTGCCGCTCTGGGTATATCTAATCTCAGGATCGGCCCCTAAGTTACCTACAAGTATTGCCTTATTAATCATTATTCTTATCTCCTTTTAATTACGCTGGAATATATCAAACCGCGTGATAATAGCAAAGCGTAAAGTATACGATAGAAATGCAAAACGCCAAGTATAATGTGAAAACATTCACATGCACTACTCAAACACCGTGCTAGCCGGTTGCTTTCCTGTAGAAATATTATCGTGGCGAATCAAAAAATGCCCGGTCGAGCATGGCTGGCACGCCACCTTGTTCTTCAGGCGCAAAACCCATTACCTCCCGCCAGATCTCATCGCTCTCCATGCAAAAGTAAATACAGGTACGCTCTGCTGCACGTTTTTTGAGCATTCCATAAATGGATTTATAAAGACGGACTCTGTTATCTCTGAAATATCGAGCTTTTCCGTCAAGCCCTTCAACAAATTCCTGGAAATACATCCGCGACCCCGGGAACCTGCCAATACCTATCTCCTTTAATTTGGGGAGATAACGCAGCGCTCCCATGGAAATCCAGACAATTTTGTCGGCCGGAACGGAATCATACAATTTCCTGATAGTCTCTTCATAGCCATCTTCCCACCCCTCATGCTCAATGATTGGGTCGAAATGGAACGCGAGCTTATATCCCCACTCGGCACATTGCCGTGCAGCTTCTAAACGCTCTTCGAGAGTCGCCGAGCGAATCTCCTCTTTCTGCAGGACCGGTCGACTATTAAGTGACCAGGCAATAACGGTTCTGCCCTGGTAATCCAGATCCTTAAGGTTCTCAATAACCGCAGATTTGGTCTTGAGTTCGAGCATGGCATTTTCATACTTTGCGATATGGGTTACCAGTCGCCTGCTGAGAGCCGTTAGCCTGTCTATGGCCAGAGAGTCGGTGAATTCGCCTGTTCCTATTCGGTACACCTTTTCAGGATTGTCTTGCAGTACCGTGTCTATCTCTGCCAGGAGATCGTCTACATTTAGATAGAACGACAACCACGGATTGTTAAGATATGCCTGCAGAATGCAATACACACAATCTATGGGGCAATTCATGCCTGTGTTGAGCACATGATAATCACAGCAGCGATACTCACGGGTGCCGGGACAAGGTTTGAAAAATTGTCCTTTATGCCTGGTAAGGTACAGATGTTTCTTGCCTTCAGACATATTATCCGGGTAGGCACGCTCAAACTACGCGGGATCGTCTCCTTTGGCAATAACATCCCACGGCAACTGAGCCCTTTCCAGAATTTCTCTCGCATACGGGTCATCGACGCAACTTTCGTCAACATGGATATGTTGTATATATCGGGACGGATCCCACCAGGACTGTTTTTTCATTTTATGGCCTTGTTTCAGGCAGTTCGATATTTAGTTCTATTGATCGGGCAAGAGCCAGATACTCTTGGCCTTCCTGCACTCTGTCATGTCGCATGCAGCCGTTACCATATATTGTGGCCTTTTTCACCAGCTCTTTTCTGGTCATTGTCGCCTGCTCAGGTGTAAGTACATTTGCCTGCAGGAGTTTCTCAAGGGATTCAATACGCAATTTGTCCATGCCTACGCGATATTGATGTGACACCTGGTCATCTCTCCCTCCCTCTTTTATAGTAAGAGGCTCATCAACAAGGAGAAAGGGATACCTGCAACTGGCCCTGAGCCAGAAATCATAATCTTCGCAACAAGGAAGTGATTCATCAAACAGACCTATTTCATCAAACAGGTCTCTTCTCACCATTACTGTAGACATGCCAACAGCACAAAGCTCAAGGCAATGGGAAAAGATATCACCATGACGCGGTATATGCTTTTTCTTCTGATTAAGATGTTCTCCCTTTCTGTACCACTTTTCCCTGGTATGGCTGATTAAATAATCAGGCTGTTTTTGCATAGCCCCTAGCTGATATTGGATTTTTCTTTTTCTCCAGTGGTCATCTGAGTCGAGAAAGGTGATATACTCTTGAGAGGAAAGGGAAATTCCGGAATTTCTGGCAGCAGCCGGGCCTTTATTTTTTTGTTTCAGATAATGAATGGGCGTCGGTGATTCTGCCTTTAAGCCGGAAATAAACTCTTCAGTTCCATCCGTTGAACCATCGTCAACAACAATAATTTCAGCACATCTGGCTGATTGCCGAAAAACTGAATTTAATGCTTCTCTTAAGAAGTCATTACGATTATATGTGGGAATAATTACGGAAACCGGATGTGAAAGCATATTTACTTGATGGACATATTAAATCATATTGTTATAAAGTGTGGCTTTTTGCTCTATAAGTACTGTATACTCCACGTTTCATCAATAATCTCCTTTCCATACACGGAAAGTCTTATACTTTGCTAGAAAATCGATCATGACTACGGAAATACTTATCAACTCCAGAAGCTATGAGGTGCGTCTTGCGCTGGTCGAAGATGGTGTACTCAGTGAGTATCACCTTCAGAGACCAACCGAGAAAGGCCTGATGGGCAACATTTACAAGGGTAAAGTAGTTCGTGTGTTACCTGGTATGCAGGCTGCATTTGTCGACATAGGTCTTGAACGAACAGGTTTTCTGTATGTTGACGATATCCATGTTGAGGAATCAATTCCTGATGTAGACGGTTCTGAAGAGTCCCCTCCGGTGCACCCGTGTGAAGCCGAGAAGGAACTCAATGAACGTATGTCCAGGCGTCCAGAAAATTACCAGATTGAAAATCTGCTTACCGAAGGCCAGCAAATCCTGGTGCAAGTGAGCAAAGATCCAATTGGTACCAAAGGTGCGCGCCTTACCTGCCATATCACGCTTCCTTGTAGAAACCTCGTGTATATCCCTCTTACCGATCATATCGGGGTTTCCCGCAAAATCGAGGAAGAGGAGATACGAAACCGCCTTAAGGGAAAGATTGAACAGATCCGCCCCAAGGGAGCTGGCTTTATAGTTCGTACTGTAGCGGAAAACGCACGGCTTGAGGAACTTGAAGCGGATATGGAATTTCTTCTGCATCTCTGGGAGGAAATTCAGGATCGTACCAAGTCACCTTATGCACCTGCTGTCGTTTACGAAGACCTTGACATAACACTCAGGGCTGTTCGTGACCTTTTTACCATAGACGTTGATCGCCTGACGATTGATGATGAAGAAGCTTTCAAAAAGATTGAAAAATTCGTCAACACCTTCGCCCCTGAGCTGCATTCAAAGCTCAATCTATACACCGGAGAAACACCCCTTTTCGAGGCTCACGGAATAGAGGCGGAGATCAACAGGGCTATTGAAAAAAAGGTCTGGCTTCGCTCAGGTGGATACATCATTATTGAAAGCACGGAAGCCCTTTCTGTAATAGATGTAAATACAGGAAGATTCGTTGGCAAAAACAATCTCAATGAAACGATTTTCAAAACCAATATGGAAGCGGCTGTTGAGATTGCCTATCAGCTCCGCTTGCGAAATATTGGCGGCATTATAATTATTGACTTTATCGACATGGAGGATGAGGCTCACCGGGAGGAACTTTTTACTACCTTCAAAAACGCTGTCAAAAAAGATAAGAGCCGTATTAATATCTTAAAACTCTCAGAGTTTGGCCTGGTCCAAATGACCAGGAAGAGAAACAGCGAGAGCCTTTATCAATTGATGTGTGAGCCTTGCCATTACTGTACCGGTGAGGGTATGTTGAAATCTCGACGTACCATCTGCTACGATATATTCCGTAAGATCAACAGGAATGCAAGGTTCGCAGGTGGTAGCACCGTCACGGTGAGGGTACATCCCCGCATCGCTGACATGCTTTCCCACGAAGAAGAGCTGACCAGGCTTCAGCTTGAACACGATACAGGAAAGCGTTTAATAGTAGCTCCTGCCAAGGATCTACATATCGAAAAGTATGAAATAATCTGGCAAAGATAGTGGTGATCAGATGATTCATACCCTAACCCTTTACAAGCTGCACTCATGGGACTCAACAAACCGACCAACTCCAGAAAATCAGGCCGTTTTTTCTTCATTTTCTTATTAATAGTAGTATTAGGGGGTGGTGGTGCCTCCTATTTCCTCTTCTTTGAAGGCAAGGCCCCTACCGTTAACCTTGATTCTATCCCCGAATACCTGGGTGCTGCAAGTACCCTGAATATAACAACTTCTGACGTAGGCAGCGGATTACGCAAGGTAAACATTTCCGCGAGCCAAAAAAATACAACGAAGGAACTTTACTCTCACAGTTATCCAAGAAGCGGATATACCGGCCCGATTGGCCCGATGAATGATACGCAGGAGCTGCCTTTCGACGCCAAGAAGCTCGGTTTCGAGGATGGTGAGATAACTATCAGCGTTACCGCCAGTGATTACTCATTTCGTGGCTTTCTTTCCGGCAACACCGTGACTGCCAGCAAAACATTCACACTCGATACCAAACCGCCCCGCCTGGGTATACTCCACAGCGAGCGCTATATCGCACCTGGTGGTGCAGGTATTGCAATTTATACTATGTCGGATGATGACACCGAACACCACGGTGTCATGATTAATAGTACCTTTAACAAAGGCTATCCAATCGGTGACGGAAGGGAAAATACGTTTATTGCCTATTTCGGCCTGCCATATGATGCCACCGAGATTTCCGAAGCCCGGGTTATAGCCACAGATATAGCTGGAAACACTTCTGCACTGCCGTTTTCACCTATTTTTAAGGATCCGAGACAAAAGCATGATCGCATTAACATCAGCGACGGTTTCCTGAATACAAAAGTTCCGGAGTTCGAGCAGTATTACCCTGACATACCAGGTGATATGGTAGAAAAGTACCTGCACATCAACCGTAATATACGCCAGGAAAACAATAAACAAATTGCCGAACTCTGCAGTGAGCCCGTTGAAGATCGTTTGTGGCAAGGACGTTTTCACCGCATGGCCGGTGCCGGGCGTGCTGGTTTTGCCGACCATAGAACCTATTATTACAATGATAAAGCAATCGACAAACAGGTTCACCTCGGCATGGACATCGCCTCAACCCGCAGAGTTGTTATAAAAGCTGCCAATGCAGGCAAAGTTGTTTTTTCCGATTATTTGGGGATCTACGGCAAAATGGTGCTGATCGACCATGGCCAGGGAGTATTCAGTCTTTACTCACATCTGAGTCAGCTCAATGTCAATGCCGGAGACATGGTCGCCACAGGTGACAACATTGGCAACAGTGGCACCTCCGGAATGGCCGGCGGCGACCATCTGCATTTTTCGATGCTGATTAACGGTGTCTTTGTCACACCGATTGAATGGTGGGATCCAAACTGGATTAAAATTACGATCGATGAACCGATTGTTGAATCCAGGTTCTAATACAGATCCCCGGCGCATTACCTGCACCGGGGATTTTTTTTGAAACTCAGCTGACTCATTCATGGGGTTGCCGATTCTGAAATCGAGGCATCAAGTACAAAAGCGTAGTAAACTATTGGCAACACCTGGTACGAAGAACATGGGATCATACATACACTCCAGAGACTGAAAATCAGCCATGCAGTTTGGTGATTCTGGTTGTCACCCGTTAAGGAGCGACACCTTTTGCCGGAATCAGCTGTTATTTTTTTGTACAATCTGAAATTTTCTGAATTTTCGTGAAACATTCAGTCTCACTATCTGCCGGAATATTCGATGAACCTGGCAGAGAGTACTATCTTCAAGTATTTCAGCTTGTTCTCAGATCGGTTTTTAAGTAATCTCTCCGCAAATTGGCTAAAATTATTACTTTTACACGATTGCTTACCTGCTCCTGGCTCCCTGCAAAGTTATGAAAGCACTTACCCGGAATCCATTCCTTCTTTATAGCTATCTCAGCACCGAGATGCTGGCACCATTTTTTGCCAGTTTTCTCATTATGAACGGTGTGTTTTTTCTTGTGAAGCTGATCCCCTTTTTGAATTTTGCCCTGGATCTTGATATCAGCTTCACCGATTTTGTCAGGATGTTCTCATATATGATGCCGAACATGCTGCTCTACACCCTTCCCATGGCGGCAATGATGGGAGTAATCATTGCATTTTCCAGGCTTTCAAGTGACATGGAAATACTTGCACTCAAAGCCAGCGGCATAAGCGTCTACAGAATTCTGCCACCACTTTTCATCGTCGCCCTGTCGATAACACTTGCTACCACGTACATTTCGACCAAACTCATCCCTGCAAGTGAAATTTCCATGAAGCAGCTGACCTATCAGCTGTTGAAAGAAAAAATCGATAAGGGAATCAAGGAGTATCAGTTTACCGAGGCACTTGGAGATCTGGTGGTGCATGTCGGCGAAATTGACAATGACACAGGGCAGTGGACAAACGTCTGGGTCTCAGACATGCGCGGACAAAAGAACCCTTCCATCACCATGGCTTCCAAGGGCAGAATGTTCAGTAATCTCGACGAAATGAATATTACTATTCTCCTTGAAAACGGTAGCCTCCATCGCCCGGATGAAAAGGATGCTCAAATCGTCAATTTTGAGCGGTATATAATCAACATTCCATTACAGCCTGGTTCTCAGCCCAAACCCAGCGAAAGGAAATCGCTGGGAATGATGCAACTCTATGAAAGAGCACACGAAAAAGGACTCAATACAGAGGATGGGCGTGAACTGCTGACCGAATTTCATAAACGCCTTGTGCTGCCGTTCGGTTGCCTTATCCTGACTATTCTCGGGCTCCCCCTCGGACTCCAGTCAGGCCCCGGTAAACGGGCCACCGGCATACCATATGGCTTGGCAGTATTCGTACTGTATTACGTTCTCTTCACTCTCGGGAGGACTCTGGCTGATGACGGCAAGGCACCTGTGGCGTTTATTATGTGGCTACCCAATGCTATTTTCCTGCTCATAGCTTTTTACGCGATTAACAGGGTCACCCACGAAAAACCCATTTTACCTGAACGGCTGCAGTTCATGCTGAACAATCTCTATGCCATAGCACTGAAACCTTTTGTTTATCTGTGGAAAAAGATCTACAACCTGCTGTTTGGGTCCCTAACCGAGGTTTCGCAAAGCCCGAGCGACGATAAGCCCGGTGAAGAAATTGCCGATGACGAACTCAAGGTGCTGCGTGGGGATGAGCATGCAAAAATCTACCACTACTCTCAATGTCGTTTGTATAACCAGGACAGTTGCTCAACCACATTTCTCAGTGCCGCCTGGGCCGAGGAAGCCGGTTTCAAGCCATGTAAACTTTGTGCACCCAAAACGAACATAAGCCCGGCCGCCCCGCCCTCAGGGTCGAAAGGTGTCAAATAGTTTTTTTTGATTACATCTATATATTTTTACTTGAATATTTCAGCCCGTTCAATAGTATCTGAGGTAATAACTGTATAAGATAGAAATAACGACCAGAAATTCACAGCCCGGGATAGCTGTTCCGTTCGTAAGGAGTCCGTATGAAATTGCCCACCGCCCAGGAAATGCAGGCCCTCGATAAATGCGCCATCGAAGAGTTCGGAATTCCAGGAATCGTCCTCATGGAAAATGCCGGCCTTGGTACAGTGCGTATGATGCAGAAACATCTCGGTGACTGCAAAAATACCTTTGCCTCTATTTTCATAGGCCCTGGCAACAATGGCGGTGATGGTCTCGTTATTGGTCGCCATTTGCACCAATTGGGTTGCAAACCTATATTTTTCTTTCTGATAAACCCGGACAAACTCAAAGGCGACGCCGCGACCAACCTTGCCATTATTAAAAAGCTTCGGCTGCCCTTTCATGTCATTGATACAGAATCAAGGGTGCAGACCATTTCAGTTCTCTACAAACAGATAGAGTCACGTGGTATGCCCTGCTACGCCATCATAGACGCTATCTTCGGTACTGGCCTTACCCGTGATGTGGCAGAACATTATGCCTCCGCCATTGAGTTGATCAATAGTCATGGATTTGCCCACCAGAAACCCATCATCTCTGTCGACTGTCCCTCCGGCATGAATGCCGATAACGGTAAAGTGCTTGGTACCTGTGTTAAGGCAGACTACACAGCGACCTATGGTTTTGCAAAGCCCGGTCATTTTATTCACGATAGCCGTGAACTGACAGGTGAACTGGAGGTAATCGATATTGGCATTCCTCCGGAAGCTCTCGAAAAGGTACCAGTTTCCAACGAACTGCTAGATGAAAATATCATTAAAAAAATCGCTCCGGAACTTGCCAGGAAGCGTTCTTCGCACAAGGGCAATTACGGCCATCTTCTGATACTCGCCGGTTCAGCGGGCAAAACCGGCGCTGCCATATTAAGCGGACTTGGTGGATTGCGGGGGGGATGTGGCCTGGTTAGCCTCGCCGTACCCGGTGATCTTAATCCGGTCATCGAAACGAACCTGCTCGAGGCAATGACCATTCCGCTTTCGGGTACCAATACCTTAACCTACAACGATACTGACCTCATCCTTTCTCAGCTTGAAGGCAAAGATGCACTGGTTATCGGCCCTGGTATCGGCACCTCAACAAACACAGCCCGACTGATACTCTCTTTATATCAACAGGTAACTGCCCCGACAGTTGTAGATGCGGATGCTCTAAACATTCTCGCTGAAAGTAAGGAATATATCCGTGAGGCTGGTGGATTGAGAATTTTCACTCCACATCCCGGAGAATTAAGCAGATTGATAGGCTGGACCATTAGCGAAATACAGGAAAACAGACTCGAAGCCGCCCGCACGGCGTGTGCCGCCTTCAATAATGACAGCAGCCAGAATATAGTTATCCTAAAGGGAGCGGGTACTATTATCGCCTCACCAGGACGTACCACGCTCATCAACACTTCCGGTAATCCTGGAATGGCGACCGGTGGCATGGGGGATGTCCTTTGCGGCATAATAGGTGCAATGCTCTGTCAGGGGCTTGACCCGCTAACTGCAGCAGCAGCAGGTGTTTACCTGCACGGTGCTGCAGCTGACAGATTGTACGATGAGTTTGGACCGGGCTATACCGCCAGTGAAGTTGCCCACATGATTCCCGAAACTTTGAAGGCATTACAAACAGAATAGGTCATCACTATGAAAATCGCTGCAGACATCATGACCAGAGAATTGATCACTGTCACTAAAGACGTGTCAGTAAAAGAGTTGGCACTCTTGTTTACAAGTAAAGACATCAGCGGTGTACCCGTTGTCGATGCGGATGAACAACTCATAGGCATTGTTACCCAAAGCGATCTGATCTATCAGAATAAAAAAGTGCATATACCGGCTGTCGCCACTATCCTCGATGCCTTTATCTTTCTGGAAAGACCAGCCAAAATGGATCAGGAGATGAAGAAAATAGCAGGTGCAACGGTTGCAGAAATCTACACGCCTGATCCTGTCACGGTGGAAGAGGAGACCGGGCTTGATGAGATTGCCACCATCATGGCCGAGAAAAAACTGCACACCCTGCCGGTACTCAAAGACGGAAAAATGACAGGCATAATCGGTAAAAGAGACATCATAAGAACCATCATCTCTTAAGATCGTGTAGGATTCTCGCTTTTTTATTGAATTACCACTAAAGCTCGGCTTCAAGGCGTGAGGGGAAAGTTGATAGGAGTAACAGCTTAGAGCTAAAAAGCTCTTCTCTACGAGCCGATTGCATAATGATTCAGGCGATTGTGCAATTGCTAATCAGTTACACCTCTCTCATCACCTCTGTCCCCTCACCTTCTCAAGCTGAAGGTGAGCGCTAATCGGATTTTTTTATTACCAGATAATTGGAGCCATACCGTTGCTTTCCAAATATCTATTACAATTCACAAAAACACCAGAGCCGATAAATCCCCTATGAGCGGAAAGTGGTGAAGGATGACTGGTTTTAAGAATATGGTGTTTGCTGCTGTCAATAAGTGCTGCTTTTTTCTGAGCAAATGCTCCCCATAACATAAAAACTACATTCTCTTTCTTCCGGGAGATTGTCTGAATGATATCGTCAGTGAGTTCATGCCAGCCAAGCTTTGCATGTGAATTAGGTTGCTTGGCTATTACTGTCAGGCTGGCGTTGAGCAACAACACCCCCTGCTCTGCCCAGTCTGTCAGGTCTGTTTTGCTCCTGCCCGCCTTTCCCTTATAAACTGTGTTGTTTATTTCCAGGAATATGTTTCTCAGCGACGGAGGCGTTGGTACCCCATCTTTTACAGAAAAACATAAGCCATGCGCTTCAGGCCCGACACCATTATGCTCGTTAATGTATGGATCCTGGCCGATTACCACAACTTTGACCGAGTCGAGAGTGGTGACTCGCATCGATTGAAAAACACATTCTTTGGGTGGGTAAACTCTCTGCCCAAGTGAAGCCGGGCCATACGCTTTGGCAACAAGTTCTTTATGGACTCCCCGGTTAAGCATTGGGACTTCTTCTTCCCATAACATTGTAAGCTATTCCTCCAACACAGTACTTCTATATAAAGAGCCTTCCATCAGGCTGCTCCTGCTTTCATGTCTTCAATTATTATTAACGGATCACCACATTCCTTGCATAACGAGACGGTATCGCTGTTTAAATCTGCCTCTAATTCAACACTGTTTCTGGCACCGCACTCTTCACAGAAAACCAACCTCATGCTAGTCTCTTTCTTCACTGTGCTGCCCACAGATGATTGGCTGCTTAATGGCTGATGCTCAACATGAGTTTTCGACGCTGCTATTATTGCCAGGCGAATTCTGGCCGAAAACGCATCTTGCCTGCCATTGACAAAAAAATCTGCTTTGCTGAAAAAACCTACCGCACCATTCTTCAGGACCTCGACCTCTTCTTTTGAGCCCTCATCCGCGTTACTTGAAAATATAATAGTTGGCGTGGGTCTGTGTATCATCAGATGCTGCAGAGTTGTAACACCGTCCATCAACGGCATTTCCAGATCCATCAAAATGACATCAGGTTGAATTTTCAGCACCAGATCCAGTGCCTCTATGCCATTTTTGGCAACAGTGCAAATAGATATGCCAGCCAACCCCTTCATAGTTTCCTGAAGAAATTTCCGGAAAATTATGGAATCGTCGACAATGAGAATTTTAATTTTTGTTTCCACTGTATTCCCAAGTTTGGAGTCAGACATAAGCAGTCTACCTGGCAGAAATAATATTCCAATTCAGAGTTCCTGACATGGACATGAACTCTAAAATATTTTCCTGAAAAATCAAATGAAATCATCACAATAAAGGGAATACCCTGCATGCAATGAATCTGGTAACCGAGTGGAAAATAATGACTGGAGGTAGGATTACGTAAGGTACAGGTCGTTTTTTCGTATATAATCCAACACTTGCGGATGTACCCCTGCCACCTTCACTGTTCCACGTCTCAATTCTGATCGTATTGTGGAAGAGGAGATGGCATCAGGCTGGGCATCAAGAAAATAAATGTCTTTCAATTCACCCTCTGCCACCCATCTAGAGTTTGAGGCTTCAACGCGATAGCCGAGTTGAAGCGCAATAGCGTCAAGTGCCCCCTGCCTACTGAACCCCTTGCGTTTGGCAACAATCAGGTGAACGAGTGACAGCAGTTGCCTATACTCTTTCCAGCTCAAAAGATCTGCAAATGCGTCCACTCCGATAATAAAGGAATAATTGACAGTATCGCCGTCTCGTTTTTTCAAAAACCTGACAGTGTCAATGGTGTACGATGGCACGGGAAGATCACCCTCCACAAAGCAGGGCTGAATGAATTCCCGATCTTGCAGAGCAAGTAGCAACATCTTTTTACGATGGTGAAATGCAGTGACACTGTTATGACATTTGTGGGGTGGCCCTGCGGCAAGTATCAGTAATACCTTATCAAGACCCAATTCAGTTCTCGCCGCATTGGCTAACTGAAGATGTCCATCGTGGATGGGATCGAATGTCCCACCCAGCAAACCGACATTTTGCATCAGTTCCGTACCTGACCGTTGCCATAAACCACAAACTTCCTGGCAGTAAGCTCCTCAAGACCCATTGGCCCGTAGGCATGTAACTTGGTAGTGCTGATACCGATCTCTGCGCCCAGCCCAAGCTGGCCTCCATCATTGAACCTGGTTGAGGCATTAACCATGACTGCAGAAGCATCTACATGAGAAATAAAGGCATTGGCGTTACTGTAATTTTCGGTCAGAATCACCTCTGTATGTTTAGAACCGTGCTTATGGATATAACGGCACGCCTCCTCCATATCTTTGACAACGCGGCAAACCAGGGTGAGTTCCAGGAATTCCGTACCCCAGTCGGTCTCTAAGGCCTGCTCGGCCAGGTTGCAAAGCTCGACTGTCTTTTGGCACCCCTTGACTGTAACACCCTTATCGGTAAGTGTTTTAACAATTTCAGGTACATATTTGTCTGCTACAGCCTCATGAATCAGCACACCTTCCAGGGCATTGCATACGCCGGGACGGCTCGTCTTACCATTGACAATTACAGGTGTGGCCTTATTAAGATCAGCATACTCATCAACGAAGATATGGCAGACTCCTTTGTAGTGTTTCAACACCGGAATCCTCGATGTTTCACTCACAAATCGGATAAGCCCCTCTCCTCCCCTGGGAATAACCAGATCTATGGTTTCTTCCTGCTGCAACAAAAAGTTAACAGCCTGCCTATCGGTTACAGGAATAACCTGTACAGCATCCGTCGGCAAGCCCGTCTCCTGCAATGCCTGCTGCAATATACCGGCCAGGACCAGATTTGAGTGAATAGCTTCAGACCCGCCCCGAAGAATTACAGCGTTTCCTGTCTTCAGACAGAGCGCGGCAGCGTCGATGGTAACATTTGGACGCGACTCGTAAATCATTGCAATCACGCCGAGGGGCACGCGCATCCTGCCCACCTGCAGACCGTTTGGCCGGAGCTTTAAAGAATCAACACTACCGACGGGGTCCTGCAGAGCGATTACCTCCTGCAGCCCCTGAATCATCGAGTCAATCACTTTATCGGTCAAAGCGAGACGATCCAGCATTGCTTTTGAGAGACCCTTTTCTCTGCCGGCCAGCAGATCTTTTTCATTTTCAGACTGGATAATCGGTCGATTCTGATCAAGTAACTGT
Organism: Desulfosediminicola sp.; assembly: GCF_048381775.1. Taxonomy (NCBI): domain Bacteria; kingdom Pseudomonadati; phylum Thermodesulfobacteriota; class Desulfobulbia; order Desulfobulbales; family Desulfocapsaceae; genus Desulfosediminicola; species Desulfosediminicola sp. The sequence continues at coordinate 394,827 of NZ_JBLXGE010000004.1, read as the reverse complement.
GCAACCCGACGAAGTGCGCCATCTTTTTGCTTGCTGGAGACCGGCATCATAGCAACGGACGCCTGCTGTGCAGCTTTGGCCATAGTAATAATCGTCTCATTCAGATTCTTCGTATCAGTCATATCTTTCATCCCGTTTTAAATCCACCTGATAATTTTTTCAGTTGATGAACCAACACACTACAGCAGCACAAGATTATCGCGATGCATCACTTCTTCACTGTCTTTGAAGCCGAGTAATTCTGCAATCATGTGACTTTGAACACCCTGTATTTTGGCAATATCTGCAGATGAATAGTTAATGAGGCCAACCGCGAAAACGTCACCATTTTGATCACAACATTCTACAGAATCTCCAACGCCGAAATCACCGATAACCTGATTTATTCCTGAAGGAAGCAAACTCTTTCCATTTTTACTCAATGCATAACATGCACCCTGGTCGAGAATCAATTTTCCTTTCGGTTTCAAAACATAGGCAATCCAGTGTTTTCTACTCGGCAACTTCGATGCACTTGGGAAAAAGAAGGTGCCTATCAACTCACCGGAGAAAAGTTGCTTGAGTATATCCGGTTCCCGGCCGGGGCCGATAAACGAACTTCCCCCTGCAGCGGATACCATCTTTGCAGCCCTGATTTTACTCTGCATTCCACCTGTTCCGAGAGCACTCTTCACGTTGCCGGCCATCGCCTCGATTTCCGGGGTCACCTCAGCGACCGTATAGATAGGTTTGGCTTTGGGGTCATTATGGGGGTTACCATTATAGAGCCCGACTACATCGGTGAGACAGATAAACATATCAGCCTCGATGAGATTCGAGACCAACGCGCCCAGGGTATCATTATCACCAAAACGAAGCTCCTCGACTGATACCGTATCGTTTTCGTTGATAATTGGTATCACGCCGAACTTGAAGAGAGTCTTCAGGGTGTTTCGAACGTTGAGATAACGGTTTCTGTGGGAAAGATCTGAGTGGGTGAGGAGGAGCTGAGCTATTTTCTGACCATGCTTGGCAAAAGCTTCATCATAGACGTGCATCAGCACAGATTGTCCGATTGAGGCAAGAGCCTGCTTCTCGGGAATGGAAAGTTCACCACCGGGAACAAACGAGATTTTTTTTCTTCCGGCTGCAACAGCACCAGAAGAAACAAGGATCACTTCTCTGCCGCTATTGCGCAGAAAAGCTATCTCCCTGGCTATATTATCTATCACCTCATAATTCATGCCATTCTCATTGGTGAGAATGGCACTTCCAACCTTGATTACAACTCTGCGCGCTTTATCAAACAGCGTCTGACGGTAATACAACCCGTCTTCGCGGCTCATCTGGATAGTCATGACCCCTGCAGCCCTCCTGGTCGCTCGTAATTACTGCCCACACTCCACACGTAAACATTGGCCCACAAAAAAAAATCTCTTGAGAAGAAATCTATCAGATCACTCCTCTGAGTTCTCCTGTGCCGTTCTCTTCTGCTGCTCAAGCGTATCCAGAATCAACTCTTTGAGATCATCCAGCCCCTGACCAGTTTCTGCTGAAATCACAATGGCCTTCATACCGAGTTCGAGAAACTCCTGGCGCATCTCTTCAGCCATATCTGCATCAACAAGGTCAACTTTATTGAGAACAACAAATCTGGTTCTTCCGGCCAATTCTTCCTTGTATGAGTGAAGCTCGTCATCAATTACTTGATAATTCTTACGATAGTCATCATCGGAACAATCAATGACGTGCAGTAATATGCTGGTGCGTTCAACGTGTCGCAGGAATTTATGACCAAGACCAACACCTTGATGCGCGCCTTCAATTAAACCTGGAATATCTGCAACGATACAGGGCTCATAATAACTATGACACACAACACCGAGCTGCGGCTCCAGGGTTGTGAACGGGTAATCGGCGATCTTTGGATTAGCAGCGGATATCTTGGAGAGCAAGGTGGATTTACCTGCATTCGGCAATCCAACAAGACCAACATCAGCTATCAGTTTCAATTCGATTTTAAGCCAACGTTCTTCACCGGGAATACCCTTGGTGGCATAACGCGGAGTACGGTTAGCGCCACTTGCAAAGTGGCTGTTACCCATACCGCCATCGCCTCCCTTGGCTGCAAGAAATGTATCTCCGTCATCAGCAAGGTCAATGATGACCTCATCTGTCTCGGCATCCTTGATAATAGAACCCACGGGGACATTAATGATACAGTCTTTACCCTTGGCACCGTAGCAGTCCTTGCCCATGCCATGCGTTCCACGCTCTGCCTTAAAATGAGACTTATACCTAAAGTCAAGAAGGGAAGTGAGAGTGTTTGTCGCCTGAATAATCACACTGCCGCCGCGACCACCATCACCACCATCAGGCCCCCCCTTGGGGACAAACTTCTCACGCCTGAAGCTGACACAGCCATTGCCGCCATCACCAGCTTTTACGAAAAATTTCGTTTCATCAACAAAAGCCATATCTTTTGTTCTCACTACCTTTACTTGAATAATCTTTCTGTGCATTCGCGATACGCTACTTAACGATGCATCAGGAGGCAAAAAAAAACTCGACCTTCATCTATCAATGGAGGTCGAGTCTTTCAATCTGTATCTCGCATCTCGTAGTGAGATGCCAGCTACGCGACTGTCTTGTCAGGTGACGTTATACGGCAGGATAAACGCTTACACGCTTCTTATCTTTACCGAATTCCTCAAATGTTACAACACCGTCAACCTTGGCAAAAAGAGTGTAGTCACGACCACAGCCTACGTTGGTTCCTGGGTGAATCTTGGTGCCAAGCTGACGAACAATAATGCTACCAGCCTTCACTGCTTCACCACCGAATCTTTTTACTCCACGTCTCTGACCTGCACTGTCACGTCCGTTTCTCGAACTACCACCAGCTTTCTTATGTGCCATCGTCTTACTCCTTCCTCCGGCTGTTCAGATCTCACCGCGCCGGATATTCATCTCATTCAGTTCAGCCTGTTCTTAGAAAATTACAATCAGGCTTTGATTTCCTCAATCTGCAGTGCAGTGTAGGACTGTCTGTGTCCTTTCTTGAGGCGATAGCCTTTACGACGCTTTTTCTTGAAAACAATTACTTTTTTAGCCTTACCCTGCTCGGCGATCTTGGCAACTACCTGAGCGTTGTCGAGCTGAGGCTTGCCAATTTTGACTTCCTCGCCTTCAACAACCATCAGTACGTCTTCAAGGGCTACGGTATCACCAATTGCGCCTTCGAGTTTTTCAACACGAATGTTATCGCCGCAAGCTACCTGATACTGTTTACCGCCGGTGCGAACTATTGCATACATTATATAAACCTCTTTACATGGAAACTTCGTTGACTCACTATTCTCAAACGCTGCAATGTATAAATCCGAAAACGACAAATAAAAATATTTTTCCAATAAATTGTCAACCTCTTTTTGCCTGCTAGAGCAAAAATCGGATAGTATCAACTTCAATTATATCTTTTATTGGCCTAACTGGAACACAATTATGATAAGTACGATGATACAGCATGACAGGCATTTTTTTCAAATGTCGCTCCGGCCACCTCATTGAGAATGAACTGGCCGGAGGTTTGCAACGACTGATTTGAGTCACATCGTGTATTCGAGCCGAGCTCGTTCTTTTTCCTGGCGAATGGCACAAGCCTTTGCAAAGGCGGCCTTCTTGCCATGTTTTCTGATAGAAACCGAAGTCTTGCCCTGCTTACCCTGATGGGTAACCCAGCTCACCTCATATCTATTCAGTTTTTCATTCAGACGCACACCAACCACACCCGTACTGGAATTTGAGACAGTAACCATATGTTTGTTGGTACGAATCTTGCCCAACTTTTTTTCAATTTTGTCCCGCCATGAAATTGCAGACAACAAACTTGAATAGCGACCGCCACATTTCTTATCAGAAAAGAATTTCGAATGTGTTTTCCCCAGAAAACGAACCCTTACATACCAGCCATGGGTACGCTTGGACTCCTGATCAATGCGTGCTATGTCCTTATGCTTTTCCAATAGAAACTTCTGTTTTTTGTCTTCTTCCATCTAATTCCTCTTCTTCATTAAACCTTCAAGAGATCTCCCCGCAAAAGTAATGACAGTCCACCCCAGTGTCGGTTACGCTATTGCCTCTATCGCAACCTGGCTGCCTTGAAACCTTGCGGTAAACTCGAACGCCTTTCAAGGAAAGCTACTTAGTTGGTCAGGGACTTAATGTCAACTTTTTTTTAACAATGTGTTATTAATAAAACTTCAATGTTATTTAGGGGTTTCTTGATATATTCTCGCCAAACCCGGACAAATATTGCAACTTCAACAATATACTACAATGTCAGACAATCAATCTAATTTTTTACGACTGGTGGATACAATAAGGGAACTTCGCTCTGAAAACGGCTGCCCATGGGACAAACGTCAAACAACCTCCTCCATGGTAAAATACCTGCACAGTGAGTTTGATGAACTTGTCGAGGCAATCGACAAAAAGGACACCGAAAATATTTGCGAGGAACTCGGCGACCTGCTCTTTATCCTTGTCATGATTTCTGAGATCAATTCAGAGAGTGGCAAATTCACTCTCGACCAAGTGATAAATGGCATCACGGAAAAACTCGTCCGCCGTCATCCGCATGTTTTTGCAGGGGTGGAGATTACGGATGAAGATGAATTAAAAGAACAATGGCGCAAGATAAAGGCTGAAGAAAAGTCTAAAAAATAAATTTGACACTTCTAGCCTATAAAAGTAATATAGGCAGTTTTGACAGACGGGCAAGATGTACTTAACATGCCTATTTGTTGTATACTGAAAACCGTATGACCTTATACATATTTTTAGGGCCATACACCTCTTCGCTCTCTGCACTGAAGTACAGTAGGCGAGGGCCGCAATCCGGGCATAATGCCCAAATCCATGAGTCCACGAGGAGGAACACATGCGAAGGTATGAACTGATCCTTATCCTTCGCCCTAGCCTGGGTGAAGCTGAGATCACAACCGTAATTGACTACACCACCAAAATCATTTCTGACGAGAACGGTACCATTATCGATCTCAACAAATGGGGAATGAAAAAGCTGGCGTATCCAATCAAGAAAGAGCTCCAGGGATATTATGTCTTCTGTGAGTACGCCGGAACTCCTGCAGCTGTAGCAGAGATCGAACGTAAGTACCGCATTGACGATGCTGTGCTCAAGTACCTTACTATCAAAACTGCAGAAAGCATGACTGACGAAGAGATCCAGGCCGCCATCGGCGAGACTGAAGCTCGTAAGGCCGCCGCTGCTAAAGAAGCTGAGGAAGCCGCAGAGGCTGAAGCTGGAACTGAAGCTGAGACAGCTGAAGCATCCGAGACTGAAGAACCAGCTGCCCAAGAATAAGCAGCCGCTCTAAATTCGTTACAAAACAGGAGATTCTACGATGGCACGACCACAAAAGAAATTTTTCTCTCGTAAAAAAGTCTGCAGATTCTGCGCAGACAAAGAGTTGGAAATCAACTATAAAGACGTTAAAACTCTGCGGAGCTTTGTGACCGAGCGTGGTAAAATTATACCTCGCCGTATCCTCGGTACCTGTGCGACCCATCAGCGTCAGCTCTGCGAAGCAATTAAGCAGGCACGTCACATCGCACTTCTGCCATACTCTGGTTCTTCTCAGGGGTAATTAGTAGATTAAGGGATTCAGTACGGTGGACCAGACAAACCATCAGCCGGATATTAAGCGTATTTTCGGCAACATAGCACTTATTTTTGTTGCTGTTATCTTGCCCGGGCTAGAGTGGTCTCTGTTTGGTTGGGTGCAACTTTTCCTGCCGATTCTGGTTTTCGTTTTCCTGATCAAATACGGCACCTTCATTGGTGGTCGATATATCTTGGCAGGAGCGGGACTTGGAGTCCTGGTAGGACTGTTTACGCAACCCTTTGACGTTCTGCTGTTTTCTCTTGCGCTGATTCCTGCCGGCTATGTTCTGGCGAAATCTGCGCTACGAGGAGATTCTCCCGCGATGTCAGGTCTCAAGTGCGCTGCTACTCTAGGGGCATGCTGGGGACTTTTAATCGCAGGGGTAGGAGCGGTAACGGGTAATTCTCCTTACATCGCAATTCAGACTACCCTGAGTTCGGGGATAGACAGCGTTGTAAAAGAATATAGCCAAAACGAGCAAGTTGGCGCAGACACAGCTATAATGCTTGAGGCAACATTGGAGCAGATGAAGGTGATCATACCGATCATTTTACCTGCTATCTTCCTCAGCTTTGCTATGTTTACCACCTGGTTTACCATGGTGCTCGGCAACAGACTGGTACATAAATATACCGGTCGGCAGGTTTGGCCCCGTTATAGATTTTGGCAATTGCCGGATAAATTGATCTGGCTCGGTATACTCAGCGCGTTCATGGCGTTCTTACCCCTGGGTATCATTAAAGGGGTCGCTGTCAATATCTTGATATTGCTCAGCGTGCTGTACTGCATGCAAGGCTTTGCAGTATGTGTTTTTTACATGAACAAGTGGAATGTACCGATCCTGTTACGATCATTCATCTACGTGATGATAGTATTACAGTCCCTTGGGACGATAGTGCTGCTCATGGTTGGCGTTGCCGATACCTGGCTGAATCTCCGTAAACTGAACGTCCCTGATACAGAGTCCAAAGAGGATTCACAAGACGAATAAAATCTGTTCACAGCATAATCAGAACTGATTTTACATACACACTACAAGGAGTTAAAAATGGAACTCATCTTAAAGGAAACCATCAGCTCGATTGGTCAAGAGGGTGATGTCGTTACCGTCAAGCCCGGTTACGGCCGCAACTACCTCCTGCCCCAGGGCAAAGCGGTTCTCGCCACCAAAGAGAACCTCGAAGTTCTCGAGCAGAACAAGGCGGAAATAGCAGCACGTCTGGCTGAGGAGCGTAAGGTAGCAGAGGCTCTCGCCAAGAAGATTGCTGGTCGCGAGATCGTAATCGAGCAGCTTGCCGGTGAAGACGAGCGTCTCTTCGGTTCTGTAACCAATGCCGATATCTGCGCTAAACTTGCAGAAATGGGTGTTGTCATCGACAAGAAACAGATCGTACTTCCCGATCCGATCAAAACTCTTGGCGAAAACTCTGTCACGGTCAAGGTTGGCTTTCAGCTGGTAACCGAGGTTACCGTTAAGGTTGTGCGCGCATCCAGCGAAGCATAATCCTGCCGATACGCCGGGTGACTGCTCGAACAGTTTCAGCAGAACATACCGTGTACCGCCGGCCGCAATGCAATAGAGTGTCCGGCTGTGTACAGCTATGACGAAACACACCATACAGGCTTGGCCTGCATGGTGTGTTTTTCTTTTAAGCTGTTAAAATTTAACATCTTTTAATGGCCACATGACTATGAATGAATTCGCGCCTCCACCGCAACAATCCTCTATTTCGAAGAGAGTGCCGCCTCAGAATCTTGAGGCTGAGCAATCCGTTCTTGGATCGATCCTGCTCAAGGACAAATCCTTTGGTACCGTCCTCGAAATTCTCAAATCCGATGACTTTTATCGGGAAGCACACAGGATCATTTACGAGGCGATGATTGACCTTTTTGAGGCCAATGAGCCACAGGATCTGTTGACCATCAGCAACCTGCTCAATGACCGCAATCAGTTAGAACAGGTTGGAGGTGCCGCCTACCTGGCAACGCTTACCTCTATCGTTCCCGTCACAGCCAACATTGCCACCTACGCCAAAATCGTTCGCCAGAAATCCATCCTCAGGCGTTTGATTGAAGTCAACACCGATATTGCCTCCCGCTGCTATGAGGAGCAGGGAGAGATAGATCTTCTTGTTGACCAGGCGGAGCAGGCGATTTTTGAAATTGCCGGTTCCAAGAGCGGCCAGAAATTTACTCCTGTTAAGCAGATTGTTCCCGATGCCTTTGCCGCAATCGAACAACTTTTCAAGCGCAAGGAGCTTATTACCGGTGTTCCAACTGGCTACCCCACGCTCGACAAAATGACCGCCGGCCTTCAACCCTCTGACCTCATTATCCTGGCGGCCCGCCCTTCTATGGGTAAGACTTCTTTTGCAATGAATATCGCTCAGAGCGCTGCGATCGAGGAGAAAATTGGTGTTGCTGTATTCAGTCTCGAGATGTCCAAGGAACAGTTGGTGATGCGTTTGCTGAGCTCCGTAGGCCGAGTTGATTCCCAGAGAATGCGAACCGGTAAACTTCATGATGAAGATTGGCCAAAGCTCACACGTGCAGTGGGTATGCTCTCGGAAGCACCACTGTATATTGATGATCAACCAGCTATTTCGGTTCTTGAAATGCGTGCTAAAGTTCGCCGACTTGCTGCGCAATATGACATTGGCCTCATAGTCGTAGATTATCTTCAGCTGATGCGAGGCAGGGATTCCACAGAAAACCGAACCCAGGAAATCAGTGAGATTTCTCGATCTTTGAAAGCACTCGCCAAAGAACATAACATTCCTGTCATTGCCCTTTCCCAGCTGAACAGATCTCTTGAGAGTCGTACCGATAAACGGCCGATGATGAGTGATCTGCGTGAGTCCGGTGCAATCGAACAGGACGCCGATATCATCACCTTTATTTATCGTGATGAAGTGTATAACAAGGCGGAAGACAACCCAAATCGCGGTATTGCCGAGATCATTATCGGTAAGCAGCGTAACGGTCCGACAGGAACAGTCAAGTTGCATTTCAATAATACAATTACCAGATTTGAAAACTTGATAAATGACGAGGAATCTGATTATCAGAGCTAATATAATCTGATGGCTGTCACTGATAATGACACGCAATACGGTAGCACCTTACATTCCATATCCCTATCGAGGAAGAATTATGATCAGTAGTCAGACTAAAAGCAATAGATATGACTTCAAAGCCATTGAGGAGAAATGGCAGCAGAGTTGGGCGGAATCAGAGAAGTACAAGGCTGAAGAGGACGACAGCAAGGAAAAATATTACGTACTTGAGATGTTCCCCTACCCTTCCGGCCGAATTCACATGGGCCATGTTCGCAATTACTCGATAGGTGATGTTGTCGCCAGATACAAGCGCATGAGAGGTTACAATGTGCTCCATCCGATGGGTTGGGATGCCTTCGGTTTACCTGCAGAAAACGCTGCCCAGAAAAACAACAGCCATCCTGCCGCCTGGACCTATTCGAACATCGATTACATGCGTAATCAGCTGCAGCAGCTCGGCCTCTCGTACGATTGGGGTCGCGAAATCGCAACCTGCAACGCCAAATACTACAAATGGGAGCAGATCCTTTTCATTGAGATGTACAAGAGAGGGATTATCTACCAGAAGACCACCACCGTCAACTGGTGTGACAACTGCCAGACCGTCCTCGCCAACGAGCAGGTAATTGACGGTCTCTGCTGGCGCTGCGACCAGGCGATCAAGCCTCGCAAAATGAATGGCTGGTTCTTCAAGATCACTGACTACGCAGAAGAACTCCTGGCTGACCTTGACCAACTGACCGGTTGGCCCGAAAAAGTTCTGACCATGCAACGAAACTGGATCGGCAAATCCACCGGTCTCGCCTGCGACTTCCAGGTTGATGGTATGGATGAGAAGATATCAATCTTCACCACCAGACCAGACACCATCTTCGGCGTTACCTTTATGTCGGTGGCGGCAGAACACCCGCTGGTAGATACACTTATTTCAGGCGCTGACAATGAACCGGAAATCCGTGATTTTATCGTTGAAATCCTGGAAGAAAAACAACAGCAAACTCCAGAAGACGAGCAGGTCAAAAAAGGTATTTTCACCGGCAAGTACTGCATCAACCCGTACAACGGAGAGAAAATCCCTGTATTTATAGCAAACTTCGTCCTGATCGAGTACGGCACTGGTGCGGTGATGGCTGTTCCTGCCCATGACGAGCGTGACTTTGAGTTTGCCCGTAAATATGATCTGCCCATCAAACCGGTCGTTATTCCTGAAGGTGAGACCCTCGATCCCGCAACCATGGTGAACGCTTCCACCGTTGGCGGTACTCTGATGAATTCCGGTCAGTTCGATGGCGTCGAGTCTGAAGAGGCCAAGAAAAAAGTTATAGATTATGCTGTGCAAAACGGTTTCGGTTCCCCGCACATCACCTACCGTCTGCGTGACTGGGGTGTCTCCCGTCAACGTTACTGGGGTGCTCCGATCCCGATGATCCACTGTGACAGTTGCGGCATCGTGCCGGTCCCCGACGAGGAACTGCCGGTAATGCTGCCTGAAGATAAAGATGAAACCGGTGCAAGCTGCAGACCCCTGCACCAGCGTCCATCCTTCATCGAGACCAGCTGCCCCACTTGCGGGGCCAAGGCACGGCGCGAGACAGATACCATGGATACCTTCGTGGAATCTTCCTGGTACTTCGCTCGCTACACCTGCCCGGCTTTTACCGATGCCCCGCTCGACAAGGAGAAAGCGTCACACTGGCTGCCGGTAGATCAGTATATTGGCGGAGTTGAACACGCCATCCTGCACCTGCTCTACTCCCGTTTTTTCACCAAAGTGCTTAGAGACCTCGGTTACCTGAACGTAGACGAGCCGTTTACCAACCTGCTTACCCAGGGCATGGTAATTAAAGACGGCGCCAAAATGTCTAAATCAAAAGGTAATGTGGTCGACCCACATGACCTCATTCAGGAGTATGGTGCCGACACAGTTCGTCTCTTCAGCCTCTTCGCCGCTCCGCCAGAGAAAGATCTGGAATGGAACTCCCAGGGCGTTGAAGGCTGCTCACGTTTTTTGAACAGGGTCTACAGGTTCATCACTTCCCGCCCTGAACTCAAGGAACAGCCTGCACTTCCCGCGGAGTTAAGTGACACCGGGCGTACCCTGCATCGCAAAACCCATCAGACCATTAAAAGGGTGAGTGAGAATATTGAGAACAACTTCCACTTCAACACCGCGATTAGTGGTGGTATGGAATTGTTCAACACCATGACGAGTGTCACCGATCCCGAAAAAGATGCCCAGGCTGAAGCCGGTACTGTTTTTCAGGCAGTTGAATCATTGTTGATTCTACTCTCACCAATGGTTCCTCATTTTTGCGCCGAGATGTGGCAGGAAATTGGCCACACCTCACTGGTTGATGACCAACCCTGGCCATCATATGATGCAGAAGCAGCCAAAGAGGATATGCTGACCATCGTCGTCCAGGTGAAAGGAAAAGTGAGATCCCGCCTTCAGGTACCTGCGGATATTGATGATGAGGCAATCAAAGAACTCGCCCTGTCTGATGCCAATGTTCAGCGATTCATCGATGGTCAGCAGGTGAAAAAGACTATTGTTGTCAAGAAGAAGCTTGTGAATATTGTCGTTTAAGACTAAGATTTTGTGGATTGCAGGTACAAAATAAGCACTGCAATCCACTGATTAATCATCCTTCTTTTACTCGAACATTTAAATCCAATACAGGGAGAACTTCGTTGAAAACAATGAGCCGATACGTTCCTCTTCTGGCGTTTGTCGCGTTGTTTATTGTCGCATGCGGTTATCGTAACCCATATGTTTACAATGGTCCCCAAAAAGTAATCTATCTCAAGACCTGGGAAAATCGTACCAGTGAGCTCGGCCTTGACAACGATATTTACCAGGCGCTTGTTCGCTGGTTTCAAAAATCCGGTTCAATAAAAATCTCTAAGAATCAGGAAGGTGCAGACCTCATTCTTGCCGGTGAGATCGTCTCCATTGATCTGCCCACCCTTTCCTACGGTTCAGGCAACGACGCAACGGAGGTCAAGGTTCGTTTAAAGACCAGATATGTGATGAAAGATATCGGCTCGGAAACCATTGTCCTTGAGCAGCCCGGAGAGGTCTGGACTCAGGATTACCTGATTGGTGACTCAGCTGAAAGCAATCGTTCCAACCGGGAGAAAGCTCTGGATATCATCGTCGATGACCTGGCTCAGAAGATTTATCAAAGAGCGTTGGTACAATTACCTAAACTGGAGATCGCACAGCAACAGTAGATCATTGCTCTTCTTTTGTTTTAACAGAGGCCTGATGCCAGCCATTTTTTTAAACAGCATGGCGACATCAGGTTTTTTGTTTCTTATAGTAACTCTATGTTAGTTCACTTCCTGCCTTGAGCAGGATACCTGAATTTTATACCGCTTTTACAATGCTCAGTATCGACCATCTGCATTTTTCCACCCCTTTTGTGCTGGCCCCACTAGCCGGATACACCGATCTTCCTTTCCGCCTGCTCTGCAAAGAATTTGGCGCAGGTTATTGTGTTTCTGAAATGATCAGTTGCCATGGACTCGCCTTCAGGCAGGAAAAAACGATCTCCATGATGCAATCCGTTCAAGCCGAACAACCTGTAGCCTTTCAGCTTTTTGGCGCTGAACCAGATGTTATGGGAGAGGCTGCCGGCATCATGAGTGAGTATAATCCCGACATGATAGATATCAATATGGGATGCCCAGTCAAGAAGGTAACCAAGCGCGGCGCCGGTGCAGCCCTTATGACCACGGTTGATACTGCCGAACAGATTATTCTGAAGGTCAGGGCCAACTGCAAGGTGCCAGTCACTGTTAAATTTCGATCCGGCCCCACCGCCAGCAACCAGAATGCTGTCGAATTTGCCAGAATGGCTGAAGGGTCCGGAGCTTCTGCACTGATCATCCATGGCAGAACCTGGGCCCAGGGTTTTACAGGCCTTGCTGACAGGACCATGATCACCAGGGTGAAGGCAGCTGTCTCTATCCCGGTCATTGGTAACGGTGATATCGAAACGTATCAGGACGGCATTGATATGATGGCCGGGACCGGCTGCGATGGTGTTATGGTCGGTCGGGGAGCACTCGGCAACCCCTGGGTGTTTTCTGAGAAGGGCCGACCAGCAAACGAACGTGCGATTCTGGAGGGAGCCCAAAGACACATGGAGCTTATGGAACAGTTCCTGCCGGTTGAACGAATGATCGGCTGCATTAAAAACCATCTTGGCAGATATTTTAAAGGTCTGCCTGGCAGTTCTAAAATGAGAAAAGCGATATACGACTGCCCAAGCTTCGAAGATTTGAAGGTTTTAATGGACACGTCTTTATCGAGATAGTTGAACCTCTTACTTCAAAAAGGGTAAGAAGTAAGAGGTTAAAAACACTTCTCAGCTCTCAAAATGAGACGTAGTATCACCAGATAGAAGATGCCCCAACTCTTTTTCAGGCGGGGCACGTATTCCTCTATTACTTCTTACAGATAAACTCAGTCAGAGTCCGAACTGCGATACCAGATGGCCCTTTGGGAATATAACTCTTTTCTGTAAAGTCCCATGCGGTTCCGGCTATATCCAGGTGAGCCCAGGGAGTGTCCCCTACGAAGTTTTTCAGATATGCAGCGGCGGTAATAGTTCCGGCATCACGCCCTCCGGTATTTTTAATATCGGCCACGTCAGACTCTATCTGCTTTTCATACTCCTTGGTCAGCGGCAGACGCCACAGTGGCTCGGAACAGGTCTGGCCAGCATCAATCAACCCATCAACCAGTTGATCATCATTTCCAAGAACACCGCTATGATGATGGCCGAGACCTATAATCACCGCACCGGTGAGAGTGGCCACGTCAATTACGCAATCGGGCTCATACTTCTCTATACCGTATGCAAGCGCGTCGCCCAGAATTATCCTTCCCTCGGCATCTGTGTTGACAATCTCAGCGGTTACATCGTTGTAATGGCGAATCACATCACCCGGCTTGAGTGCCGAGCTGCCACTCATATTGTCTGTTGCCGGTATAAGCGCTATCACATGCACATCCGGCTTGAGATCTGCTATGGCCTGCATGGTGGCAAGAACTGCAGCACCGCCACACATATCCATCTTCATGTTCTGCATACCTGCTGCAGGTTTTAAACTCACGCCACCTGAATCAAAGGTAAGCCCCTTGCCGACCAGCATCACTGACTTTTTCTTTTTTGCCGGGGAATACTCAAGTATGACAAGCTTCGGCGGTTCAGCCGAGCCCTGATTCACAGCCAGAATTCCGCGCAAACCGAGCTTTTTCATTTTTGGCTTGTCAATAATCCTGCAAGTCAGTTCTTTTTCTTCGGCGAGTTTCAAAGCGTAATCTGCGAAATCTGTGGCAGTCCAGCTATTTCCCGGTTCATTGGCCATATTCCTGGCACTATGCACCGCATGCGCAATGGATATTGCCTTGGCCACACTTTTACGAACCTTGCCTGCCTGGGTGTCTACGTATACTGTAATCTCAGAAATACCTTCAAAGGTTGGAGTATCCGGGTCTTCCTTTTTATATTTTTTGAAACGATAGTCGCCAAGCACGACTCCCTCAACCAAATGATGTGCCATTGCCGCCCGCTCCATGCCAACAATATCATCGCAAACAAGCTTCACATCCTTTACCTTGAGAGTCTCACAGGCTTTACTGATGGTGCCGCCGGCGCTTCGCACTGCTTCTATTCTGAGATGCTCATCCTGGTCACTCAACTTGCCGAGACCGACTACCATCAGCCTGTCTGCCGACAAAGATCTCTTTTTATCTTTCACCTGGATCTGACTGGGATAAAGAATGACACGTTCATTTGCCCCAGCCTTGAAATCCTTCAACTCAAGTAAAGAATCGAGATATGGCAAAACAAGATCAGAGCACACTACTGCATCATCTTCACCTTGAATTGCAAAAAATATCAGCAAGCCACCTTTAATCAGGTTAATGTTTTTCTCAGAAACAGCGACCTTCGTCTTATGCATGGTAATTCCTGTTATGAATAGTTGAGTTTCGATTTTCTTTCTGGTATTTCACGAGATAATTCGTGAAACGAATCGTTTTAGTGCAAAGTATATTGTAAAGTAATACGAAGCTATTCACATGCAACTATTTGCCATCACAATTATTCCTATATTCCCTGTACGGATACATTAAGGAGTCCCAGCAGTGCTCAACACTCTTATAACTGCAGTATCTCTTGCCATCGTAATCTCGGCACTTTGTTCCATTTGCGAAGCAGTTCTCTATTCACTGTCTGCCAGCCAAGTGGAGATGCTCAAAAAATCAGGGCACAATTCAGCTAAACACCTGCAAAACCTGCGAGCCGATATTGATGAACCCATCACCGCCATACTCACCCTGAACACTATCGCCAATACGGTAGGCGCTGCAGTTGCCGGCGCTGCCGCCGCGAAATTATTCGGTGATCATAATGTTATCTGGTTTTCCGGTGTATTCACCCTTTCTATTCTCATTTTTTCAGAGATTTTACCAAAGACCATCGGTGTCACCTTTGCCTACCGACTTGCTCCTGTAATCGCTTATCCTCTCCGTTGGATGGTGATAGTGCTGAAACCAATTGTTTGGCTATGCCGCTCCATCACCAGGCTCATCCCTGGCCGTTCAGGCGAGGAACATATCTCCGCTGAAGAGTTGCGAACTATAGCGACCCTGTCTCGGGAATCAGGAGAAATCGAAGAGGATGAGGAAAAGGTAATCGCCAATATCCTGCAACTGAAATACAGGATGGTCCGTTACACAATGACCCCGCGAACGGTTACCTTTGCACTCGATCAGAATATTTCTGTAGGTGAAGCTATGACTATGCTGAATCGGTTAAGCAGCCACAGTCGCATTCCTGCCTTTGAAGGGGAAATGAATAATGTAACCGGAATTGTCATGAGAAAGGACATCTTGCAGGCCATGGCTGAAGGCAAGGAGGAACTTCTTATCTCCCATTTTCTGCAACCAGCCTATTTTGTTCCCGAAACCGCACCGCTCAACAAAATTCTGGTCGACTTTTTCGACCGGCAACAACACCTGTTTGTGGTCGTTGATGAATACGGTTCAATGACCGGCATCATCTCCATGGAGGATGTAATTGAAGAGATTATGGGCAGAGAGATTATTGATGAGTCTGATAAGGCCAAAAACATGAGGGATCTTGCCAGAAGGCGCAACCTGCTCTCGCTGAAGCAAATGAATAACGGGACAAAAAAATAGCCTGCCCCAAAAGAAGCAGGCCACTGATAGAAAGCACCGCCTTTTGTGCCAGGCCCAAAAGGCGGTAGAATGATTATCAGCACTTTTCAGCAGAGCGAGAGGTGTTGTTGATCCCCCCAAATACTTACCCCGAGAAACGGCTATAAAAAATTAATTTATCGCCCCGAGCCTGATCGGCACGTCCACAGTACGACCATCCCGTACAACAGAGACCAAAACTTCATCCCCTACCTTGAAGTTCTCCAACTCATTACGAATTTCGTTATAACTTCGTACCCTGTTACCGGCTATTGCCACGATGATATCGCCAAGCACGAGATCACCGCGGTACTGTGTGGTTGGCCTTAGTCCTGCTTTATGAGCCGGCCCCCCCTCTTCCACATTGAGTATCAGGATACCTTCTATACCCAACCGCCTGGCCACGCGCTCATCAGCAAGACTCGCCCCCAATCCTGGTTTGATAAGCCGCCCGTGGCGAATGATCTCAGGGATGACCCGGTTCACTTCATCCACAGGAACAGCGAACCCTATTCCTGCATACGCACCGGATGGGCTATAGATTGCTGTATTTACGCCAATCAGTCGACCGGCACTGTCCAATAGAGGACCACCGGAGTTACCAGGGTTGATTGCAGCATCGGTCTGAATCACGCCCCGTATGGTTCTGCCGGTAATGGCATTTATCTCACGATCGAGGGCTGAAATGATACCTGAAGTAATTGTCTGATCCAGCCCAAATGGGTTGCCGATCGCAAAAACTTTCTGCCCCACAAGAAGATCGTCGGAGGTACCGATAGTGATGGGTCGCAGTGAATCCGCAGGAGCGGTGATCTGCAACACGGCAAGATCTTTATCTGGTGCAGCACCAACCAGGACGGCTTTCCAGGTAGACTGGTCAGCCATGGTCACCTGGATACGGCTGGCATCACTGATGACATGATAGTTGGTAACAATCCGTCCCTGGCTATCCCAGATGAACCCGCTCCCCGTTCCCCGCGGGATCTCGACCGCGTTCAGGGAAAACAGCCCCTGCCGCAGAGCAATGCTTGTCACATAAACTACAGATGCGGAATTTGCTCGAAAGATATCAATGGTATTGAGTTCATCTGCTGCCAGATCCCCCCGGGCTGTTATTGCCCTGGGAATAGCATCAGGATCACGGAGTTTTCGTTCAAGGGGATTGAATATCAACCACAAGCCGATCGCGATGAGCAAAATCACCGCGATCGGGGATATTTTCCAACGAGTAGGCTTTGGTTGCATTTTCTAAATAAGGCAAGTGTGGATTGCTCTATGCTGCACCATCCATCCGGAGTTACAGACCAAGGAGAAATTTTGCGACATAGAAGTAAATCAAAACGCCGACGATATCGATTGAGGTTGTCACAAATGGTCCGGTGGCAATGGCTGCGTCAACTTCAAACCTTTTCAGGACCAGCGGAATCAAGGTGCCTATGGTCGCTGCCATGGTCATACAGGAGAAAATGGAAATGCAGACAACAAGACCAAGCATCGGTGAGTCAGCAAAACCGAGAAATGCGACCACCCCGATAAAAAGACCATAAATAACACCGAGGATCATACCAACCCGCATTTCTTTCATCACCAGGTGGAGAAAGTCATTCAGGTTAACACGACCGGTGGCAATACCTCTTACTACGATAGTAGACGATTGAGTGGCGATATTTCCACCCATACCCATAACTATGGGAATGAACGATGCCAATGCCAACACTTTACTCAGCTCTTCTTCGAATGCCCCGATGATGATCATCGCCATTACCCCGCCGATCCAGGAGGCAAAGAGCCAGGGTGCACGAAGCATGGCGTTATCTTTAGTCGATTTGAGAAGAATCTCACGATCCTTACCGGCACCGGCCATCTGCAGGAATTCTTCTGTGGCTTCCTCGCGGATTACGTCAATGATATCGTCTACGGTTACAATACCGACCAGATTGTAATTTGAATCAACTACCGGTACAGCCAAGATATTATATTGGGAAACAACGTGGGCAACCTCTCCCTGATCGGTGTCTGTGGTTACCGATATCACATTGGGATTCATGATGTTTCTCAACTGCCTGTGCGGTGGATGCATGAGCAGCTCACGCAGGGAAACAACTCCGGCAAGCTTATCCTCTCCGTGGGTGATGTAGAGGTAAAACACCATCTCCTTTTCTTCGCTGCGCTTTTGAATCGAGGCAATTGCTTCACCAGCGCTCAACTCCTCATCAAGACACATGAAGTCAGTAGACATGAGTCCGCCGGCAGTTTCAGGGTGATACTGCAGCAGCTCTTCAACTTCTTCCCTGTCCTTCTTGGCCATGTGCTCACGAATGTCTTCCGCGACTTCGTCGGGCACAATTTCCAGCAGATCCACCGCGTCATCAGAAGGCATACTGGAAATAATATCAGCCATAAACTGAGGTGTGAGTTCCTGCACCAGGTCTACAACAAGGGCTGTATCAAGCTCACTGAGGAACTCTCCCACGGACTCTGTCTGGGCGACTATGTTAAATACCTTAGTTCGCTCCTCGTCGTTTAAATGACGAAAAACCCATGCCATATCTGCGGGATGGGTTTTTGCAATGAGCCTCATCAGGTTGTCAGTGGCTCCTCTACGGCTCAATCTGCGAACCATATCGAGGATAACCTGTCCCTCATTGCCAATAAGTTCTCGTCTGCTTTTATCTTCCATATCTGCTACCGACATTCAGTGGAAGGAATCAAATCCTGCCTTGTTTTTCGATGAATACGAGGTATATTTCATCAACCCTGCATGTTATAACCAACCTGCACATTTGGTCAATTCATTTTAGCGATTTCATTATTCTATAACATATCCAGTTTTATCCAAATTTTCTGGTCATGCATAATACTCAAACACCTTCACAAGAAGAGTTGCATACTCGCTTCTCCGAAGCTTGCCAACTCCATCAGCAAGGCGATCTGGATGAGGCCAAAAGCATCTATTCAGAACTACTTGAATACATTCAGGCTCCATTACTTTATTACAATCTTGGCCTGGTCCATCACGCAGAGCAGGATTTCGAAATCGCTGTGAAATGCTTTGAAACAGCAGCCGAAGCGATGCCAGAAGACCCCGATTGCCTGTTTAATCTAGCTCTCTGCCTTAAAGAGTGCGACAGATTAGAGGATTCTGTAATAATTTACAATAAGGTTGTTTCGCTTGAACCGGAAAATAGTGACGCATATTACAACCTGGCATCGTCCCATCGGGAACTGAAGCAGTATGACCTGGCAATAAAGGCCTATCTTCGTGTGCTTGAGATAACCCCGAACCATAAGTCAACCATAAACAATCTGGCTTACGTATGCCAACTCAGCGGCAATATCGAGGCTGCCGTTACGTTTTACAAGCGCCTTCTGGAGCTTGACCCTGAACATGAAGCTGCCCGCCATATGCTCGCGGCTGTTACCGGAACTACTCCCGACAACTCACCGGAGAGCTACGTGAGGGACGTCTTTGACAACTATTCAGAGCGGTATGAAGAAAGCCTTACCAAAGAGCTGAAATATAATGTACCACAGAAACTTCGTGATGCACTCTCTGCTCTTGACGATGCTCCAATGAGGTTTTTGCGTGGATTTGATCTTGGTTGTGGAACAGGCCTTGGTGCCGAACCATTTGCTGAACTTGTGCAGACCATCGACGGTGTCGATCTCTCTCCCAAGATGATAGACATTGCCTCCCAAAAAGGAATATATTCCGGTCTCTTTACCAATAACATCTGTGACGCGCTACGCTCAGCCACGGCCGAGTATGATTTTCTGCTGGCAACAGATGTTTTCGCCTATGTAGGTGACTTGAGTGAACTGTTTGAACTGGCCAGTACGTGTTCCGGCCCAAATTGCTACTTCCTTTTTTCAACCGAGAGCACACAAACGGATAATTTTATTCTTCAGCCCACAGGAAGATTTGCCCACTCAGTCGAATATGTTCGTACCATTTGCGGGCGGCAAGGCTGGGAGTTGTGCCTTACCAAAGAAACTCACCTGAGGATGGATAAAGGCAAATGGATAAACGGGAACATCTGGATACTGAAAAAAAAGAACGTAATCGAATAATTCTGTTATCTTTATCAGCTCTATTTTCAAAACAAAATCCTCAGCGCTAGCTGAAAATTGGTGTTTTCTGGGCAACGAAGCAGATCAACAGGCCAATACCCATGGCGATGATACCAAACATTCTCAACTGAGACGGTTCTATGGTGCTGAGCTTTTCCAGCCACTCCCGCATCGCCTCAGGGGCCGCAACATATGGCAAACCTTCGAGAATCAACACCATGCCAATAAGTAATACAAAAAGTTTCATAGCCAGCTACCTATCAGAGTAATACAAAATGTTCAACAGTGAGCCGAAATCTGATTTCGTTCGACAAGCATACTCTCATCAAGGGGTGTTATTCAATTGCTTTTTCCAGAGCGAATGAATACAATTTAGCGATCTCGCGAAACAAATTCATATATCCATTCGATTTCAACACATTTTCACAATCTTATAACAATTATGACTGAATCCAACACGTCCAGATACAGTGAGGCAGGGGTAGATATTGAGAAAGGGAATACCTTTGTCAAAGAAATTAAAGATATCGTTGCCTCTACCCATCGCCCAGGTGTACTCAATGACATCGGCGGTTTTTCCTCACTTATCGCTATAGACACCAACAAGTATGATAAGCCTGTCCTGGTCAACTCCACCGATGGTGTAGGCACCAAACTGGCTGTTGCCCATATGTGCGGCAAACATGACACCATTGGCATTGATCTGGTGGCTATGTGCGTCAACGACATCATCGTCGGCGGGGCGACCCCACTCAGTTTTCTCGATTACTTCGCAGTGGGCAAATTGGATCTTGCTATTGCAACCGAAGTTGTTAAAGGGATTGCCGAAGGTTGCCGACAGGCCAAATGTTCTCTGGTCGGTGGTGAGACTGCAGAAATGCCAGGACTTTACACCAACAAAGACTATGATCTCGCTGGATTTGTAACCGGTATCGTTGAACGCGACGCGATAATCGATGGTTCCGATATCAGGGTTGGCAACAAGATTATCGGTCTTGCCTCCAGCGGTCTCCACTCAAATGGTTACTCGCTGGTCCGTAAAATCTGCTTTGAAGAACAGGGATTGAAGGTTGATCAGTTCATAGATGAACTCGGTTGTGAGTTGGGAGATGAGTTGCTGCGACCTACCAGGATTTACGTTCAATCTATCCTCAACATGCTGAAGAATTACAAAATCAACGGCATGATCCACAACACCGGTGGTGGCTTCATCGATAATATTCCCCGGGTACTGCCCAAGGGCTACAAGGCGATCATTGACACCAACAGCTGGGAGAGGCCTCCTATCTTCCCATTCCTGGCGGAGAAAGGCAATGTGCCGGCCGAAGAGATGTACCGTACCTTCAACATGGGTATCGGCCTTATGGCAATAGTAGACGACTCACTTGCCAACGATATTGTGCATCACTTTTCCGCGCTCGGTGAAAAACCGTTTATTATCGGTGAGGTGGCAACTCTTGCCGAAGGTGACCAGGAAGTCGAACTGATCTTTTAATCCTGCCTGCACCGACCAACAAAAAAGCCCTTCCGATTGTTACATCGAAAGGGCTTTTTTTCTGCTTTCTCTCTTTCCCTCAGCTCTTACATTTTTTCGGCAAAATACCCGTGAGATATTCTGGCTGATAAGCTATGACGGCGTAATTCCGCAATCCCCCTCATCACCTCGTATCTTTTCAAGGGCATGGGGTAAAATGGGGAGAATAGTCTCCAGATTTTCCCGAACAGCTTTCAAACTACCGGGAAGATTGACGATAAGAGTCGTGCCTCTTATGCCTACCTTCCCCCTTGAAAGAGCGGCGTGAGGGGTTTTCTTCAAGCTCTCAAGCCGCATATATTCCGCTATTCCCGGCACCTCTTTTTCAATAACCTGCAACATTGCTTCGGGGGTTACATCTGTCGGCGCAACCCCGGTGCCACCGGTAGTAACCAGCAGAGCCACACGCTGCGTATCTGCAATCTTCTTCAGGGTATCTACAATGACAGGTATCGAATCAGGGATCATTGCATAGTCTTCGAACGTGTAGCCCTCTTCCAGGAGAGTCTCCTTGATGTGGCTTCCGCTCGTGTCTACCCGTTCTCCCCTTGAACCTTTATCACTCATAGTGACCACTGCGAAAGTGAATTCACCTTTATCAACACCTGCCATTGTACTGTACCTCTTATTCGTCTACCGAACGCTTAGCGACAATCTTTTCTGCAATCTGTGCAGGAACTTCTTCATAATGGGAAAATTCCATGGTAAACGAGCCAAGGCCACCCGTCATGGAAACCAGATCAGTGGCATATGCCAACACCTCTGACTGTGGTACCTGGGCATTAATTATCTCAGCCTTACCGTCTGAATCCATACCCATAACCTTGCCTCGTCTCGAGTTAAGATCACCCATGATATCACCGACGTGATCCTTACCCACCCGGATAACCATATTCACGTATGGCTCAAGCAATACCAGTCCTGCTTCCTGGGCACCTTTCTTGAACGCCAGAGAACCGGCAATTTTAAACGCCATCTCTGAAGAGTCAACGTTATGGAAAGAGCCATCAACCAGCACGATTTTTACGTCGATAACAGGGTAGCCGGCAAGAACACCACGCTCCATGGCCTCCTGGATACCTTTATCAACTGCAGGACGATACTGCTGTGGGATTACACCACCGACAATTTTGTCCTCAAATTCGTAATGCTTGCCAGGATTTGGTGAGATTTCGATCCAACAGTCACCATACTGACCACGACCGCCAGACTGCTTCTTGTGTTTACCCTGGACACGTGCAGAACCACGAATGGTTTCCATGTATGGAACAGTCGGCGTAGAAAGTTCCATCTCCACGCCAAATTTACGTTTGATCCTGGAACCTACCACCTCAAGATGGGTCTGCCCCATACCCGAGATCAAAGTCTGCTTCGTCTGCTGCTGCCTGGTCATCTGCAGGGTGAGGTCTTCATCCAGCATCTTGGTGATGGAACTGAACAGCTTTTCTTCATCACCTTTCTTGGCACTGACCGCAAACGAGATAACCGGTTTCAGCGCTTCCTGGGCCTCTAGAATTATAGGCGAGGCGGAATCACAAAGCGTGTCACCGGTAACAGTCTCCTTGAGTTTCGCCACGGCGATAATCATACCGGGCTCTGCACTTTCAACCGGTTTCTGCTCCTTGCCTTCCAGCACGTACAACTGGCCAAAGCGTTCACTCACATCCTTAGTGGAATTGTAAAACGTATCGCCAGACAACACACCTGAGAAAACCCTGAATATTGTCAACCTGCCCGCATACGGATCCGCCATGGTCTTGAAAACCAGCGCAGAGAACGGTTCGTCAACGGAAGCTTTACGCTCAATGGGGTTACCATCTTTATCTTCGCCGACAAGTGCAGGACGATCGACGGGAGATGGCAGATAATTGTTAACAAAATCAAGTACTGCAGAAGTACCGAAGTTTTTCGTGGCCGAACAGACACAGACAGGTGCAATCTCACAACTGGCAACACCAATCCGAAGACCATTTAAGATATCCTCTTCAGTGAGCTCCCCCTCTTCCAGAAACTTCTCCAGTAGATCATCGTCTACCTCAGCCACACTCTCCATCAGCGATTCACGATACTCTTCAAGCTGCCCCTGAAGGTCGGCGGGTACTTCAGTCTCTGTCATAGTGCCTTTGTCACCATTAAAGAGATATGCCTTTCCGGCTATGACATCAACCACACCTTTAAAATCCTGTTCCGCACCTATCGGCATATGCAGCACAGCCGGGGTAAACGGCAGGGACTTGCGAATTTCATCGATGGTCTTGGTAAAATTTGCTCGTTCCCGGTCCATTTTGTTGACCGCGATAATTGCAGGTAACTTCTTATCTTTTACTATATCGGCAAACTTGATTGTCTGCCCTTTAACGCCTAGTACCGCGCCAATGGTAAATACAACACCATCGCAAACGCTTGCGGCAAAAAGGGTCTCGTTTATAAAATTATCATCACCAGGAGTGTCTGTTAAATAGACCTGGTGTTTATTCCAGCTATAGTTGTGAAAACTTGAGTTGATAGAAATATTTCTGTTTATTTCCTCATCCTCGTAATCAAGTGCGGAAGAGCCCTCATCAACCTTCCCCAAACGATTGATCTTGCCTGCGGTAAACAACATTGCTTCTGCAAGAGAAGTCTTACCACAATTGCCATGACCAATTAATGCGATATTCCTGACCTTGTTTGTGTCCTGCATATCTATCTCCTTAAAAATCGAAGGTTATTCAATGCTCTCACGTAAACAAACATAGCTAAAGCTAGCAGCATTTTTTTGACACTGATAGCGCTAAAACATCAAATCATATATTCAATTAATACCAGCAAAGTCAAGAGTGTTTGACTCCCTATTGGTGATTGAAAGGAAATTAAGTTTCATTAGAAATCGTTTATCTCTTCAAGACACCTAATAGGTAGCAAAAATGCAGAAGACGAGGTATCTTCCTAGCGGGAAAAATTTTGTCACGATTTTCTTAAGGTTATCTTCATTGAAAAAATCATCAGCCAACAGCAGCACCATAGCCCGCTCCGCAGGCGTGATCGGTATTGCAGTTATGTGCAGCAGGCTGCTTGGCCTCGTCCGGGAACAGGTCTTTGCAGGCATGTTCGGCGCAGGAACCGCCTACGATGCCTTCGTCGTTGCCTTTCGCATTCCTAACCTCCTGCGAGATCTTTTTGCCGAAGGTGCCTTATCTGCGGCGTTCGTAACTGTCTTTTCCGATTACAATACAAACAGGAGCAAAGAAGAGACCTGGCAGCTTGCTGCCAACGTACTCACTTTTTTTGCCATCGCCCTCAGTATTATCTCCCTGCTTGGTATCTGGCTGGCAGAACCGATTGTTTTACTCATGGCACATGAGTATTCCGCGGTGGAAGGCAAAATAGCCCTCACCACCGGTCTTACCCAGATAATGATGCCATTTCTGATATTTATCTCCCTTGCCGCCGTGGCCATGGGAATATTAAATTCCAAGGGCCGTTTCTTCATACCGGCCATGGCATCAACCTTCTTCAATCTCGGGTCCATAGTGGGCGGTGTCGGCCTGGCATTGATTCTGCCTGAATACGGATACCCTGCGATCACCGGCATGGCAGTCGGCACTCTGATTGGCGGCTTCCTGCAACTTGCCATCCAGCTTCCGTCCCTGAAAAAGATTGGGTTTTCCTTCAGGCCCCGGCTCAATATCTCCGATCCCGGCCTGAGGCGTATTCTTAAACTGATGGTGCCGGCAACCGTAGGTCTCTCTGCGGTGCAGATAAATATCTTCATCAACACCAAGTTTGCTTCTTCCTGTGTTGAAGGCTCGGTATCCTGGCTGAGTTATGCATTCAGGCTCGTGCAACTTCCCATTGGTGTTTTTGGCGTCACTTTCTCAATCGCCATGATGCCGGTACTTGCAAGGCATGCTGCTGAAAAGAACATCCCGGAGATGCGAACCACTCTTGTCTCTTCTCTGGTGATGGTACTGGCCCTGACCGTTCCCGCCACAGCTGGTCTGATTCTACTCTCAGAACCAATTGTCCGCCTCATCTTTGAACGCTACGCATTCTCGGCGGCTGATACCCTGGCGACCTCTCAGGCTCTTGCACTCTATGCGGTGGGACTCTTTGCCTACTCTTCCAACAAAGTGCTTGTTCCGGCCTTTTATGCCCTCGATAAGCCGAAATTTCCGGTTATAGCCAGTTTTATCGCTATCGGTACGAATCTGATTTTTATCAACCTGACCATAGATAAATATCAGCACCTGGCAATTGCACTCTCTACCTCAGTGACAATGCTGCTGAACTTTACCTTCCTGATGGTGGTGCTTTATTTAAAAATGGATGGGCTGCCGTTGAAATATCTGGTGACCGGCAGCTTAAAGATTATCGCTTCGACTGTTGCAATGTGCGCGGTGGTCTACTATGGCAAAGATATGCTCCTGGCATACCTGCACGGCAGTACAATTCAGCAGTTGCTTTCCCTTTCCGGCATAATAGTTTCAGCAGCGTTGCTTTATGGAATACTGCTCAATGCCATGAAACTTTCTGAACTTTCCAACGTGGTATCCAAATTTATCGAAAAGTTCAGACGAAAGTCAAAGGCTTAAATATTGGAGGAAATCATCGGTTATGATTCTTCCTTATCGGTCTTGTCAGACTCCAGCTCATCGATACGCTTCTTGAGTTCAGCGATCTCTTCCTGAAGGTTTTCAATCTCCTTCATGCTGACCAGATTCATACCCTCCATGGCACTTTCAACCATTTCACCAACCTGCTTGGTGAGTTGTTGCTGCGATTCCTTCGAACGTTCCAGCAATTCATCCACCAGCTTTTCACCTTCCTGCCGGCTTAATTTTCCCTGTTCGACAAAAACCTTCGCAACATCCTCAACCTTCTCCTTGGTCAAAGCTGCAAATCCGACACCCGTAAACATTGCTTTTTTAATCAGATCAATCATATATGGCTCCTTAGTTCTGTAACTCCGATGGATCAGTGCGAGCAAAGAACTGCTCTGCTGACTCTACAGCTTCATCCATACTGTTACTATTCTGTACCGCACTCGCCAGATGATGCCC
This sequence comes from Desulfosediminicola sp., assembly GCF_048381775.1. Lineage (NCBI taxonomy): Bacteria > Pseudomonadati > Thermodesulfobacteriota > Desulfobulbia > Desulfobulbales > Desulfocapsaceae > Desulfosediminicola > Desulfosediminicola sp. Next base: position 368,221 of record NZ_JBLXGE010000004.1, on the reverse strand, counting down.
AAAGGTAAATGCCCTTGCGTAATACTGGGTAAATTGCTTCATCCGCCCCAATCTTCTCTCAACCGCAAATCGATCATTTAACAGATCAATAAAACGGAAGAAAAGTTCCTGGCGCGTGGCAAAACCTGAAATATCAGTTCTGCCATATATTTCCCGGGCAATATCCGCGAAAAGCCATGGCCGCTCCATACCGCCCCGGCCTATCATCAGTCCATCAGCACCGGACTGCTCAAGGCACCTCCCGGCATCACTGACTGTAAATATACCACCATTTGCAATTACCGGTATCGATAGTTCTTTTTTTACATAGCCAATCCAGTCCCAGCGGGGTGGACGGCAGAATTTTTCCCCGTGAAGCCTGCCATGCACTGTTATGAAATCTATTCCTTCGCCCTCAAGCATTTTACAAAAATCGATGAGCTTATTCCTGTCCAACTCTCTTCCCAGACGGATTTTGGCACTCACCGGTAATTCTGTAGCTCTCCTCAAGGCACCGAAAATTCGCTGGACGGTCTTTCCATCCTCAGCCAGAAATCCACCTGCGCCTCGTCTTCTCAGCTGAGGGGCCGGACAGCCAAGGTTCACATCAACCCCATCGGCTCCGATTGTCTCGAGTTTTTCTACTGCGAGTTGCACCGGCTCCTCAGTGGCGAGAAAAATCTGGTAAATCAGCGGGGATTCAATCGCTGAACGAACCAGCATTGGTGAGTGGTTGACACTGTCATGGGGCAATCTTTTTGCCGCCATCATTTCTGTAAACAGCAGTCCTACCCCACCCTGCTCAACCAGTAATGAACGAATGGCCGAGTGTGACAGGCCCACCATCGGCGCCAGAGCGACGGGTGTGTTGACAGTTATGGAGCGAATTTTCAATGGTGCCGATTGTACTTCTCTGTTCATGCAAAAACCTGGGTTGTTCAGACAGTGTCCTGGACAATCAATTCATAAATTTTCGGATCAATAGGCTCAAGCATTCGTACATGAACTCTATATTTGCCGGGGACTTCCACATTGCGTTCAAAAGCGACAAATTTTCCGTTGAGTTCGGCTCGCTGCTTATCCCGTGACTTGAAGATAATCTGCATTTGCCTGCCAAGCAGGCGGCGAACGCTTTTGGTGTTTTCGATGCCTATTTCATAACAGACACCGCCATAGGAAATATTATGCATCAAGCCCCTGAGTGATCTCTGTCCGACGACACCATACATGTCCAATATTTTTGTTTCAATGCTCTTGTTCACTTTTCTTCTGGCTTGGTTTCGGCGATCAATTCCGGACATTTTCAGCAATTCCGGAATGTCAATCTGGCCATCACAATATTTCTCAAGTATCTGATAGGTTCCCGGATACTCATTTTCTAAACCCGCAAGTAAATCCGTGGCAAGGGAATAGACCAGAACACTCCCCTGCGCCTTGAACGTGACGGTGGATAACGAAACATCAAAAATGGTTTCAGCCCCTAATATTGTGCCCTCTCTGATTTTTTTCAGGAATGTCTCTTCTGACCCGGAACCACAATGCAGCAAAACCGTGCCAGAAACCAAAAAGTAGAGATTATCGTTTTCCTCGCGCTGGGCAATGATGGTTTCGCCATCCCCATAACGCTCGACAACAGCCAGGCCAAATATCTTTTCAAAAACCTGAGGTCCAACCAGAGATCGAAAATCTTTCCAAAGCAGCATGTTATTATCAGACAAGCCTGTCTGCTGCTGCTTCACCAGCAACTCTTCTACTTCGAGTAAAGTGTCGATCGCACCGGGATCTATCTTTAAAATCAGATCACGCAAAACCTCCGCAGCAGCCAGTTTCCCTGATTGTATATACTCATTAATCTTCTTTTTGAGTATATTCAGTGCCTCATCAATCTTCCCCTGAGCAGCAAGTTCCTCAACCTCATACCGAACCTCTGCTGTAAGTTCCCTTGCCTGCCGAAGTTGAACCGGATCATCATAGAACTCAACGTTCTGGTCATCTACAACCCGATGTTCAGCCCTCCGAATGCCAAGTTCCAACCTGCTAATCGATGCTTCCGTCAATCCAATGAGTACGCTATCCGTATCAAATTGCAAACCGCTTCGGAGAGCTTTTAAAGTTGAAAGATTCTCAAGCCGGACTTCCTGCCCCAAGGCTACAACCAGGGAGTGAACAACAGGTTTACAGGTAATACGCATGCCGTCAGTATAGTCTGCCAGCATTTTTAAAAACCGTTCATTTATCTCTTTATCACTTAGCTGTGATAATTTTTTTATCACCAAAACTTTCATTTCGTCTGCCACAACATCCAGTGCCTCCAACAACCGTGGCACAAGGTGCAACCCGTTCCTGATTATGCCGCGAACCATTTCATGCTGTACCTCTGTTGCAGGGTGCGCCAGACAGGCAACCAATCTCGGATATACAGATGCCCTGTTCATCCTGCTGAGAATTCTGACCATATCGCATGTCTGCTGAACTGACATCCGTCCAGTCTCATAAAGTCGCTCGATCTCCACAACAACTAATTCGTCCCCCTTAGATAACAGGTCAATAAGCGACTCTCTTTCCTGTTCCTGCAGTTCCGGCAACATATCCATTGAGATAGAAACCAAACCCTTTCCCATTCCCAAAAGTATCTTTGCCATATCCCCGGCAACCGGTGACTCTTCGGTACAAGAGTCCAGAAAAACTTTAAGCAGCCGCTGGACCATTTCCCGGTCGGTTATTTTTTCCAGTATTCTGGCTGCTAATCGAACAATAAGGTGAGATTTATCAGTTTTGCCTCTTGAAATATCTGCTACACACCCGACCATCGCTTTTGCCTGAATCCAGTTCTCTGAGTTCAGAAGTTTTCTAAGAAGTTGCCCCATCTGGAGTGCGACTATCTCTGCTCCGGGCAAAAGTTCCGTCTCTGTCTCCAGCCAGGTAGTAAATATCTCACTGATTCTTGTAAGCTGTTCAACTGAACCCCTTTCAACTATGGTGGATGCTGCAATTGATAAGAGTGCAATACTCCGCTCTCGAAGAATCACATCACCAGACAGGACTGCTGCTTCAAACACATTCAGCAGTGAATTCATTTCCGTACCAGATCCGCTCTCCCCAAGCCCTTGTATGTAGCCTGGCAGGAAGACCAGCAACTCGCTATTATCAAGATGCTCAATCTTGCCACGTCCCAGTTCAGCTAACCCGTGCGCAACACGTTTCTGGGCTCGTTCTTTTTCAGCACCGTTCAATAGGTTCTGGATTTTTTGCTGAACGTCCGACTGTTGACCTTTACTCATAACCACCTTGATGCGAGGTATTCATTTGGATAGCGGTATACGCCTCTATTGCCCGACCTATCTTTGTTTCAGCAGCAATAGCTTTGATACGACAGACACCCACCCGGATAATTGTCAGGAATAATTCATACAAATTTCTAACAGCTCAGTGCTCACTTCAAACTTTCGTTTTTTCTATTGTCTGATTACCAGCTGCTTTTCAGATATTTTATATAGCTTGTTAAGTCCAAGTTATATTTCATCATTATTTAAGAGAATTGTAAACAGCAATCGATAATGGTTCGTCGACCAACATAATCGGCGGGTCTGAAATGGATCAGAGGTATCGTTCGGCCTTCCATACCGCCGGGCCTCGAGTCTGGAAGCCAGCATACACATTTCTTGTTGCTGAGCAGATGCGGCAAGCCTGATGCTGATCTCTTGTTTATATTCTCATTTGCAGGGAAAAGGCATGAAGCTGAGGTTAAGCTTTGGCGGGTTTGCAAAATTAGAAATTTCGCTATTCTTCTTGAACTTTGCAGCAATATATCCTAGAGTCGGCACGTTTGAACCAATTGAGAATCAGGCTGATCTTGATACTGTTATAGATTCTTCACATATCAAATTTCGCACAAACTTCATAACTATGCACACAGACAACCGTCGAATCGTCATTACAGGTGTAGGCCTTGCCGCACCGAATGCCTCGAATTTACAGGAATACAGAGAAAAACTACTGAAAGGCGAGAGCGAAATTTCTGAAATTGATCTTCGTTATTTCGGTAAGGCGCCCGCTGGTATCTGCTCATTCCCTGAAACCAAATACCGCAAAAAGAAAGAAAACAAAAAGGGTACACGTGCAGGTTGTATTGGAGTCTACTGTGCTCATGAAGCACTCGCCAGCGCTAACCTTGATATCAACGAGTATGATGTTTCAAAAGTAGGAGTATATATCGGCCTCACCGAACACGGCACCGTGGAAACTGAAAATGAGGTATATAATATCAGCCAGTATGGCCACGACACCGCATACTGGACTCATCATCACAATCCACGTACCGTCCTGAACAACCCTGCCGGTGAAATCACCTTGAGTCTTGGCATCACCGGACCTCACTATTCCATCGGTGCAGCCTGCGCTGCCGGAAACGCTTCGATTATTCAGGCCGTACAGATGATGAGGCTTGGCGAGGTTGACATGGCCCTTGCAGGTGGCATCTCCGAGTCAACCGGGTCTTTCGGAATTTTTGCCAGCTTTGCGGCCCAGAACGCTTTGGGGGCGGATGAAGACCCTAAACGCGCCTCTAAACCTTTTGATAAAAACAGAAATGGCATTGTTATTTCAGAAGGCGGCTGCATTTATGTTTTGGAATATCTGGAAAAGGCTATTGAGCGTGGTGCTAAAATTTATGGAGAGGTTGTTGGTTACGCAATGAACTCCGATGCTCGCGATTTTGTTCTGCCTTATGGTAAACGTCAGGCAGAATGTATGCGGCTGGCACTTGAGCGGGCAGGCCTCAAACCAGAAGAGATCGACCTGATCAACACCCATGCCACCGGTACCAAGCAGGGTGATATTGAAGAGTGCAAAGCAGTTCGGGAAGTGTTTGAGCACAGCAGCACAACCTATGTAAACAACACCAAATCGATCATCGGGCACGCCATGGGTGCCGCTGGTGTTCTCGAGTTGGCCGGCAACCTGCCAAGTTTTGAAGATAACATGATTCATCCGACCATTAATGTTGAGGAACTCGACCCTGAGTGTGCCATTGACAATCTGGTTATAAACGAAGCTGTCAAGGCGGATTCGATCAAGGTTATCCTTAACAACTCTTTTGGCATGCTAGGTATCAACTCCACCGTTATTGTTAAAAAGTACGAAAAATCATAGAAAAACGCTGGTATTTCTTAAGAAACCAAAATTTTCTTAAAAAGAACCTTCATCTGTGGTATAAATGAAACTTTTTGGCCCAGAGAATGAAAAACCTTAGCCTGCAGGCGAAGGTGTTACTACGTATATCGCTATAACGAAGAATTTGGAGAAACCAATGACCAGTGACGAAATTAAAGATCTTATCCTGGAAATCATAGAAGATATTGATGATGAAGCTGACTTTGACAGTCTGAACCCTGACGAGCCGCTTCGTGATCAGCTTGATCTCGATTCAATGGATTTCCTCGACATCGTCATGGAACTCAGAAAGCGTCACCAGCTGCAGATCCCTGAGGAAGACTACCCACAGCTTGCTACCCTCAACAGCTGTGTAAAATACCTGGAACCTCTTCTTAAAGACGCCTAATCGGTGAAAGCTTCCTGTATTGTTATCGGCGGCGGCCTCTCAGGGCTTGCCGCCGCTATTCGTTTAGCCCGTTTTATCCCCGATGTACTCCTGCTCGAGCAACATACCCGTCTCGGTGGATTGAATTCCTATTACTATCGCAACAAAACTCTCTTTGAGACTGGTTTGCACGCCATCACCAACTATGCAGAAAAAGGTGATAAAAGAGCCCCACTCAACAGGCTTTTGCGACAGCTTAAACTCGGTCGGGGCACCTTCGATTTCCAACAACAGAAATGCAGTGAAGTCGTCTTCAAAAACCAGGCATCATTACGGTTTTCCAACGACTTTGAGATACTGAAAAGTGAGATAGCTGCAACGTTTCCGAAATCTATTGACGGCTTTGCCTCCCTCATCACTTTTTTAGATGAGTTCGATCCTTTTCAGCCTGCTCCATTTCAGTCTGCAAAAGTCTTTCTCAATGAGCGTATCCATGATCCACTGTTGGTAGACATGCTGCTCTGCCCATTGATGTATTATGGATCGAGTGTCGAGAATGACATGGATCTCTCCCAGTTTGCCATTATGTTCCAGGCAATTTTCCGGGAAGGTTTTTTCCGTCCCGGGGGAACTATTAAAGATTTCCTCTCCATTCTCACAGACCACCTTACTTCACTGGGCGGTACTGTCAGAAAGGGTGCCAGGGTAAAGCGACTAATTCACTCGGGCAACAAAGTTTCCGGAGTCGAACTTGCTTCAGGAGAAACTCTTGAGTGCAGCCATATCCTGTCTACCATAGGTAGCTCTGAAACAATGGAGATTCTCGGTAAACACGACCGTGATGAACAGGCCTGTCGTCTCGGCTTCGTTGAGTCGATCTTCCAGATGCCTGCAACCTCCATTGAGACCCTGCCCCAGGATAAAACCGTAATTTTCTTTTCCGACAAAGCGGACTTTCGCTACCAACAACCGAAAACCCATGTCGATTTTAGTAGCGGTGTTATCTGTATGCCCTATAATTTTCACAATGTGGAGACAGGGAATCATATTGAAGTGCGGTCAACCCACCTCGCTTCATGGCAGCAATGGTCACAGGCAAGGCAGGATATGCAACGCTATGAGGAGCTGAAACGCGATCTGCGGGCGCAATCCCTTGCGGTAATCGAACAGTATGTAGGCAACTTCGCTGATGACATTATCTACGAAGATACCTTCACGCCGATCACCATAGAACGCTACACCTCGAAAAAACATGGCGCCATTTACGGCTGTCCCACCAAAATCAAGGATGGAGATATCGGTTTTGAGAACCTTTTTCTGGCAGGTACTGACCAGGGTTTTCTCGGCATTGTTGGTTCAATGCTCAGCGGTGTCTCCATCGTAAATCAGCACATACTCCCCAAATACTAATCTCGGTCACAGACCGGATTCACCTCGGGAACCATACATAGATCAGAATTATGCCTGTATCGTTTAAAGAATCCAAAGACCATTATGATGTCATCGTCATTGGCTCCGGCCTTGGCGGTCTTACTACCGCCAATCGGCTTGCCTATTGCGGTCACTCTGTTCTTCTGCTGGAGCATCATCATCGCCTCGGCGGTCTGGCCACCTGGTTTAAGCGCAAAGGCCACATCTTTGACATCTCCCTCCACGGTTTTCCTTACGGAATGATTAAGACCTGTAAGAAATACTGGAACAAGGAGATAATGAAGTCCATTGTGCAACTGAAAAATATCGTTTTTGATAACCCTCAGTTCAACCTTCGCACAACTTTCGACAAGGATGATTTCACCTCTCTTTTAAATAACCATTTCAAAATCCCTCTCTCTACGGTGAACAACTTCTTTTCAACCGTGGCCGGGATGAACTTCTATGATGATCAGTCCATGACCACCAGAGAGCTCTTTGAGCAGTTCTTTCCTGGTCGTACAGATGTTCATCGTCTACTCATGGAGCCGATCACCTACGCCAACGGTTCAACCCTGGACGATCCTGCGATCACTTACGGTATCGTTTTCTCTAACTTCATGAACCGTGGTGTTTTCACTTTTGAAGGCGGGACAGACAAACTCATCCAGATGATGTCTGACGAGCTGGAAAAAAACGGTGTCACCATCTGCACCAACACCAAAGTCGACAATATCATAGTAGAAAATGGCAAAGTACGGGGTATCTCCGCGAAAGGCAGGACTATCACCGCAGGTGCAGTCGTCTCCAACAGCGGTATAACCAATACCATCCACAATCTCACTGACCGCTCGTGTTTTACCGATGAATTCCTGCAGAAAGCAGATGCAATTCGAGTAAACAACTCAAGCTGCCAGGTATATATGGGGATACGTGAGGACGAAAGGATCAAAGACGTCGGTGATCTGCTCTTTACCTCAACAGCACCGGAGTTTGACTCAAGTGAGCTGCTCGACGTCAATACCCGCTCAAAAACATTTTCCCTGTATTACCCGAAGACCAGGCCTGGCCATGACCGCTACACCATCGTCGCCTCCATGAATGGCCGCTACGAAGACTGGAAAAATATGTCTGATGAGCAATACGAACAGGAAAAAGAGCTCATGATCAACAGGGCGGTCGATGATCTCGAGCGCTACCTGCCTGGAATCGGTGGCAAAATCGACTGGCTTGAAGCGGCCACCCCGCTCACATTCAACAAGTATACCTTGCATACCCAGGGCACATCCTTCGGAACTAAATTTGAGGGTCTTGATATCTCGCGATCCATATTCAAAGAAGTTTCCGGACTCTTCCATGTCGGCTCGGTGGGCATCATTATGTCTGGATGGCTTGGTGCAATCAACTACGGTGTCATCGTTTCCAACGATGTCGATGCCTATGTAAGAAGCCTCTAACCGGTATACTCATACGAAAAGGATAAAATATGCAGGATTTTTCAGATCAGAACGTCATCGTTACCGGAGCGACCCGGGGCATCGGCAAAGCTATCACCGAGGCATTCCTGGCGCGAGGTGGGAACGTTTTCGGTATTTATGGCGGTAACACCCAGGCTGCAGATGCATTTGCCAGGGAATGCGAACAGCTGAAAGGTACTCTTGAGCTCTTCCAGTGCGACATCTCCAGCCCGGAGCAGGTGGATGGTTTCTACTCCCAGATCGAAAATCGTATTTCCTCTCTGGATGTGCTGATCAACAACGCCGGTATCCGCCGTGACGCTGTGATGGCAATGATGAAGACTGAAGACTGGAGCAAGGTTATCGATATCAACCTGAACGGTACCTATTTGATGTCCAAGCCCGCCGTCTTGCTGATGATGCGTAACAAGTTCGGCAGAATCATAAATATCACTTCGCCGGTATCGCATCTTGGTTTTGCCGGCCAAACAAACTATGCAGCTTCAAAAGCAGGCCAGATCGGCCTGACCCGTTCACTCGCCAAAGAAACCGCGAAAAAGAAAATCACCGTAAATTGCGTTTCTCCGGGCTTCATCGCCACTGACTTCATTGATGACCTCCCCCCCCAACAGCTCGCGGAATATAAAAAGATGGTGCCCATGAAGCGGTTTGGAACTCCAGAAGAAGTTGCAGACGCTGTACTATTTCTCGCTTCTAAAAAAGCCTCGTACATAACCGGTTCGGTCCTCGAAATTAACGGAGGACTCTAATGGCCGCATCCCAGGAAATACTCGACCGTATCCCCCATCGTCCACCTTTTCTCTGGGTCGACTCCATTGTGGAACGTAACCAGGACAGCATCGTCACCAGTACCACAATCCCGGAAAACCTGGATGTATTCACCGGTCACTACCCAGGCAACCCGATTATGCCCGGAGTTCTGCTGTGTGAAGCTATTTTTCAGTCCGGAGCCCTGCTTATGACCTATATGCTTGAATCCGGAGAGCTGAAAGCAGAAGGCGATGTCCCCGTCCTTACACGAATTGAAGGAGCGAAATTCAAGCGGCTTGTTGGTCCCGGTGATGTAATTGAGATCACGGTCAAACACAAGGAGACCCTCTCCTCTGTGAGTTTTATGAAAGGATCTTTGAGGGTTAACGGAAAAGTTGCTGTCCAGGTCGATTTTTCCTGCGCTCTTACCACTCGCCAGGAAATCTAATAATTCAAATTATTTCCATAACAAGCCCTTCCACAGCCGGTCCTCACCCGTTTTGTTCTTGATTTCAACAGGTCTGCAGAGGAAAACTGCCCTGTTGAAGTTTTGCTGAAAACAGGTACAATGTCAAACCTGTTGGACCATGCTTTTTATGAATACGCATCAATATCGGTTGTCGGTAATGTGCGCAAATCGTATATATTTTTCAAAGGGTAACTTAGAGTGCAGCTGTCTATCACCGATATGATTTTGCATGCAGGACCAATTGGTCAGCTCGTTATGCTGACTCTCCTGCTCTTTTCCATTGGCTCATGGGCCATAGTCTTCATGAAGCTGAAATTGTTTCGTCGCGTACGATTTGACAGTGAGGACTTTCTTGAGACCTTCTGGTCATCGAGCAACCTGAGCGAAGCACATAAATCAGCAGGGAACTTCCAATACAGCCCGGAAGCAGCAGTGTTCACCGCCGGATACAATGAGTTGCAAAAGATTAATAAAATTCGCAACCATAAAGAAGGGCAGGAGAACAATGATTCGCTGGATATGCAACTGGCAACAATGGATAATCTCAAACGCGCAATGAGAAAAGCACACTACCAGCACCTCAACCGCCTGGGGGCTTCTCTGCCATTTCTGGCGACTACCGGTAGTGCCACTCCCTTTATAGGTCTGTTCGGCACCGTATGGGGTATCATGGTCTCTTTTCATGATATCGGTGCCCGTGGTTCCGCTTCTCTTACAGTTGTTGCGCCAGGTATTTCTGAGGCACTGGTAGCCACTGCAGCAGGTCTCGCAGCCGCAATCCCGGCCGTTATCGCCTATAACCACTTTTCAAACAAACTTGATGGCGTAGACAGTGATGTAGAGCACTTCACCACTGACTTTCTCAATTTGGTTGAACGCGATCTGATCAGCCGTGTACGAAACTAATAGAGGTCAAAGATACAATGGGCCCATTACGCAGTAACGGCAAAAAACGACTCGTTTCCGAAATCAACGTCACACCACTGGTGGATGTCATGCTGGTTCTGCTGATCATTTTTATGGTCACAGCTCCCATGATGACACAGGGACTCGACGTTGATTTGCCAGAGACAACCGCTAAATCGCTTCGACAGGAAGAAAACCCTGTAACCATAGGTATTAATAAAGATAACGAGTACAGCCTGAACGGCACAAACTTCCCCCATGCGCTCCTTATTCAAGAACTCAGGAAACTGCCTGAAGAAATGCGTGAGCAGCCGATCTATCTTAGTGCTGACCAGACCGTACCCTATGGGGTGGTTGTCAAACTCATGGCTGACATCAAGGCTGCCGGTTTCGACAAACTCGGCATGATCACAAAACCAGTAGAATCGACAAACTGATCTTGTGCTGCAGGAATTCAAAACATCATACAGTTATTCCGAGGAATGGAAACTGCCTATAAATCTTGCAATCGCATTTCATGTGATTCTTGCAATGGCCGTTTTCTACCTCCCCAATATGTTTGATTCAAAGCCTCGCTTTGAAGACATATACACCGTTAATCTGGTCAATCTGGCCGATATCCCTGATGTTCAGTCTCCCCGGGAACGTGTGCCGGAACCTGAACCGTCTGCCCAGCCCAAAGCAGATGAAAGTGTTTCTGAAAAAGCCGTCTCCATAGCCGAAAAACCGGTTGAGCCGGTTGTTGCCCCACCTGAGCCCCCAAAAGCGATTTCTATCAAGCCTTCAAAAAGAAAGGTCAAAAAGAAGATCGTCGAGGACAAACCTCAACCCCGGGAAACAGAGCTCGATCGCAAGAGACGTGAGCGACTTGCGGAAATGATTCGCGCTGAGCAGGAAGCGGCAGAACAGGCACAGCTTCTGGCTGAAGAGGCCGCTCTTGAGAAAAAGCTGGCAGAAGATGCCCAGAGACGACTTCAGGAAGCTGAAGCGCAAAGGGCCAGGATGAACAACCAACAGCAGCAGAGCGCTCAAAGCAGCAATGCCATGAGAGACTCCAGCAACCTCTCTGCTCTTGAAAAACAATATTTTGTTGCCATAACCAGCAGGCTTCACTCATACTGGAGCGTGCCGGAATATATGTCTGAAGAGCTCAGTGCCACAGTAGTCGTCACCGTAAGCAGCGACGGCAGCATAATGCACTCATTTTTCGAGGTCAGATCCGGCGACCGGATATTTGATAATTTTGTAACCAAGACACTTCAGGACGTCGGGAAACTTCCTCCTATCCCTCCTGCCTTGAATAAGCAACGCATGGAGATAGGCCTGAGATTCAGCCCGACTGGCATCCGCTAATATTCTTGATTTAAAACCACAGGCCCACACATGGTAAAAAGAACATCTATAAACAGGCTATTCACCCTTCTGATGTTATTTGTCTGCGCTGCATTGCTGACACCAGTTCCAGCATCTGCCGAGAGGGTTTACCTCGATATCAGCGCATCAGAAGCCAGGAAAATTCAGTTTGCAGTGCCCTGGTTCACCAATAAGGATAGGCCCACCCAGCCCCAGAATTATGGTCGTGACGTTGCCGATGTCATGGCCAAGGCACTCAAGTTTCATGGTATTATTTCCATTCTGCCGACCCAGGAGTACAGCGGATCTCAGCAGGCCGACTGGCGTTCACTCGGTGTCGATTACGTTGTACTCGGCCAATACGTCAATGATGCCAAGGGCGTAACCTTTGAAATGCGATTGCTCGATGTTGCCGGCAATGAAGTGATCATGGGTAAATCATTTTCAGGCACCCCCCAGCAGCAGGATAAAATGCTCTTTTCCTTCTGTGATTATGTAATCAAGGAACTGACCGGCTCTCCTGGTATCGCGACAACCCAGATCGCTTTCGTGACCCAGTTGCAAAATGCCAAGGAAGTCTATCTGACCGATATTCTCGGAAGAACCATTCGCCAGGTAACCCGGCATAGAAACCTTATTGTTTCTCCTCGTTTCACACCCGACGGCAAAGCTCTCAGTTACACCTCATATCATTCCGGCAACCCGAACCTCTATCTTACTGAGTTAAACCAGAACAAGGTCACCAGGGCCCTTTCCCGCAGGAAAGGCATGAACTTTGCACCAGCCTGGTCGCCAGACGGCAAACGCATGATCTTAACCCTGTCCGTCAACGGCAACCCGGACCTGTTTCTGCTTGACAATAAAGGGAATATAATTGAGCAACTCACCAATCGATCGGGAATAAACGTATCACCAACCTGGTCACCTGACGGCCAACGCATCGCCTTCGTCTCAGACAGGAGCGGCAGGCCGCAACTGTATCTGATGGACCTCAGAACCCGTCGTACCCAGCGCATTACCTTTCAAGGGGCTGAAAACGTTGAACCTTCATGGTCGCCGACTGAAGATCTGATTGTCTATTCAAGTCTCCGTGATGGTGTATATCAACTCTACACAATTGCACCGGACCCGTCCGCAACCGCCACCGCAGTGACCACCGATCTCAGCCATCATGAGACACCTAGCTGGTCACCTGATGGAAATCAGGTAATCTTTTCAAAAAGAGACGGGAAAAACCACCAGATATACGCTATTATGAAAAACGGTTCGTTCCAGAGACGACTTTTCTCGTTTCCAGGTAGTCACACCTACCCACAGTGGTCGAAATATTAAAACTTTGACTTTCAATAAATTACCATTCATGCAGATGATAAAAACTATTCGCAACATACTCTTTGTAAGTGCACTTTCTCCTTTACTGATACAGTGCGCCTCTCAGGATGAGGTTAGAAGACTTCAATACCAGCTGCACACGGTTAACAAAAAGTTTGAAGACATGAGGACGAATACTGTCGATGACATGCAAAAACGTCAGGCAGCGTATTCCAACCAGATCGATCAACTTGAGATGGAAATCCTTGGCCTAAAGAGCCAACTTGAGGAAACAAGTCACCTTAACCGAAGTCTCAAAGAGCAGAACAAAGAACTGCAAAGCAATATCAGTGATGTCGCCAGGGAAGATGCTCTCCATCGTGAGCAGATGATACAGCGCATTAATGAAGAGCAAAAAGCTAAAGAAGCTCTTATTGCCCAGCTCAATGATAAGCTGCAAATTCAGCAGGAAAACCTCAAAGCTATCCAGGATGCACGAGTCCGTGATGCAGAGCGGCGTGCCCGGGAAGCAAAAATGAAAGCTGATGCTGCCAAGGCCAGGGCAACTGCCGCCAGTAGAACTGATTCCAGAGGAATTCAAAAAATTTCTGCAGGACTGAACAAGCATGTCGTTAGTGGTCAAAGACCTGCCGCGCCGAAACCTAGTGTCAAACCAGCAACACCCACGGCCAAACCTTCGACTCCGGCCACTCAGCCTGCAACCCAGACCGCTGCTACTACCAGTTCACCACTCGGTGCTGCACAGGCACTTTTTGACCAGAAGAAATATCAGGAAGCGTATAGCGCCTACAACAGAATAACCGGAGCCAATCCGGCGAGTGAAGAAGGCATTACTGCAGCCTATATGATGGGTGAATGTCTTTTTGCCCAGAAAGAATACGATCGCGCTATTTTGCAGTACCAGAAGATTATTTCCCAGAGCGGCAGTCATCCGAAAGCTGCATCCGCAACTCTTAAGCAGGCCATGGCTTTTGAACTGCTGGCAGACAATGAAACGGCACGACTTATCTATGCCAAAATTGTCAAACACTACAGCAATTCACCGGAAGCGAAAATCGCCAGAGATAAACTCAAGTAAGCCAACTCTCGGCTGACTTCCATTATCCATTGTGTTTTCCCTGATCATGGAAATAGTTTTTATTCAGATCAGGGAAAACAGCGCAATGAAGTCTACACCTGGTACATTCACGCCATATAAACCCGTGGTTGCTTAAATTATCCACTTGAACGAATCTATTACCCTTGAAGCTACGTTTAGACGAACTACTGGTTGAAAGACATCTTGCTAATGATATCGCAGCCGCCAGGGCGATGATTGGTGCAGGCGAAGTGCTGGTAAATGATCAGGTCGCAGATAAAGCCGGGATAGCATATCCAGCCGGAATAGCCATTCGCACCAAACAGAAATGTCGTTATGTATCCAGGGGCGGCTTAAAACTTGAGCAAGCTATAGATTCCTTTGATATAGATCCCGCAGGAATGTGCTGCCTTGATGTCGGCGCATCTTCCGGTGGATTCACCGACTGCCTGCTGCAGAATGGTGCCGCCAGAGTTTACGCCGTCGACGTTGCTTATGGCCAGCTTGACTGGAAACTGAGATCAGACGACAGGGTGGTGGTCATCGAACGATTCAATGCCAGAAAACTGAAACCATCTGATCTTGGTGAAGCCATTGATCTGGCAGTCATGGATGCATCCTTTATCTCAATTACCAAAATTATCCCTACGCTCATTCCCCTGTTCAGGGAGCGGGCACAAATAATCGCCCTGATCAAACCCCAGTTTGAACTGCCACAACATAAAATTGGCAAAGGTGGAGTAGTCCGTGAACCCGAACTCCATCAGGAAGCCATAGATAAAATAGTTACTTTCGCCAAAGAGCTGGATCTCAAGGTGGAAGGTATTGTCACTTCTCCAATCCATGGCCCCAAAGGAAACACCGAATTCCTGATCCACCTCACTGGCCGCGACAACGACTAAAACCACCTTTCGCCCTTCCCGGAAATTCATAAAAAAAGGTAGCTGAGGATTCCCCCCGGCTACCTTCTCAGTTACATGCTACCCCACAGATGCGTGCTATTTTTCCTGCAGATTCTTGATCGTTTCAAGTAACCTGCCAGCCTCATTTTTTTCCTGCTCGGTTGCCTGTCCATGCTGCATGACCTGCTTCAAGCTGAATTCAGCAAGTTTTAATTTCCCTTCATACAGGTTGTATTTGCCAAGAGCTATGGCCGCTGGAACTTCCTCTTTCTTGGCTGTGGCAATCTTGCCAAGTTCAAAATAGACCTTCGCATACTGCGGCAAGTCATAAGACACTACCCTAAAAAGATTTTCCGCCTCGTTCAGATTTCCCAATGCCATGTTCACACGTGCCAGGTTATAAGCGGCATACATATCTTTCGGATTTTCAGAAAATGCCTTGGCCAGAATAACGCGGGCTTCTTCAACTCTGCCAGCCTCAAAGAGCAAAACTCCCCGATCGGTTTTCAGGATAGACCAATCCGGAATGGCAGCAATAACCTGGTCGAGCAATATCTCACTCCGCGCATAATTATTCAGGCGCCGTTCTACCTGGGACAGACCATACTTGGCCATCAGCTTCTCTTTAGCATCAAGCCTGCTATCGGTTATTTGACTGACCAGATACTCACGTAATCTTTCTGCTCCGTCACTGCTGGACATTATCCGGTATTTGAAACGCAGAAATTCGAGGTCGTCGGTTGATTCGAAGTCAACTAAATCCTCCTGATCCACCACCATTAATGACTGCACATAGTTCAGTCGAAATTCCGGATTCGGGTGTGTCAGGAGATACTGAGGAAGTTTATCGCTTCTGTATCGGCTTACCCTTCTCATGGTTTCAAGCATCTTCTCCTGTCCCACAGGATGACGGCCCATCTCTTTCATCCAGCCATACGCCATAAGATCAGCTTCTTCCTCATGTTTACGGCTGTAATGAAGCGTTGCGCTCTGACCGGCTGCCAGAGAGCCTGTCAGCAAAGCCTGGGTTGCAGCCCCACCACCAAGAGCAAGCGCAGCCAGGGCAACGGCAAGTGAGGCCGCGCTGACGAGTTTACCTTTTTCCATACGACCGGCGAGATGCCTTCTGGCAACATGGCCAATTTCATGCGCCAGAACTGAAACCAGTTCATCTTCGCTCTCCATGGCACCGATCAGCCCGGTATAGAAGAATATTAGGCCAGATGGAGCAGCAAAAGCATTGAAA
Source organism: Desulfosediminicola sp. (assembly GCF_048381775.1). Lineage (NCBI taxonomy): Bacteria > Pseudomonadati > Thermodesulfobacteriota > Desulfobulbia > Desulfobulbales > Desulfocapsaceae > Desulfosediminicola > Desulfosediminicola sp. The sequence goes on along the minus strand of NZ_JBLXGE010000004.1, from coordinate 351,779 downwards.
TCACCACTTTGGACAATATAGAAGTGATAATCAAAGTACTGCAGCCCAGCGACCTCAAGTACTTCCTTGCCCAAAGAACGCAGATAAATAACCAGATCAGGATCATCCACCAACGGAAAAGCTGCCCGGACCTGGTAGAGCAACTGCTCACCAATCTTTCGTTCCTCTCCGACACTCAGGGCAAAAGCAGACTGCAGGCATGCAGCCTGTATCATTATCGCAACGAGTAATGCGGCTATATATTTATAAAAGAGTTTTCTCATTATGCTGAATCCAGGTTATGAGTTTTTCCATTCCTTCTTCAGTTGAAACAACCGATGAGTATCCAAGGTCATTTTCTATGGCGTCATGTGAAAAATGATGCGATTTAGCAAGCTGCAAGGCCAGAAACCTGGTCATCCTTGGCTCCTGTTTTTTGCCGAGCACCCCATACATCCCTTCAAGAACAGCACCTGCACCATAGGCCACAGGAAACGGTACAGATTTTGTTACCGGTGCTATACCAAGCTTCAGAAAGAGCTGGTTAATCCAATCCCAGAGATTTACAGGTTCCGGCTGACCGATGAAATACGGTTTGCCAGCGGAAACACCCTCAGCCGCCAGATCGAATCCGGCAAGAACATGGGCATGGGCGACATTTTCCACGTAGGAGATATCAACGAGATTTTTACCTTCGCCGACAATTTTCAACTCCCTGCTTCTGCCTTTTTCCAATAAACGCGGAATGAGATGCGGATCACCCGGGCCCCAGATTAAATGTGGCCGAATCGCACAAGTGCGAAACCCTGAACCACCTGCAGTATCATCGTTGGCCGCCAGCACCAGTTTCTCTGCCATCACCTTGCTTCGCGCATAGTGACAGAGAAATTTATCCGGGTAGGGCAAACTCTCTGTGCCACCTTCGATGTCATCTGCATCAAATACCACGGAAGGGGTTGAGGTATACACCAGTCTGGAGATATTGTTTTTTCTGCAAGCCGCCAGGATATTCTCAGTCCCCTGTACATTTATGGAATAGTAATCTTGCCAATCACCCCAGATGCCTGCCAGTGCGGCGACATGAAATACTGTATCCACATCCCGGACTACTTCATTTACTTTTGCAGAGTCCCGGATATCAACAGCGAGACTGCGCGCGCCCAACTCTTCAACTGCGGGATAAACATTCCTGCCAACCGCAATGCATTCTACCCCACGGTCGAGTAGCATCCGTATTATATTTTTCCCTACAAAACCACCGCCACCGGTCACAAGTACTTTTTTCATCTTTCAGCCCGTAATTTATCGGTAGCCCAAAGGGCAAGTTGCTCACGAAAGATTTTCGCATTGTGCCGTATATCCACTGGAAACTTTCTGTGCACCATAAATTCGGTTATCGAGCTGGTCAGATGACTGGCAGCAGCCAACTCTTTTACCTCTGCAAGTAGCTGAGCCTCTGAACCGGAAAAATTTTTGTGAGGTTCAATAATCAGTACGGGTTGTACTCTCTCGCCACCAGAATCTTTTGCACCTACCAGAGCAGAACGAAAAACATCTTTATGCTCATTGACTATTGCTTCACAGGGAATAGTAAAGAAGGTCACTCCGTCGCTGATGACCCGATGCGCTTTTCGCCCGCAAAACCATAATCTGCCCAATTCATCAAGGTACCCGGTATCGCCCATACGATGCCAGAAGGAATCCCCGTCCTTTACTTTGGCGTGCTGTGTTTCCTTCTCATTGTTCTCATAAGCCCTCGTTACCACATCGCCCTTGACGATAATTTCACCAATTTCACCGGCGGGCAAAAATTCTGCCCGGTCAATGTTCTCGATTGGAGAATCATCAATCATAATCACCCGAATATCAATACCCGGCAACGGCCTTCCTACACAGGTCCCCTTACCTACTCTGCTATGGGGCCAGGTCTCCTCAAGGATTTCCCGCCCTTCCATGGAAACGATAGGCAAACTCTCTGTTGCGCCATAAGGGGTGAAAATCCTGGCATCACCGGGCAAGATCCGGGTAACACGCTCCAGCAACTCCCCTGGCACAGGAGCACCTGCCATCAGCACCTTTTTTAAGGAATCGAGCCGAATGCCGTTTTCGATACAATAGCGGCTCACAACGTTCCAGATGGCAGGTGAACCAAATGAATAGCTCACCCCATATTTCTTTATTGAAGATATGAATTTTTCAGGATCAACCTGGGCCGGCTTGGTAGGATCCATATCAGGGATCACGGCACAAGCGCCAAGAGCTGTGGAAAACAGTGCAAAAAGAGGAAAGGCTGGCTGATCTATGTCCTTTTCATCAATGCCATAATAATTGCGAATCCTATCAAGCTGGGCTGCAAAAATAGAATGCTCATAACGAACGCCCTTGGGCGGACCTGTTGAACCGGTAGTAAAAATTATCGCAGCAAGATCATCGGCCGACGGTCGGTAAACAGGATATGGCTCAACTTCTGCCTGAATAGCAGTTCGTATATCCTTGCCAAAAAGACCAAAAGAATTTCCACAACAAAACCTGTGTTTGACGCTTTCAAATGGACCAGGAAAAAAGGCCGCAAACAGCCTTGCCTTGGGAATACCTATAAAAACAGAGGGCTTTACTCCTTCAATACATTTAAGAAGGTTTTTATACCCCATGCCGGGATCAATCAGAATTATGGTGACGCCAATTTTAAACAGCGCAAAAGTAAGGCAGATGAAATCGGCCGAAGGTGTGACCATGAGCATAACCCTGTCGGCAGAGGTAACTCCTTTTGCCGCCAGGTAGGTCGCGTAACTGTCAGATCTGCTGTTGAGCTCACGAAAGCTCATGGTTTTTCCGGATGTTGCCTCGATCAGGCCAGTCCGGTCCCCAAATTCCTCAGCGACTTCATTGAGCGTCTCAGCAATATTTACAACCATGGGTAGCTACTCCTCATGTTTTGTAAAAAAGCGTGACAGGATCGGCTTAATCTCGTCGAGCTTATCCTCGAGTATGTAATGACCACCATCTTCAAAATAATGCCGCTCAGCATCGGGAAACCTTTTCAGCCACTCATCATAAAACACTTTATCGAAGCAAAAGTCCTTACCGCCCCAAAGAATGAGCATGGGGATTCCAGCATCTCTTATTGTTGACAGATTATTATCTATCTCCTGTAAAGTGCGGTAACTCGGATGCTTATCAGAGAGAGGAATATCCTGGACAAAAGCAGAAACTGCGACCCTGTTGTTCCAGTTATTGTATGGTGCAAGATACGCAGCAGCAATACCCGCAGCCAGAGGCTTTGATACTGCCATGAAGGTTGCAGGCCTGGCGAACCCGTTAAACCCTCGTACTATGATTGGACCAATTACCGGCAGTTTACACAGGCTGATGCGAAAAGGTATCCTCGTTGATAAAAAGGCCGCTGTATTCAAAACAACGATTTTTTCCAAACGTTCCGGATAACGAGTCGCGAGACCCATTCCAATAGCCCCACCCCAGTCATGAACAATCAAAGAGTAGCTCGACACATCAATCTCGTTGAGCAAAGTGTGCAAGTTGTCTATGTGCTGCGAGAGTTTGTAATCATAATCCTGTGGTTTATCAGATAATCCACAGCCGATATTATCCACCGCTATCACCCTGTAATTCCGGGAAAGCAGTGATATGAGATTTCGGTAATAGTAGGACCAGGTGGGATTACCGTGGACCATTACTATAACAGGGCCCTGGCCTTCATCTATGTAGTGGAGAGTGTTGCCAAGAATATTGGCGAAGTGTGAAGTAAAGTTATATTCGGGATACAAGGAATTCACTCAGTGAAATAATAGTGGATCAGCAAGACCCTGCTAACAAAACCGGGGCATATTGCTGGTATATTTTTTAGGCACCCAAGGTTAACGGAGGGGGTGTTTTGTGTCAACTTTTTTACAAATTAGTAATTTTTCCCAGCTAGGGTCCCAACAGGTAATTGGTGGTATCTCTGCAATCGTCATCAAACTTTCAACCAAAAGTGCGTTACTCCATCAGCCGCACACTACTTTAGAAAAACATTATGTAATTTCCACCACAAATGCAATATACACTCTCATGACCTAACATTTTAGAAAATCCCATTTAAATAACATAAATCAGTTGCTTTTATATTTTTTATATGCTAAACGGCTATTATTGTTACGCTTTAAGGAGTTCCAGCAAACCTGCCCTAGCAATGGTTTACCGCACGAACCAATACTGCATAATCGGTGGCTGCCGCTGACCAGCGTAGCAAAATGTTCACCAGCTGCAAGCTATGCTGGAAAATTATTATAAGGTTCCCTGGGGGGCCTGAGTTCAAAAGGAGTAGTTACAATGGCAGAAGGTACAGTGAAGTGGTTTAATGATGCTAAGGGTTTTGGTTTTATCGAGCAGGACGGTGGGCCAGATGTATTTGTACATTATTCCGCTATCCAGACAGAAGGCTTCAAATCCCTCGAAGAAGGTTCTCGTGTAAGCTTCGATATCATTGACGGTCCAAAAGGACCAGCTGCAGATAACGTTCAAAAAGTTTGATAGCTTTTTCTGAGATACCCACCTAAGAAGCCCTGCTCATTGAGCAGGGCTTTTTAGGTGGATCTTGCTTTTCTTAGAACCTGGAACGGGCCTCGATGCCCTTAGGCTCAACATCTTTTCGGAAAGCCATAGCGGCCAGAGCAATTTTGTCGCACTATCCGGTTATCTGAAACTCACATCGGTATAAGTGGCAAATAGTTTGGCTCCCAGCGCATCTTTTTGATGAGCTCGCGCAACCTTGCTTCCTCACCATCATGTCGAAAACTGGAAAAAACACAGGGTCTGCTCACCCCGAGTTCAACAGCTCGCTTTGCCACTGCCAAAGCCACCGTATTACTCACCAGTTCAAGATCGGCGAGTGAGGGGAGCAATCGGCCACTGTCCAGCTCATCCTGACGGACACAGCGTGATACAGCTTGCGCTGCAGCTATGAAGAATTCCGGTAGAACTTCACGAGCTCCTGATGCCAGCACTCCAAGCCCCACTCCCGGAAACACTAGGATATTATTGCTCTGGCTCACCTTACTTTGGTAGTCATCATCAGTGTTGGAGGCGGTTCCATTGGTTGGATCGTCAGATGCTATGAGCGCTTTTCCATCAGTAACCTCTAGAAGCTCCCTCACGCACTCATTGGATGTGCCCGCACTGATATGTAAGGGCAACACAACCGGCCTGTCAGTATTCTTTAACATTGCTTTGACAATACCGCTTTCATTGCAAGCCTGACTTGTCTGGGTACTGATGAGCACGGTTGCTCCACTTCCCAACACTACGTCCTTGACATTATCGCACCCTACCAGCCAATTGAACCGCGCGGGATCTTTGGCATAGCGCTTGATATAATATTCATTTGCGGTCTCTGTGGTAACAATTCCTTTCGAATCAGCCAGGAAAATAGCGTCTCTTGCCTGCTGCTCATCGAGCCCTTCCTCACGCAAGGCTATCTCCAGTTGCTCGCAGACACCTATTCCACCGCAATCGGTTCCGAGAACGAGAAATTTTTGTTTGCTCAACTTTTCTTTTTTCACCTTCATGGCCGAAAAAATTGAAGCGAGCACAATTGCACCGGTTCCCTGGATATTATCATTAAAGGTGATTATCTCATCTGCAAATGCGTCGCGAATACTCACGGCGTTATGACGGGAGAGGTTTTCCCACTGACAGAGTGCATCTGGAAAGACATTGCGAAAGGCTCGAACAAATCTGCCGATGAAAGAGAGGTATTCTTCCCCCTTCAGTCGTTTGTTCCGCCAGCCGAGATACCGCTTGTCATTAAGCAGATCCTCATTGTCTGTGCCCACATCTAGGGAAATCGGCAGACAATGCCAGGGAGCAATCCCCCCCCCCTGAGTATAGAGCATCAACTTACCGAGACATATCGCAATGCCGCCCGCGCCCTGATCACCCATTCCGGGAATGCCCTGATTATCAGTGACAACTGCAATCCTGATATCACGGTGCAGGTATCGACGCAGAATATCTTCTGCCATATCGATGTTGCCGGGATAAAAATGTAAACCATTCGCCTGCCGGTACAGTGCAGAAAAACGCTGTACAGCCTGGCCTATCGTCGGGGTGTAGACAATGCCGACATATTTTCTCAGATCGCTCCGTATTAGCGCATGCGCCAGAGTTACGTTTCTATCGAAAAGGGCACGGATAAAAATAAAACGCTCAATATCGTCGACCTTGTTTTCGACAATACGCCTGGTATTTTCAACCTGCTCCTCCAAATCTCGAATACCTGGAGGCAGTGAAGCCTGAAGGCCAAGCTGCTGCCTCTCAGACTCGTTAAATGCTGTTCCTTTGTTTACAAAACTTATAGAACTGACAGCGGTGCCGCTTCCATAGACGATAACTTCGCGCGTATTACCATACTCATCGTACTTGAACTTATACTGAATTTTTGACATTGTCCCCGGAAGCTCCTTCGATATCAATTAGATTCATTGACAATCAACCTGCTTTTCTCCATAATGCCGACCATGAAAACATGGCAACACATACTCAAAGACAGTATTACCACTTATGGCGATTTGAAGAAACATCTTGGTTGCGATAATTCCGTAATTCAAGATGTCATAGAGCGTTATCCACTCAGAATCAATCCGTACTATCTCAAGCTCATCCAGGCCCCTGGTGACCCAATCTGGCGACAAGCTGTACCTGATCCAGCTGAATTTTATGACAACGTTTGTCATATAGACCCACTGGGTGAGGAAAATCTGAGTGTCACACCGAATCTTGTCCACAAATATCCTGACCGCGCACTCCTGCTTGTTACCGGCCAGTGCGCGATGTATTGCAGGTTCTGCACGCGTAAGAGGAAAGTCGGCACCTCCCGCATGGTGATTTCAGAAGATTCGTTACAAGCCGCATACCAATACCTGAGGGAACATCCTGAAGTTCGGGAGGTACTTATTTCAGGAGGAGACCCCTTATTGCTTGCAGATGAAGTTCTGGATGATATTTTGTCAGAGCTCAGGGCAATTAACTCAATCGAGGTGATTCGCATCGGCAGCAGAGTCCCTGCAACTTTGCCAATGCGGGTAACCCCGGAGCTGGTGAATATACTCAAGCGTTATCACCCGCTCTATATCAACACCCATTTCAATCATCCCCGGGAACTGACACCCGAAGCGGAAAAAGCAGCAACAATGCTTGCCGATGCTGGCATTCCACTCGGCAACCAGACCGTACTGCTACGCGGAGTAAACGATTCTGCAGATACCTTAAAACAACTCTTTACAGGTCTTTTACGCCTACGCATCAAACCCTATTATCTCTTCCAGGCCGACCTGTCCCGCGGTACTGACCACCTTCGCACACATAGTTCAGTCGGTATAAAACTCATGCGTCAGCTCTATGGACATATCTCAGGTATGGCGGTGCCTACCCTGGCTTTGGATGCACCAGACGGGAAAGGTAAGATCCCTCTCACACCGCAATACATACTTGAGCACGGAACCTCGCTGGTCTTTGAAAACTTTCAGGGAGAGCGCTGTAACTATCCGGAAGCAATCGAACCTGGCTAGCAGGCTACATCATATTCTCCGGATCAACGTCAAGCAGTAACCGGCAATCTCTGGCCGCCAGTTCATTTTGGTGCTGATGAATATAATTGCATATACCATGCAAAATATTCAGCGACTCTGTCTTAATCATTACCTGCCAGCGATACTTCTTTTTAACCCGGTCAATCGGCGATGGCGCAGGTCCCAACACTTCTGCAGAACCCAGGGTGTTGTTGGCATCCCTGGAACCCTGAGCTGATGATCCGGGTAACGGCTGCTGCAGAAGGGCCTTGCAGACTTGAGCTACTTTCATGGCGCTATCCACCACCCTGTCCTCGGACTCACCGTGAATGTGGATAGCTACCATTCTGACATATGGCGGAAATTTGGGGTTTCTGCGCAGCTCCAACTCACGTTCAACCAGTTCTTCATACCTGTGTCCCCTGGCATAAAGCAAAGCATAGTGGTCAGGTCGCATAGTCTGGATGTAGACTTCTCCCGGGTCATCTCCCCTACCCGCTCGCCCTGTAACCTGCGTCACAAGCTGAAATGTTCTCTCGGCCGCGCGATAGTCAGGGATACTTAACCCGGCATCGGCCCAGACCACGCCAACTAATGTTACCCCCGGAAAATGGTGCCCTTTGGCAACCATCTGGGTACCAACCAGGATATCAATCTCCCCGGCACGGGTCTTTTTCAGTGTCTCCAGAAAAACTTTTCTGTCGAATGCGGTATCTGCATCCAACCGTGCTATCCGCGCCTCCGGCACTAAAGCACGCAATTCCTCTTCCACCCGTTCTGTACCAAACCCCACGGGAACCATGGACGTTGAGGAGCAGTTTTCGCAAACTGTTCGCTCATGCACTGAGTAACCACAATAATGACAGAGGAGTTGCTGCTTGGACCGGTGCAGAGTCAGTGAAACGTGGCAATCAACGCATTCAACCGGCGTACCGCACTCCTGACAGATAACATTTACCGAAAAGCCACGCCGGTTGATAAAAATTACACTCTGCTTACCCCTTTCAAGATTGTCGACCAGGGCTTTCTGCAAAGGCGGCCTGAAAATACTTTTCTTGCCCCCCCTGGCCTTCTGTCTCAAGTCAATGATATTCACTTTGGGAAGGGGGCGGTTTCCGACCCTGTTTTTCATGGTCAGGAGATTATATTTGCCAATTTGAGCGTTATAATAACTGACCACGGATGGGGTGGCGGAGGCAAGCAGTACGGTACACTGCTGCTGCCTGGCCCGGACCACCGCCAGATCACGGCCATTGTAACGTAACTTATCATCCTGCTTGAGGCCGCCGTCATGCTCCTCGTCTACCACAATCAAACCGAGATCCTTGAAAGGCGCAAAGATGGCAGATCTTGCGCCGATAACGATCCTGGCCTCACCCGAGACAACAAGACTCCATTGGTCAAACTTTTCTCCGGCTGTGAGGCCTGAATGAAGCAGAACGACGTTTTCTCCGAATCGTGAGATAAAATGGGTCTCAAGCTGTGTTGCAAGGGCAATCTCCGGAACAATGACCAGTACACTTTTGCCCAGACTGAGAGTTACGGCAGTTGCCTGAAGATAGACCTCGGTCTTGCCGGAACCGGTTACCCCATGCAGCAGAAAAGGCGAATAACCACCCTTTTCAACTGCGGGTACGATCTCGGCAAGAGCTGCCTGCTGTTCCTCTGTCAATACCTCAGGGGCTGGGAAAAATTCGAGCTGCTCCCCCAGCGGACTTCTGAAAACACGGCGCCGCTCCTCGACCACCATTCCTGAGGCTATCAATGATTGAAGCTGCTTACCTGCACCGGAGTAGGATGCCAGCAATTCTTTTCTTGGCACCGCTCCCTTTTCAGAATTCCCCCGTAACAGTTCCAGGTAATACATTGTTTTTGCTTCTGCGACCCCCAGGCTCAAATTGTTTTGCCTGTTAAGTCTGGCCCGATAAATTGAAATTGCATCTTTTCCGGAACCAGGCAAGCCTTCCAGGCCGGCAGGTTCTGCCGTCAGGGAATAGCAAATCTCGTGCTTTTCCTTAGACGTGCCCCCACTCACGGACTCATGCATCTCCAAAACGCCATCAGCAACAAGTGAGTCTATGTATTTCTTTACCTTCTTCGACTTAAAAATTTCTTTGGTCTCTGCTGATGTCAGTTTGCCGTTCTGACTCAATTTCAACAGATAGGATTCCACATCTCTGTGATCCTTACCCTCGCCTGTTCCAAGGGCGATACTACGCAGAATATCCTGTAGTTTTTCCCCGCTGGCCGAACCGGCCTGAAGCTGGCGGGCAGATTTTGGCGTCAGCCCCCCTGGCAGCGCAGACTTGATAACTTCACCGATCGGATAATGGTAATATTCAGATATCCAGCGGAAAAGCGGGATCAGATTTTCCGGAAAAAGTGGGGCCGCATCAAGAATTTCCGAAATATTCTTGATCTTGAATTCTTTGGAGTCTTCCATGCCGGTTGCCAGCACATATCCGGTCACCTTTCGCCTGCCAAGAGGTACCAACACCCTCCTGCCAACCAGAGGTTCCTGGCAGAGTTCAGTATTCAGCAGGTTTGGCGGCAGCCTGTATGTAAGGGTATTTTCAAGCGGTGCCGCGACGGCGATTTCCAGAAGGTCCATAGTGATTTTATAAACGGTAAAGACGAGATACCTGCAGACAGGCAGGTGGTGACATTAACTGTAGACAGGATACCCTGTGTAAAGGCGCTTCCTCCCCTGGCAAAAGACTGACAATTCCCCGCTTTTTTCGCTAACGAAAATGTCTAACGTATGTTATGAATCATGAGCCCGGTCAAGGGGAGCAATACCATAATTCTTTTTCAGCATCCAGCTATTAATGAACATCAATTACCCACACGACTTGCCTGTTTCAGGTAAGAGGAATGAAATACGTCAGGCCATTGCCGACAACCAGATCGTCATCGTCGCAGGCGATACTGGCTCAGGCAAAACCACGCAGATTCCAAAAATCTGCCTTGAGCTCTACCCAGATTCTAATTCGCTCATCGGCTGCACCCAGCCTCGCAGAATTGCCGCATCTTCGGTTTCAGAAAGAGTCACTGAAGAATTGGCCGGACTTGGTAATATTGTCGGCTATAAGATCCGTTTTCATGATCACACCGACAAAAATACCAGAATCAAGTTCATGACAGATGGCGTGTTGCTGGCTGAATCCAGAAATGATCCGTTGCTCAAGCAATACGGGGTAATTGTTCTTGATGAAGCACATGAGCGAAGCCTGAATATCGATTTTCTGCTCGGCTACCTGAAACGAATTCTGCCTAAGCGGCCTGACCTCAAGCTGATTATCACCTCGGCCACCATAGACACTGAGGCCTTCAGTAAACATTTTGGAAATGCCCCGGTGGTCAACGTCAGCGGACGCACCTACCCGGTGGAGGTCCGGTATCAGCCTGCCGGCAGTGTCGACGAGGAGGCAGCGGATGAGGGTAACATTGATGCCAGCTACGTTGAGCATTGCGCTGAAGCCATTATCCAGCTCTACAAGAATGAACCTCCTGGTGATATCCTGGCATTTCTGCCGACTGAAAAGGATATCCGGGCCTGTTGCAATCTGGTTGCGAAACAAGCCACCGGCGCAGTAGTTCTGCCAATGTTCGGTAGATTGCAGTCTTCTGATCAGCGACGCATCTTTCAACATCATTCAGCGCCCAAGATAGTAATCGCAACCAATGTCGCCGAGACCTCAATTACCGTCCCCGGTATCAAATATGTTGTCGATTCCGGTCTTGCCAGGATGTCCTACTACAATGCCCGGGCAAAAACCACCAGCCTGCCTATACACAGGGTATCCCGAGCCAGTTGCGATCAAAGGAAAGGACGTTGCGGCCGGGTTGGTCCCGGATTGTGTATCCGCCTTTACACAGAGGAGGACTACCTTGGGCGGGAAGAGTTCACTTTGCCAGAGATCAAGCGGGCCAACCTTGCTGAGGTAATCCTGCAGATGGTGTCGCTGAAACTGGGAAAACCTGAAGATTTCCCTTTTATCGAACCGCCCCATCGCAACACCATCCGCGACGGTTATAAGCTTTTGCAGGAACTTGGAGCAATTTCCAATGCAGGAGCACTTACCGAATCCGGCAAGATTATGGCCCACCTGCCAATAGATCCATGTATTTCCCGCATTCTCCTTGAAGCAAACAGTGAAAATTGTCTTTCAGAAGTAAAAGTTATAGCCTCAGCCCTGGCTATTCAGGACCCGAGAATGCGACCGGCCGAAAAAGAAAAAGAAGCCGACACAGCACACCAGCGATTTGCCCACAAGCACTCTGATTTCATGACTCTTTTGAATATCTGGAACGACTTCCATGATGATCAGGGAGACACACGTTCATGGTCGAAACTCAAAAAATATTGCAAGGCAAACTACCTGTCATTTCAACGCATGCGTGAATGGCTGGACCTCCAGGAGCAGTTAGGCAGAATTCTTGATCGACAAAAGGAGTTCAGCGACAATTCCATTGATGCAAGCTACCAGCAGATCCACCGGGCTTTATCTTCTGGTTTTTTACGAAATATCGCGGTGAAAAAACAGGGTAAAATATATCAGGGTGCAGGCAACAGGGAGTTAATGATTTTTCCCGGCTCCCACCAGTTCCTCACTGCCGGTCAATGGATTATCGCTGCTTCCTTCCTTGAGACAAACAGACTCTACGGTCTCACAGTTGCTACTATTGAGCCTGAATGGCTTGAATCTCTTGGTTCTCATCTGGTCAAATACTCCTGGTCTTCACCACGGTGGAATAAAAAGAGCGGGCAGGTAATCGCAGATGAAAGAGTGTCGCTCTTCGGGCTGATTATAGTTGCCGGCCGCACAGTCAATTTCCCTAAAAGAGCCGCTAAGAACATTCCCGAAGCACGTCAGATATTTATCCAGGCTGCCCTCCTAGAAGGAGAGATCAAAGGCAACTACCCATTCCTGAACCATAACCAGCAACTCATCACCAAATGGAAAGAGGCTGAGGACAGGCTGAGGACAACAGCCATCCTGCTTGACGACACCGCTCTTTTCTCTTTTTATGACGAGCGTCTGCCTGACTTCGTCTGTGACCGGGCGACGCTGAACAAATTCCTCAAGAGGAAGGGGCAAAAATTACTGCAGATGTCAGACGAAGACATCGTCAATAGCAGGCCTGATGACAACCAGCTCGCCAATTATCCCACTGCCATCAATGTCGGCTCGCTTGAATTACAGGTAGAATATAATTTTTCTCCCGGCAGGGACGATGACGGCATGACTGTCCGCATTCCCCTTTCACTCGGCGCCAACGTCTCCCCTGCTATTTTTGAATGGTTGGTGCCCGGGATGCTCAAAGAGAAGGTGCAGCTGCTGCTCAAAGGTCTTCCCAAAAGCTTACGCAAACATCTTGTGCCTGTAAACGTAGCTGTCGACAGAATCCTCGACGATATCAACGGCTCGCAAGGCTCACTCTACCACGCACTCGAGTCCTCTATTTTCAAAATGTACCGCATATCCATAAAACGATCGGACTGGCCAACTGAACTTCCAGGCCATCTTCGTGCCAGGTTTACGCTTTTTGATCTGGACGGCAGGGATCTATGCTCGGGCAGGGATCTCGGGAAACTGCTCAAAGAGGTGGAGAACACCTCTAATTCCACCAGTGCGTCTGAAAAACTCGTTCCTGCCCAACAGCAGCTCATGGATACCTGGCGTGACCGCCTCACCCGTGAGTGGGACTTTGACGGTCTGCCGGAGTCCATTCCTCTCAAAACACCGGATGGAGTTATTGCCGGCTTTATTTTTCCTGCGCTCGTTCCGTATGTCGATAAAGGCGGTGTTGGCGTCACTTTTGAGAAAGACCGTGCTACAGCGTACAGCAAAAACCTGGAAGGTGTGGAGTTCCTGTTCAAGCTTCAGTTTGCCGACGGTTTCAAGTCTCTTAAAAAATATTGCAATTCCATGCTTTCCGGCCCCACCGGTAAATTTCTGATAGCGACAGGGCTTGATAAGAAGACCGCTGTTGACCAACTCTTACGCTTTATCTTCAGAGCACTTTTCCCGGCTATTAACGGAACGATTCCAGATAAGGCTCTCTTTGAGCAGCAGGTGGCCGAGCAGAAAAAACTAGGTCTGTATCGGCAGGGACAAGCCATTGCCGAATCAGCGGTAGCGGTGTTGAGGTTGCGAAGAGAAGTAAGCGAAAAACTCGCCCACTATGTTCGCCTTGATAGTCGTAAACTTTTGTTTACCAAGGATGCGCAGCAAAAGTTTATAGATTTGCTTAATGATATAGTCCCCGGCGATTTCTTCCTCACATCCTCCCTAGCCGGGCTGGATCTTACCCAAAGGCAACTGCAGAGTTATGCAATTCGGGTGGAACGATTCTACAACAACCCGACCAAGGATGCAGAGAAGGAAAAACAGCTCAAACCCCATCTGGAAAGCCTCAGACAACTGAACAAACGAGAAGAAGAACTCAGCGAAGAGGCAAGAGAACTTCTCAATCAATACCGCCAGATGATCGAAGAATACCGGATAACTCTGTTCTCACCTGAAATAAAAAGCAGGACACCGGTATCAGCCAAGAAGCTGAAGCAACTCCAGCAGGCTGTACTGTCGAAATGTTAGAAAAGCACCATGGCTGGATAGCGTAAAACTCTTTTTAAAAGCCACCTGGACCGAACGTATATCCGGGAGATAAAAAAAGTACTCTTAGGTGTTGTGCTGTGTATGGTCGAGTTGATATGCTGAGCAGGAATCAGCTGGCAATAGGCATAATGCTCTTCCTGCCGGGATTTTCCCGTATGAGATGGCGCCATTGAACCAAGATACTTTATTCAGTTCCTCTTCCCTCATTTGCCTTACTTCCCTGCCGTGACCAGAACATGTCTGAGACTGTCCACAGTAAACGGTTTGGGTAAGGCATTGGAGTATCCGTATTGACGGCAATCCTCGACCACCGAATCAAAAATAGATCTGCCGGTAACGATGATTTTCAGCTCGCTGTTCTGCTCTTTTAAAGCTGAGCATATTTCCTGATGCTCAAGGAGTTCACTGGCTGGGTCAAGAATAACAAACTGGGTAGTTTCACCTCCCTGTTCCCTTTCCGTTCTCAGGTAGGCAAGGCCTTCACTCAAACCATTGACTATCTCAACATCATGATTGAGATAATCGAGCATGGCTTTACCAAACTGCTGCAACTGATTGTCTTTTTCTATAAGCAGCACTTTTTGGGGTGATGCTGTTTTACGCTGTTGGTCAGCGCTACCTTTTGTATTCTTTTTTTCCGTCGCCCCCGTTTGGTAACACGGCAGAAAGCATGATACGGCGGTTCCCTTGTCAGGTTCAGAATCTACCACAACATAGCCTCCATGGTTCCGGAATGTGGCATATACCACAGTAAGGCCCAGGCCAACGCCTCTGGAAGCCCCACGTGCTTTCGTCGAATAATATGGATCAAAAATATTCAACAGCTGGTCCTGATCTATCCCTTCCCCTCTATCCTGAACTGTGACACAGCAGTAGCACCCGGCAGGAACATATTGGCCAGCCATTAGAAGTGGCTCCTCATACTCAGCCAACTTAGTGTGAACTTCGATCTCACCGAGAGGATCTGCCTCCATCGCGTTTTGAAGAATATTGGCAAGTGCTGTTTTGACCTGGCTCGAATCTATCTGAACCATCGATGTTTCAGTGCCAGGCGTACGCTTATAAGGTACTTTATGCTCTTTGGCAAAGTCCTCCAAAACGCTAGAGACGATATCATCGAGGTCGACGCTATCTCTTGAGACTATTCCAAATGGAGAAGAGCTGGAAATCTTACGGGTAAGTTCAACCGCCATATATGCTGCAGTCCTGGCATGCTCCAGCATCGCCCGGCTTAACTGCTCCCCGTCAGACCGTTTGCCTGCCTGGGTGAGCATATCGAGATTGCCGCATATAACCGTCAGCAGGTTATTGAAATCATGTGCGATACCGCCTGCCATACAACTCATTGCATCCATTTTAGTGATGAGCTTTATCGCAGTATCGCGGGTTCTGTTCTCCTCTTCAGCCCTGAACTGCCGGGTAATGTCTCGCAAAATACATAGATTAAACCTCCCGCCCTGCTCATAGACTGCAACAAAAGAGGCAGTAACAATTTTCTCACTGAAAAAAAGAGGGGCTTCTCCTAAAATATCAAGCTGCTCTTGTTCAGCGCTATCGGTCCGCTCCTGCAGCCAGTACTCAACCTCAGCCTGATGGGATCCCCAGCCAGTTGCAACCAGGGGTGATCCAATCATCTGCTCAGCACTATGATCAAGAATCTTCTGGGCAGCATTGTTCATGGAGACGACCACACCTTCCCGGTTCATCCCAATGACACCTTCACTGAGGTTTTCAAGTATACTGTTCAAGTGTCGTCTTTCCGAAAACAGTTCGCCGGCAACCTTAGCAGTAGGGCCCTCAATATCTCCAACATCCGAAATTAATGTATTTTCTTTCCGACTGACGTGACCATCATTCCTATACCTCAAAAGAGCCGAGCGTATGTGCGTTCGAATCTCACCGAGATGCCCTTTTTCAATGCACAGATCGTAATAATCAAAATCCAGTATGGTATGCATGTCTCCGGCAACCATAGCGGTGACAATGACAATGTAAATATCTGAATAACTGGGATTGGTTTTGACAATCCTGCACAGTTGTTCCCCACTTACATAGGGCATTACCAGGTCAGTAAAAAGTAGATCGGGAGTATCTTCCTTGAGCTTATTCAAGGCATCAAGGCCATTTTCTGCTGTCTGAACCAGACAACCTTCCTGCTCCAGAATTGCTGAAACGGCAAGTTGAATAACAGGGTTATTCTCAACTACCAATACGGATAAGGACATACTGAAACCGTCTTAAGCATTAGTCAGAAAGAGGAGCAGAACTGCACGCAATTCTGCGAGGAATTTACGCTATACCATACAAATGCTTATAAAAATTTCATGTCTTTTTTCAGTGGTAATTGAATTTAGCGGAATGAAATGACAGATCTGATAACCCCTCAAGCTCAGCTGCACGACACGAGGCGTGAGGAGTATGGGGGTTAGGAGGAGGAATTGAATAAAGGATAGCAGGGGAAGCTTAGGAATCCCCAACCTGCTTAAAGACTACATCACGGAAGAATTTGATGAGCTTATACCTCCTCCGGGCAACTTTCTTTTGTTCTGGAATCAAGTCGGTCTGGGGGATCTTCATGACCGTCATCTTGTACTCAATCTGTGGGGACAGCCGGTTTTCCAGATACCAGACATATGAAAGCCCCATAAGCAAACCAGGCGGAGTAAAACCCTCATTGCCATTGAGCAAACGAGTATATTCAAGATAGGAGCCACCTCTGAACATCCGGGCCAGATGAAGATAATCATCAAGTTCGCGAGTATTTAAATAACAATTTCGCTCTTGCTCGTCGCGCAACTCAAGGTTATATACCTTCCCCACTATCCGCTCATTTAAGGTAACCTCCTCAACCTGTTTTTTAAGGGCATAATCTCCTAATAAAGATTCACCAATGGCGATCAATATACCTGTTTCCAGTTTAGCCTTATGGCACAACTGGTCTTTGCGGATCTTGATCATCCGGTCAACAGGGTCATAAAAAGCAAAGATATTATCCCATTGCTGGTTTCTTGGCCAGAGTTCCAGCCCAATACAGGCTACTCCATTGATGTATTGAAGATGATCAAGAGGTATGTCATGGTGCCTCCAGATCAAATCTTCAAAAACATCCCGAATATACGATACTCCCCTACAACAGTCAGACGTACATCCGGCATTACACCCTATTTCGAGCTGGTGTATGCGTTCAATCACCTTCTGATAACGAACACTTGGAATCTGGAAATTTCGACACGGGTAGTCGACGGCTCGCCCTGCCTGCAAGAAGGTATCGCCAACAGGGTTCTCAACGCCACTGCCTTTCTCACTGAAATCACTATGCTTACTTTCAGCAAAACATTCCTTGCCGGCGTAAAGCACCCGTACAGCTGTTGCCAGCATCGCAGGGTCGTGTTGCAACACTCCTCTTTCAACAAGTGCCTGGCGGGAATATATACCACATTCGACCGGTATGAACCCCTGGTTACGTACCACCTCACGGTCAAGGTATATTGGAATCTTACCTTCCACCGCATAACTTTGGATTACTGAAGCGGGCACATCTTTCAAGGAAAGACAAAGTACTTCATGAAACAAGCCCTGAATTCCACCAGGAATATTCCGCTCATAGGCCTTGATCATATCGGATACCCTGAACTTTCGCTCAGGGTCACTCATACTCAAATCGGTTTCACCAGCCTGCACCCAGAGATTTGATACCAGAATCTTTAGGGCCTTGCCGTTCCGACGAACGGCATCAGCAAGCCCCGGCACTTTAAAAACAGGAATAATGGAACTGTAAAGACTTCCTGGTGCCATGACAATGATATCTGCATCATCGATATAATCAATTATCTCCTGATAAACCTTGGGCTCTGTACAGAAATCCACATGGGCCGATTCTACAGGAACTCCCCGGCGCGAACCTCCCGCCTTGGACTCACCTGTAGTTTGCACACCATTGGTGTAGACAAGACGCAGCTGGCATGGGGTGGTTGTACAGGGGAGAACAGCTTTTATGCCCACACCCAGGCTGAGTGCCAGATATTCCAAACCTTTATAGATCGGTTCATGAAACAACCCAGGGTCTGAAATAAGTAGCTCATTGTCGACACCTTCGGGCAGATGGCGATATATAGCCGACACCACAATCAGGTTGCCAAGACAATTTGGCCGGTTTAATACCGGCTCCAATTGATCATCTGTAAATACCTGACTTATAAGGTCAAGCAAGACTTCAGACAATCTTCCTGGCATCCGTTCGAGGTCAGCGCCCGTCCAGCTGAAAAGTTGCTCAGCACTATCCGGTTTCGTGGAAAAACGATAATTGAAGAGTTTGGTAAGCTCTTCAATTATCAGCAAAGCGTTTGGCACTGAGACCTGATACGTTCGTTGCAAAGCGGAAAGCTGAATGGATGAAAGCAATACATGACGGATATCGCCGATTGCTATGAGGGGGAGATCCTTCATTATCTCACCCGTGGAACCACCATCGTCGGTTACACAAACCACAGAACGTGTTCTTGGAAAAATCTCTTTAAGACCGTTGAAAGGTGACCTTGCCCAGCCCTCCAGGCGACTGTCACCCCCAATGATATTTGAAAGACCGGTACCGCCACCAAAAACGACCACCTTCGCCCCATCGATTCGATGGGAATTCAATGCCTCGACAAGACCGCTGTATAGTCGTGTGATTTCAGGATCCTGATGTATCGGTTCACCATTCAGGACCAGATCGATGAACTTCTCACGCAGGTTCTTGTGTGAAAGCAGATCAAGCGGCGAGACTTTCTTAGCCAATATTTTTTCCAGGCTATCTGCTACTTTGTCGTCTTTTCTCACTGTCATTCCCCAACCACTCCAAATATTCACCAGGCACCAATCAACATCATCAGGTCTTGAGCACACATCTGATTACTGCCGGTTCTGAGTCAGCATGCCCTTTGAAAAAGCCAATC
Organism: Desulfosediminicola sp.; assembly: GCF_048381775.1. Classification (NCBI taxonomy): domain Bacteria; kingdom Pseudomonadati; phylum Thermodesulfobacteriota; class Desulfobulbia; order Desulfobulbales; family Desulfocapsaceae; genus Desulfosediminicola; species Desulfosediminicola sp. The sequence goes on along the minus strand of NZ_JBLXGE010000004.1, from coordinate 332,678 downwards.
AACGCTGCTGTTTCAAAAACTCCTCAACTCGAATAAGATCTTCCGGGGTATCGACTTCTATTGAGTCGTGTTCGGTGAGTACAACCTTGATCTTGTACCCATACTCAAGAGCCCGAAGCTGCTCCAGTTTTTCAAAACGCTCCCACTCTCCCTCCGGCAAGGCCACAAATGTGAGCAGGAAACCTTTACGATAGGCATAAAAGCCTAAATGTTTGTAATATGTCGGAGAGATGTTATCTTCTGGGTTACGCTGAAACGGGATTGGAGATCGTGAAAAGTAGAGCGCGTAGCTATCTCTATCAAAAACCGTTTTCACATGGTTAGGGTCGTTAATTTCCTCTTCCCTGATGATCTTGTATATCAAGGTGGACATGGGCAGTGCCGGGTCTTCCAGCAGGGGCATTGCTACCTGTTCCACGACTTCTGGTGGAAACAAAGGCTGATCTCCCTGAATATTTACTACGACGTCATGCTCCGAGATACCTACAAGCTCCGCCGCTTCAGCCAGACGATCAGAGCCTGAAACATGATCATTTCTGGTGAGTACATATTCGCCACCAAAAGATTCTACACAATCACCGATACGCTGATCGTCCGTTGCCACAACGACTCTCGACAGCAGGCTAACCTGTTTGGCCCGCTCAACCACATGCTGAATCATTGGCTTGCCATCAATCTTTGCCAGCGGCTTGCCTCTAAATCTATTCGACTCATACCTGGCAGGTATGATCGCAACAACTTCTATCTTTTCTTTTTGCATTTTTGTACTCGGTAATGTTTGCTATTATTTTAAACGGGTAGTACTGACTCTTTCGACTTTGATCGACGTTACATCATACCGGAACCACAACCACATTTTTGCTACAGCATGACAACCTCTTCACATCTTTCAATTTCATCTACCGCACTTTCTGAGACAATACTACAAAAAGCTCTGGATGCCGCAAAAAAGTTCAACATACCGTACATTACGCCCGATCGTTGTGAAACTCAATACATCCTGACATTTACAGATCAGCGCTTGGAACTCAGGGCCAATCCGGCTAACAAAAAATCCGAAACATTCGCCCCCATATACGTCGACTTTGTCCAAGGCAGCACAGGCTACCGACACCAGAGAAACACTACGATTAAACAACCCCTGGCACGTGCTGTCGGGGTAAAATCAGGATTCAGACCGGATGTCTTTGATGCCACAGCAGGCTTGGGGATTGATGGCTTCGTGCTTGCTTCGCTGGGTTGCAAGGTAATACTGAGTGAACGATCACCTATTCTGCATGCCCTGCTGGAAGATGGCCTGGAACGCGCGGCAAACAATGAACGAACTCATGAAATTGTTACCCGGAGAATCACCCTGCTTTCCGGCAATTCCATTAATAATTTGATAAAAATGGATAACCAGATACACACTGTCTACCTTGATCCTATGTACCCGCATTCCGCCAAATCTGCTCTGAACAAAAAAGAGATGCGGGTCATCCGTGATCTAGTGGGCGATGACGAAGATGGCCCTGAACTACTCAAAGTGGCCTTAGAGGTTGCAGGCAACAGGGTTGTCGTCAAACGTCCTAAAGGCGCCCCCCGCCTTGATGGTTCCTGCGAAAACCCACTAGAGCCAAGTCATGAAATACAAATGAAGAATAGCAGGTTCGATGTCTACCTTACCGCGCATCTCAAAAGGACATGAACCACTATTTATGATACTTTTCGCCTGCTTTTATGGTGTAAGCACGGTAAATCTGCTCAACCAACAGCATTCTCACCATATCGTGGGTAAAGGTCATCTCAGACAGTGAAAGACAGAGATCAGCCCTGCTGATCACCTCCCCGGAAATCCCGGTAGGCCCGCCGATTAGATAGCAAGCACCCTTGACCCCACGTTGTTCCCAACCGCTGATGGTTCCCGCAAACTGCTCTGATGTGTATTGTTTGCCCCGTGAGTCAAGAGCGACAACAAGCCACCCGGCAGGAATTGCCTCCAGCAGTTTCCTTCCCTCCTGGGTGATATCCGCCTTGCCGCCTGCTTTTTTTTCTTTAATAACCCTGGTGACAAACTGGGTGTAATGCTTGAGGCGGGAAGTATACTCTTTTATTCCCTCTGAAATAAAAGAGTCTTTGGTCTTGCCCAGAAAAATTACTTCATGTTTCATCACATTCTTCCTTGCGAAAGTGTGCCTGTATATAGCTCATGGCTTGTAAGCCAGTTAACAGCTTATCTTTTTTCTGGTAGCCATCAACTTTTTCAACGCGCCGCAAAACTCTTCATAGCTTGTGTCTTTCCTGATTCCAGGACAGGAATCTGATATGGTGCTGAAATTGTTAACATCGCTAAGAATAGATGGATGCAGAGGCCACTCCCGACACCGCCAGGGCCTCCCTGCATGTACAGAGCATCCCTCATCGTAAAAAATACAGTGGCCATCAACGATTTTCATCTGCACAACATTAGCGGTAATTCTCCAATACTTTTCTGCTACTTCGTCTCTTTCCATGCCAAGCGCTTCGCACATTATCCGCTGATCGTCCTCATCAAGGGATACAGTTGTCTCTCCCTGACAGCAATAACCACAGCGAGCACACGAGAACAGTTGTTCGATATCAGACATATCTACTCCAAATCCTGCAACACCTTAATTATAAAATGTATAAATGATCACGATATGATCGAAAATGAAATTTTACACCGTAAAATCATATTTCTGAGAGTTGCATATATAACAATTCCAGATGATACCAGCCTCAAAAAAAGAGGCGCTCCCGAAAAAAGGGAGCGCCCTGATGCACTACTGTAAAATTCGTTATTCTATCACGCGTATCCTACAACATCTAAGAATGTACTTATATCAATACCGTACTGAAGTGCAGCCGCTTTCCATTTCATTTCGTTGGGGAGATCGAAAATTATCGTATCATCAGCGGGCACCATTAACCAACCATCATCAACGAGTTCCCTTTCCAGCTGCCCTGGCCCCCAGCCGGTATAACCAAGTAAGAACAGAAACTTCTCCGGGCCGCACTCCTCTGCTATATCCTGCAACACCTTGGTCTCCCTGGAGAGTGATACCGTAGAGGTCACTTCCAGCTGATACTCGGTTTTATATGTCGAGGTATAAAGAATGAACGCTGACTCCAGTTCGACCGGACCACCGATGTATACCGGCGGGAGTTCATTTACTGGGATGGGCAAATCAGCGCCCTGCAACACTTCGGCCATGGAAAATGCGGGGTTAGGCTTATTTATGGCTAACCCCATTGCCCCCTCCTGACTGTGTGCGCATATGTATATTACCTGCTCTTCAAAGCGCGGATCCGGCATTTGCGGTGTAGACACCAGAAACGAACCTGTCAGGTCCTTTATTATCGGGGCTTTATCTTCTTTCATTTTCCGTCTCCGTGAACAATGGCGTATCAGGCCAGTTACAATTCTTGCCTTATTTTGGTCTTGAATTGTACTGTCTACAGTTTATCAAAGGTGTCTTGACCCAGTCAAGTTCGAGCTAGTACGGTAATGCCGGGGCACGGCGTCAGATTTATTTTTCCAATTATCTCCCTCATTGACATGACAAAACTTTTGAGATTACCTAACATGGAATATCCTGACTGGTCGGCATTTTGAGGATATTGATTCAAGCTTTTAGCTAATATATTGATTTACATTTAAATGTGTTACAATCTCTGTAACCTAAAGCAAGGACTTACCAGATCCTTAAAATATAATGTAATGCAACTCCATGATAAATGAACATCTCGAACGTATCCTTTACACAGGTCACCACGATCCCTTTAAATATCTTGGGGTACACTTTTCCAAAAGTGACAGTGAGCTTGTTGTAATCCGTACCTTTCAGCCCCACGCCGATGGCGTCGCCCTTTTGAGCGGGCACAGGCGTAAGGTGCTGCCCAGAATACACAAGGAAGGGTTATTCGAAATTCAGCTGAAACGAGATTGGTTTTCAGATCCCCATCTGGACCCATATACCTACCAATTTGAACTATTTTTTTCGGATGGTTCAAGCAAAAGGATAAACGACCCCTACAGATTTCTCCCCCAGCTCGAAGAAACAGACAGGTATCTGTATAATTTTGGTACCAATTACCGTATTTATGAACATCTCGGCAGCCATAAGGCGATTCTTTCAAATATCAGCGGAACCTCTTTCAGAGTTTGGGCACCAAACGCCAGAAGTGTTTCGGTCATAGGAGACTTCAATCGTTGGGACGGCAGAGTACACCCCATGCGAACGCTCGGCGCTTCCGGCATTTGGGAACTGTTTTTGCCTGGGATCGGGGAGGGAACTCTTTACAAATATCTGATTCGCAGCCAACAAGATAAATTACTGGAGAAAGCTGATCCATTTCAATTTCAGGGTGAACTCCGTCCCAACAGCGCATCCATTGTCAATTATCTGAACCATCACCAATGGCAAGACGAGAAATGGGTGCGACAGCAGCATCATTCAGAGCCCTACGACAAGCCACTGGCTGTTTATGAGGTACATCTTGGTTCCTGGAAACGTGATCCAGAAGATCACTGGCGATTCCTCACGTATAAAGAGCTTGCCGCCCAACTCATCCCTTATGTGAAAAAACTCGGCTTTACCCACATTGAAGTCATGCCAATCATGGAGCATCCTCTTGATGAATCCTGGGGATATCAGGTCACCGGCCCCTTCAGTGTTACCAGCCGTTACGGCACCCCTGAAGAATTCATGTATTTTGTCGACCAGTGCCACCAGCACAACGTAGGTGTAATTCTCGATTGGGTACCAGCCCATTTTCCACGTGACGAGCACAGTCTGGCCCGCTTTGACGGTACCGCACTCTATGAGCATGAAGACCCTTTAAAAGGCGCCCACCCTGAATGGGGCACCTATATTTACAATTATGGCAGAAGAGAGGTCAGTAATTACCTCATTTCCAACGCTCTGTTCTGGCTGGATAAGTTCCACATTGACGGGCTGCGGGTCGATGCGGTTGCCTCCATGCTCTACCTTGATTATGCACGAAAAGACGGAGAGTGGTTGCCAAACTGTTATGGAGGCAGGGAAAATCTCGAAGCTATTGATTTCATCCGCCACGTAAATTCTGTGGTGTATGATCTCTACCCAAACACCCTGATGATCGCTGAGGAATCTACAAGCTTCTTTGGTGTTTCCAGACCGACCAACTTGGGTGGGCTTGGCTTCGGTTTTAAATGGAATATGGGCTGGATGAACGATATGCTCAACTATTTCGCCAAGGATCCTCTCTTTCGGAAATTTCACCATAACACCCTCACATTTTCATTAATGTATGCCTTTTCCGAAAATTTTCTCTTGCCCTTGTCACACGACGAAGTTGTTCATGGTAAGCGCTCTCTGTTAAGTAAAATGCCGGGTGATGAATGGCAAAAATTTGCCAACCTCCGGCTCCTGCTTTTTTCAATGTGGACTCATCCTGGCAAAAAGTTACTGTTCATGGGTGGGGAATTCGGGCAAATTAATGAATGGTACTGTAAAACCAGCCTTGATTGGCACCTGCTTGAAGAAAATGTTCGTCATGCAAAAATGCTTGATTTTGTTTCAGATTTAAATACCATATATCGGAACAATCCCAGCCTTTGGCAACAGGATTTTCAGCACGAAGGATTCAAATGGATTGACTTTGAAGACCGTAACAACTCGGTAATCTCTTTTACCCGATATGCAAAGGAGAACAATGATCACCTCGTCTGCATACTGAACTTTACGCCCCAGACCTATTATGAATACCAGGTGGGCTTGCCAAGCGGACAGAAATATCGATTCCTTTTTTGTTCTGACGATACTGCATATGGAGGAAGCGGTTCGTATACTAAAGAAATGGAGATTCAGCCTGAACCTGGCCCCCACGGCTCAGCACCTTTTAAAACTGCTATTACCCTTCCCCCCCTTGCAGGAATTATTTTACAGCCTGTTGCCAACGCACAGGCTGAAGGAGTAAACGATGACAACAAAGCGCCCGACTGAACTTCCTGGAGATAAACTCAGAAAAGCAATAGACGAGTACAGCCAGTTACGCACAACAACTCCTGAGCTTTCTGCAAACGCGACCATCAATAAAGTCGCCCAGAAATTTGATCTTTCTCCTATAGAATGCGAATTTTTGCGCAGGCAATTACTTGAAAACAGTTAAACAGCACGGGGTAATTTAGAAGTATACAATTGCTACTGATAAAGAGAGAAATTAGGCAGGTAAATCAGTTATGGACGAATACCAGACTATTATCGCAACCATCGCACTGACCATGGGAACAGCATGGGCCAGTGGAATTAACCTGTATGCTACCCTTGCCATGCTTGGAATACTTGGCTCTACAGGCAATATCGCACTTCCAGAAGGACTCGTCGTACTACAGGATCCTCTTGTTATAATGGCTGCCTGTACCATGTATGCTGTAGAGTTTTTTGCTGACAAAACTCCGGGAATAGATACCGGCTGGGATACCATCCACTCATTTATCCGCATACCTGCAGGAGTCATCCTGGCTGCCGGTGCTGTGGGAGATGTAAGCCCTGCCTTCTCTATCGCAGCGGGTATACTGGGGGGAACTGTTTCTGCCACCAGTCATATGCTGAAAGCTGGGTCCCGCGTCCTGATAAACACTTCTCCAGAACCATTTTCAAACTGGACAGCATCAGTTACAGAGGATGTCGCAGTAGTTGGAGGGCTTTGGGCCGCCTTACATTATCCGGTCACGTTTCTTGTACTGTTTGTCGTATTCATTTTTGCCGGAATATGGTTACTGCCTAAAATCTGGAGAGGTATCTGTCTGCTCATCGGCAAGTTGAAACGCTTCTTTTCCCAGGACCGTTCTCCTGATTCGAACATCCAGCCTGAAATCAAAGAGATCGGCAGACAGTAGTATCTGTATAAAAAAAAGCCTGTTATGGAATAAACCACAACAGGCTTTTTAAAACGGTACCGCAATTCTGACTATGTCAAAGCAGTTTCACCACATATTTTACCTTCACCAGCTTAGCTTGAGAGTCCCAAGCGCCCTGCTGCAATACCTTTTGCCTCCAATCTATTTTGCAGGCATCGGTAATAAACATCCACAGTCTGTTCACACATCGACCGTGTCGTGAATTTTTGCAACACACGCTTTCTGCCGTTACCACCGAATTGTTCCAATTCCGGTTTTTCCAGGGTGAGTGCTTTTTCCAGGGCTCTTGCCAAAGCCTGAAAATCAGCCGGCTCAATAAGCCAGCCAGTCACACCATCCACAACAGTCTCAAGACTGCCACCATGGGCTGTGGCGATAACCGGCTTCCCCATGGCCATAGCCTCAATGGAGACTCGACCAAATGCTTCCGGCTCGCTTGAGGACGCAGATACTACAATGTCTGAAAGCAAATACGCTGCAGCCATATCGCTGCAATGCCCGACCATTTTCACACGATCATGCAATTTATGCTTGGCAATTATGGTGTTCAGTTCTTCAGTATAGTTGGGTGTCTCATTCGGATCTCCCACTAAGACTGCCTGAAAATCAAGAGCACTCAACCGCGAAAGGCTCCTGAGAAATACATCCTGCCCCTTCCAGCGGGAAAATCGACCCGGCAACATTACGACGGGTTTGCTCTCATCAAGTCCCCAATCTTTACGCAATGCTTCAACACGGGAAGCAGGTATCACTTCAGGGTTAAAGACCTCTTCGGCCACGCCTCTGAAAATCGGTTTTACGTGAATATGATCGCCATAAAACTCGCGTATGTGTTCTTTCACAGACTCTGAGACAGCTATTACAATCTCACCCTTGGTCATTATGGCGCTATAGGCGTTAACCGAGTAAAAACCATGAAAGGTAGTAACCAGAACTGGTCTCTCGGCTGCAGGCAGACTCTTCCAGGCCAGATAACCTAACCAGGCAGGAAGCCTGGAGCGAAGATGGAGAATATCGACACCTTCCTCACGCATCAACTTTCTGAGAGCGGGGATATACTTCAGACCGCTTAAGGACTTTTTCCCGACACTCATCTGAAAATGTTGACTACCTTCCTGTTCAAGCTGATCAACCAATCGCCCACCACCGGATACGACCAGAGAACGGTGGCCATTTGCGACCAAATGCTTGCCCGTTTCCAAAGTGCCCCGCTCAACGCCACCGCTTTCCAACTCGGGCAACATTTGAAGCACTGTCAATTTCTTATCTTTAAAACGTGAATCCCTTTCTGCAAGCATTTGCCTATACAGTGTGAGATTTCCCTCACACATCCTTTCTGCCGTAAAATACTTCAGCACTCTGCGCCTACCGGCTTCGCCAAGCCTGTTCCGACGGGCTCCATCTCGCAATGCTGTATCAATTGCCTGGGCCATAGCGTTTGGGTTCTGCGGCTCAACCAGCCAGCCAGTCTCTCCGTCCACTATGGTTTCCAAACTTCCTCCGTGGGCAGTAGCAATAACCGGTCGCCCCATCGCCATCGCCTCTACTGCTACCTTGCCAAAAGCTTCCGGTCGAGTGGAAGTTGCTGATACTATAATATCTCCAAGCAACATTGCAGCGGGCATGTCGTCACAATGTCCAACCAGCTTCACTCGTTCGTCGAGACCGTATTGATGAATTTTCGCCCGTATCTCTTTGACAAAGGCCTTGGTCTCGTTGATTTCACCTATACAAAAAGCCTTAAAGTTCCTGTGCTTTATAAGCTCAAGACTGTCTATGAAATCATCTTGACCTTTCAACTTGGTCAATCTGCCGGGCAGTATAATTACAGGTTCGTCATTTTCCTGCAAGCCCCATGTTTTACGAAGATTATCTAGACGTTCACTACTCACGGCGTCAGGTGCGAATTGTTCTCTATCAAAGCCACCGTAAATTATGGTGATTTTTTCTATGGCTGTCTGATAATTATCAACAATATGGTCCTTTATTGTTTTGGAGACAGCAACTACCCGCTCTCCCCTGGTCATTATCTCTGAATATCGATTTACCGAATGAAAACCATGAAAGGTGGTAATTAATGGAGGGCGTTCACTTGGCGGAAGAGATTTCCAACCGTAATAGCAGACCCAGGCAGGAAGACGTGAACGTAAATGGACAATATCGACGTCTTCGTTGAGAAGGAATTGACGGAATTGACGAATATATTTCAAACAGGATAAATTTTTCTTGCCGATACCAGGCCATGTCAGGTGATGACAGCCCGCTCTCTCCAATTTCTCTACGAGCCGCCCTCCTCCTGAAATAACGATGGATCTATGGCCCTTTTCAGCCAGGTAGACTGCTTGATCAAGAGTTTCAATCTCAACACCACCTTCATCCATCTCGGGAAGCACCTGCACAACGGTCAGCTTATCATATAGCATAATGCGCCTGTCCCCCTTGTCCTGAAAAAATAGAATAACCGGTGCAGGGTGTTACATTTCCGCAGCGGCTGACCATCTACTCTTTAACAACTCATTCACGGTACTGGCGGTACTTTATGTCTTAACCTACTGCAAAATACTTTTATCTATCTACAACTACCTGGATTACCCAAACACAGACCATATGGATTGCCGGTCGTAACTGTTTCGTCTATTGCCAGCCCAAGCCTAGGACATACCAGACTTCCAAAAAAATATTAATTGCTGTCCGAGTCTCGATTTTATTTACTAATAGGAACTATTTCAAACATTTTCGAGACATACATCCTTGCAAACTATATCAGCTACAAATAAAAAATGCGAATTTCCATGAAAGAAAATTCGCATTTATATGAATACGAGGGAATGGCAAACAGGACAGTCTTCAACACTGCCTTAATAGCCTAAGTTAGCCTGTCGGCTGAATTTTTCTTAAAATCTCTTCTGCACATCGATCGGCTTCATTAAAATCCTGTTCAGCCATAGATAACAAGGAGGTAGACTCAGCAGGTGAATACACCTTCACCAAACCCTTCAAAAGAAGAAAATCTATACTCCTCTGGAATTTGTTCCTGGCATTTTTCCAGGGAACAGGCAGAATACCCACTCGGCAACCTGCAGTCAGAGCCTCATAGATCATGGACACTGAATCTGCTGTTACCCAGGCTACTCCTGATTTTGCATATTGATCTTCAACCCATCCCCTTGGGGTATCTTTAAAGTCAAAAAAGGTCGCATTCGGCTGTGATTCCGAATAACCTTTCAGGATTTCAACCGTATCATCGGGAGTTCTGGGGGAAGAGCTTATTGACCATTGGATATCTTTCCCCTCATGAACTATGTTGCGGATAAATTCAGCTAATTCGACTCCACGCCAGAAATGACTCGATTCATCTATCCCACCCAGCAGGATTAATCCTTTATCGGGTTCTCTCCGGATATTCTTTTCCGCCGACAAAACAGGAGGTCCGTCTGTGAGCAGGATGTTGTCCTTTTCCTCAAGTTGATCATGCCTTGGCACGCAGCATAGATCAAATTTCCCTCGCAACAGCCTGTCAGGAGCCATACAGGTAACTATTGGTATACCGTAGGAATTCTTGCAAGCGATCAGGGGGGCATGGGTCCGGCTTCCGGTCCCGATTGCCAGATCAAAATCATCGAGACCTTGTACCTTCCCCCTATTACTACCGAGAAAAAGCCTGCCGATATCAAAAAACCTCTGCCATTTTGTACGTTCCGGAAGCCTGAACTCAGTAACTTCCACGCTAACCAATCGCTTAAACCCTTGGATTATTGCCAGACTCTGTTTCTCATGTCCGGGACTTCCCTCCAGGAACAATGCGACTTTCATATTTTTCTCTTTGCTCATTATGGCATCTTCGCAACGCAACTTCAGCTACCAGACTGCATACAATCGCCTGATCGCCAATCTCTCTTTTGCTCTCGAACTTTCTCAGTGGCTTATTTTCTCATGGGAGACGCGGATGGTGGTCTCCTGGAGCCGCCACCGGCAAGTTTGACAATAATCTGATTGGATTTCTGCAGACGAGCAGCCATGGACTTGAACAAATGGTTTGTGACTTCAGGATATTTATCCACCACCTCATCCAATTTATCACCAGGGTAACGCTTAATAGTTGAACGCCCCTGCGAAACAATGGTGGCAGTTCTCTTTTCTCCAGATATTGCAGCCATCTCACCGAAATACTCGCCAGGCTCTGTTAGTTCAGCGATTTTTTTACCACCCTTTATTACGGTCAGCGCTCCTCGTATTAATTTAAAAAAATCAATATCGGTATTGCCCTCTCTGATTATGACATCACCATCCTCGTACTCTTCCACATCCGGGTTGAGCAGGTAGGCTGGCAGACTCTCCTTGTGCGCTACTGTTCTCTTCAAAGCTTCATCAAGGCTGGTAATTCCATCGCGAACTTTATGCAAGGCAGCTACCCGTAATGGTGTCATGCCCTCCTGCACAGCAATTTTTCTGAGCTGATCTTCAGGCACTTCTGAACTGATTGCCGTGGCCACCTCATCGGTTACCTCCATCAGCTCAAAGAAACCAACTCGGCCTTTATAACCTCGACCACTGCATTCCTTGCAGCCTGTGGGGCCATAAATTGTAAGGTCATCTAAATCATCTTCATTGAATCCTGCTGAAATGAGTGTGTCCCTATCGTAACTTACGACTTTTTTGCAGGCATTACAGAGCCGTCTTCCCAATCGCTGAGCGAGCACCATAGTCACAGATGACGCCAGCATATACGGGGGGATCCCGATATCGATCATACGGCCTATTGTCGCGGCACTATCATTTGTATGCAGGGTGGAAAAAACGAGATGGCCCGTCATCGCAGCCTTAATGGCAATCTCTGCAGTATCCATATCACGAATCTCACCAACCATGATAATATCCGGATCCTGACGGAGAAAAGCTTTCAAGGCGGCGGCAAAGGTCATACCGACTTCGGTATTGACGTTTACCTGATTAATTCCCTTAAAGTTGAATTCCACCGGATCTTCTGCGGTCAGGATCTTGATATCCTCACTGTTAAGTGAATTCAATGCCGAATAGAGGGTAACTGTCTTACCTGAACCCGTTGGCCCGGTAACCAGAAGCAGGCCCTGAGGACTGCTCAGACAGCGCCTCAACATATCAAACGTTGACTGTTCAAAACCAAGCATGGTCAGATCGACATTCAGCGATCCTTTATCAAGAATACGAAGAACTACAGACTCACCGAACAGGGTGGGCAGGGATGATACACGGAAATCGACGGATCTGTTTCGCCCCATCCGCATTTTGATTCGACCGTCCTGCGGTACTCTTCTTTCTGTGATATCGAGCCCGGCTAGAATTTTCATGCGGGCAACCAGGGCGTTCTTGATACTTAACGGCAGGTTCATGGACTTAAACAGTGAGCCGTCCTTACGATATCGAACCTGCATCGTTTTTTCGTACGGTTCCACGTGAATATCGGAAACTCCTTCCTGAACAGCCTTAATGAGAATTCCGTTCACCAGCTTGATAATTGGTGCATCTGAAGCGGCAAACTGATCGCCAAGACCATCGTCCTCATCCTTCTCTATCTCAAAATCATCAGCGGCTTCAGCCAGGATCGAGCCGAAGTCATCAACCTGAGTTACTTCAATTTCCTCTTCAAATTCCTCACTCTTGTCAAAGAACGAGTTATACTCTTCATCGGAAATTTTGTAGTACTTTTTATATGCCTCAACAATATCCGACTCAGTTGATACGCACACAGAAAGTTCTTTTCCGAGAAAATCCTGAAGTTCCTCAACCGCCATTGAGTCGGAAGGCTCAGCCATCGTGACCTGGAGGGTGTTTCCAGCCATCCGTAGAGGAAAGGCCATATATTCCTTGGCCTTTTCATATTCCATAATGCCGAGCACATCCTTTGATGGAGGCTCGTTCTTGATGACTACAGGGGGGTAATTATGCTGACGGCTTAAGAAATTGAAGACGGTATCTTCATCAATATAGTCCAGGCGACGCAGAATGGTACTCAACCGGCCACCGCTTTTCTGCAGCTCTTTTTTGGCAAATTCCAGCTGAGTCGGCGTGATGTAGCCAGCCTTACTCAACAATTCACCAATTTTTATTTTTCCTGCACCTGACTGATCTTTAACCGTTTTCCGCATTGAAGATCTATGCTTTAAAGAACTTGATTTGGGTGCCATATACCTACGACCTAAATGAGGAAATGCACTATCCCGCCACTAATGATCCGATGGCTGCCCAATTCACTACTGCCGGAATAGTAATATGTAGTATCAGTATTTGATATAGATCTGAACGTAATAAAGCAAAAATCTAAAACTCCTGCCCTCGGAATCTTAAAACAAAATCCACTGCACATAAATGTTATATACTGCAACATATTGTGAGAATTAAGGATTACTCTAAATAGCTTGTTGCATAACGTCTAAGATACACATAACACAGGGATTTGCCAGATTAAAATAACTCCCAAAAGGCAACTTCAGTATTTTTTTTAACACTTAACCAGTCCAGATATTTCAGGTCTGATCTATTTTTTGATTAATAATCAGCCGATAATACATTATTTTCATATAAGTTTCGTCTAGAAATAATAGTTTTTCAGTGAATTATCATAAAGTTTTTTTTAAAAAGGTAAAAATCTCGCCTCAGAAGTCTCTGAGGGAAAAAAGCAATTAGGACTCCCCTACTTTAGCTTGAAAGAGTTAAGAGAGTAACGTGACGTGCGAGGCGCGACAGATTGGCAAGTGACCCAATCCTGAACCATTATGCATATCGGCTTGTAAAGAAAAGCTTTAGGGGGAATCATGAGAAGAGATAAAAATCCCGAACATTTCATGTTCGGGATTTTTATTTGAGGTCGGTACGTTTGTATTACAGGACAGGGAACCTTTTTCGCATCTCTTCTTCGAGCGGGATCATTATCTCCCTCATTGAAGGCTCTGCCGCAGGAGAAGTGCGCAATGAGAATATATGCTTCCACTCTTCAAGATTACAGTAGGTGATAATCTCTGTCTTACAGGAATTAGGGAGCACAGTTCGCGCTGCCTGTGGAGTCGAATTTTCGAGAAGCCTTAAATAGAGCTTTTCGGTCTCCTCCATTGCCTCTTTCCAAAGCTGATATTCGGGGGAACCATCCTCATAAAACATAGGCTTAATGAAGGTTACCTGGTTACCGAATTTGTCCTGATTATAGCGACAATATCTCTGGCTCTCCTGCAAGTAGGAACACGGTCTATGTCGTACAAGTTCGTGGGTCACTGCCCTGTTAGTGATCATTTTGACCCCCACAAAGCGATGACGGGCAAGCAGATTTACAGGCAGGTCCTCCACCTCATCAAGGCTCAGCTTGGTAATGCTGATTTCCTCATGTGGGGGCAACGACTCCGCCGGCAGATAAACACCCTCAAACAGATATTGGTAGCGTCCGGCAAGGTCACGTACCAGTTCGCTCACTACACTGTTATCAGCATAGTTGCCGTACATTTCACGGAAAGCACGAATCGATCCGGTCACAATAAATCCGGAATCCGTCCTGTCAGTCACAAAGAATTTTGGCTGGCAGGCATGAAATTCAAGCACATGGTCTGGATGACAAACCACGTTATAAGTGGCTACAGCCATCTCAAGCACAGAATTATGTCCATGCGCTGCGATCTTCTTTACAAATGGTACAGCTGACTCTTCGGTGATTTTATCTTCACTCTTGTAGCAGATACGCCCACATGTTTCCAATCGTACAGCGATAGGCTGTCTGTCCAGATCATATTGAATTTCAAATGACGGCTCAACGATTATCATGTTTGATCACCTTTCCAGAATGGGGACATTTTGCGCAGAGACTCAATGATCTCCGGCATCTTCTCCAGAACGAAATCAACTTCTGCCTCTGTATTGTACACGCTGAGTGAAAACCGGATAGAACCATGTGCCGCCGTGAATGGAACACCCATCGCCCTGAGGACATGGGATGGTTCCAGTGACCCGGAGGTACATGCAGACCCGGATGAGGCACAGATTTTATACCGGTTCATATGCAGCAATATAGCCTCTCCCTCAACATATTCAAAACTTACGTTTGCGGTATTGGGAAGTCTTTCTGTTTTATGCCCGTTCAGCATTGAGTTGGGAATAGATGCGAGAAGTCCCTGCTCAAGTTTGTCACGCAGTGCCTTGACCCTGGTGTTTTCTTCTTCCATCTTGGCAGCAGCAAGCTCACATGCTTTACCCAGACCGACGATGGAAGCCACGTTCTCGGTACCGCCACGTCGTCCATGCTCCTGGTGTCCACCAGCAAGAAATGGAGTATATGGTGTACCTCGTTTTACATACAGTACGCCTACACCTTTGGGTGCATGCAACTTATGTCCTGAAATGGAGAGAAAATCCACATCCAAATCTTTCAGATTGATCGGCACCTTGCCTACCGCCTGAACAGCATCGGTGTGAAAGAGAATACCACGTTCCTTCGCAATACGGGCCATCTCTTCAATTGGAAAAATAACACCGGTCTCGTTGTTGGCCCACATTACACTGACGATTGCGGTGTCATCACCTAAGGCAGCTTTGTACTCATCGAGATCCAGCATTCCTTCGGCATCTACCTTGAGGCGGGTGATACGATGTTTATGCCCGGTGAGAGTATCGACTGTATCGCAGAGGTTCTTAACTGCAGGATGCTCGACCCTGGTAGTGACAATATGACGCTTCTCCGGAAACGACTGCAAAGCTGAGAGAATCGCTGTTGAATCACTTTCGGTACCACAACTGGTGAAGGTTATCTCCTCCGGATCTGCACCAATCAGATCGGCCACCTGCTTACGGGCTATCTTCAGGGATTCACCGACCTGGCCGCCAAAATTGTACATGCTGGATGGATTGCCATAAAACTGAGTGAGGTACGGCATCATTGCCTCGACAACCTCTGGGGCAACACACGTTGTGGCGTTGTTGTCAAGATAGACTACTTCTTCGTTTTTCTGGCTCATCAGTTTGCTTCCTCCACAATAAGAGTATCCAGAACCAGTTCACGGAGTTTCACCTCAACATATTCTTTAATCGTGGTCTGAGACTTATGACAACTCTTGCACGCCCCACGCAGCGAAACTATAACAAAATCGCCATCTACGTCGATCAATTCGATGTCACCGCCATCTTTACGCAGGCCGGGTCGAACCTCTCTCTCGAGGACTTCTTCAATTTTTTTAATTTTCTGCAAGGTGGTCATGCGTTTTGGAGCTGCATCTTCAAGCTTCACCAGCTTGGCACCGACAACAGTTTCTTCCAGAATCGCCCGAAGTTTATCTTCACATTTTCCGCAGCCACCACCAGCTTTGGTAAAATTGGTGATTTCTTCGACTGAGCGAAGGTTTGACTCCTGAATGGCACGGCGAACCTCGATATCCGTCACTCCGAAGCACTCACAGACGATTTCACCTTCAGCCATCGGCAGCACCATGCCACGAAAATCAGCGATGGCAGCTTCAAGTGCCTCTCTTCCCATCACTGAGCAGTGCATTTTCTCTTTTGGCAATCCGCCCAGGAAATCAGCAATATCTTCATTAGTGATCTTCTCGGCTTCAGAGACCGGCATACCCTTGATCATTTCAGTCAAAGCAGAAGATGAGGCGATTGCACTTGCGCAACCGAAGGTCTTGAATTTGGCATCGGTAATCACATCGTTCTCATCCACCTTTATGGTCAGCTTCAGGGCATCCCCACAGGCAAGAGAACCGACATCACCGGTACCATTTGCATCATCTACTTCTCCAACGTTTCTCGGATTCAGGAAATGCTCCTGAACCTTATCAGTATATTCCCACATTGATGGCTCCTAAAAATAACAATTCACTATGATTATCTGTTATATGCTGACAATAATACGGAAAGCCTAAAATGCAACTTCGATTTTTTTAACAATTTCTATACCATTGACTTACTGTGGTACTTCTATTTTCCGCAGCTTTAAACGAGCTGAATCTCCCTGAGCAACCTCTGCGCAGTTTCGACCAGATCCTGCGTCCCGTCCGGAGTGCGCGACTCGACATAAAACCGGACCTTGGGTTCAGTTCCTGAGGGTCGTATCATAAGCCACGAGCCATCGTCAAGAATCATCTTTCGGCCATCAATAGTGATGACCTCAACAATCTCTTTTGGCTCACCACCCACAATAAGAGAGCTTCCTCTACCATACTTTTCAAGTTCTTTCAGCCTTTCCAGAAGCTCTTCACCTCGGTAGCTCACTTCAATTCCGTCCCGATCGGCATAAAATGCACCGAACTCCGCCTCAATTTCATCTTTGTATTCACTCAGGTTTTTGCCGGTTGTGAGTACCATATCAAGGGCAAGCAGCAGTCCAATGTAAGCATCTTTTTCCGGAGTGTGTCCAATAATCGATATTCCGTCTGATTCTTCGAAAAAGACCAGGGCCTTCCCCATAACAGGTTTAAATTCCTTAAAACCAACCCTCGGTTCAAAAACTTTTTCACCAAAAGATTCAGCCAGCTGGTTCGCCATGTTGGAAGTGGCAACAGTTTTCGCCACCATCCCCTTCTTCTTTTTATGAACGACAAGGAAATGGTAGGCCATAGCACCAAACTGGTTCATACTGATCTCTTCCCTGCCGTCTGTAAACCGAATTCGATCTCCATCCGGGTCAATGATCGCACCCACCCGGTATTTTTCAGAACGGCCGGCAAGCAATTCATGTATGGCTTTGATATTTACCGATGACGGTTCCGGGGCTATGCCACCGAAAGTCACATCCGGTGTATCCCGTAAGCCAAAGTAGCTGGTTCCTTTCTCTACCTCAAGAAGTTCGCAAATATCATTTCGAGACGCACCGTGAACAGAGTCTATGGCCACAATCAAATCTGTCGCATCGGCACAATCTTTTACTATCTGATCGTAGTCAATCCCGTGCACATCAACATTTTTCCTCACCAGAGTCTTCCAGTAATCCAGTGCTCTGATTTCAGTTACTCCAGACAAGGAAAGTATCTCAAGGCCCGTAATGGCCGAACTTTCGATATCAAAATCACTATCGACAATTTCCCTGGCCAGTCGGGTTATAGTCTCGGTGACTTCTGCTGCTGCCGGTCCCGCATCGGCCGCATTGAATTTATACCCACCATATTCGAGAGGATTATGGGAGGGGGTCAGGTTTATGGAAAATGCCGCATGAAGTTCGAGTACCGCAGCAGACAGTGCACCGGTCGTTGATTCACCTGAGTAATAGACTGTAAAACCATTATCTGTCAGCACTTTTACCACCGCCCTGGCAAGCAACTCCCCGCCGAAGCGGTTGTCATAGCCAAGCACACAACCACGCTTTTTCGCTTCATCAAAATCTTGAACTCCAAGACTGCTGGTCATGACAGGGTCTGATTCCACCAGCCGGTACATCTCGACTATGGCAGCTGTTACACAACCAATCGATCGGGCAAAAACATCTTTCCCAAGTATTCCACGCCAGCCTGAAGTACCAAATTTCAATGGGCTCAATGGCTTACCATGGTTTTCAACCAGTTCTTTACGAACCATGGCATAGACTGTATCTATCTCTGTCTGCCATGAAACTTCACTGGTCTCATTTCTTATTTTTACAAGTTCTTTAATCATGCTGAAATAATCACTTGCAGCATGATCGTCTTCGATTATATACTTGGCTTTAAATTGCTCCACATCCTTATTATGTGACATATGCAGCCCCCGTATTTTGTTGTCAAAAACCGATCCCGGCAACCATTGACACAGATAAACATTCTGAATCCATATGTAATTCTACCGCATCTTTCTTAAGCGACAAGCCTGTCCATGTACAGATTTTTTTCTATTTGCCCCGCTCTACCTTCTTGACATGCATAAGTAACACTTGTACTATCGTGCAAAATTACTGATAATCTAATATGCTCGCGCACAGACTCGGAACAACTTTCGAGTGTCACCCGATACAATACAGGGTATAGCCCTTTTCAATCCAATAGCACGTTTTCGTGTATCACACCCCAAAACAGTTCAGGAGAAATGCCGTAATGAGTGATCAACACGCCACAGAGTTCATTCTCTGGTTCGATGATATCTCTATTGATGACGTGCCACTGGTTGGTGGCAAGAATGCCTCACTCGGTGAGATGTACCGACATCTTACCTCAAAAGGAGTCAATATCCCACACGGCTTTGCGATCACTGCATATGCTTATCGACACCTGATCGAATCCACAGGCATGGACAAGGCTGTATCTGAGATTCTTTCTGATCTCGATACCCACGATCTCCGCAATCTCCAGGAGCGTGGCCGAAAGGTTCGTGAACTCATACGCAAAATCAAATTTCCAGACGATCTTCGCGATGCGATTCTTGAAGCGTATCACAAAATGGAAGCAGAATATGGCAAAAACGTTGATGTAGCTGTTCGCTCTTCCGCCACCGCCGAAGATCTGCCGGATGCTTCATTTGCTGGCCAACAGGACACCTACCTGAACGTTCGCGGCGATGATGCGGTTCTTGACTACTGCAGCCAGTGTTTTGCCAGCCTTTTTACCGACAGGGCCATCTCCTACCGACACGACAAAGGGTTCAGCCAGTTTGATGTGTACCTTTCTATCGTGGTTCAGAAGATGGTTCGCTCAGATGCGGCCTGTTCCGGTGTTATGTTTACCCTTGATACCGAATCCGGGTACGAGAATGTCGTCTACCTTACAGGTTCATGGGGACTCGGTGAAAACGTCGTTCAAGGTGCAGTCATTCCTGACGAATTTTATGTCTTCAAGCCGACTCTCAGGGAAGGAAAACGCCCTGTAGTCTCCAGAAAGGTCGGCAGTAAAGAAATAAAGATGATCTACAACGAGGCTGAAGACGCCGAAGAGACTGTGGTCAACATTGCTACCACTCCGGCAGAACGAGGTAGCTATATCTTAAACGATGATGACCTCCTTAAGCTCTCAGAATGGGCCCTTCACATTGAAGATCATTACGGCAGCAACATGGATATCG
Source organism: Desulfosediminicola sp. (assembly GCF_048381775.1). NCBI lineage: Bacteria > Pseudomonadati > Thermodesulfobacteriota > Desulfobulbia > Desulfobulbales > Desulfocapsaceae > Desulfosediminicola > Desulfosediminicola sp. The sequence goes on along the minus strand of NZ_JBLXGE010000004.1, from coordinate 312,796 downwards.
AATGGGCCAAAGACGGTGACGGCGAAACCGTCGGTACCGGTGAACTGTTCGTTGTCCAGGCTCGCCCGGAGACCGTTCATTCACAAAACTCCAAAAACATCACTGAGACATACATCCTCAAAGAGCATGGCAACATTCTCACCTCGGGCCAGGCAGTAGGTACCAAAATCGGCCAGGGTAAATCCCGGGTGATTGAGACCGTTGCCGGCATCCATGATTTCCAACCGGGTGAAGTACTTGTCACTGATATGACTGATCCCGACTGGGAACCGGTAATGAAAAAAGCAGGCGGTATCGTGACCAACAGGGGCGGCCGCACCTGCCATGCAGCCATCATCTCCAGAGAGCTTGGTATTCCCTGTGTTATCGGTACAGAAGACGGCACCAAAAAAATCACCACCGGTCAGGACATCACCGTCAGCTGCGCCGATGGTGAGACCGGTAATGTCTATGACGGACTGCTGGACTTCTCCATCAACACGACCAACCTCGACACCATCCCTGACACCCGCACCAAAATCATGCTCAACGTTGGTATTCCGGAAAAGGCATTCGTCGAATGCCAGGTACCAAACGACGGTGTAGGTCTGGCACGACAGGAATTTATCATCAACGCCCATATCGGTATTCACCCGATGGCGCTCCACAATTTTGACAGCCTCATAGAAAAAGCTGCTGCGGGTGACGAAGAAGTTCAGCAAATCGTTGAAAAGATTGAGGAGAAAACCACAGCCTACCCTCACAATAAACGTCAGTTCTTCATCGACAAGATTGCAGAAGGCGTAGGACGGATCGGTGCAGGCTTTTACCCACGCGACGTTATTGTTCGACTGTCCGATTTCAAATCCAACGAATATGCCAACCTCATTGGCGGAAAACTCTACGAACCTGTCGAATCAAACCCAATGATAGGCTGGCGTGGTGCCTCTCGCTATTACGACGATAAGTACATAGATGCGTTTGAGATGGAATGCGAAGGACTCCTGAAAGCCAGAAATGAGATGGGACTCACCAACATCAAGTTGATGGTACCCTTTTGCCGCACTCCCGAAGAAGGCAGAAAGGTTATAGAGACCATGAAGAAATTCGGTCTCGTTCAGGGAGAAAACGGCCTTGAAATCTACGTGATGTGCGAGATTCCTTCAAATGTTATCGCAGCAGATGCATTTGCCGATATTTTCGACGGCTTTTCCATCGGCTCCAACGACCTGACCCAGCTGACCCTTGGCCTTGACCGCGACTCTGACCTTGTTGCTCACATTTTCGATGAGCGTAACGAAGCAGTTAAAACGATGGTGAAGATGGTTATTGAAACCGCCAAGCGCAGGGGCAAAAAGATCGGCATCTGCGGGCAGGCACCTTCGGATTATCCTGAGTTTGCCCTGTTCCTGGTTGAGTGCGGTATAGACTCAATGAGCCTTATTCCAGACACAGCAGTTAAAACCAAACTCCTGGTTTGCGAAAAAGAAAAAGAGATGGGCCTTATTAAATAGGCCACCTGTAGAAACCATCGCCGGAGCAGCATTGTCTGCTGCCGGCGATGGTGTGTTGCAGAAAGTTTTTAACTAGAGGGCGTTCAACCCTCTAGATCCTCAGCCTTTAAGGCCTTTGCTTCCTCTATGACCATGACGGGGATATTCTCCCTGACCTCATAGAGCAGCAGGCATGTTTCACAGGCAAGCCCTTCCTTTGCTTCAAGATATTTCAAGTGCCCCTTGCATTTCGGGCAGGCCAGTATGGCCAGCAAATCCTTATCAATCATATTCTCCTCCCACTAAGAGGCGTATTATCACGGTAAATTCGAATTTTCCAGGTACAATCACACCTTGTCTTCTTCAAGAGTGGGCCACAAGAACCGTGGACACTCTGCCGGAAAGGATACATGGTATTCTTGAATTATCAATTGAAATTCATCATCGACTTGATTAGAACTTGGCAGACAACGTGCTGGCTTGATACAAGAAACAGAGTGCTTCTCTCAAATTCCACTACCTCATAAAACGCATGCCGGGTTATTAGAATGAATACTATCAGCAAACCGTTCAAAGCAGAGCGAAGTATTAAAATTCGCAAAGTTGGCCTTATAACCAAAAAGGACGACGCACACGCCCAGCAGCATGCCGAAAAGATTTCTTCCGTACTCCGGGCCCAAGGCATTTCCGTCGTGCTGAATACTATTTCGGAGGATCTTGACGCGGCTATTGCCCTGGGGGGTGATGGAACATTACTGCACATCGCAGAAGATGCGGCACGTCACTCTATCCCGGTAGCAGGAATCAACCTTGGCAACCTGGGATTTCTTACAGAATTTGCCGCAGAAGAGACTGAAAACGCACTGTCTCACCTGCTCAGCGGCAAGGTAATGATTGAAAACAGACTGATGCTCAAGACCCGGTTACTCAAACAGGAGGGGCCTGAGCCGTACCGCTACGCTTTAAATGACATCGTCATCAATAAGAACACCCTGGACCGTCTGCTCCACCTTGCAACCAGAGCAGGAGACGATTACATCACAACATATAAAGCAGACGGACTGATCTTTTCCTCTCCTACCGGCTCCACGGCCTATAATCTCTCTGCCGGCGGACCACTCGTTCATCCCGGGCTTGCCACGATTCTGGTAACCCCGATATGCCCTTTCATGCTGAGCAGCAGACCTATAATTTTGCCGGCGACAACCCCCATTACTACAGGATTCGAAAGCAATGGTAACGCAGAATGCGCTCAGGTTATCATTGATGGTCAGCCATGCTGGGAAATGCAAGATGGAGACAGCCTGCAGATAAGCACAGCAGAACATCCGCTCCAACTCATCGTCTCCCCCAAAAGAGACTACTTCACTATCCTCAGGAACAAATTGCGCTGGGGGAGCCAGGATCAGCAATCCTGAAATACTTCGCTCCTCCCGATGACTGAACGCAAAAACACCCATACCGCTTGCTCAAGCGGTATGGGTGTTTTTCATGGCTTTTTTGTTATTGATAACTGTTATTTCTTCTTTTTAATTCCGTATTTCTTCATCTTATACTGCAGAAGGCTCTTAGTGATGCCCAGTTTTTCAGCAGCACGAGCCTGCACATAGCCGGTATCCTCAAGGGCCTGGTGCAGCATTTTCTCTTCTACTGTATACAATACGTCATTCAGGCCGACTGAATCAGGCAGCAGTTGCTGCAGGTCAAGGTTCTGACTCCAACTACTCTGTTCCATTGGGCGTATAGAATCAGGCTGAACATCATCCGCTTCAATCACATTGTCATTACAGAGGATGGCGGCGCGCTCAACAGTATTCTCAAGCTCACGGATATTGCCCTCCCACGGTAATTTCATCAGCAACCTCAGAGCTTCAGCCGAAATACTAAGATCTGGCTTATTCAACTGGTCCTTGAATTTCGTAATAAAATATTCCACCAAAAGAGGCATATCATCCATTCTCTCCCTCAGCGCGGGCAGAGATACATGAATAACATTCAAACGGTAAAAAAGATCTTCGCGAAAACGACCTTTTGCAACCTCTTCTTTCAGCTCACGGTTCGAAGCACTGATAATACGAACATCAACCTCAAAGGTTTTGGTCCCGCCAACTCTTTCAAATGTGCGCTCCTGTAGAACCCGCAGCAGTTTGGATTGCAGCGGTAGAGGAATCTCGCCAATCTCATCCAGAAATATCGTGCCCTTGTGTGCCAGTTCAAACCGCCCTTTGCGCATTGCAACTGCGCCGGTGAAGGCTCCTTTTTCATGCCCGAAAAGTTCACTCTCAAGCAGGTTGTCAGAAAGGGCCGCACAATTCACGGTGATAAACGGCCCTTTCTCACGGGGAGAATTCATATGGATTGCCTTTGCCACAAGCTCTTTACCTGTGCCACTTTCACCCGAGATAAGTACCGAAGCAGGGGTTGGGGCAACCTTCTCGATCATCTCGTAGACCTGCTTCATCTTCGGGTTTTTGCCAACCATCCCCGAGAAACTGCTCTTCCCTTTAATCTCGCTCCGCAGTCTGGTGTTCTCCTGAACAAGCACGTACAACTCAATCGCCTTCTGGATGTTAACCAGCAGTTCGTCATTGGAGAATGGTTTTGCCAGATAGCTGTAGGCACCAGATTGCATCGCCGCCACCGCTTTATCCACCTCGGCGAAGGCGGTGATCATGATGACCGGAAGATCCGCATTATATTCCTTAACCTTCGAGAGAAGTTGCAGTCCATCAACCTCCGGCATCTGCATATCGGTAATGACGAGGTTTAAATCAAGACGTTTGACCATCTCAAACCCTTCCGCACCACCAGGCGCGGTAAAGACCTCATAGCCTTCATCTTTCAAGAGTTCAGAAAGAACAATGAGGTAGTTCGGTTCGTCATCGACTATAAGAATGGAGTACATAAGTTTTTCCGTAGTTCTTCCGACTTCAAACGCCGGTGTTATTATTCGTTTGTCGTATCTTGCTTATCTGTCTTTTGAGAGGCTCCAGCACCTTCGCCGGCACATGGACATTTTTGCCTCCAGCGAGCGTTGTTCCTGGACGAATATCACCATGATAGTCGCTCCCGCCGGTTACCACAAGACTATACCTGTCTGCCAGGCTGCAAATATGTTTTCTCTGTTTTGTACTGTGGGTGGGATAGTAGGCTTCAATTCCATCAAGCCCGTTATGTACCAGAATATTCAAAAGTGGCACAATGTTCTGCAGAGATGTATCGATAGTTACCGGATGCGCCATTACCGCGACCCCGCCGGCACCGTGTAACGTATCGATTGCTTCTTTCGCACTCAATACCCTTCTTGGCACATAGGCAATGGCACCGCGTTTTAGAAATCTGCTGAAGGCGTCGTCTATCGAACGAGCCTGCTTTTTCTCCACAAGCACCTGTGCGATATGGGGTCGCCCAGTCTGGCCGAACTGAGATTTTGCCGCGACCTCTTCAGAAGAGATATCTATTCCAAACCCTTGAAGCCTGGTAATCATCTGCTTATTGCGGTCATCACGGTTTGCCTGAATCGTGCTCAATACTCCAAGCAAATGACTGTCATCGTAATCGAAACCATAGCCGAGCATATGAAAATGGGTCTCTTTATGAATGACGCCAAACTCAATGCCACTCACCACCTCAACCTCCAAGCGCTCACCCGCTGCGACAGCCTCAGCCACTCCCTCGGCAGTGTCATGATCGGTCAGGGCAATCGCCTTGAGCCCCTTTTTCTTTGCTAACTCAACCAGCTGGGTTGGTGTCATTGTTCCATCTGAAAAGGTGGAATGTATGTGTAAATCCAAGGCCATAATATATAAAAGTGCAATAAGCTGCTTAACAGGTTGATATCGAGTACGAAACTATACACTGGGTAGGTCAAGGACAACAATCTAATGGATAATGCAGATCCTGCACACAATTTCTCCCACTTTCCGTATCTACAGAGTTAAGTTTGCAATAATTTGATCTTTATCTATATTTCTCAAATTTCTATCCGATAGAGAAAATAGCATGATGTACGGGTTTAGAATGCAACCTTTCTGAAATCACGTTTGGGAACGTTGATCACTTTAAACAGTAAATGATTCAACCACCGTTCTCAATCACCGGGCTGGAGCAAAGCAGATGGCAGGATTTTTTAGCAAAGCAACAACAGTTATCATGGCGATTCAACTCATCACCGGCTGTACGGCCAGAATTCCTGAAGCTACTGCATACCCGTATAGCCAGCAAATGAAGATACAGGCGGTCCATCATTGGCAAATTTGAGCAAAAGATGTTGCCGATCGCGTCAATAACGTGCTCATCCTGAACAGCCATCGTGATCTGATCACCCGGTCTTCCTAAGGGCAACCTGTGGTGATGAAGATACTCCATGCCAGGCTGAACAATCCGGCGCCTCTGATGAAGCATTTCGTGATCTGCCTATCACAAAAGGTTCCGGTGAGACCATACTCTCCCGAGATAACAAAAAGATTTCTTCTTCGACAACAACTTCAGCCATCCTGGTCGGCACCCTTTCCCCAATCATCACCTCCGGAGAAGGGACCACTTCCTTCTCCGCCAGGATGATCAATCCTGTTGACAAATCGATTATCTCCTCGCATGATTACAGGGTTTATATGGACGAGCCGCGGCTCGCCATGTGCGTACTGACAAGGGGATGCGGGATCAATGAGATCCCGGAACCGTCCCGCTCAAAACTGAACCGGATTTTTAACTGACATCACGTATTTCATGGCCCTGGTTAATATAGATACCGCCCTCCACGACGCAATTCGTTTCATCCAGAAAAGCCCGGTTGACGGAGGAGTGGAGATACTCTCCTACAAACGCAACCGCACCGTTGCACTTTTACGAATCGATGAAAAGACCATCTCTGTAAAGGAACGGGGCTACCGTGAAGAAGAGACACGTGTCACCATTTCCGACCTGGCTAAATTTCTCAAACCAATCCTCAAACGTGAGTTCCCCAGAAGTCGCAAAGTCCGCTTTTTCAAAATTACCTCACCCGATGAACTCAACCGAATCCGTCAAAAAATCTAAAACCCACCGTAAAGATGCTGACCATACATTGTGCCGCCTGCAGGAGAAAACTCTGGAAGTATGACAAAATCGGCCATGGCCATGTCGTTCGCTGTCATAAAGACCGAATTAAGAAGTGGTTTGAAACAGAAACTATCGGCCACAAAATTCACTGCCGTTGCGGCAAGGAAATAGGTATCGATAAAGACACACACTACAGAATGATTGCCAACGCCTTCACCCACACAGGCACCAAAAGAAACAAAAAATAGATAAAAGAGTGGTGAAAAGGAAACGTACCCTGTCCCGGTCATCGCTCTGCAAGCGCTTCCTTATCGAGCAAACGAATTGTCTTGCCTTGTACTTCGATCAATCCTTCCTCGCTCATCCTGGCAAATATCCTGGATAGCGTTTCAGGAATGGTGCCAAGCAAACTCGCCAACTGCCCCTTGGAGATCTGGAGTTCAACAGTATCACTCCCCCCTTGTTCACTTGAAAGGTAGAGCAAGTATGAAGCAAGCCTGGCAGGAACTTCCTTGAGAGATAACGCCTCTATCTGACTGGTAAACTGCCTTAACCGCATGGAGAGTGTCGCCAGCATATTCAGGGCAATTGAAGGCGTCCGGTTAAGGATTGCCACAAACTCTTTTCTCGGAAAAAAGAGCAACGTGGTTTTGGCCAGGCTCTCTGCATTGGCAGGAAATGGCTGACCATGAAAGACCGGAACCTCACCAAAAGGCTCGCCTGCATTGAAAATACCGAGGATCTGCTCTTTACCCTGCAGAGAGACTTTAGATATTTTAATCTTCCCGCTCTTTACAATATAGAAACCGTTGCCTTCATCGCCTTCGAAGAAAACCGTCTCGCCCCTGCCGAAAGTTCTCTCGATAGCAATTTTTTCAACCTCTTCCAACTGCTGCCGTGGCAATCCCTGGAAAAGTTTACTCGATGCTATGGCTGTAAATTTGTCCATACTTCCATATCCGCTTACTGGTTAACTACAAAGAAATCCTTCCATCGAACGGTTGCTACAGAGTACTATGAGCGTTATAAGTGGCAACCTGCTTTATCCAGACAACGTATTCTGGTCCGCTCAAGCCATCAACATATTTTTATACCTCATTGTTTTGTCATCAGCTTTATAAAGCCGCTTGAGTCATTTTGACCACAATTGATCCCCTGCTCGTTTATTTAATATTTCATCAAGACAGCCAGCTTTATAGATGAACAGTAACAGAAAAATAGTTCATATAGACATGGATGCTTTTTTCGCCTCCGTTGAACAGCTTGACAACCCTGAACTCAGGGGAAAAGCAGTCATAGTGGGTGGCAATCCCCATAGTCGTGGCGTAGTTGCCGCCTGCTCCTATGAAGCCCGCAAATTTGGTGTTCGCTCCGCAATGTCCTGCGCGAAAGCTGTCCGCCTCTGCCCCCAGGCAATCTTTACCAGACCACGCATGGATCGCTACCGGGAGATTTCTGCCTGGATAATGGAGATTTTTTTCAAGTACACCGACTTAGTAGAACAGCTTTCGGTGGATGAAGCATTTCTTGATCTTACCGAGAATCACCTCGATGAACCTTCAGCCTCTCTTGTGGCTGAATTGATACGGAAAGATATATTTGAAAAGACAGGTTTAACCGCTTCCGCAGGAGTCAGCTGTAACAAGTTTATCGCCAAAGTCGCCTCCGACATAAATAAACCAAACGGTATCAAAGTGATACCACCGGCAGAAGTTCTCGATTTTCTTGCCACGCTTCCTATCGGCAAATTTTATGGAGTCGGGGCAGCGACAGAAAAGAAAATGGAACGAATCGGCGTCAAAACAGGAGGCGACCTGCGAAGATTTACCCTCGAAGAACTTACTTTTCATTTCGGTAAGCAGGGTGGATATTTCCACAGTATTTGTCGCGGACTCGATCCCCGCCCTGTTAAAAGCTCCAGGGAACGCAAGTCAATAGGTAGCGAAACAACCCTGTCGGAAGACATTCTTGACATGGAGCTGATTCAGCATATCCTGAAAGAGCAGGCTCATTCTGTGATCGCCACCATGCAGAAAAAATGCATGGGTGCCCATACCATTTCCATCAAAATCCGCTACCATGATTTTACTACGATCACCCGTTCCATCACTTCCAGAACACCACTGATCAACACCAGGGATATAGGTTTTTACATACCAAAATTACTTGAAAACACTGAAGCCGGCAGACAAAAGATACGACTTCTCGGTGTGACTGTGTCAGGGCTGTTTCAACTCAACTCCAGCCCGATCCAATTACGTCTGCCTTTTCCGGACAAGGTAGATCGGCAGACATTACCTTAGTTCTAACGATGCACTGCTTGTATAGTCCGACAAAAATGATTAATCTCTATCAAATTATATATTTAAAATCTTAAAATTATTCCCCATATACAGTGACTGAATGAAAGACCTCATCAAAGCTATTGCCAATATTTTCAAATATACCGGCCGGGCCATTAGCGTCATACGTAATACCCTGATCAACCTGGTGTTTCTCTTTATCCTTTTTGTTCTCGTTGTCGGGATCTTCAGTTCTGATGCACCACAACTCAATGACAACTCACTCCTTCACCTCAACCTGAGCGGTGACATAGTCGAAGAGCCTCCCACAACAGATGCTTTAACCAGTGCCGTGGACTCCCTGGCAGGCTCTGAGCAGAAACAACGCTATGTGCTTCTCCAGGACGTAATTGATGCAATCGAGACCGCTGCAGACGATAACGCTATCACAGCTATTCTTCTCGATTTGAAAAATCTGGGTGCTGCAGGCCTCAACCAGATGAACGCCATAGGTGAAGCGCTGAACGCTTTTCGCCAAAAAGGGAAAAAGGTCTATGCTTCAGAAGACTTTTATACCCAGAAACAGTACTACCTCGCCTCCTATGCAGATACCATTATAGTCAACCCCATGGGCGGTGTTGATCTGCACGGTTTCGGCACCTACCCGCTCTATTTCAAAGAGGCCATCGACAAACTTAAAGTAAATTATCATGTATTCAAGGTTGGCGACTATAAATCTGCCCTTGAACCCTTCACCCGAAACTCGATGTCCGAGTACGCCAGAAGTCAGAACAGCCAATGGCTCAATGATCTTTGGGAGAGCTTTTCAGGCAGCATAGCCCTCCAGCGTGGTTTTTCGCCTGAAGTTATACCCAATTATATCGAGAATATTGCCACCAACCTTGCTGCCGCAGGCGGAGACACTGCGCAACTGGCCCTCGATAATGGTCTGGTGGACAAAGTTCTGACTCACAACGATTTCAAGCGATTCCTCAAAAAAGCCACAGATAACGCCAGTGAAAATCTGATTACGCTCAATAACTATCTCAGTTTTGTTGATCAGTCTTACAATTCCTACAATAATAACGGAGATGTAATCGGCATCGTTGTTGCTGAGGGAAAAATCGTCGGAGGTAACCAGCCAGCCGGGGTGATCGGCAGTGAATCACTTGGCAAACTCCTGCGGGATGCCCGGGAAAATCAATCTGTAAAAGCGGTGGTATTGAGAATAAATTCCGGTGGTGGTTCAGCCTTCGCCTCCGAGATCATTCGACAGGAGGTTCTTGAACTAAAAGAGGCAGGTAAACCGATTGTGGTCTCTATGGGTGCCCTCGCCGCTTCCGGCGCATACTGGATTTCTGCTGATGCTGATCAGATCTGGGCTTCTCCCACAACTCTCACCGGCTCAATCGGTATTTTCGGCGCCATACCGACCTTCGAAGATACTCTTGCCGAAATTGGTGTATACAGTGACGGCGTCGGCACCACCAGCCTCTCAGCTGGTCTGAACGTAACCCAGCCGCTGCCGGAGAACCTCAGGCGATCAATCCAGCTTACTGTTGAAAACGGCTATGAAAGGTTTCTCTCTATTGTGGAGAATGGCCGTGGAATTGAGCAGGATCGAATGGAACTCATTGCCGAAGGGCGTGTTTTTTCAGGCATGAAGGCAAAGGAAATCGATCTGGTCGACGAGCTTGGCGGCCTCTCAGACGCTGTCGTCGCTGCGGCAGAGCTTGCCGGTTTGGACGATTATTCGACAGTTTACATTAAAAGAGAGATATCTGTTCGTGACAAACTCATCAAACAGCTGACCAATGCGACTATTTCTGTTTTTCCTGACTTTTTTGCGTCGTCTTCTCTGGTAAACATCTATCGAAAGATGCAGCATCAGGTCAGAGATCTCCTGATCATGAATGATCCCAATGGCATTTATGCCGACTCAATGTTACAACTACCCGAATAGAACACACTGTGTTGTCAAGGTACTGAATAACCAGACTGTTCTTCGGTAACTCGGCTATTTATTTTTTTTTTAGTTACGGATCATCCATATGGAGATAACACCGGAATTCTTTGTCATGCTGTGGGGTCAGCTCTGCTGGCCCCTGATTCGACTTCTTATTTTCATTTCCATAGGTCTCATCGTCGCCAATTTGATCGAAGCCCTTAATTGGACCCGATGGATAGCCTCACTCGCCAGACCTCTTGTCCGGCTTGGCAACATGTCGAATACTGCAGGAGCTTCATTTTCAATGGCAATATTTTCAGGTGTTGCAGCAAACACCCTGCTTGCCGAAGCATATGACAAAAAACAGCTTTCCAGAAAAGAACTGATTCTCGCCAACCTGTTCAACAGCCTGCCGACCTACTTTGTTCATTTGCCGACCATATTTTTCATCACCGTTCCACTTATCCACGGTGCCGCTTTCATTTATATAAGCATCACATTAGGCGCAGCGGTACTTCGCACAGGTTTAATTGTGGTTATCAGCCGGCTCATTCTGCCGAAGCCTGACATATCGGCCTCTCCACACGAAACAACTGAGAATAAGGGCATTGACTGGCAGGGGGCGTGGCAAAAAAGCTGGAAACGCTTTAAGCGACGTATCCGCAAAATCATCAAGTTCACGGTACCGATCTATATCATTATATTTATAGTACATCGCATCGGATATTTTCGTGAACTCGAAGAGCTTGCAGCCGGGTACCTCGCTTGGATTCCGTGGCTTTCCCCGCAGGCTATGGGGATCATCACCCTGCACCTTGCAGCTGAACTGACCGCCGGTCTGGCCGCTGCCGGAGCGTTGCTGCAGCAAGGAGCATTATCTCAAAGAGAAATCATACTCGCCTTACTGGTAGGCAATATCCTGTCGTCACCCCTGAGGGCATTTCGCCATCAATTCCCGTATTATGCCGGTATCTTTAAACCCAGGGTAGCCGCACAACTTATCGTATGCAGCCAGTCTTTTCGGGTGATCAGTCTTATCATGGTAGGCCTCATCTACTACTACCTGACCTTATAAAAAGAAAAAAGCCGGGACAGCTCAACACGTTGCCCCGGCTTTTTCAATTCTTCCGACCAGGTTGAATTGATGTTATGCGTACTACTGGGCCTGACCTTACTCTGCAAGAAGTTTCATCTCGTGCCACTCCCAGCCGAAGTTCGACACGGACTATCTCTCATAGCGTCTTCCAAGCCTGCAAACTTTGACGTTACTTCCGCCAACCCCAGTTTTGCCGTCTACGTCGTGTGACAGATCGGTCTTATCCATGATATACCTCCCTGGCACTATACAATTGCGAATTATCCCCATCACTGATGGTGTTCAATCATCGGACAAAACGTCAAACAAAAAATCATGTATAGCTGAAAAACTTCAATATACTCAGAATTTATAATCAATCCTCCCTTTTTGACACTTGACATCCCCTTTCTATCTGGGTAACGAATAACTATACATTCAGGTGCTCATAATAAGGAAATGCATACGCCTTTGAGCTGAAAAGGGAACTTCGTGAAAATCGAAGACGGGCCCGCCGCTGTAACCGGTGACAACCCCCGGAACTATGCCACTGTCCATTACAGGATGGGAAGGCCTGGGGAGAGGATGATCCGGGAGTCAGAAGACCTGCCTGAAAATATGCTGGAGTAAATCGCGGACAGATTTTTCCAGCACATCGATTTCGGATAACCAGGGCTATCCCGGATCACTGTTAGAGTGATTCGGGATTTTTTTTTGTTTTTTTCGCACTTGCCGAATACTACTGCCTGCACTTTCTTCAGTATATGCTGGTGTGTTAATAGCTTAAATGAGCATTCCCCCGGTTCCCCGAAATTTTGTTTGCTGTCCGGATTTTGCTTTTTATTTTAAGGAGAGTAATGCGCGGCAAGGCAAAACTACTTTTTGGCTCACTGATAACTGTACTCGTTGCTGTAATTATCACTGCAACCGGTATGGGCTATATCAACATATCTGCAGCCGATGTTATCACAACACTCTGGCAGACGCTTTTCGATCAACCAGGGCTCAGTGATGCAGCTGTAAATACCACCAACTCTGTCATCATCATGGATGTACGGTTGCCGCGCATACTCGTTGCGGCCCTTGTCGGAGGAGGCCTCGCCCTTGCCGGAGGTATATTTCAGGCAATACTGCTTAACCCTCTGGCCGACCCGTATACTCTCGGCATTTCATCCGGTGCGGCATTTGGTGCTTCTACAGCCTTTATACTATCGATTATCGGCATATCCCTGCCTGTCTCATATTTCGTTCCCTTTTTTGCATTTATTGGAGCTGTTACAACACTTGGAGCGGTGTTTTATCTTTCTTCGGACGATCCGCAACTTTCCTCAAATACCCTTATCCTTTCGGGCGTTATTGTAGCAGCAATACTCTCAGCGGGAATCGGTTTTATAAAATACATGGCTGACGAAGAGGTGGGTGTTATCATTTTCTGGTTGATGGGCTCATTTATCGGTAAATCATGGCACGATGCAGGACTTCTTTTACTGATTCTAGCTCCATGTCTGCTCTTTTGTTGCTACTATGCCAGGGATCTCAATATTATGGCGCTCGGCACCACCACCGCTGACACTCTCGGAGTGGATAGTGCCAAAATCCGCAGGCAACTCCTGATAAGTGCTTCTCTTATTACCGCGATCTGTGTCGCTGTATCTGGTGTCATCGGCTTTGTCGGCCTCATTGTTCCCCATATGCTTCGAATGATAACAGGGCCTGATAACAGGATTCTTTTACCTGCGTCATTTCTTGCCGGTTCCATCCTGCTGCTGGTCGCGGACACCGTTACCCGCGCAATTCTTCCCCACGAAATACCAATCGGCGTCTTGACTGCGCTTATCGGTGGCCCCTTCTTCTGTTACATCTTCAGAAAACGCCAGCTTGGGAGGGGATATGCCTGAAAACAGTTCCATCGTCTACCAGGTATCCGATTGCTATTACCAATACCGCAATCACCCCTGCCTTTCACGGCTTAATTTTCAGTTAAAAAAGGGGAAAATGTATGGGCTTATCGGTCCCAACGGCAGCGGAAAAACTACACTCATCAACCTGTTAAACGGCAGCCGACAGCCAACCCGAGGCAAGGTGCAGCTGCGTGGAACTGTAGTCCACCGCCTGCCAAAACTTGATCTTGCTAAAGTACTTTCATTTGTACCCCAGAACGTGGCGCTTCATTTTGAATACTCCGTCTTTGAAGTGGTAATGATGGGCCGACACCCGTTTATTGACAGGTTCGGCACACCTTCGCAAAAAGATATCGACCTGGTTATGGAAGCCATTAAGACACTTGACATTTACCAACTCCGTAACCGAATGGTAACCAGGCTTTCAGGTGGCGAAAGGCAAAGAGTACTGGTGGCACGGGCGCTTGCCCAGAACACCGAAGTCCTTGTACTTGATGAACCCACAGCAAGCCTCGATGTCCGGCATTCCATAGATATTATGCAGGCACTTCGGGAAAGAGTAGACCATGACTCGATAACTGTAGTTGGAGCTATCCATGACCTCGATCTCGCTGCTGCCTACTGTGATGAGCTTATTGTTATGGAAAATGGGCAAATAGCAGCATCCGGCTCCGTTGAAGACATTCTCACTTCTGAATTACTGCAAACTGTTTTCAGGGTTCATGCCGATATCGTACATCAGTCCCTGGGAAATCCGCATATACAGTACAGGTACAACAATGAACATTAAGAGGATGAGTAAACTCGGGGTGTTGATTTGTCTATTGAGCTTCGCTCTATATGGCCAGTCAGCCTTCGCCCAGATGACCGAAATTACGGATGACGAGGGAAACACCATCCGATTTGACAAGCCATTCAGCAGGATCATTTCCCTTTATCCGGCTCACACTGAAAACCTCGCTTTTTTAGGTTGTGACGAGGAGTTTATCGGTATTGGCCGTTCAGATAACTACCCAGCCTCAATCTCTGATAAGAATCGTTTCAGTTATCGTGACAATACGGAAAAGTTTCTTGCCGCCAGGCCGGACCTGATTCTTATCCGCCCCATGATATCACGCTCAGTGCCAGAGCTTATCTCCAAGCTCCGCTCGGCCGGAATTACTGTTGTATCCCTGCAGCCTACTAATATCGATCAGATGTTTGACTACTGGCGACTGCTTGGACTTCTGACTGGCAAAACCACCGAAGCGGACACAATGGTACAGCAGTTTACCCTCGCCCTTGATCAGCTGGAAGATAGTATCCCGGTTCCAAGGGAAGAGCGACCACGCGTTTATTTCGAGGCTATTCACTCCAAAATGAAAACCTTCGCCCCGGACGCTATATCGATGTTCGCTCTTGAGACTGGGGGAGGCCTGAATATTGCCAATGACGCTGTTGCCAGAAACAACAGCAATATAGCCCCTTACGGAAAGGAGCGTATTCTCGCCAAGGCCAATGAAATAGATATTTACCTCAGTCAGACAGGCAGGATGAACAGGGTAAGTCTTACAGATATATACAACGAACCCGGCTTTCAGCTCATAAAAGCATTACAGACGAATTCTGTCTTTTTAGTTGATGAAGAACTTGTTTCACGTCCCACCATGCGGCTACTCACAGGCATTAGTAAAATCCAATCAGCGCTGTACCCTGTACTGAGACGGGAACAGCCTGATGTAGCCAGCCATGAACCTCTTTTCACTCCTCAGACCCAATTGCAAAAATGGCAATGAAGGTAAAAAAAATGCGATCTACTCTATTTATCGTCGGCACAGGCCCAGGTGACCCTGAGTTACTAACGATTAAAGCTGTAAACACAATCAAGAGTTGTCCGGCTGTGGCTGCTCCCAAGGGCTCCAAAAACGGTAGTTCCACAGCCCTTTCCATTGTTCAGCAAGCAGTAGATGTCAGTGAAAAGGAAGTTTTTGAACTCTATTTCCCCATGAAGAAGGTTCGCCTGGGTGAAAAACTGCATCCGGAAATTGAAGTCGCCTGGCAAAAAGCAGCGGAAACAATTCTTTCATTGCTTGATGCCGGCAAAAATGTGGTCTTTCCTACCCTCGGTGACCCTGCGATCTACTCAACCGGCTATTATCTCTACGAGACAATCTGTTCCTTAAGGGAAGATGTACATGTTGAGTTTGTTTCCGGCATCTCAGCTATGTCCAGTTGCTCTGCTTCCACGGCAACCCCGATATGTCTGGGTGATGATCTGCTCGCCGTTGTTCCCGCCACCTTTTCTGAAGAAAAACTCAGAAACGCCCTGCTTGAGTATGACGCCATTGTACTCATGAAAGTTCACAGGGTGATGGATCGTGTCTGCAGACTGCTGCGGGAGACCGGACTCACCAGCAATGCAGTCTACGTAGAGAAAGCAGGTATGACCGATCAGCGTATCATAGAAGATTTATCAAAAGTACCTGAAAATCCACATTATTTCTCTACTATCATTGTGCGCAAGCGCGAGGGGGCAGCAGTTCAGCTCCGACAAATCGCCACGGCCGCCTGACTGAACTCCCGCCCGCCGGCATCCCCCCCCGGCGGGTCTGATACATTTATGTTGTCCCACAACCCTGAGAATAAACATTTGACTCCCTCCCGGTATCAGTCTTACTCTGTATAAAAAGGAGCTTACGCTGAGGAGGGTTGCAATGAAGAAAAAAATACTGGTCGCGCTTGATGACTCTATAAACAGCTTTCTTTCACTTGATTACACAGCCCATCTTTTCGCTGATCAGCATGACATAGAGATATGTATTCTCCATTGTGACAGCAGCTCCAGATGTTTCGCCGAACCGGAAAATCCGCAACATTCACTCATACCTGATCGCCCGCTCAGCAAACAAGCTCTCAAGGGCAGCAGGCTGCTTGAAAAAGCGCACCAGAAGCTTATTGATCTAAAACTCCCGGCCGAACGGATTTCGCGGATTCATCACAGGGCTGCAACAATAGCTACTTCCATTCAACAGGTGGCGGAACAAAATCTCGTAGACAGCCTCGTCATAGCACGGCGCGGAGTCGGGTTTGTGGGCGAGTTGCTGATGGGTTCTGTCTCCTCCACACTCTTCGATAGCTGTCACTCTATTCCGCTCTGGATCATCGATGGTGAAATCAAATCAAAGAAATTTCTTGTGCCCGTAGACGGCACACCATCATCACTGATGGCCATCGATCATCTCTCCCATATTTTTGCAGGCAGAGATGATCTCTGCTTTTATCTTTTCCACGCAAGGGGTTACCTCTCTCCACCGCCAGCATGTCGCCCCGAGGATTTCTATGACAAGTGGGGTAAAGACTGGTGTGATGCCAACCTGTCAGGAAACGGCTGCATGTTTACAGGCCCTACTGACCTGTTAACAGAAGCTGGGATTCCTCCAAAATGCATTATAACCCTGCCACAACCCAAAGCCCTTGAAGAAAGCTCAGCGATTATAAGCAGTGCCAGAAAAAATGACTGTGGCACAATAGTTATCGGCAGGCGCCCGGCAAGAGAGAGCAAAGGATTTCTTGGAGGTGTTGCCAGGCGGACAATAATGCAGACGGAAGATCTGGCTCTATGGGTTGTCGGCTGAGACATTGTCCTCTTGGCAGATATTCAGCAAAAAAAAAAACCGTAACCCCGATAGTAAAGGAAGTTACGGTTTTTTAGTGTTGCTGCTTTACAAGCAGGCAATAGCGGGATTAATCAGCTGGTTTTCCGGTATCTGCTTGAACGTTATTTTTCGACTCTGCCTGTTTAATCACGGCAGTAGCTGCAGCATCGGGTAACAAATACTGTTTTGCCAGCGATTCAACATCCCCGGTTGTGATCCCCTGAAAATCTGTAAGAATGGACGCAGGCCATTCGAGCTGCTCCGGATGCCGTGTTGAATTTGCCAGGACAGACCTAAGCCAATATGGATTGCTGTTCACTGCGTCCCTTAGAGAGGTAAGGTAAGGTTCAATAACTCTATCGAGTTCTTCTTTGGGAACTGGCTTCGTGCTCAACTCCCTGGCAATGGTCGTTATCTCCTTGATGATCTTATTTTCCTTGCCCGGCGCCACAACCACTTCTGCCTGCAATCGACCGTAATCAGTATACACTCTGCTTGGGGCGCTGAACACCACTGGAGAATAGGTTGCGCCGAGCTTCTCCCGAACGACCTGTCGCAGCCTCTCACGAAAGATTCCGGCAAGCACATTGAGTCGCCTTGTCCTGTTAATATCCCAAAAATCATCAGTAGGCCACGCCACGACTACAATTGATTTATCGATCTGAGAGTTGACCAGTTCTACATGCTGCTGCCCTCTCGGAAAAGTTAATGTTGAGCTGGTGCCGGAGATGGGTTCTCTCTTTTCAAGTCCCCCCAGATACGTCCGTGCGAGTTCTTTTATTCTTTCAGGATCAAAATCACCTACAACAGCCACCTCGACACCGCCAGCGGCAAATTGAGGAACAAGCCACGCCTCTATCTCTTTCAGACTGATCGCCTCAACATCCTCCCAGGGCGGCAATCCCACCCTCTCGTCTCCGCCGGCAAAAAACCGCTCCACACCCGAGGCCTTTGCGCCTTCCGCCTCATTTGCAATACTGTCATACATCTCTTTTAGCTGATTACGTGCAAACGTGTAGGATCTTTCACGAAAACCAGGGTCATTGAGCAGGGTATAGAGCAATTGGAACAGGAGTTCAGAATCTTTGGTAAGACTGCTCCCTGAAAGTCTGAAACTGTCCTCACGCACCTCAAAGTTTAACTGGACGGTGGTTCCAGCGAGTAATTCGTCAAGTGCAGTACTGGTCAGAGTAGCCGTTCCGGAATCATTGACTATATCATTGGCCAACATCCCCATTCCCGGTTTAGGCTCGCTAAGCTTACCACTACCAAAATCAAGAACCAGCTGGATGGTATTTGCGTTGAATTCAGTGGGTTTTAATATGAGCGAAACATTATTCGCATAGATTATACGCTCTGCATCTATCGATTCTATCCTATGCTGTTCTTTGACTATCGAGTCATCAACATCCGGTATCGTAAGATACGGAAATTCCCCTACGATATCCTCCTTATAAGGTGTAACGGCTTTTGTTTTTGCCAAAAGATACTGGTCGAGGATTTTCGCTTCAGCTTTATCACCTGCGATTTCAGTACTGCCTTCAACGGAGACCAATCTGTTCCCCTGTGACCAGTCTTTTCTGATGCCAGCATTAATCTCTGTCATAGTCAAATCATCGAGCATGGCTGAATACAGATCAAGCTCCTGCTGGGGGGACATGATAACCCTGTCACTGACAAACGCGCGCATTATCGACCTGGCAATATTTTGAGACGGCTTGGTGTCGACTGTCAACACTGCACGCTCAAGCATCGAAATGAGCTCTTTCTTCACAAGTTCAAATTCCTGATCCTGAAATCCATATTCCAGCACCTGCCTCAGATAATTTTCCAAATATTCGAGGCCTTCCTGCCATTTGCCATTAACAACACTCGCACTCAGGGTCGAGTACCCGAGCTTTCGAACCATGTCTCCGGAATAGTAACCAATACCCGAGAAGAGTTCCCCTTCACTTTCCTGCAGTTTATTGAGACGTCTCTGCATCATCATGATGTTCGCAACCCGTATCACCTCTTCTCGTTGCATAGCCTTACTGTCATTTCGACGAGTCAGGTTCCAGATTGAGTCTATAGAGACATTTGTACTCCCCAGATCTGGATCATAATGATAATAGGCTTTGTCTTCAGCATGGATTACAGCTCCGAAATCAAGACACACAGGGGCATCTACTGGAGATTCAAGCGGCGAAAACGCGTCTTCAAGAAGGGGCTTCACCTGTTCACTTGACACATCACCGACAACCACAACCACCATGTTGTCGGTTCGATACCATGTGTCATAAAATGATTTCAACAGTTCTCTGTCTGCATCCTTTATCACCGATTCGAGCCCTATCGGTTGACGTGTTGCCAGGAGGGTCCCATCATATTTAAACTCGCTCGCTTTTACTCGTGCCCGGTAGCCGACAGAATCCCTCGATCTCTTTTCTGAAAGTATAACTCCCCGCTCTCTATCTATTTCTGATTCCAGCAGCAGCGCTCTTCTGGCGTAATCAGAGAGTACCAGGAATCCCTTTTCGAGATTTTCACTGGTCCCATCAGGCAGAATGATGTTGTATACCGTCTGATCAAAACTGGTGAATGCATTGGTGTCGCCACCAAAATTCATACCGATATCCTGAAAGAACTTCACCAATTCTCCAGGTTTAAAGTTGGTGCTGCCGTTAAACAGCATATGTTCAAGAAAATGAGCCACTCCCCTTTGTGATTCAAGCTCATTCAGCGAGCCTGCGTTGATGAGCAGATACATAGCCACTCTGCTTTTCGGCTCAGAATTCTCCTTGATGACATAGCGCATGCCATTATTCAGGGTACCGCGGACAAGAGATGGATCAGCCTCCAGATCACTGCGATCCGACGGCCACCCTGGCGTAGCCATACACACCTGATTCGTCATCTCTGCATGCAGTGAACTGGTTATAACTAGAAAAAAGAACGCAACTCCAATAGATAGAACATGTTTCATGATCAACTCTCTGAAACTCGTATTTTTTTTTAAGAATCCTATAGACTTTGAAAAGATAATCATTCAGCGCTAACCATAGTTCCTATCATGGGAAAAACAAGGTTTGCCTTCTATGGCATTTCTGTAATCCAACTCTTATAACAGGAAAAATAGACTTGATAAGGGCATCTGATAATCAGTAACTCTGCTCCATGCGTGATACCTGTTCCGTATAAACGACCTCAACCTGATTGCCAGTTTTCTATTTACTGCTATACTTCAAAATCAGTATTCCCGTTCCCTGAGAGAAAGAATTTGGTTAAGCGAAGAAGCAGATCACCCCTCATCTTCAGCCTAAAAAGTTGATGAGAGAGGTGTGAGTCGTTGCGGATTGGCTCTCCTGGAATCGATTTATGCTATCGAATCGCGGGGAACACTTGTTGAAATTTAGGCTGTTAATTCATATTTTTACTTCTTGCGCCTCACGCCTAGATTCGCGAAGCTGAGCTTTATGGGGAATCAGATAGAAAAATTATTTTAAATTGCAATTACTCCGATAACCTTACCAAACAAACGTAACTATGAATTTATCAGGAAAAACTGTCCTCATTCCAGGTGCTTCAAGATTAATTGGCAGAGCCATTGCCAGGCGTTTTGCTCAGGCCGGGGCAAACCTGGTTCTCCCGTGGTACGACTGGCCGGAATCTGTAAAGGAAATGGACGAGGAGTTTATCCGGTCAGGAACCAGTACGTTATCAATGAAATGCGATCTGCGTAATCTTGACCAGGTGAATGAGCTTCTGGAGCGAGCCAGGGATGAATTTTCCACGATAGATTACCTGGTCAACAATATCGAACGAGGTGGAATGCCCGTCGTTCACGGCTCATATTTCCATGATCACAATAAGGACCAGTGGCAACTTGAAGTTGAGACCACCATAAAAGCCAAATGGAATTTGTATCAATGCACCAAACCACTGATGACCGGTCCTCACTGTGCAATCGTCAATATTTCCTCAATTGCCGGACTGGTTGGTCGTTCCGGTCCAGCTGCCTGCTTTTTTAATGATGGCTATAGCGCAGCGAATAGTGCTATTCGTAACCTTACTGAGACCTGGGCAAGAGAATGTGCCCCCCGGATTCGGGTCAACGAATTGATGATCGGTTTAATCGATGGCCGGCATGGAGATCACACCAGGGGCTGGACGATCCTTACCGATTCAGAAAAGAGGCTGTTGTTGAACCATACACTTCTGGAACGTACCGGTACACCGCAGGAAGTCGCACAAATGGTATATTTCCTTGCTATTGAAGCAAGTTATTTAACAGGTAGTGTTATTCGAATGGACGGAGGGTACGTACTTGGCGGGGAGCACGTGCCTTCATTGCCTGCCGGAGTACTTGGCTGATTTTTTTTTTAGAAAAATGCAATTCCACCAAAATCAAACTTAGCACTCATGGTCAAAGTTGGATCACCCTGGACCAACCGCAATACCTGCCCAGTTAGGTGAGGCTTAAAAGAGTCCCTTTTAAAAAAATATTTTCGCTGTTACAAAATATTATCAGCTAACTCATATCGACTTAATTTAATACAGTATTGTGCTTGACTCACCAGCTAAAAACAGAGACACTTGTCAGGAGAAAGCAAAATGACGTTCTGTTTTGCAAGCCAGCCTTCTCACCTGACCGACATGATATGTAGAGAACATGATCCCTTTAACAGATCGAATTCAATGGAACATATGGCCTCATCCCAACCGCACATATCAAGTCTTAAGAAAAGGTGTGGTGGTCATAATATGACCAGGCTTATTGATCCGGGTACAGTGCTGGCTTTCACCGAATTTGCCAAGGACAGAAATCATAACATTGTCAGGCTCCACTTCGGCAAATATCTTGAATTTTCGTGTGCCGCCATTGAGAGACTGCAGGAGAAGATCTATACTTCCGACTATGTTTCAGTGGAATTGCTCGCCCGTACCTTGCGTGCTACCTCAATACAGGTTGGCGCTCACGAGCTTTCATTGATGTTTCGGAAAATTGAAGAGGATGCGAAACAAAAATGTCTCGACCAGTTCGACGAGAACGCTCTGGCTCAGATGATATCATTACATTCTGCAGTAAACCAGGCTCTCACAACAATTGCTTCAGATCCAGTAAACTGGCTTCAGGACACAAGATGATTTTTCTTTAGAAACACTCTTTTTGCCGATATCCTAGATGGCCCCGGAGAGGTAACGCTCAATGAGTTTTCCTGTGCTGAGATGTGTTGCCTCTCCATCTTTCATGACCGTAAATCTCGTTGTATCTCCCTGCAAGTGACTCACCTCCCGTCGCAGAGTCGCATCCCCCAGCAGACATAAACACCAGAGCGCCAGACCACGAACCACTCCATCTTCTGATGTGAGATATCCTTTCAGATCGCTGACTACATCGTTGGCAAGCATCAGCTCTTTTTGCGCCTCACAAAGCCTCGCTATTCCCCACAGAAGACCGCGCTGCAGCATTGGCAATTCAAGGTAGTTACCATCCTGGTGAAGCTCTTCACCATCCCCATGCATATAAGATAGCAGCATATGCAGATACTCTTTTGCAATTCTTGTATCAGATGCCATTATCTCTGCCATAGCCTCTGGTGCCCCCCAGCCGATACCGCCTGATTCATCATTAAGGGTCCACAAAAAACGACGCATCACTACTCTGGCTGCTTCCATATTCTCATCAGCCAGAGTTGGTACAACCACCCCGAAGGCAACGATAGCATTGTGCCGGGTTGTCTCTGATACAGAACATAAACCCGAAAAAAGTGGACTAATAACCGCTGATGGGGAAAAATCGGAAATTTTTCGTTTTACCTCTTCGACATTCTCCAGGGCGAGAATAGTTAGAACCTGCCTCTTGACATCACGCCTGCTCATATTTCAAGGCTCCCAATCGACGACCTGAAAACAAACTGCTTCGAACCCGATTTCATCACCCCATAGTGTCATCGATCTGCTTCATTCCTTCCATGATAAGACCCATGAAACCACCGATTACCTCCTGTTTTTTTTCTTTGAAGGTCAGGCCCTGCGAAAATGTGAAACGTCCCACATTGAAAGTCAGGATCTTAAAAAATGCCTCACTCCCCTGCAGATTTGCATAATCGGCATGTATCAGTTCGCCCTCATTAAACTTCAAGGTCGCTCGCAGTTTATCTGTATCAAGCTTGAGAACACCGGTTTTCTGGTTGGAGTTGATCATCTGGCAGAGTTCCACAAGGGGAATATCCGCAATCTGGCCAACCATACCCGAAGCAAGTTCTTCGGCGCGTTGCATGTTGATAGCGGTTATCCTGTTGACCAACAGCTTATAGAAGAATACCTGGAGTGCGGGAAATCGAGTAAGGATATGACGGAAATCTTTCTGATTCATTACCGCCAACTTGGTTGGTTCGGCGGCAACAATGGTTGTGGTCACGGGATCACCGGAAAGCAGACTCATCTCGCCGAAGACTTCGCCACGCGTAAGTTCAGCGAGGGTCACTCCTTCTTCATCCATAACCTCAACCTTGCCGGATGCAACAATGTATAGATTGATACCGGGATCACCCTTCTGGACAATTGGAAAGCCCCATGGATAATCCTGCAGTTTGAGCATCGTGGCAAGATCGAGCAGATCATCATCCTGTAGTGGCTCGAAAATATCAATTGTTCTCAGCAATCCGGCAAATCGGGCAACATTCTTTATTTTTTCTTTTCTCTCTGAAGCTGCAAGTAACTTCATCTGCAGCGTCTCGTACCCCTTCTCTTTTTTGAACTCAAAACGAATTAACCCTGTGCATCCACCACAATCGAATTTTGACTTCTTTCTACTGCCGCCCTGGAGGCGCTCATATGACTCATCCTCAGAAGCAATGCGAACAAGTTCGTTGGTAAGAGTCATACAGGTGGGTTTTGCAACCGGCAGAGTGAGAACTCCCTCACTTATCTTGAATTCTTCGCTCACATTATAAAGAGGACAATGATTTTCCTCTGTAACAATGAAAATACCATTTCGAAAGCGCATAAATTTCCTGCTCAGTCAGATCTACCGAAAAATATATAAATAACCAGTCCCAGTGTTACTGCACCACCGAATACTACAGGTAGAATTTTACTCATCTGTAATTCGTTATCGACTACGAGGGTCGCCATATAGTCGGTGCCTGAAACCCACCACATGCCAACGAGAATGCCGATAAGCAAAATGTCTTTAAAATTCTTTTTGTACAGGAGATAGCAAATCAGGGCTATGAATGGCACTAAAAACCATGGATTGCTAAATAACCCTGCAACATCGACATCGGCAATCTGCTCGTGCAGATTGGTTGAATCAAACCAGTCTGTAACTTTTTGTACTATGTCCGCCATTGGTAATGATTACACTCTATCCGTTACGTTAACTTTAGTTTTCCAGGCTCCAGGCGCCGCGCAAGGGCTTTCCCGATCATGCTGTTCTCAGCGTAAAGTTCGGTCAGAACCTGATGTTTCACTCGTACTGCATATATACCATACCACTAATTTTTTTGACAATCTATGAACACTTACAGAATTTTTTCTGAATTTCGAACAAAACAGAATACCCGAAAATTTCCGAATTTTCACTGTAACTCAGAAATCATCTGATTATTCAAGTTATATACGCAAATCATAATCTTATAACACTCATGGTTGTAACTTGTCAGCTTTGGTGTCTTAAAGTATTGTCATGGTTCTGTGGAGTTCCACTCACTCACCTTATCCATCCCTACCTTTTCCAGGTAATTGCACTGAGCAAATAGAATGAAAGCAATCAAAAGTAATCCCATGTATTTCTACCTGATGATCCTCACAATCTGCGCAACATCAGGGTTGTATGTATGGCGGGCTCTCTTCGACAATTTTTCAGTACATATTCTTGCCCTTGATGGCCAGCATATCGGAATTATTCAATCCGTGCGGGAAATCCCTGGTTTTCTCAGCCTGCTGGTAGTATACGCGCTCCTTATAATTAAAGAACATAGATTATCTGCAGTTTCAGTCCTCATTTGCGGGATAGGAATTTCCTGTACTGGGCTGTTCCCATCCTTCACAGGTATTATCTTCACTACCTTGATTATGAGTTTCGGTTTTCATTATTTCGAGACTACGAATCAATCCTTGACTCTTCAACATTTTGACAAGCATCATGCGCCATTGGTGTTTGGCAGTTTGCGCAGTGTCGCTGCCGGGAGTTGTGTCGCAGCCAGTGTACTCATATTCCTGCTATCAAACTTCCTGAATTTCAACCAGCTCTATATGTTGTTCGGCGGGATCATAGTTCTCGTATCTCTCTGGGCTCTTGGACAAAACCCTATTGACAGGGCTACCGTGCCTCAACATAAACACATGGTTGTAAAAAAACGGTATTGGCTCTACTACTGCCTTACGTTCATGTCTGGTGCCAGGCGCCAGATTTTCGTAGCCTTTGCCGTGTTTCTCATGGTTAAAAAATTCGATTACAATGTGCAGGAAATCGCCCTGTTATTTTTATTGAACAATGTCGTCAACTACTTTCTCAGCCCACTTATCGGCAAGGGAATCAATCGATTTGGTGAACGCAGCGTGCTGTCTTTGGAGTATGGTGCTCTGATTCTGGTTTTCATTGGTTATGCCATGGTAGAAAGTAAACTCATTGCGGCGTTTCTCTATATTGCGGACCATATCTTTTTTAACTTTTCCATCGCTATCCGGACATTTTTCCAGAAGATTGCAGAACCTGAGGATATTGCCCCAAGCATGGCTGTCGGCTTTACAATCAACCATATCGCTGCCGTCATCTTGCCCGTGATCGGAGGTCTTTTGTGGCTTGTTGATTATAGAGTTGTTTTCCTGTCGGCCGCAATTTTCAGCCTGGTCTCTCTGCTCCTTGTGCAGCTCATAAGTGGACAACTTAAAAAACATGCTGCAAAGATTCCTTGATGTTATTACTCTGCGCAACCTGTATCATATCCTATGTTTTTGTTGTATTTTTATGGCATGCAGCTGATTCAACCATTATTGATATTATGCTGAACTGCACTCTTCACCTCTAATTCCAATAGATTCAAACACGAGTATAATGTCCCCAAAAGCACAGAAAAGTAACATCGTTTTAATTGGTATGCCTGGTTCCGGAAAGAGCACTGTTGGCGTAATCCTTGCCAAAATGATGGCTAAAGACTTTGTCGATACCGATGTACTGATCCAACTTGAAGAAGACAAAACACTTCAGGAGATCGTAGATACCGAAGGCCACATGCAATTACGCAAAATTGAAGAGCGAGTGCTTTTGAATGTCAATCATCAAAATCACATAATAGCAACTGGAGGCAGCGCTGCATACAGTGATGCTGCGATGGCCCATCTCAGTGAAAATGGTATTATTGTTTTCCTGAATGCAGACCTTCCCTGCCTACGCTCAAGAATCACTAATTACGAAACAAGGGGACTGGCCAAAAGGCCTGAACAGAGTTTTGATGATCTTTTTTCAGAACGCTTTGCACTTTACAGCAGATACGCTGACATTACGGTAGATTGCTCCCAACTTACCCAGGAGCAGGTTTGCGAAAAGATCTTGAATGAAATTTCCCGCTAGGAGCCTGTCGGACTATTGCGATTTTCACTCAAATCGAGGCATCGAAAGAAAATCAATCGGAGCCATACGCATGATATTGCGAACATTTATTTTCATTCGATAACGATGAGTTGACTGAAAAGGGCTCAGTCCTACAGACTCCTAGACCGAACTCAGCACAGGTAATGCGTTACACCTGATCGAGCAGCGATTATAATCAATGAAGTATACTGATAAAGAGATACTCTCACCCCCTCGCCTGAAGCAGGAAGCCAAGACCATTGAAGTGATGATCCGCATCTATTGCCGGGCACATCACCAAGGCAATGATCTGTGTCAGCAATGTCTCGATTTATTGTTGTATTCCAGAAAACGGTTGCGACACTGCATCTTCCAGGAAGCTAAACCTGTCTGCGGCAACTGTACAGTGCATTGCTACAAAAAGGAAATGCAGGAAAAAATTCGTGAAGTCATGCGTTATGCCGGCCCGAGAATGGTGTACCGGCATCCTGCTATGGCGATGAGACACCTCCTGGAGAAATGGAGAAAAACTCCTGCTCTTCCAGAAAAAAAAAACCGCACCCATCCTCAAAGGCAGATAAAGACGAACACCGTTTCTAAAGGAGGCCAGTAAGATGCGAACACTTATTTCAGGTGCTACCGGCATGGTTGGCAGCGCCCTGGTTGAATCACTCCACACCAAAGGCCATTCAATTCGGTGTCTGCAGAGAAATAAAAAACCTGGCGCAGAATCTATCTGGCTGACCGAAAATCTGTTCGACAGTAACAGCGGCAGCAATGAACCGTTCGATACCGTCATCCATCTCGCCGGGGAGAACATCGCCGATGGTCGCTGGACAGCAGCAAAAAAGCGAAGAATCAAAAACAGCCGGGTTGAAGGCACGAAGGAACTTGTCGATTATCTCTCTGGCCTGCCACACAAGCCCAAAACCTTTATTTGCGCCTCTGCCATTGGCTATTACGGAAATCGAGGAGACCAGGTTGTATCCGAAAAAAGTCCTGCTGGAGATGGTTTTCTAGCCTCTGTCTGCAAGGAATGGGAGGCAGAGGCGTCAAAAGCTGCATTTTTTGGTGCCCGGGTGGTTCTGTTGAGATTCGGCATGGTGCTCAGCCCGAATGGTGGAGCACTGGCCAAGATGTTGCCCCCCTTCAAAGCCGGATTTGGTGGCACCATTGGTAACGGTAAACAGTATATGAGTTGGATCAGCATCCGCGACCTTATCGAGGTGATAGATTTCTCCATCAACAACGAGTCGCTCAGCGGGCCGGTCAACGCTGTCACGCCAAAGGCAGTCACCAATAAGGATTTTACCACCCAGCTGGCTGAGGTCCTGGATAAACCAGCAAGATTCCCTGTGCCGCCTTTCGGGTTGAAGCTACTTTTTGGTGAAATGGCTGGCGAAATGCTGCTATCTTCAACCAGGGTGCGTCCTGAGAGGCTTATGGCATCAGGCTATAATTATCGGGACACCAACCTCAAGGAAACTCTGAATTGGTGTATTCATGGAGAACAAAGCTGAGAAGGACCATCCATCTCAGCAAGACACAAAAAAAGGGGCTGCACCATAACTGGTCAGCCCCTTTTTCATAAGAATTTTCCAGAGAAGTTATTTGCCGGTTATGAGAGTCACCGCTTCCTCATAACGTTCTTTGGTTTTCTCTGTTATCTCTTTTGGCAGTTTAGGCGCAGGTGCGACTTTTCCCCAATCGAGGGTTGAAAGGTAATCGCGCAGGAACTGCTTGTCATAGCTTGGCTGGCTCTTACCCGGCTCATACTTGTCTTCTGGCCAGAAACGGGAAGAATCAGGAGTTAACACCTCATCAATGAGGATCAGACGCCCCTCATACATGCCAAGTTCAAATTTGGTATCAGCAATGATGATCCCACGCTGGCGGGCATAATCAGCCGCACGCTGATAAAGCTTTACGCTTATCTCCGCAATTTGGGCGGCGAGTTCTTTGCCGACAATTTTCTCCATCTGCTCAATAGAGATATTCTCATCATGATCACCTAACTCCGCCTTGGTGGAGGGAGTGAAAATAGGCTCGGGCAGCTTATCAGACTCTTTAAGGTTCTCAGGAAGTTCAAAGCCACAAACAATATTACTCTTCTGGTATGCTTTCCAGAAAGAACCGGAGATGTAGCCTCGCACAATACATTCCACTGATAATGGCTTAGTCTTTTTCACCAGCATGGAACGGCCCCGGAGCTGGTCTGCATATGGTTTGCACGCCTCCGGATACTCATCAACATCAGCAGTAATCAAATGGTTTTCGACGATATCGCCAAGAAGATCAAACCAGAACAGTGAAAGCTCGGTCAGCACCGCCCCCTTACCAGGAATAGCATCTTCCATCACAACATCGTATGCTGAAATTCTATCGGAAGCGACCATGAGCAGCTTATCATCGTGACCTGGAATGGAGTACATATCACGAACCTTGCCACGATGTACAAGGTTAAGATCTGGAAAATCTGTACGAATAATCGGTTCGGTCATGCGTTTCACTCCTTTAAAACGTATTAAGATAATAGTAATTTTTTAGCGTCATGTGACATGGGGCAACGAGTTGATATCTGGAAGCCGCTCCCATGACATCTTGGATGATGTAGACCCGACTACTTTTTCAACTGTGCAATCTGAGTATACCTGCTGCAAGCGGGGTTATCGTATGACATCAAGGTGGAGGTGATGGAACCGAGTGCCAGTTTTGATGTTATCTTAACCGGTACACGACACTCATCATCGGTATACCAGATCACGGTATCACCACGTTTGTCATAGAGACCCCTGAATTTAAGGATCGGTGTTACCCGAATGGTATCAACTGCGCCCAGCGCTGTTTTCCTGAGCCTGTCTTTTGAAATGGTCTTCACTTCAACCTCCATTCGCTTTTTGTCAGCAAATGTGGGTACAATAAACGATTCACCCTCCTCAAAAGACATCAACCGGCTGCTGAAAAACGAGCTGAATTCGTTATGGGTGGGTATCGCCACCTTGAATTCTCTTGGGTCTTCCTCATTCCTCTGATAGCTGACAACCCCATCCTGTTGATCGTAAACAGTCTTCTTGTACGCCTCGTAATTGTACCCCTCTTTCTGCCATACCTCGTAAAAATAGGGCAGCCGGTCCTCCCCTCTCACCCTGGTAAGATGGACATCGCGCACTGGGTAAATTGAGTTGAAAACACTATCTTTGGTTGTTACCAGAGCATAAAGTTCAAATTCTTCATCCGCCCCCGGCACTCTGCGAATTTCCAGTTCAAGTTCACCGAGCTTGACACCACCTGTATAGGCAATTTTATATCGGAATTTTTCAGAACCTGAATAGGCAATCGGCAGGAGGGAGGGATCTATCTTGCCATACGGAATGATTTCTTTTGGAGTATGTGCCGTTTCTCCAGCGCTTCCAAGCAGTGCCCAGGAAAAGATGGACACTGTTGTCGCACAGGTGATAGCGGCGGTACGCAATTTCATTTCAGCCTCCATTGGTCATAAGGGCAAGCCAGGTAGCAAAAAACAAAGCCACACTGATAAAACCGTTCATGGAAAAGAACGAAACGTGTATCCGCGACAAATCCTCCGGTTTAACGAGCTTATGCTGGTACCATAAAGCACAGGCGGTGAGCAGCACTCCCATAAAATAGAATATATTCAGATTAGCCTGAATACCCGTCATAACAAAGAAAAAGAATGCAATAACGTGAAAGATACCGGCAAGTCTAAAGGCCTTTACCTGGCCAAGCCTGGAAGGTAAGGAGAAAAGCCCTGCCTTTTTATCAAACTCTGCATCGAGACATGCATAAATGGTATCGAATCCGGCAACCCAGAAAAGTACCCCTAAGGCCAGTACCCAGGGAAATCCTTCAAGGGAACCACTTACTGCAACCCACCCCCCGAGCGGGGAAAATGCCAGGGCCACACCTAATACAATGTGGCAAAGGGCGGTAAAACGTTTCGTATAAGAATAGAATAAGGTAAGAAAAAGAGCAACTGGCGATAGCGCCAGAGTCAATGGATTTAGGCTGTAACAGGCAAAAAAGAAAAGCAGACCGGCGATAACAACCATGGCTGTCGCCTCCGACATACTTACTTCCCCAGCCGGCATGGCTCTTTCCTCGGTCCTCGGATTCGCCCCATCAAATTTGCGATCAACGATGCGGTTGAATCCCATGGCACAGGTTCTTGCCCCGACCATGGCCAGAATAACCCAGAGGATCACCCGCCATTCAGGTATGCCCCTGGCTGCCAGGAATGCTCCGGTAAATGCAAAAGGTAAAGCGAAGACAGTCAACTTGAACTTGATCATCTCCAGCAGGATTCCAATCTTGGTAAACATTACTCAGGCTCTCCCCATCGTTTTCGTTTTGGGATATCAATTCCCAACTGATCTGCAAGCCGCCAGGAAAATGTCTGGGCCGCCTCTTCCAAATTCTTCGGCCGGTGATAGTAACCTGGCATGGGAGGGCATATAATGGCACCAGCCTCATGAACATGCAACATGTTTTGCAGGTGAGTTCTGTTCAGTGGTGTTTCCCGCACAGCAAGCACAAGCGTTCTGCGCTCCTTGAGCATAACGTCAGCTGAGCGATGAATGAGATTGATAGATAGACCGTTTGCAATAGAGCCAAGTGTCCCCATGGTACACGGCAACACGACCATACCGTCGTAATGGCTGGAACCGGATGCAGGGGGAGCGGCAAAATCCTTCTCATCAAACCAACGACTTACAGCAGGCAACTCATCTGGAGTAATGTCCTGCTCCATCTGCAGCACCTGTCTGCCGGATGCCGAGCAGATGCCGTGAATAATGATGTCGAGCTTTTCGAGTTCTTCAAGAAAAGATCGCACGAAGAGCATACCTGTGGCACCGGTAATTCCAACTAATATTTTTTTTCTCTTCGAATCGCTCATCACAGGCCTTTCAGTGTAGTCTCTTTTACAGAGGTGCTTACTCCGGCAACGTCATCATGTAAAAGAATGCACTTTAAGTGGTAGCGCACCGGGACTGGCATCTCCTCTTTTTATCAGGTAGGAAAAAAATTGCTCCAACGCCTCCCGCTTCTTCTCATCGAGATCGTACTGAATACCTTTCAGGTATGCCTTGCAACGATCTACCTCCATCGGTATTTTCGGGGCGGCTATTTTACAAATGTCATCCAGACGGGAATTGCCCTCGCTACGGCACTCAAGCAGTCTCTTATGAACCATAGACAGCAGAAGCGGATTTTGCTGGCAAAATTCTTCCCGCACTGCGCAAACCGCAAAGACAAATGGTAATCCTGTATTTTTTTTCCAGACCTCGCCCAGGTCAAGTTGATGGCTGAAATTCCCCTCTTGGGCCAACCTCAAGGCGTCATCGCCTATGGCCAGCACCGCAGCACACTCATCTCGTAGTTCAGACATCACTTCACCGGTGACATACTCCGGCTGCACATTGAAAAACTCTTCAAGCGCCACTTTGGTAAGTGATACTGAGGTTTCAGACTGGCTGGTCAACAATACCCGCTGGCCGTCCAGTTTCTTTACCGGCACTCTTGAAAATAAAAACACTGATCCGACAGGGCCATTGGCGCTGATTGAGAGATCCGGCAAGATTCGATACAGTTCCGGGTGTGCTCCATATTCGTAGCAGGAGACGAAACCGAGATCCAGTTCTCCTTCCGCCAGCATCCTGTTAAGTTTTGAAGGAATAGCCTCAACGACATTCCAGCCGACTTCGGCCTCACGTCGCTTCCATGGTTCGTATATAGGTGCAACGTTGATATAGTTGACCATACCAATTCGCACTATATCGCTTGTGACTTGCTTATTCATAAATACCGCGTGCCTTGCTGCAGCACGCACAATTATCCAAACTCTGATCTTTGATACAAGTCGTGACGGTAAGAGATCTTTTACGCACCATCATGACCAAAAAAACTGCAGATTGTTGCAGTATGCAACCCTCCCCAGTTACTCTACCAGGGTGTAATCCATACGCCTCTGCTTCGGTGTGTAACCAGCATCTACAACTAACCTGCAGATCTCTCTCTCAGACAACCTGAATGTCACTCCGGCAGCGGCCACAACATTTTCCTCAATCATGGTGCTGCCAAAATCATTGGCACCAAATGACAAGGAAAGCTGTGCTATCTTTGGTCCCTGGGTTACCCAGGACGCCTGCACGCTGCTGATATTGTCGAGATATATTCGTGACAGAGCAAGCATTCGCAAATAGGTCATGGCGGTCGCTTTCTCTACATCTGCCAACACTGTATTATCCGGCTGAAACGGCCAGGGGATAAACGCGGTGAAACCACCGGTGCGATCTTGCAACTCCCTCAACCTGCGCAGATGCTCAAGGCGCTCTTCGGCTGTTTCGATATGACCGAACATCATGGTGGCGGTGGTTCTTAAACCCAGATTATGAGCTTCCTCCATTACCGCAATCCACTCATCTGCCGAACATTTCTGCGGTGCTGTTGCCTGACGGACACGGTCATTAAGTATTTCCGCTCCGCCACCTGGAATAGAATCCAACCCTGCGGCTATCAACCTTTTGAGCACTTCCTTGATAGAGAGCTTGGAAATTTCAGCAAAATGGCATACTTCGGGTGGAGAGAAGCCATGAACATGAATCCCTGTACTCTTCATAAAACGAAGCATATCCTCGTAGTATTCCAGAGGAAGATCCGGGTGCAGGCCGCCTTGCAGTAAAATCTGTGTGCCGCCGAGTTCCTGGGTTTCTTTGATTTTCTCACCAAGCTGTTCTTTGGTCAGCAAATACCCACCCGGCTCTTCGGGCCCCTTAAAAAAAGCACAAAATTTACAGGCAGATACGCAGATATCCGTATAGTTGATATTACGATCTATGACGTATGTTACAGTCCTGTCCGGGTGGAGTCTTTGACGTACCGAATTGGCTAGAAATCCTAATTGGTAAAAATCAGCCTCACGCTCAAGGAGTAAAAACTCTTCGTCACTTATGCGTTCCCCAGCTTCAATTTTTTTGGCAGTCTCCTGCACTCTGACAGCTGTCATATTTCTTTAATACACCAGTTATGCGATAGCTTAAAAATTCAGGTTAAATTCCCCGGACCTTACTGATGAACCTGCATCACCTTATAAAGAGTGTCACGCTCCACAGGTATACGCCCAGCTTCTTTAATCAGTTTGACCAGGGTATTGCTGCCAATGGCCTGGTCAGTATCGGCACCAGCCATATGAGTAATACGCTCCTCCTTGACTGTACCATCCATATCGTCTGCGCCAAACGAGAGCGCAACCTGGGCCAGTTTAGGCCCTATCATTACCCAATAGGCTTTGATATGCGGGAAATTGTCGAGAAAGAGTCTGGAGACCGCTATGTTTTTCAGATCATCCATGCCTGTGGTTCGTGACAGGTTTGCCATCTCGGTATTTTGAGGATGGAAAGCCAGTGGAATGAAAGCAAGAAAGCCGTTGGTCTCGTCCTGAGCTTCACGTAAGGCAGCCAGATGCTCGACCCGCTCTTCCAAAGTCTCTATGTGCCCGTAGAGCATGGTTGCATTAGTATTCAAACCGTGTCTGTGGGCTGTTTTGGCAATCTCTATCCAATCTTTGCCCGGTAGTTTGTCGGCACAGGTCAACTCGCGGATTCGAGTGGCGAAGACCTCTGCTCCACCGCCAGGAATCGAGCCCAGCCCAGCCTCTTTGAGAACTTCGTAGGTATCACCCACAGACTTACCTGAAATCTTCGCGAGATGCGCAATCTCAACACAGGTAAACGCCTGAATATGCACCTCGGGCCGTACCTCTTTAATGCCGCGGAGAACCTCTAAGTAGTACTCAAAAGGCAAATCCGGGTGGATACCACCGACCATATGTATTTCGCTGATCGGCTCATCAAGCCGTTCACGAACCTTGGTCTGTACATCTGTAACACTCATCTCATATGCTTTATCGGCATCTTTTTCTTTACCGAAAGCACAGAATTTACAAAGATTAGTGCAGATATTTGAGTAATTTATATGCTGATTGTAGATAAAATACGTATTATCTCCATTCAGCCTGTTACGTACAATATTGGCGAGATATCCAAGCGCAAGTATATCATTGCTCTTATACAGCTGAAGCCCTTCCTCAACTGACAATCTTTCGGAAGATTCAACTTTTTCCAGGATTTTTCCTAATCCAGCCTTTTCGATATAACTTTTCATGGCAATAAAAAAAGCCGGGGTTATCTTCCCGGCTCTTAAAGGAATTGTTTTGAAATTTCTCAGTCGATGAAGAACTTGAGTTTGTCCCTACGGCTGGAGTGTCGCAACCGATTCAACGCCTTTTTCTCAATCTGGCGAATACGCTCGCGGGAAACATTAAATCTTTTACCAATTTCCTCAAGGGTATACTCAGCCTTTTCGCCGATTCCGAAACGCAGTCGGATAATCTTCTCTTCACGTTCGCTGAGAGTTGAAAGGATTTCCTTTACCCTGCCCGCAAGCTCGCGGTTCTGAACTGCATCGTAAGGAGATTGAGATTCCTGGTTCTCCAGAAAATCGCCCAGGGTTGAATCGTCGTCACCAACCGGGGTTTCCAGGGAGATAGGTTCACGGGATGCTTCGAGGATGGAAAGAATCTTATCCATCGGAAGGCTGGTTGCCTTTGAAATTTCAAGCGGTGTTGGCTCACGGCCAAGCTCTTTATAAAGAGCATAAAACGCTTTGAAAAATTGGCTTCTCAGTTCAAGGAAATGAACAGGCAAACGGATCGTTCGGGTTTTGTCCAGAATAGCTCTGGTAATTGCCTGCCTGATCCACCAACTCGCATAGGTGGAGAATTTGTTACCTTTGGTGTAATCAAAACGGAAAACTGCGCGCATTAAACCAAGGTTACCTTCCTGAATGAGGTCGGCAAGAGTTAGCCCCTGATGCATATACCTCTTGGCGATGGATACAACCAACCTCAGGTTGGCCCTGATCATGGTGTCTTTCGCCACCTCGATGGAACGACTGTACGCCTCGATTTTAGCCTGCAGTTCGAAAAGCTCCCGGATATCGGAATATTTTCTAGAAGCACTGGTGACGCTGTAGTGCATCAAATTCAGCTGCTGCTTCTTTGGCTTAAGGGTCGGATCACGTTTTTCCCAGAGATCGATTCGCTCACGCATCAGCGCCATCTCTTTCACACCAGACTGTTCCTCCCGGATTGCCTGAATAATGCTCTCGAAGCCCTGCCGAATAGTCTTGCTGTACTTTGCTTCTTCTTCCGGGGTAAGAAGGTCGAAACGACCCATCTCTCGGAGATACGTGGTCGTGGTCTCCTCAGCCTCGTGAGATTCTGTTTCGGAGCCGGAGCTCAACTCGAACCCGTCAAACCCCTCATCAGCGTCAGACTCGTCCTTTTTCTCCCAAACTTCTCCTGAGAGAGTCCTCTTTTCGCCGGATTTCTCAACCGTTACGATCTCGATATCGTGCGCTCCGAGAAAATTAAAAATCTTCTCTATAGCGTTCGGATCCTTGATCTCATCTGGCAGAATCTCATTAAGGTCGCTAAAGCTGATACAACCTTCATCTTTACCGGCTTTCAGTAAATTTTCTTTGATTTCAGACAGCACAGGGCTACCACTCCATTAACTTGAATTTGAAAGACAGATTCCTGTACACTTAAGTACGTTAGGATAGGTTTCATCACAATACGATGATTTGGCACCTATTGCTGGAACTACCTGATATTATGTATAAAAACCAGCGAAAAGAATTTCGCAGACAAAAAAACTTCAAGACCGCAAAAATAAATCATTTTTAGTTTTTTTGCAATCGTTATTATTCGGGCTGTCAACAGGTCTACGCAATTATCTGCAATATCGATAAAAAAAGCTGATCCGCCTAACGCATAATCAACCCATCACCGCAAAAGTGTCTATATGTCGTTACATACTATAGCATTCATCACTGCGGAAACAAGGTATGGCCATTGGTTATTTTTCCTCATACAATCAGTTGCATGCAAGCTATTCTACAGGATGTGGATTTAACTCAACTTCAGACGATACTCAGACCCCACAATGCCTAACCTACTCTCACAGCGCAGACGTAGCGGAATACTCGCTCATATCAGTTCTCTTCCCTCTCCCTACGGAATAGGCGATATAGGACATTCCAGCCATCGATTCCTTGAATTTCTTGCCAAAAGCGGACAGAGTTGCTGGCAGTTTTTGCCATTCAACCCAACCAATCCGCTCTTCGACAACTCACCATACATGAGCGTTGCCGCCTTCGCTGGGTCGCCATTATTGATAAGTCCGGATCTCCTTAAGCAATCCGGACTTGTCAGCGCTAAAAGCCTTGACCACAATTATGATTTCTCTCCCTTCCAGGCGGACTATACTGCTTCATGGAATTTCAAAAAACATCTACTGGCAGAGGCATTTACCAACTTTGAAGTTGAAAGCAACATGGCATTCCAACTATTTTGCGACCGACACAGATGGCTTGAAGATTATGCCCTGTTCATGGTTTTAAAAGAGCAACACACTAACAGAGGTTGGTTCCAATGGCCAAGAATGCTTGCCGCAAGAGACAAAAGCGCACTCAAAAAGCACTACCTTAAACACAAAGAACGAATTCTTTATTACAAATTCGAGCAATTCATCTTTACCGAACAGTGGAAACAACTGAGATCACTTGCTACTGATTTAGACATATTACTTTTTGGAGATATCCCCATTTATGTCGGGCTGGACTCGGTGGATGTCTGGGCCAACCAAGACATTTACGACCTCGACCCGGATACCTTCCTGCCAAATAAAGTGTCCGGGGTCCCGCCGGATTATTTCAGTGAAACCGGTCAGCGCTGGGGTAATCCCCTGTACAACTGGAGCAGTGAATCAGTTGAAATCCGCAAACAACTCGAAGACTGGTGGGTTGACCGATTCTCTAATGTCTTTGAATTTGTAGATATCGCCCGCATTGACCATTTCCGTGCCTTCGAGTCATATTGGGCCATCCCGGCGGAAAATGATACTGCTGTAGATGGTGACTGGGTAAAAGGTCCTGGTGCGGGTTTTTTCAAAAAGATCAAGCGTCGACTTGGAGAATTAAACATTATCGCCGAAGATCTGGGAATCATCACCCAGGAAGTAATCGACCTGAGAGACAAACTGGAACTCCCAGGCATGAAGGTGCTGCAGTTCGCCTTTGACGGCAACCCGGACAACAGTTTTCTGCCCTACAACTATAACACCTCAAACTGCGTAGTATATACTGGCACACATGACAACGAGACAACTGTGGGCTGGTTTCTGAACCACCAGCTCAATGACGACCTGCGAAAGACAATAAAAGAATTGGCAAACAGAACCCTGCACGACGATTCAGGAATCCACAATGACCTGATGTACCTCGCACTGTCTTCAATCGGCTGCCTGACTATATTTCCACTACAGGACGCACTGGGTTTTGGCAACGATTGCCGAATGAACAGCCCCGGCGTACCAGAAGGCAACTGGGGCTGGCGCTGTATTGATGAATACCTGAGCGAAGAACTCAGCACAAGCCTCCGTGCGCGCACAAAACTTTTTGGCAGGTATAGTGAAAGCAAGCCCAAAAGTGAAATTCAGGCTGAGATGGCCAAAAAGTAAAATCAGATCATCAGGAATGATTTTTTTTGGCAATTACTGTTGACAACGCCACTGCACTTAGGTATATACACCGAACCGTTTGGCCCCATCGTCTAGTGGCCTAGGACATCGGCCTCTCACGCCGAGAACAGGGGTTCGAGTCCCCTTGGGGTCACCACGCATTTCAAGTGGTTACCACTTGTTGATATACAAGACCACACGGTTTATAAAGGCAATGGCAGATTTTCTGCTGTTGCCTTTTTTTATTCCCCCCAGAAAACCGGTGAGCCAGATTTTCAACGAACATTAAGCAACTCCTTTTGATATTCCCCCCACCATTGCTCAATCACCTGTACGCCCAACCTGGCATTACCGGAATTCATCTCCGGTGGATATCTTCCCAGCCTGAAACCCTCGATTAGAAAAGCCGCCTCCCTTCCTACTGTTGACATCCTGCAATCCCTATACGAGGAGTAAACACTGTGCACATTGGCGCACGCTTCCTCTGACGCCAGCAAGGGGATGAGTTCTGCAATATTCATATCTCGCAGCCATGAGGGAGAAGCATTGGGGACAGCAACTGTAGGGCATGGCATCACCCTCTGGCGTTTCAAGTAATCCATTATGCCTGCCGGCGGTACATCACCATAAGAAAAGTCACTGCCCCCGGAAGCGGCTGAATATGCGGAGCCGGTTACGCTAAAAGAAAGCACGATACCAGCCGCCAACAGACAGGAGCGTAACGAAATATTTCCCCACCACCCTGAAGGGTGTCGCACTGCTATACTATCCCCCTTGAAGATCATACGTCTCACCCGCCTTTAATATTCTGGTATCACATTGCAATTCATCAGAAATTCTACGCAACGCATGGTCGCAGCTATCAGGCGCGGATAATAAAAGCTTTTGGGGTACTACCTTCCGCAAAAAACTCACCGTACTGGTCAAATCCGCATCGGTTATCCGCTGCCAGGGCGTTTTGACCATTTGAACCATTAGCTCTATGGTTGGATGTCCGCAACCGGTGATAATTGTGATGCCTTGACCTTTTAATCTGGCGATAAGAGTCTGCTCCTCAATCCAGCCCATTAGAAACAGGCTCCTGGCAAGCGGTCCTGTAGCACCAAACCCGGCCGGAAGTTGTTGAGGTTCAGATACAATTTCCGCAACCCCATCCAGAACTCGATCCGCAAGGCCCAACTTTTTACTGTTTACTGCCATAGCATCGTCTTCCGGCCCGTAACCCACATCAAAAAGCAGCGTTCCAAGATCTGATCCAGCAAATAACAGACAGCAGGTGAACCGACAAACCCTGAAGCCGCTTTTTGCTCAACCACCGCTGACAATGAAAGTTTCTCGAGTCAGGCAGGTTGAGTTCCCCTGCCTGCTCTATTCGCGCACGGTTACATTTCTTTGCCGATTCCCGGTCCTGAGAAAATTGTAGATTTCTACGATAGAGCAGGGGCAGAACAACAGGTGAAGCTGCGACAAGAAAAGGCCACCATACAGGGATTACAGGCAGTGACATTTCACTCCTCCCACATTGGTTGCAATTTCATTACATTACAGATTTTCCAAGTAAGGCAACCCGGTAACCATACCGCAGCACAACATATATCTCACTGATATATTGACCTATACACGCAAAAAGCAGCGGCTAAAAACTGCTCTTTTCAAATTAGACCAAGCAGCAAAAGAACAACTGGCAACGCACGGACATCGTTTAAAGAGAATATTTTGCTCTCAAAACTCAATTGCGCGACCCTGGCCAGTACATATTGTATCTGTGATTTCAAAATGCTCATCGCATATGTTTTGATCGAAGAAAATCAAACAACCTGTCGACTAATTGTTGACAAGGATCTCCAGGTCAGTTATATACACTCGCATTGCTGGCCCCATCGTCTAGTGGCCTAGGACATCGGCCTCTCACGCCGAGAACAGGGGTTCGAGTCCCCTTGGGGTCACCACTCGACAATTCAAGCCGCTCAGGTATTCCTGAGCGGCTTTTTTTTTGCCTGCAACTATCTTATGTTTTCTTGATTTACACCAACACCAGGAAAGCCTGCTGAAGATCCCCTATCAGATCGTCAACCTCTTCAAGACCGACATTCAACCGCACCAGCACCTTGCCCTCACAGGCTTCACCGGACTCACGCCGGTACCTGCCAACAGTCACGAGACTCTTATATCCACCCCAGCTAAACCCAATGCCAAATAGTTTCAGTGCATTTACAAAATCACAGACCTGCTCTTCGCTGTAGTTTTCTTTAAACACGAAAGAAAACAGACCGGCAGCTCCGGTAAAGTCCTTTTTCCATAATTCATGCTGCGGATGAGACTCAAGAGCCGGGTGAATAACTTTTTCGACCAACTCGTTTTGTTCAAGCCATACGCCCACAGCCAGACCAGATTCCTGATGCTGCCGCATACGCACCCCAAGGGTCTTCAAACCACGTAATGCAAGATAGCAATCCTGCGGTGACGCAAACAACTCCATCACTCTATAAAACCTATCCAGCACATCTGCATAGCGCCCATTGACAGTCACTGCCCCCAATAAGACGTCGGAGTGACCTGAGATATATTTGGTCACCGAGTGTATTGACACATCGACCCCAAGTTCAAGCGGTTTGAGAAAAAGCGGCGTCGCCCAGGTATTATCGATAATGGTCACGATTCCTTTCTCACGGGCGATTTCCACAACAGCCTGAATATCCTGAATTTCAAAAGTATTTGAGCCGGGTGATTCCAAGAATATCAATCGTGTTTCAGCTGTCAGCCATTGATCAATATCCTGGCCAACTGCCGCCGGCACAAATGTAGTTGTAACTCCGTAACGCGAGAGGACTTCCCGGCAGAAAGCAGATGTTGGCCCATAAACATTTTCACAAACCAGAATATGATCCCCGCTCCTGGTAAAAGCCAGCAGAGTATTGGTAATCGCGCTTATTCCGGATTGAAAGGCTCGACACAGCGCCCCACCTTCCATGTCGGCCAGTGCATTTTCAAATTTCCGCTGAACAGGAAGGCGCTCCGTCCCGTACGTGATACCGCTATACCCACCCCTGCCTGCAGCCAGCAGGTCCTGGCAGCTTTCAAACAGTACTGTTGAGCCCGTATGTAACTGCGGGTTGATCATGCGGGGTGACGGGTAGTCAGCCTCGTCATCCTTAAGATCTGCAGCAATCACCCTGGTTATCTCGTTCAATTCTCTACCTCCGTAAAAAAATATACGGGTACCGGAAAACCGATACCCGTATTTATAATGCATTCATTCTGCGATCCAAAACATACTCCTGTTCGCACCAGACTTTCAGCGACGAGTATAACAGGCAGCAAATTCAGCAGATGCCAGGATATGATGCTGCATCGCCCCCTGCACTTCTTCCCTGGATTTGCCCGGCCCCAGGCCAAGGTGGCAATCAATTGCATACAACCTGAAGATGTACGTATGTTTCCCGGAAGGTGGGCATGGTCCTCCATAACCGACTTTAAGAAAATCATTCAGGCCCTGCTTGCCGCCAAGCGGGATACTATCTGTCTTTGGAATTCCTTCAGGTAAACCATCACATTCTGCCGGGATATCATAACATATCCAATGCACCCATTCACCATGTACCATATCTGGATCATGGCATATAACAACAAGGGTCTCTGACCCTTCTGGTACCTCGCTCCAGATAAGCGGTGGGGAAATTTCGGCGCCATCACAGGTAAAATCAACAGGAATCTCCTGCATCGGTGTAACTTCCGGACTGGAAAATTTGATAGCCATGCCACCTCTCAATCAGATGTTCAAATACCTTCGGCGTGAGACTAAACAACCTTTGTATTGTCGAAAACATCATTTCAGAACCGCGAACCGGCTGGTTCAACAGAGCTTCAGCAGCATAAATCAACCCACGTAAGTTACCTGCATGCAAAGGAAAATCTATATGAACGGCAATTGCCGCACAAGTAATTTCCGTATGTATGCAGCCATAATTCTATACTCTTCCTTTCTCAACCAAATCTGCAAAATGACTAAAAGAACGATCATATGTTCTCTCAGCTTCAGCCGTAAAGCAGCAAGCAGGCAGTTCCCTCTTTCCCAAATGGTGGGCTAAGCACTGACAACATGCTCCTTTTCTTGGACAGGAATTATTGGTACAATTACAATTTCTCTTATTATCCTCTAAATGACAATCCATTTCTTTCTCCATTACTGCGATAATCTACTTATACCTTTCTGATACTTGTTTACCGCATGCGCTGTCAACTACCACATGTGTAACGTGTTTACTCTCCAAAAGATGAGAACGTGCCTGACTGCTTATGGCGGCAATTGATTCATATTTCCAGCCACATGGCTCTTGAATATAAACCGTTCGCATCAAGGCGTTATGGGTGCACCATACAATACAACAAATGCTTTCAGTTCAACCAGCCGCTAAACAAAGGCCCAAGGTATTTCTCGCCTAGCGACGCAAAAATGAGCCATAACGGCAATATCAGGAAACCTGGCCCCTCATCAAAGAGCCTGCGCAACAATCCACGTCTGTTATGATGCAGATAAACCAGGAAAAAACGAATACTCATATTTCCAGTATCTCTGGCAAACCAGATAAATATTGAAAGAACAAATCCGACCAGAAAGATAATAACAGAAATCAGCCTGGTCGGATTAAATAATAGGGAATGCTGGGTTAGAAAACTTAGGTCCATCTCGTACACCGCCCTGATTAACGAGCGTTCTCAACTCATAACTTTATGTTTAAGCAACCTATTTCAAGGTACGGTAGTAACTGTCCAGGGTATAAATCGCCGCAAGCGGATTATGTCCCAACAACCTGTCTTTTACAGCCAAAACTGTGGTTGGTGCTTCAGCATACTTAAAAAACAATGAATCATGCCCTACACACAATCCCAGAAGAATGTTGAAGTCAGCCTCTCCCTGATTCAGGATCATAGCCTGTAGAATCGGGTTACACATGGTTTCAGGCCTACGTGTATCAATCTGCTCATCAAGTGACACCCCTATGGTTTGTTTCGGCACCCTGCCAATCTTACAAATAGCGGATACAACCTCGAAGCCATGTGACGAAAATATCTGCTCAACGGCTTTTGCCTCTTTTCTCAATCCCAGACAAAAA
The DNA here is from genome assembly GCF_048381775.1 of Desulfosediminicola sp. Taxonomy (NCBI): domain Bacteria; kingdom Pseudomonadati; phylum Thermodesulfobacteriota; class Desulfobulbia; order Desulfobulbales; family Desulfocapsaceae; genus Desulfosediminicola; species Desulfosediminicola sp. The sequence goes on along the minus strand of NZ_JBLXGE010000004.1, from coordinate 269,170 downwards.
GCCATTCCAAGCTTCTGGTAATTCATTCGCCGGGCAAACTCAATGATCTCCTCAATTCGAGTCTTGGCAGCCCGAACCCGCTCATACCCGAGGTCACGTCCATGATACCCTGTAGCTTCCTGAATTGCAGCCTGCCTGGCAAAATTGCAATTACCATTGGTATCGTTGTATTCCTCAAGACTTTTTTTAATGAGCTCAGTCATGTTCATGGTAGGACATGATTCGGGAAACCTCCCCTCCTCTATCCGACACAGCCTGTCAGATGCCTTAAATGGACATTGAGCACAATTCGGTGTTTCTGTTTGCATCCTCTCCCCTCTCCTGCCCCTGATCTTGTAAAAAAAATGCCATGCGTAGCACAAAAAATACTATTTGCTTCGATAAGCACCGTATAAACAGCCGCTTGTTTTTATAACTTTTTTTGCATACAGACCGAATTATTCATACTTTCATATGGTGGATAATTGTCGATTACCTGGTAACCCGCCTTTCGATAAAGTCCGATTGCCTCAGGTTGACCTTTGCCTGTTTCCAACACCGTGCAGCTGAACCCGCATCTTCGGGCAAGTACTTCAAGCTGGTCGAGAATGATGGTTGAGTAGCCTCTCCTCCGGCACTCTTCAGCAACAAACATTCGCTTAATTTCCACCGCGCTTTCAGAAAACTTTCTGAAACAGCCACAGGCCATGGGCCTACCATCCAGGTAACCAATTATGGCCGGTTCATCGATTTCAATCTGGTTATGCTTTGCATACGTTTTTTGCTCTGGCCCATATCTCTTTACCAATTCAATATCGAGCAACATGGTGAGAAGCTTAAAATCCGCATGGGAACTGCTCGCCTCAACAAACTCCATCCCTCCTCCCCTCAGCATTCATTCAATAAGTTTTGGGCTTCTGCACCCCTGTATTGCAACAACCGTCTCAAGCTTTACTGAAAATGAAACTCCATTGTTAGCCAAATCGTAAGATTACAGTTCTTTTGATATTTCATTTTGATCAGAACATATTACTGCAAGAACCCCTTTGGTAAAAAAGAGCTTTGCACCTTCTCCAATTACCACATTACTCAGCCCTCGACTTGAACCAAAATTCAATGGTTCATCGGCCAGTGGATATTCAACCCCTTCCAATGTTATTGAATGGACATCGCCAACAATTGGGAGCAGAGATACTCTCTCCCCCGATTCCGCATCTACATCATGATTCCCGGGATGCAGTATCTGTATTCTGTTCGAGTGATCATGAATTGATACCTTGATATTAGAATATTTTTCCTGACTGGCCAGCATAAGGTTGCTCAAGCTCATATCCAAGCGACCTCCTATCGCTCCAAAGAGATCTATCTTGACAGCTCCCCTGGACATGGCAAGGTCCAAGGCAAGTTCGAGATCTGTTGCATCTTTCCTGGTGGGATAGCGGAGAATTTCTATTGCTTGCTGTTGATACTCCACAAGCAAATCAGAATCTATTGAATCCAGATCACCAATGAGAATATGAGGCATACAACCGGCCTCAGCACAAAGGTTTGCTCCTCCATCTGCTGCGATAATTGTGTCTGCCATTTGAGCGATATGACAGAATTTCTCAGATAAATTTCCCGAACCATTTGCAACAATCACGACTTGCATGACGATATTCCTGAATTTTGATGAACCATTTTTTCTGCGTATCACTCAGATGGCAGCAACTTGACGGCTGAAGGATTTATTGCCAGCTTTATAAGTGCACCTTCCGGAGGTGGTGCAGGATCTAACGGTAGCTCGAATCGTAAAAGCTCCTCCCCTACTCTCACTTCAAGCCGGTAACTTGCTCCCTGAAAACGAGAAAGAGTTACTAGTCCGGAAATACACGGCCAGCCACGTGGGACCTGTTCCTGTTTCTCTAATACCTTTGCACCATCCGGCCGGATAAGAACAAGATAGCTGGAGTCCGGTTCGAATATGCTATGATCCACGAGCTGCCAAAATGAACCTTCGGGTACACTTCTATCCCTTCCTGACAATCTGATAAGGTTCTTAAAACCCAAAAACTCAGCCACAACCTTGTTTGCCGGGGTTTTATACACGTTTTCGGGACTGTCATATTGTTGCAGGATTCCATCTTTTAATATTGCAACTTTATCAGCCACACTGAATGCTTCTGCCTGATCATGGGTGACGAAAACAGCTGTAACACCAATGGATTTCAAGATCGCACGTATCTCTGCCGTCAAACGATCTCTTAAGGTCCTGTCCAGTGAACCCAGCGGTTCATCAAGAAGCAGCAACTCCGGTTCCGGCGCAAGGCAACGGGCCAACGCCACTCTCTGGCGCTCGCCGCCTGAGAGTTGATCTATCCGTCTATTTTCAAAGCCGGATAAACCAACGAGCACCAGCATAGCTTTTACTTTTTCTTGCACCCTTTCGTGTTCGAGTTTTTGCATCTCCAACCCGAACGCAATATTCTGCCAAACTGTCTTATGCGGGAAAAGCGCATATTCCTGAAACATCATGCCAATTTGACGTTTATGTGAAGCAATTGGCTGCAGGTCTTTTCCATTATAGAGAATGGTCCCTGACTCCTCCCGTTCAAGGCCCGCGAGAATCCTGAGCAAAGTGGTTTTACCTGAACCGGAAGGCCCGAGAAGACAAAGTACTTCTCCCTTTTCCAAAGTAAAACTTACACCTTGAAGTACGGTTTCATCGCCATACCGGCTATTTAAGCTAGTCACTTCAAGTAATTTAGAGGTTTTCATTCTAGTCCTTACCTTGTTACTTTTCACTACAACCCTCTCCGGGCAACCGGATCACCGTAAAGCATTCCGCGATCGATCGAGTTTTGCAATCAACCAGAATCCCGAGCAAGTCACCAGCATCAAAATCGTGCTCATAGCCATTGCCTGCCCGTAATTCATCTCACCAGGCTGGCCTAGAAATCTGAAAATTGCCACAGGCATTGTCGGAGTGTGCGGTCTGGTAACAAAAGCTGAAGCGCCAAATTCTCCCATCGAGATAGAAAATGCAAAAATAGCCCCAACCAGAATTGCCCGCCTGATTATCGGCAGATCAACCTGAAAAAATACTTGAGCCGGTGATGCACCAAGCATTGTTGCTGCTTCCCGAAGCGATTGTGGTATCTGCCTGAGTTGAGGCAAAATGCAGCGAACCACAAAGGGAAATGCCACCAGGGCGTGAGCAATTGGCACCAACGCCAGCGAATCACGCAAATTGAGGGGTGGTGCATTTAAAGTAATGATATAGCCAAAGCCCAGCGTTACGGCAGAAGTTGCAAGGGGCAACATTATCAGAGCGTCCCACAATGTTGTGGAAGATTTGTAACGCCTGATTGAAGTTACAATCTCTTTTCTTCTACCTTGATCAGATGCCAGAAAAACCGAGGCCATGAGCCCAAGTACAACTGCAATCAACATTGCTCCAATACCAAACCCAACACTGTTGGCTACAGCCTTGATCGGCTCAACGAAAAAGACTGAGTGGGCCTCGGTGGAAAACAGCGCTGAATAATAGCTCAGGGTCAATCCCTCTTGCCCCGTAAACGAGCGCAACACCAATGCCATCAGGGGGGTTACCAATAGCAGCAACATAATGCAGACATTACCGATGATCATAAGCCTGGCAAAAGAAGTTACGGGGCGCACAGCGCCCCCTGCCACAGAGTCAGAGTAGAAAGAACTCCTCGATTTAGTGTCGAGCCTGGCGTATATCCACATCAGGATAAAATTGATAGTTATCTGGATGAGCGATAAAGCGGCAGCCATAGGCAGGTTAAACATCTGCACAGCCTGACGATATATCTCGACTTCGATAGTGGCATAACCTGGGCCACCAAGAATGAGAACCACCCCAAAGCTGGTGAAACAGAAAATAAAAACCAAAAGCCCGGCGGACCCAATAGCGGGCAGGAGCAATGGCACGGTAACCCGTAAAAAAGTCTGCCAGGGTGATGCCCCAAGCATCCGCGCCGCCAAACGGAGATTAGGATCGAGACCGGCCCAGTAACTTGATACAATGCGGACAATCAGTGAATAATTATAAAAAACGTGAGCGAGTAGAAAAAAATAGACAGTCTGGTCGAGCCTGATTGGAGGCACGCTGAAATTAAACACATTTATCAGCAAGTCATTCGCCAGCCCATTCTCCCCCAAAAGTGCCCGAAAGGCTGCGGCAACAACAACGGTTGGCAGCACGAAAGGAACCGTCATGACTGCCTGCAGAAGACTCTTGCCGCGAAATTGGTATCTGGCAAAGATATAGGCTGCAGGAAGGGCAATCAGCAAAGTCAGCAAGGTGGAAAGTGCCGCCTGCCAGATGGTGAACCAGAGAATACGGAAATAAACAGGACTGGCGACCAGTTTGGCAAGCCTTTCAGGTTGCCAGCTGCCCTCCGGTAAAAAAGAGAACAGCACGATCTTGGTTAACGGATAAAAATAGAACAGTGCCAAGAAAACCAGAGGCAGGGAAAAAACCAGCCACCGCAGCGAATTTCGAGATTGTTCATTCACCAGTACAACCCCAGTAACAATATACCTTTAACCAGCATTCCCCATGACCACTATGTAAATTTCACCAACATGCAGGTTATACAACCTGCGTAGTCAAGATGTCGCCAATGCCCTGGAGCCAATCCCCTTGCACAGCCCATTAATCTAATTATATTCTCATTTTCCAATCAAACAGGCTGCCTGAATCTGGTGCAACGAACTCCGCGCTTTCCCATACCTGTGCCGATGAGATATCGGGGTTGTGCTTTAATGACTGGTTGTTTTAAAGAATACTCGAGACCCAACATCCGTAATTATCGCAACATCACGTTTGTCCAATCCTCCAGCCATTTTTCCCGATTGGTCTCGATGGCTGCGGGATCGACCTTTAACGGTTTCTCTGCGACTTTTGAATACTTTATAAATATTTCAGGCAGTTTTGCTTCGCCGCTAGCCGGATAGACAAACATTTGCAGGGGAATATCCTCCTGAAACGTTTTGCTGAGCATAAAGTCGACAAATTTTCGGGCAATCGTGACATTTTTGCTCCCTTTCAGGATTCCCACAAATTCGATCTGCCTGAAAGCGTTGTCATCGGTCACTAATGCCACGGTTGGAGCCTCTTCAGGCTCAGTCTCAGCATAATATACAGTTGCCGGTGGGCTGGTAGCATAACTCACCACTATAGGGCGATCCCCCTCTGAAGCAGCTGTGAAGTGTCCGAAGTAGGCATCAGACCACCCCTGGGCAATCAGCACCTTATTCTCACGCAACTTCTTCCAGTAATTAAGATAATCGCCCTCGCCAAACTTGCCTATGGTTGCAAGCAGAAACGCCATACCCGGAGAGGACGTAGCCGGATTCTGCACTGCAATGAGGCCTTTATACTCCGCCCTGGTCAGATCTGTCAGGTCAGTTGGTGGGGCTATCCCCTTTTCCTTAAACCAGGCTTTATCGTAGTTGAGGCAAACATCACCATAACTCACAGGCAACAACCTGTTTTCATTATCCAGCTTTAATTGATCGGGGATCATTTCCAGCATGGGAGACTGGTACGGTTCAAAGATATCTGCACCGATAGCCCTGGATAGAAAAGTGTTATCTACCCCGAAGAAGAGATCCGCCATTGGGTTATTCTTAGAAAGGATAGCCTGAACAAGAGCAGCCCCGGCATCACCTGACTTTAAAAACCGAACAACAACGTCATTTTCTCTTTCAAATTCGGCAATAACTTCTTTACTGACATTAAAACTGTCATGGGTCATCAAAGTTAACGTCTGTCCTGCATGGCACCAGGCAGGCAAAATGAACACGAGAGCAAAAATTAACAATACTCTCTTCAACTTGCAAATCGCTCCATTCATACTTATTTCCTTTAAAGTGAAATTTTGCCCGGAGAAGCTGTTCTGATCTGCAGTTTTTACAATCAGATACTACTTTCGGGCAGAGGAGCGTGTGCAATAAAAAAAGCCACCCCCAGAGCGGAGATGGCTGAAAGCCACACTTTTCCCTCCGCCGGCATTATCCGGATCAGGTTAAGCGGTCGGGTCCTTTCAGACCCCTCTCAGCCTGGTTATTCCAAGCTCCCGCGTATCAACTTGTACTTACAATGATTGACCGTACGATTAATGGTATGTCATGCAGATTAAGCCGGCAACATAAAATTGAATACCTCAACGTATTCAGAGAGTAAACTGTCTGAAGCAGTTACCTGCAGCCAATAAATCGGCCTGGAATTTGCATAATTTGTGACTACATATTATTTTCAAATCAGCTACGCAAAGCATTGCGACAGCTATGAGATACTCCCAAAAATCAACTATACTACTTGAAACACTATGATTTTATCTGATATCTACGCGACCATTTATCAATTTATCGTCAGTTACCCCATCATTGCCGCCATTGTAGGAGTGGTCCTTTTGGTATTCCTCTGGCAAAAGCCGTGGGAATTTTTGCGTATCACTATACTGGTTCTGATAATTGCAGCCGCCGGATACTATTTTGCCTTACTGACAATGTCGGCAGATTATGGTTCGGACCAGAAACGAGCAATTACTACAGAGAGAGAACAACAGTTAGAAGCTAATTAGCCCGAATCCCTCATGCGCACTTCAGGCTAAAGAGAGCCCCAGGGTGATACGTACCACCAGACACCAAGCCGCCTTATTATTTGAAATTACCTCAAGGGATCAGTTGCCAGCAATTGCCATCTACGATTTCTATAGAATCGAGTTCAGAAAAACCGGAAGTGCCATCTGAAACCACCACCAGATCCGCCCTGGCAAGCTGCGCCAACGCCCTCGGTTTTATCTCGCCTGATACAGAACGCACAACAATATGAATAGCAGGATCAACCACCGACCTTAAACTGTTTGATTCACAGACAACAAGCGCATTATCGGGAATTCTTTTCGAGAATTCCCGATACCCTGCCTCTATCCCTGCGTCATCACTTCTAAGATAGAACACTTTTTTCGCACCTGCCCGTAGCATACGGGAGGTATCCTTTGGACCATTAAGGCGATTTTCTTCAAACAGTTTTCCTTCAGGAAAATCACGGCTGTGATCCCCATGATAAAGATGCTCGTCCGGGAAAATAGCAGAGACCTTCAACGCATAGATGTCATATTCAGCTGAAAACGATTGTATCAGGCGGCAGACGAATTCGGTTTTACCAACATTTCTGCCGGCGCCACCAATGATTACCAGATTTATTTCTCTAGATTTTTTCAGCACAGTGCACACAGAAAGGGTTGGCCGGGTCAATCTCGAGACGGCGACCTGCAATCTCTTCATCGCACATGGCACAGTAGCCAAACGCCCCACCTTCAATTCGTTCAAGAGCTGCCTCAATGCGGGTAAGTTGTATCTCTCGCCGTCGCTTGCCTTCAAGTGCCATAGCTTGAGATTGCATGGCATCCATCCTTGAGAGGCGTCCTACAGTTGATTGATCCAATTCGACAGTGCGGGTGGAGGCCTGACCGGCCTTTTTCTGCCCGATCAACTCCTCCCGCTGCTGCAAAAGTAGTTCCGTCAGTTTGTCTATATCTATTCCACTCATAACCAGCTGCCTTTCTGGTAGCAATACCCCGATGAAAAATTCCACTCACTGAAAACTATCAGATCATAAAAAAAGGTTCGCACCTGTCTGCCGACCTAGGACAGTTCAGGTGCGAACAAGAGGTTTCTGAGTCAACGTCAATCGGCATCATAGCTGATTGAACACTTCTTGGAAACACCAAAGCGTAAGACCACCGGATGCAGGTTCTTGGTATCCTAATTCATTGGCGATCTACTCCGCCCCCATCTTCCGGATTATCGTGTTCTGTATTCTCTGCTTCATCGTCTTTAGGCTCTGAAGTTCCTCCTTCAGCTTCTTTGATTGCCAGATCGACTTTAGCCTGTTCACGAGCCATTCTCTTATCAGCAAGTTCCGATTTTTCACGTGCCTGCAGGGCGAGTCGCAACTGATTGACAAGATCCTGGTCAAGCGTTGAGCCACCGAGCTCTATCTTATCCATCTCCGTCCTGGCTTTAGCTGCCGCATCAGCAGCAGCCTTTTCAGCCTTTTTCAATCTTTGCCTCAAACGGTCAAGATTATCCTGCGCTTCAGCAAGATCACCCGCCTCCCCTTCTTCCGGCTCTGCTCCCAGATCGACTTCCTGTCCGGCCTGCACCAGTGCCAGCAAACCATTGGTGTGTTCGATATTCTGGACATTATCGCCAAATATATCAAATACACCTTCGCTCCTTATGGTAACCCCCATAAAGGTGAGCTCAGCATCAGCAGAATATTTTGAGATAGAGTGATGATCTGCATTTTCCACCAGGATCATTTCCGCATTGATGCGTGTTTCACCTATGGTTTGCTGTAAATCAGCAAGACTCTTTTCCGACAGGTCAGAATAATTGGTAGCCAGAACCCGAATGGTAGCACCATCCCACCGCTTATCTCTGGTAGTAAGATATGCCAGTAGCAACATCAGCCGGCTCGTTGCATCACCTCGCCACCAGACATCTATTCTCCGTTTTTCAGGCTCGACAAGCTCAACCTCATCCCAGCTACGCTGATCGCCTTTGAAAATTACAAGATGGCATCCCGCTCGATAACCACTCCTAAGATATTTCACATAATTCCTGGTGCGGGCAACGGAAGTATCATCTTTATCTTCAAGCCAGTTGAGGAGTATTGTGTTCGCTTTTATGGGACCTAAACCAAACGACTGAATAAGCACGTCCAGGGATAGTAGAGCATCAGGACTGGCAATTACTCGTGAGAAGATGTCAAGCCGGTGACTTTCCACTTCCCTTTTCAATTCAGCAGCCGCCTCAAGCCTCCTTTTACGACTTTGTGCCCCTTCTCCCTCAATAAATTGCACCACAGTGGTTAAACCACTTTTTCCCTCAAGCCAGCTTGCAAACTCAAGCAACCTTCCCCTTCTTTCCCTGGTGGCAGAAAAGGCCAGAATATATGGTCTCCAGTCCCTTGGATGATCAGGGTCCGAACCTGCCTCGAGAAGAAGAGACCGTACTTTTTGTAAATTATGGGAACGTTGACTGTCGGCCCAACGAGCCGGACGGGTGGTTCTCCGCAAATATTGATATATGGCAAAAAGAATAGCGATAGCTGCAATACCATATTCCCAATCTATGGCCAACATCACCCCCAGACACGCTGCGGCCCCGGCCAGACTGATGTTTTTATGGTACCATTTGAATCGCGGCCTGAAGGAAGGGCTGGAGGCTCCTGCTTCATAATAGGTTGCGTAATTCAGCAACCCGTAAGAAATCAGAAAAAACATGGAAACCAACCGGGCTATCAGGTCGAGTTCACCTAAAGCGATAGTTGCAAAAGCAATAGCGGCCGACAAAGCCACTCCTCTTTGAGGGTTGTCCGTTTCAGCACTGCCTTTGGCAAAAGGATTCAGAAAAAGGAATATTTTATCTTTGGCGAGGGATTGCAGTATGCGCGGCGCACCTAAAAATGAGGCCATGGCAGATGAAAGAGTGGCTGCAATGACACCGGCATCGATAAAGATACCCATGTACGCAATATCAGCCATCGCACCATAATCGTTCTGCAGTATAGTAAGCGGTCTGCTGGCTGCAAAAAGAATTGCTATGGTTACGTAAACTACAATAGACAGTCCTACAGCCACAAATGTTCCAAGAGGTAAACTTTTCTCAGGATATTTCAGATCTCCCGACATGCTTACCCCTTGGGTAAAACCGGTAACCGCTGGAAAGAAAATAGCAAATAGTACCCAGAATGGTGCGGCATTTTGTGGACGCGCGAGGTTTTTGGCCAACAACCCACTATCCCAGTTCGCTACTCCCCCGATATAAAATGAAGTCAGAGCCAGCACCAAAAATGCCATAACCAGATACTGAAACTTCGTGGCCAGGTCGGCACCAACCCAGGCTAAAAGGAACAGAAGAGCCACTGCAAGCGCGGAGATCATTTGAGGGAGACTTGACGGACCACCCGGGAAATAGCCAGCGACAACTTCACCAAACCCAATACAATAAAAGGCAATTGAGACCGACTGGGCAAGAAAGAGCACGAATCCCAGCGCCCCTCCAAACTCGAGGCCGAGGGTGCGTGAGATGAGGTAGTAATCGCCTCCACCTTTCACTTTGAAATTTGTGGCAATCGCCGCAAGGGAAAAGGTAGTCAGCACCGATATACTATTAGCCAACCCAATGATGAGCAAACCATACATCAAGCCTGTGCTACCTACCACATAACCAAGGCGCAAAAAAAGGATTATGCCGAGAATGGTAAGGATGGAAGGAGTAAAAACGCCGGCAAAAGTCCCTAATACGCCGGTTTGTTCTGGCAAAGCATTCTTTGGCTGCATAGATTTTCCCTATTCATATTATCTTCATACCAGATAGTGCCACTACAACCTCTGGCATAATTTAATATTTACAACAAACCATTCGGAATCAGCAATCTTTTAGCTGGTCGAAGACCAGTCTATGATTGGTGAGCTAACTCACAGAATACTCCCTGAAATATTGTATCAGTTCGAAGCGAAATCAGAAAATAAGCGAGTCACACACCAGATTTTTTATCGCCGAGACAATTTGTATTGCCAGTTCAGCTGACATTAACGCACATCCGGGGAAAGACGCAGGAAAGCCCAAAACCGAGACTGCGGGTCAGTCTTTTTTGTGTGTGTTGCGGGGAGTAGGTCAGAAGACAGAAGGATGGGAGATACTACTAGGAATGAATATCCGGGCATAATCGGAATTACTTATATTAGCGCATACCTGATCACCCAGTAAAATCCTATGCCAACAACCAGATAAAACCCGATACGTAAGAACATAAAGGTTATTGATTTTGGTGATCTATGTGACAGATAATGTTTACGAAAGCGCAATTCTGAAATAACCTGTGATGCTAGATACAGCAGACAAAAACCGAATATTCCGATAATGATATAAGGAGAGAATAACAACTCGCTTGGTGTACTGTTACCGGAATAGATATCTACAACGATAATAAAAAATATCAGGAGCGGGAAAAGAATAGTTATCCAGCCGTTGGATCGCTCATCTTTCAACTTCCTGAAAAATGCCCTTTCTTCATCGGAAAATCTATTATCCATAACAAACTCACACTGGTTACTGATTGGTTCTTATACCTGCGGGGTTTCCGCACCACGTTGGATATCCTCGCTTAATCTGCCTCAGCCAAAAGATGTTCTGTATATCGTATTAATATTTAACATCAATATATATTGCTCACATTAAAATCCAGTTAATATGGAATATAAATATATAGTATCAAGTTGCGAACTCAAATCATTCTATCAACAGGTAACCGCATCAAGTAAAAAAATCTGAATGAAAGCAAAATACATCAGACAAAATAGTAACAATATGACAAAACAGAATATATAGACAAACGACATACTGAGCTTTAAAGTTCAGCATCGAAGATAATGAAGGGGATATGTGAGGTCGTCTGTGCATTTTTTTCCCGATAAAAGAATATTACATGGAAAAGCTCTCACAAAAATATGGGGGATACATTGTCTATCACATAATTTATAGTCGGCAGGTACGACAGGTACACATCTCCAGGCAGGACAAACGCCCCATAATACCAGCAACTTTTTTATGTTAAGTATCACCAACATAGAGATAATTAACCGATAGCAATATCTTGTGCAAGCACAAACAAAAAAATGTGTACTTTCGCTATATTGCGAACAGCACACCCTGACAAACAACCGCTTCTGGTTTATTATAAATGTCTGTTTTAGTCTGGTGTGATATTGTAATTTACTGTCACGAAGAATCCCCTCAAGGGGCGATCAGTGATGATGAGAGATACTGGCTTAAAAGAGATCAATTCCGGGAGGGGCATGTCTGGATAATAACGACAATAGCCGATGTTGAATACATCGGCTGCTGCCGAAAAGAAACAGTTCAATGCTAATCAAAGCTGTGAATGAGAATATAATCACCAGCGGCAGCGCCACCATGGCAACTTATACCACCTGCGGGCTTTCCGAACCTATCAACTTTACCGTTTGTATCATATTTTGCCCAAAACCAGTCTCCAGCTTCCGGGTTATATCCTTTAACTTTATACATAACGGTAAGGGCCTGACGTTCTTCGGCCTCATTATGATTTTCCTTTACCACAATCGTACCACCATTCACCAGAGGCTTCGCAGAGGTGAGTCCCGCCTCGTTGACATACACTTTATGTAGCGGACCATGCGGCACACTGCCTTCCCGCATTCCCTGGTGATCCGGCCAGAATCCCCAGGAACTGTAAGGTGATGTCCTGGAGATATAGATCCACAGCGCATCCAGACCTGGCTCAGGCATTTCAGCCCAGGCCAATGACGCAACCAACGAACACAGTACTGAGGCCATTGCATACTGAATTCTCTTTTTCATTATTGCCCTTCGAAATCATTCAATTTTGCACTTCACTTGTACAGCCGACCTGTGAACCTGCTGCTGATTAAAGTGCTGCTTTTATGATAAAATACGTAGCTAAGGCTTATTGACCTTTTCATTATATGGTAATTAGGGCGTGGAAAAAGAGTTACTTCTATTGGGCAGGCAGCAGTTTGAAGGATTCAATTCTGATTCATGATCTCATTTACGGCATCAGCTGGTTGATACGCCGTACTGCCGGCATGATGATGTATGCTAAGCTGGCAGATTTATATGTACGCTATCACTATAAATAGTCCGGCACGCTGGCGGAACCTTGAAAATTCAAGTTTTTACCTATTATTTGTCACCTCTCCGCTGTTCTTCAATTCGACGCGCTTCGCGTCTGTGCTCCTTGTGCAAAAACCAGATCGGACAAGATGTGCGGAATGTGCAATAAATCTCAGGATCGAGACAATGCAGGCACTCCTCGCACAAGCCAACTTTGTGTTTCGAACAATAATATTGTGCCGGACGGTCATGGTGAGTACTACAATGATCCATAAAGAATACTCCTGCATGGTAAAGATAAATTTGCTATATTGCAGACCAGTTATAGCACATTACAGGGTTCAATAAAACCGAGGAAATCGGATAGTTTTTTTCACAGGTTCCAGATGAAGCCAACAACAACATTCACTTCTGATACCGTACAGATCAGCCTCCGGAAAATGGGGTCTGCAAAGTATGTCAAAATGAGCTATCCCGTTTTCAGCGGTATCTATGCTGAAGTTGAAACCCGGGACCTTGTGCTGCACTTCAACCTTAACAACGAAATAATTCGTGCCCGGGGTAAAGGGGCAGACTGGCCCCATCCCCATGAATGGCTTAAACGCAACATGGGCAACGACTGGATCTATTACTCCACTGGTGGCTATACCGGAGTTTACGAGGCTACGGGTGAATATTACCTCCCGAACCTGCCGTACAAAACCAATGGAATGCTTGGAGGCGCTCCTTTCCAGAACGGTTGCCTGCAAGAGCTGATCAATTCATGGCCGAGGTGCCTTGAAGAGATCCTGACCAGAGAAAGCAATCTCCCAGAAGACATCGTTTCCTTTCTTGAAAAAGCGTTGGCGAACAATGCTGACAGACTGCAACAGACGGCTGATAACCTGTTTACCCTTTGCGGTGGACGCTCAACCGTATTACCACCTGATGCACGCCACGTTGATTACAACGTTATCCCTATTACTGTTGCAACTGGCTGCCTATACAAGTGCAGGTTTTGTGAAGTCAAAAACAAACGACTATTTGCCCCCAAATCTCCAGCAGAAATTGATCATCAACTAGATGGGTTGATGCGTATATACGGGGATGACCTCATCAATTACAACGGCCTTTTTCTGGGCGAGCATGACGCCTTGAATGCCGGACCCAAGCTGATATTGTACACCCTCAAATCCGCTGAAGAGAAACTGAATCTCTCCGGCTCATTCTTACATGGCTGTAGCGCATATCTCTTTGGTTCTGTTTCATCGTTGCTGAATACCCCCGACGACTTTTTTCGGGAAATTGAGCAATTACCCTTTCAGGTTTACATCAATATCGGGCTTGAGTCCCATGACCAGGCCACACTCGACCTGCTTGGCAAACCAATCACTTCAGCTCAGGTAGCAGATGCCTTTGCCCGCATCCAGGATATCAATGACAATTTCAGCAAAACTGAGATTACAGCCAATTTTGTTCTCGATGAAGATCTGCCTCAAACACATCTCCCTGCCTTTCTCGAACTGGTCCGCGAGTCCCTGCCTCGGGTTAAACCGAAGGGGTGCGTCTACCTGTCACCGCTGAAGTTTGGTCAACCTTCACGATCTAAAACATTTGGTTTCAATCGTCTGAAAGTACTCAGTCGGGTTCCAACCTATCTTTACATTATTCAAAGGCTATAAGGTCCTACTCCCACGCAGTTGCACTGGTTAATGACTTCAAAACAGGAAATAACATGAATGACTCAAAACAGTTGCGAAAAGATATTCTTGGCAAACGTGACTCACTCACCAGGGATGAGATTGTCTTAAAAAGTTCTGCCATAGAGCAATCGTTCCTCTCACTCCCGGAGCTTTCTGAAAGGAATAATATCTTTCTTTACGTAAGCTTTCGAAGCGAAGTAGAAACCTTACCACTCCTGCATGCACTTATACGTTTGGGAAAAAAAGTCTCGGTGCCAATAACATATGTGGAGGAACGCAGGCTCGATGCCATATCAATTACGAATCCCGCTGAGGAATTGATTCCAGGCTATTGCGATATACCTGAGCCCAAAAAAGAAATCCTTACAAGCAACTATGTTAACCCCATGGATATCGATATGATCGTGCTGCCGGGATCTGTTTTTGATGAACGTTGCGGGCGCTTTGGGTATGGCGGGGGATTTTACGACAGATTCGTCTCAGCCAACCCCAATGCCCTACGCGTCGGACTGGCTTTTGAAACACAGATTATCGAGCGTGCTCCGCTACAGGATCATGATGAGCTGCTGGATCTTGTCATCACTGAGAAACGGATAATTCGGGGTTCCCGTCAGGCAGTATAGATAATACGCATCCACCCATCCTGTGTTATTTATTGTTATTGTTTGGCAATTATCGCAGATTAGGTTGCCGATAATGATAATTCATATATATTTTCAGGCATCTTCTTATTACGGGTACACTCATTCTGGCCTCGTAATTCCTTTTAAGATGCTTTTCCAAACCCGCATTGAGCATGGTCAACCTCAGAGACCATGCTCAATGCTGTTGAAATCACTTTCCCTTACTCCATATCCACCTACGATGTTTCCAATTTGCGCTCATTCGAACCAATAAGATCGGAATATACGGCTATTCTTCCCCAACCCGGTTCCGCAACTGCTCTAATTCTTCCAGCAACTCTATGGCCAATGCCGCCCCTGGCAAATTCACTCGCAGATCTTCCTGCAATCGCACGGTCATCTGCACTTTTTTGATGTTTGTTGCCGAAAACATCCAGCTCCTGGGCGAGGCTCCGGCCGCACGGATGGGGGCAATAATTCCCTCGTTAATCATTTCAAAGACAAATTCATCGCCTACTTTGCAGACATTGCAAAGCTCGGTAAAGGTATATGTTACGCTTTCATCGAGCAAAGTGGGCTCTTTTTTGTCTACGTCCTGCCTGTTCTTCAAAACTTTCCTGTCTGATTTTTCTTCGCCAGCCATATCACACCGTAAATGTAACACGTGGATTAAAGGGCATTATTCGTGCCATCTCCTCATACAATTCTTTTTGCCGATTATTCTCGACCCTGGGCGTATGAATCTCAATAATGAGGTATTGGTCTCCGCTCTGACTTCGACTGCAGAGCCCTTTTCCTTTTAATCGTAATTTTCTGCCGGATTGTGAACCAGCCGGCAGATTTAAATCCACTGGCCCACCAAGGGTGGGGACCTTCAACTTCGCACCAAGAGCGGCCTCCCAGGGTGTCACTGGTAACACCATCGAAACATCACGTTTTACCACCGTAAAAAATGGGTGTTTTTCAAAAACAACCTCTAGAAAGAGATCCCCACGAGGACCGTGCTCCATCAACAACTCCCCCTGCCCTTCGAGCCGTATTTGCTGCCCTTCAATTATACCCTTCGGGATGGATACCTGTAGCGAGGTAGTCTCACCCCCGTACCCAAATCCATGTGGTGACGATCTGTTCAGGGAAATTGTTTTTCTGCTACCACTAAAACTCTCCTCGAGCCTGATAGCCAGCTTCGCATGAATATCGCGTCCCCGGTTAAGGCCACCCGTTTGAAAAAATGAAAAGTCACTCTCCCCTGTTCTATGGCCCCTTCCGAAAAGCGCCTCGAAGAAATCACTGAAACCATTGGTTGAAGAACTGGTGTAGCGATGACCGCCGGTAAATTCCCGAAAATCCCACCCTGGAGGTGGTTTGAAATCCTGACCAGCTTTCCATTTACTGCCAAATTGATCATACGCTGCCCTTTTTTCTTTATCCTTCAACACCTCATAGGCTTCCCCCACTTCCTTAAATCGAACCTCGGCATCTTCACTTTTATTCACGTCCGGATGATATTTGCGGGCGAGCTTTCGGTAAGCCCGCTTGATTTCATCCTGACTGGCATCCCTCGATACACCAAGAATTTTATAGTAATCTTTATATTCCATACAGTTACCCTTCAGGCATGTATGACGACCCTGATTTACAACCACTCCGCTACGTTCTCTTTATTTATATGATATCTACACGTTTCCCACAATGGTATGAACATACAGTGGCAGCTCCTGGGTGTTTCGTTGCCGAATCATCAGTATATATAGCCACTACAGCAAATACACCGTTCCGGGTTCCAAGGACGGAATCTGCCAATTCTTTTTCGAATTCAAAGAGATCTATGGTATATTCGAGGCCATGGTTAATGACGATGTATGCAACACCGCACAATACTATCGAGATATGGAGAGACAGATGAAAAGACTTGCAGCAATAGCCCTTGCTCTACTCTTGGCCGGATGCGCTACCAAGCAACCGGTAACAGCCAACCTCGACCTGAGAATTGGTGCTCAGCCTGCCACCCTTTACCAGAATGCTGCAGCAAATATCCAGGGCACAGATCTACGAAACGACAAAAAAGTTATTCGTTATACGGTCAAAGACGAAATAACCTCAGAGCTACCGACTCTTACACCTCCGCAAATTATTCTCAAGGAATCCCTCTCGAGAGGCTTCGAAGGCCAGGGGCTAGCCATAAACCCCGCTGCACGTGTACATATGACCGTGGAAATCAACGAGTTGCTGGTAAAAGTAGACCAACCACAAATTCTCCATGACATCCATGCAAAAAGCGTGATCACCCTTAAAGTTGTGAACGGTACCAGAACTCTCACTAAAAAATACAACAGGGAAGAAACTAAGGAGACTGTCACTAAACCCAAAATTGCCCAACTCGAAAAGATTCTCAATGACCAGTTGAGTGACATAGCCCAACAGATACTGAAAGACGAAGATATTCGTAAAACGGTTTCCGCCATCTAATCAGGCGTTATTATCAATTCAGGCAGTGTCAGCTTCGAAGTTTGTTACAATAAATCATGGCAGTTTTTATCCCTGAAAGACCGAAGAAGACTCTAGGCAGGTACTGCGCTTTATGCGCATTTCCTGCAGGGCTCTTGAGAGCGTGGCCAAATGTTCTCAAGAGCCTCCAGGTAACTCTATATTAGAAGAAACTGATATATTTCAAGGGATTCAATCCC
The DNA here is from genome assembly GCF_048381775.1 of Desulfosediminicola sp. NCBI lineage: Bacteria > Pseudomonadati > Thermodesulfobacteriota > Desulfobulbia > Desulfobulbales > Desulfocapsaceae > Desulfosediminicola > Desulfosediminicola sp. The sequence goes on along the minus strand of NZ_JBLXGE010000004.1, from coordinate 251,497 downwards.
CACTACCGGATACATTCAGAAATGCAGGTGAATACCAAAACTATCGTTTCAGATGAGCTGCGCTGTAAAATTGAAGCTGCCGCTGAAGATCGGCTCCGCCCGGATCAAACTCCATACCAGGCGCTTCTGTTTGCCCAGGAACGTGATCTGGCTATGCAAACCGGTCATTCTCATAGGGAAATACAGCTGGCAGCACTGGCGATGGAAATTGTTCCTGAACGGTATGCTCGTAATCAAAAAATTCTCTCCTGTGATGACCAGATTCGGTTGCTCAACTCCCATGCTGTGGTGATCGGTCAAGGTGGACTGGGGGGAACTGTCACTGAAATCCTTGCACGAATCGGTATCGGGAGGCTTACCCTTGTCGATGGTGATTATTTTGAAGACAGTAACCTCAACCGACAGTTACTGAGCAGTACGGATGTGCTGGGCCAGATGAAAGCCGAGGTGGGTGAAAAGCGAGTCAAAAGTATTAACCCTGCAGTTGAAACCAGATGCATCACACAGTTTCTCACCGCAGAAAACGGTGAGGCGATTATCGGTGATGGTGAAATAGCTGTCGACTGTCTCGACACTATAAGCGCCAGGTTCGTGCTTGAAGACATCTGTCGCAAAAAGCACATCCCCATGGTTTCTGCCGCCATAGGTGGTGCCAGCGGCCAGGCTACGGTGATCTTCCCGGAAGACCCCGGCTTGAAACTAGTGTACGGTGACCCCGATACTGCTCCGAAAAAAGGTGGTGAGGCCACTCTCGGCACCCTGCCGTATGCAGCCATTGCCATGGCCGCTTATGAGTGCGCTGAAGTAGTGGGGCTCGCTGTCAGACGTCCCTCCCAGCTTCGCAAGAAACTGCTACTGGCAGATTTCCATTATCACTCAACCGAGACCCTGATTCTCGCTGAGTAGTCCCACCAGGGCGGAATACGCTCATAACACAAAAAAGGCCCCACTCCTATTGCTGCATGTGGGGCCTTTTCGATCTTTGCGGAATATCCAATTATTGCTTATTAGCACCATACAAGCCCATGAAGATCTGACGGAGCATATCTTCATCGACCCTCGTCATTATCTGTTCTTCATAAGGATCATCAAGTTCTTCATTTTTATCCTCATTTTTCGGTCGACAACTGTTACCATGGTATCCTTTTGCAGAAATAGTTTCTTTTCTGTATGCGGGATTACCCGACCTGAATTCATAATGTTTTCGACGATCCAACCACTGATCAGTCTCATCGTGTGTACCTGCGAAGGGTATGAAGAGATATGATCCGTTGCGTACAGTCACCAGCCGATATCCATTGCCGAGATCATATTTTACGCAATTACTGATTCGGTATTCGCCGTTCTTGGTTCTCTTGCAGTACACCTCGTCGGCGAGAATCCCTCTTCCTCGTATATTGTCGAGCAGCACTTCGCATTGCATGGCCGCCCACTCACCCTTTCGCCCTGAGCGCCGCATCGCCTTCAGTTGCTTGTCAAATGTTCGGGAACACAACAGATATCGTATCAAGACACTTTTCTCCAGAATGTGCAAACCTCGATACACCCAGGTTTTTATACAATACAGAATAAACCGGCTGGCCTCAGTCAATACTTTTTCATGTTTTTTATATCTGTTTATTATATTTGTCAAATCGCTATTTCCGATACTTAATTGTTCAACTATCTGACAAATCCACTTCCGGTTTTATAAGACGGCATAGCTCTTTACTTCTCAAGATGCCAAAATATGCTATGCTGCTTACTGTTATCCTTACAGCATTTTTGACTGCTAGCTTAACAATCACACTTTATTCAACCTGGCCTTGCCGGAATAGATATACAATCAGACACGGGGACTGCTGATGTCAGACAGATCTCGAACTCTATTCTTCTTTAAGACAACCATACTACTGCTCATTTTGCTGACTGTTCCGTTTTCCCTCTGGGCCCGATCGGACAGCATGCAGATCATGAGTAAAAACATCCTTATTCTCAATTCTTATGGGGCTGATTACAGCTGGACTAATTCTCAGCAAAAAGGAGCTATGTCAGTCTTCCACAATCTGGATATAAGCAACACTATCCGCGTCGCCTATATGGACAGCAAGAGTCTGGATACCGACAAATACCACAAATATTTGTTGGAGATTTTACAGGAAAAATTCGGCGGTGTTCGATTTGACGGCATATTAGCTACAGACAACGACGCTATGCTTTTTTTGTCGAAATACGCTCATGATTTGTTTGGCGATATACCAATACTGGCTACTGGCATCAATGGCTATCGTGACAGGGAATTACCTCAAGGGATAACCTATGCCATTAAAGAAAATGCATCTCACCTGGCAACCCTGCAAGAAGCAATACGGCTGCAGAGCAATGCAAAAAATTGTTATATACTCGCGGATATAACAACTACCAGCAAGGCCCTTATCTCTGAAATTCAACAAATCGAGCAGCAACTATCCACCAAAATCACCTTTCATTATCTGAACAACCTTTCATTTGAAGAGCTGATTGCCCAGGTGGCACTGGGTAGCCCTGACGATATATATTACCTCCTCCCATTCTTCAAGGATGCTGCAGGTAACAGCTTTTCTGAAGGGAGAGTAGCCCGCTCTCTGGCACAGGTCTCTCCCGCGCCGATCTTCGTTTCCTGGAATTTCCAACTTAATAAAGGCACTCTGGGAGGCACTGTGCTCTCAGGCTACAATTTTGGGGTAGCTGGAGCGACAGCCCTGCTTGATTTAATCAATGGCAAACCAGTAACAAACCTGTCCGAAGAAAGTAACGTGGCTGAGTTCATAATCGATTACGAGGTTGCGGGCAGGTACGGTATCAAAACATCCGCCTTCCCCAGAGACGTCAAATTCATTAACAAGCCTCCGAGCTTTATCGATAAACATATTGAGGTCTTGCTACCCGGGGCCATTATAATACTCATCCTGACCACAATCTTGGTACTGATTGCTAAAATGCTTAAGAAGGAGCAAATAATCAATAAGACCAGCCAACAGGTCCTACGTCTGAAAGAGGAAATCATCGACACCCAACGCGAGCTGGTAACAACGCTTGGCGAAGTCATTGAAAGCCGATCCCACGAGACCGGCAATCACGTCAAGCGGGTGGCCCAATTCTCACGCTTGATTGGTGAAAAAATTGGCCTGTCTAAGGAAGATCTTGATCTGCTTGAGATGGCTTCCCCCCTCCATGACGTTGGCAAAATCGGTATTCCGGACGCCATCCTCAACAGCCCTGCTAAGCTTTCGGACACTGATTATTCAACGATGAAGCAACATACCAGCATCGGTAAAAGTATATTGCAGTTTTCAAATAGAAAGCTACTGGCAGCGGCACGTTACATTGCTCATCAGCACCACGAACGATGGAATGGCACCGGCTACCCACAGGGTAAATCAGGTGAGGAAATTCATATTTTCGCCCGTATCACCACGCTGGCCGATGTCTATGATGCCCTGTCGAATAAGCGTAGCTACAAAGAAGCCTGGCCGGAAAAGCGGGTGCTCGAATATCTGCAGAAAGAAAGCGGGGAATATTTCGACCCCGAACTGGTAAGGGTATTTATTGAGAATATTGATGAAATCAGGGAGATTCGCCTAAAGTTTATGGGCGATACCTATGATGAAATACAGGAAGCCGGGTAACAGCAACTATTACCCGGCTTCCTTGGAATTGCCTGCACTATTGATATCCACTTACCTAAAGAGAATTACACCTCTCTCTGGTCAAGATCAAAGGTGCCCGCTTCAACTTCCTGGTCGATGTCTTTCAAGGCTCTGCGGATCTGTTTGAGCGCCTGGGTAGTGCGATGTTCATTCTCCACCAGTGCAAGACGAATATATCCATCGCCCTCTTCACCAAAGCCAGCGCCCGGGGATACCGCAACATTGGCACGGTCCATTATTTCCACAGAGAAACGAACAGAGCCCATGCGATCATACGGTTCAGGGATCTTCACCCAGACAAACATGCCGGACTTTGGCACATCTACCTCCCAGCCCATACGCACAAGACCGTCACAGAGAACGTCACGACGTTTTTGGTATACCTCGACCTGCTCGGTGATGGAATCATCACAATCGCGCATGGCCACAATACCCGCCACCTGGATCGCTGAAAAAATTCCATAGTCGTAATAGCCCTTGATCTTGGCCAGTCCTTCGATAATATTTTGATTACCTACACAGTAGCCAAGACGCCAGCCGGCCATATTGTACGATTTAGAAAAAGAGCTGAACTCCACGCCTACGTCAATCCCGCCAGGTACTTCAAGAAAACTCGGTGCCACACAGCCATCATATGTTACCTTGGCATAGGCAAAGTCGTTAATAACCATAAAGTTATATTTTTTCGCAAGTTTGACTACCTCTGCGAAAAACTCCTTAGTTACCAACTTGCCGGTCGGGTTATGCGGAAAGTTGAGCATTAACAACTTGGGTCCGGGATAGAGCGATCTTGCCATCTCATCTATCTGGGCAAGAAAGGTATCTTCAGAACTCAGCGGAATACGCAGCACGTTGGCACCAGCAATTACAGCAGCATAGACGTGAATCGGGAATGCAGGTGCAGGAACAAGCACGGTATCTCCCGGGCCAAGCAGCGCCAGACTGAGATGCGAGATACCCTCCTTTGAGCCGATGGTGCAAATCACATCGTTTTCGCCATTTAGGTTAACGTCGTAATTTCTCTTATAATAGAGGGCGATCTCCCGTTTAAGATTCTTCATTCCGCCTGCCACCGGATAACGATGGCTCTTGGGGTCGATTGCAACCTCGCACAGTTTTTCGGTAACCGGCGTCGGAGCGGGATCAAGCGGGTTGCCCATGCCGAGATCAATAACGTCGTCACCTCTCCAACGCTTCTCCATCTTCATTTTGTTTATCAAACCAAAAAGGTATGGAGGGAGCTGGTTCATGCGTTCCGCAAAACGAACAGAAAACTGAGGGTCCATATATCTCTTTTACTCCTCTTTTTTTATCTTTTTTGGGGTGATCGTATTTCAGGAAAGCAGACAATAAACGATTTTGTCGTCTCCACAGGCGAGCTGACCACCTTGCGTCCTGGTGTACAATCCCAGAAGTGAAAATTTCGAAATTTGAGGAAACAGAAAACACTTCCATTGGGAAATGATGTTTCCTGAAAAAAAAGACGATTATTTTGAGCCTGAAATAAAAAAACAGACACTGCAAGAATCGTGATTTTTCAACAACCTAGAGCCATTGAAAATGCTATGATATAAGGAATATCATATAGTCTCAACCCTTAAAATGAATGAAGACTGCAAGATTATTAAAGAGAGGCACTGTGCATATGGCGATAGGTTAGCCCGAATGCTCGTTGACCGGGAAGTTATTCCTCCGCCAACTCTTTTGTATCACTGAGTAAAACTATTACAAAAGATAATTACGTGGCAGTTTCAGCAATGCCACGGCTATAAATGAATAGGTAGATAAACAAAACATCCATACCACCAGCAAACTCAACCAGCGTTCACTCAATACTTTCACATTCTGCCCACAAAGTATGAACAGCATACCAGCAATGGGGAACAGGTACCTTCCCTGTGGTTGAAAATCCGCAGTCCAGGAATGGTAGGCCGAGACACAAACCAGCAGGCCAGATATCACCAGGGCAGCTAATGCATAGCGCTTGTTTATCGTTGAACCCCTGACAAAAATTGTGATGAAGAAATAACAAGCGAGCAAGAGTGCGGAAACCCTGAACACACCATATACAAATCCCGAGGCCGGAGTATTAAGATATCCATAGACACCAAAAGATGACCTGAATGACCTCTCCCCCCACCTGTAATCTCGTATTATTTCTGTAAATGTTACCCCTTTGCTCTTCAGCATCATATTCTGCATCTGCACGCCCGCATCTGCATCCGGCCGTAAAAAGGGTTTGGCATACGCTGCAATCGCTTCATTGATCAGCAGGCTCTTGTGCAGTCCGTTGACCTGATAATCGACGAGCTTTTTGCTGCCAAACAGAGAAACGCTCATGAGGGTAAGGATAACAAGCTTTTTGTAGAGGATCTTTCTCTCTTCCGGCTCAGCCTCATTGATGAGATTGTAAAAGGAGACCAGGGCCACTATCCCGAAAAATATCGTATAAAAATAGAAATTTTTCTTTAACAGCAGTAGGCAGCCGAGGAGTAATCCGACGGTGACACCATGTACCAGCCAACGCGGCAGACTTTTCTGCTCAAAATATTTCCGGAGTGTGCTGTCCGGCAGGACGACCTGGCATGAGGTAAAGAACATTATCGTCAAGGCAAATGCTTCAGAGTTGCAGTAACTGTACAAATACCAGATCTGTGGTGATATCAGGAGAGGTAATGCCATTATCCTCGCTGGCTGAACCTTGACCAGATACAAAATGATCGCCAGCAGCAGCATCACATTGCCCATCCTGCCTGCGGTATATGGGTTCTCGAACATTTTTTCAAAAGCAAAAGCAAACTTACCGGCGACAAAATAATAGATTTCATCGGTATTCAATCTCGACACCCCGTACGGGCTGTAGGTACTTTGTACCTTTTCGTCGAGTATTTCCGGTGGGAGCCAATGGCTCTTATAGTAGTTCAGCGCAGCAACGTGCACGTATTCATCGGGATGCACATTACTTTTGCTGGTTATAGCCATAATTGTTACCAGCACCAGCGCCACCACCAGGCAAAGGATCACATAGGAGTAATTGCCACCACAACTCGTTACCGTTGCATATATAGCAAGAATTATACAGCAGAGTATCGCCACTCGGTAAAATTCATCAATGCGACTTGTTGCCTGAACCTCAGCCGGATACAAGGTCACTTCGAAAGTAGGGTCATTACCTGAAGATTCAATTTTCACCCCACCTTTCACCAGGGTGAGGTTCTTCACATCATTCTTCGGCTTCATTCGCTTTAAAGCGCTCTCTGAAACCATCTGTATTTGTTTGTGGCCTGGCTGGGTAATTACTAAATGCTTCAGTGCCACTGTTCCCGTAAAATCATGGGTATCAATTCTCAGTCTTTCGATATTTTTCAGGCTGCGCATGGACAAATTGTACTGTTCCCGGCCTGGACTGATACGTATCCTGGCCATTCTTTTCTCTGCGAAGTCCTGCCCTGCTTCAGCCCAGTAAATTTTGAAATTGCATTCAGTCTTGGTAACTATCTTCAGATCGACCCTTGCCCGTTCCAGGACCAGAAAATGATACGCTAAACCAACAAGAACACATAACACCAGAGCAAACTTCCAGCTAAAGCCCTCGCTCAGCCATTTCTGCATAATCTATGTCCCCAAATGTTTTAGCGTGTCTATATACCAGAGGATTCTCATTCTCCGCAAAATGACAAAACCCTCGCATCACCTCGAGCTCCAACCTGCAGACTCACTCAACAGTCCAATAATATTTATATTAATTTGCAAGTCGACACCATAATCCTATCTATCTAATGCATCATTTACAACTTATTTCCAATTTATCCTATATTGACCTCGCTTGTTCTGAGTTTTTCACCAATCCTGAACCAGAAACGTAAGAACTCAACACTCTCATAGCTGATGAGAAATCCACGCCGGCCTCACAGGTGAATCTGCATAAAAAAAGGCGGCACCGGAAAATCCGATGCCGCCTTTGTGACGTGATGATCAATAACAGTGTCAGGGCATTTACATCAACTCAGAGAAAAAGTCGTTCCCCTTGTCATCAACCAGGATGAATGCCGGGAAGTCAACCACATCGATTTTCCAGACCGCTTCCATACCAAGCTCCGGATAATCGATACATTCAACTTTCTTTATATTCTCTTCAGCAAGGATCGCTGCCGGACCACCGATCGAGCCAAGATAAAATCCACCGTGTTTCTTACAGGCGTCAGTAACCTGTTGAGAACGGTTACCTTTGGCGATCATGATCATGGAACCGTCATTGGTCTGTAGCAGGTCCACATAGCTGTCCATTCTGCCAGCTGTGGTCGGACCGAAGGAACCTGAAGGTTTACCGGGAGGAGTCTTGGCCGGCCCTGCATAATAAATGGGGTGCTGTTGCAGGTATTCAGGCAGGGGCTTATCGCCATCGAGCAACTCTTTGAATTTCGCATGGGCGATATCACGCCCTACCACAATAGTGCCGGTAAGAAGCAATGAAGTACCGACAGGGTGTTGCGTCAACTCGGCAAGAACCTCCTTCATCGGCCTGTTCAGGTCAATTTTCACATCATGCTCATGCTTACCGCGGTATTTCTCCGGGATCAATCTGCCTGGATTACTATCGAGCTGTTCGACAAAAAGGCCTTCACTGGTAATCTTGGCTTTGACATTACGATCTGCGGAACAGGAAACGCCCATTCCCACAGGGCAGGAGGCGCCATGCCGTGGCAGACGAACGACGCGTACATCATGGGTGAAATACTTGCCGCCGAACTGGGCCCCGATGCCGAGTTGTTCTGCTGCTTTCTGGAGTTGGTCTTCAAGCTCAATATCTCTAAATGCCCTGCCATACTCATTGCCGGTGGTGGGCAGCGCATCGTAATACTTGGTTGAAGCAAGCTTTACAGTCTTCAGGTTGGTCTCTGCGCTTGTACCGCCAATAACGAATGCCAGGTGATATGGCGGACAGGCAGCTGTACCAAGAGTTTTCATCTTCTCCACCAGAAACGATTTCAACGTTTCCGGGTTCAGGAGCGCCTTTGTTTCCTGAAAGAGATATGTCTTATTGGCACTACCACCACCTTTGCAGACAAAGAGGAACGAATACTGGTGTCCCTGGGTGGCATAGAGGTCAATCTGCGCAGGCAGGTTGGTACCTGTATTCTTTTCGGTATACATATCCAGGGCGACCGTCTGGGAGTAGCGCAGATTCTCTTCAGTGTAGGTCTTAAAGACCCCTTTCGAGAGCATTTCCGCGTCATTTGCTCCTGTCCAGACATTCTGGCCCTTTTTACCGACGATGGTCGCTGTTCCTGTATCCTGGCAGATTGGCAGCTCAAATCTGGATGCTACTTCTGCGTTACGCAGAAAAGCAAGGGCAACACCTTTTTCGTTGGTGGAAGCTTCCGGATCATCCAGAATTTTAGCTACCTGCTGATTGTGAGCTGAGCGAAGCAGAAAAGAAACATCGCGCATCGCCTCATTGGCGAGCACTGTCAACGCTTCAGGATCAACTGAAACGATCTCTTCACCGTTGAAAGTCTCTATGCTTACATATTTCTCAGAGTCTGCAATCTTGCGGTACTGTGTTTCATCCTTGCCCAGAGGATACGGGTCCTGATAATAGAATTCTGCCATTTCTCGCGCTCCTTTCTCTCGTTCTCTAGAATATCGTTCTGTTTTACCCTGTGATCAGAGCTGCATAGTGCCAATAATTGCAATCACAACTCTGTCTCACCGGCATTAACGAAACATTCAGCCCGGTGCCAACATGATAATTCGCTGATACAGCTGCACACAATGACTGGATTTTAATACTATTCTCACCAGAACAATGTTTTACCTCGCCGCCGATATTTTGGCCAGACCTTTTTGGCAACCGCCGATTCAACCCAAAAAGGCTGAATGCCATTGGCATCCAGCCTTTTCGTTTGATTCAAAAAAGAGATAGGATTTCAGGATAGTCTGGAATAATTACATATCGTCCGCAATTTTTCTGCGTAAAATCCCCAATACCTCAACGTCCTCAAGCGCAGGCTCGGTTGTGAGAAAAACCCTGTTACCCGGATTCGCCTTTTCCAGAGTCTTGCCCTCTTCGTCGCGAAAAGTGGTAATTCGAACTTTAGTAGCCCCCACACCCTGCTTCATATATTCCACCTCGGTACCGGGAAAGAGAGTGTTGCGTATTTCCACCAGCAGGCCATTGTCGAGATCACGCACAACCGCAATCGGCTCATATGTCTGAATAACCCGTGAGGTCATGTAATTCATCTCACTGGAACCCGGCCGCTCTTTTATGAAATTTTCGGTGATACCGCGGGTACCTGTTCTGAGCAACTCTTCCATAAATTCTTGCGGCAAGGTGATTTCCTCAGGCTTTTCCCATGCCTCTTTGGGCAGACCAGCCAGATAATCGAGCGCGGCCCGATAGACGCGAACCACACCTCCGACATAAAAGATCGATTTCATGCGACCTTCGATTTTCAGGGAATCGGCACCGGCGGCTATCAGTTGCGGCAGGCTTTCAAGCAGACAAAGATCTTTCGAGTTAAAAATATAGGTACCGCGTTCATCCTCATCCACAGGGAAATACTGACCGGGACGCTTTTCTTCAACCAGGGCATAGCTGTAGCGGCACGGGTGGGCACAATTGCCCTGATTGGCATCCCTGCCTGTCATATAATTTGAGAGCATACAGCGACCCGAATAGGAGATACACAGAGCTCCATGCACAAACACCTCAAGTTCGCCGCTGACGCCTTTTGAGATATCAGCTATCTCCTGCATCGACAACTCTCTTGCCAGATTGAGCCTGAGGGCCCCCTGGCTCAGCCAGAACGCTGCCGAAGCAGCATTGGTCACATTGGCCTGGGTGGAAAGGTGAATGGGCAAATCAGGAACCGCTTCTCTGGCTGTCATCAACACCCCGGGATCAGAAATAATAACGCCATCCGCCCCCATATCGTGTAACTCGCGCAGATAATCCGGCAGACCCGAAAGGTCATCGTTATGGGCGAGGATGTTTACCGTTACATACACCTTCACATTATGCTGATGGGCATAGTTGATACCCTCACGCATTTTTTCAGGATTGAAGTTGCCAGCTTTAGCACGAAGACTATAGTGTTTACCACCGAGGTATACAGCGTCTGCACCATAGTGAACGGCTGTCATCAATTTCTCATAATTTCCGGCCGGGGCCAGTAACTCAGGCATCTTTGGGACAGCCCCATTGTCGCTTTTAATTTCTTTCATAGTCGAGTAGTGTGTAGCGTTATTTTTTTCGGCCGGTTGGCACCTTTGTCACACTCTTAATAGATGAACATCCCAAGGATTGCAAGGACATCAGTGAATAGAATGAACATAGGCATCGCAATGAGCGGTGGTGTGGATTCCACAGCCACTGCCCTGATCCTTCGTGAACAACACAATATAGAAGGCTTTTTCATGCGCCTTGCTCAGCCCAATTTCGAATTTCAAAAAGAACGTGTCGAAAAACTGGCTGAACGTCTCTCAATCAAGTTGCACATAATAGATCTTCGTGAGCAATTCTCCAAGCAGGTGCTCGATTATTTTTCCGGCGCCTACTTTGGAGGCATAACCCCGAACCCGTGCGTTGTCTGTAACCGGGAGATTAAATTCGGGCTTTTTCAGGAAGCTATCCTCGCTGCAGGTATGGACTCCATGGCCACTGGACATTATGCCAGAATCGTCCGGGACGATAACGGCTACCACCTGCTGGACGGTATCGACCCTCTGAAAAATCAGTCATACTTTCTCTCAAGACTCACCCAGCAACAGCTGTCAAAGGTTCTGTTCCCGCTTGGAGCAAAACATAAATCCGAAACCTACGAGTTTGTCAAAAGCCACGGATTCACCCATTTTGAGGGACAGGAAAGCCAGGATATCTGCTTTCTCGGCAATGAATCGGTTGGCAACTTCCTGGAATCACGCTATCCGGAAAAAATCGTCAAAGGCCCAATCATCTCCACCGAGGGCAAGATGGTCGGTGAGCATGACGGGCTCTTTCGTTATACAATAGGTCAGCGTCGTGGTCTTGGCATCCCCGATGCCACTCCCTGGTATGTTACCGGCATAGATGCAGCCAACAATACCTTGATCGTCGGCAAGGCCGAAGATCTCTTCAGCACTGAAATCAAGCTAATCGATTTGCACTGGCTCACTGGCAAAGTTCCAGATCTGGATAAACACTATAATGTACGAATCCGCTACTCACATAAAGGCTCTCCGGCAAAAATAGAGCAGCAAGAAGAAAGCAGAGGCCGTATCCTGTTTGAAGATGAACAGAGAGCTGTCACCCCCGGCCAGTTCGCAGTGATCTATGACGGAGAAGAAGTACTTGGCTCCGGGATTATCGCCTGCTAAACACCTAGTCCATTTTTATACTCATTCTATTTAATTAAGTCATGAAACGCGTACTCCTTACCACCCTTGGCTGCAAGGTCAATCAATATGAATCCGCCGCCTTCCGGACCAGCTTTACCGAAGCCGGTCACATGGTCGTTCGCCAGGGAGAGGAAGCTGATATTGTCGTGATCAACACCTGTGCTGTAACTGCCAATGCAGGCGCCCAATCACGCAACGCCGTTCGCCAGGCCGTTCGCAATAATCCTGATGCACGGCTTATGATCACCGGCTGTTATGCGGAAATTGCCGCGGAACAACTCTCTCAACTTGAAGAGTTGGCAGGCAGGGATTTCTCGATTATCGGTAACAGCAAAAAAGACATCCTGGTACCCACTGCCGTGGATTATGATGTAGAGATGCAGCAGATGCTCCTTGGTGCAATTAACGAAGCCAGTGAAATCTGCAGGTTGCCGGTACGCCAGTTTGGAGACCGCACCAGAGCCTATCTACGCATTCAGGACGGCTGCGAGAGTTTTTGCACCTATTGCATAGTGCCGTACACCAGGGGACCAAGTCGAAGCCTGCCTATCGGTGAGGTGATATCCCAGGCGAAGACTTTTGCCGAAGAAGGATACCAGGAACTGGTACTTACCGGCATTCACCTAGGTTATTATGGGCGGGACCTCGATGAGGGAATGGACATTACCAGACTCATCGACCGACTCTCTCTTGAGACGCCGCATGTCCGCTATCGTATCAGCTCTCTTGAGCCCACTGAAATCACCGATCATTTGCTTGACCTGATGGTAACTCGCAACAACATCATGCCGCATTTCCACATCCCTTTGCAAAGCGGTGATGATGAGATCCTCAGCAGGATGAACCGCAAATACACAACAACGGAATTCCGCGCGGTCGTGGAGAAATGCCTGGCCAAATTACCAGAGGCAGCGATCGGTATTGATATACTCGCAGGTTTTCCGGGAGAAACCGAGCAGCACTTCACCAACACCCGTGACTTCCTGGCATCCATAGGCTGCACCTACCTGCACGTATTCCCCTACTCCAGAAGACCTGGCACCGTCGCAGCCTCCTACAACGATGATGTCCCTAAAAACGTAAAAGATAGCCGAGTAGCCGAACTTCGAAAACTCGGGGCGCAAAAAAAAGACATCTTCCATAAACGCCAGGTTGGCAGAATCGTCCCGGTTCTGGTAGAAGGTAAACGAGATAGTGACGGTTTTTTAAAGGGTTTTTCAGATAATTACGTACCTGTCCGCTTTAAAGGTGAAGATACGCTGAAAAAATGCATCGTCCAGGTACAACTCACTGAGATTGACGGAGCACAGGTGAAAGGGGAGATTTGCAGAAATCATGAGAGTGGAAATAATTGCCATAGGTGATGAACTTACGTCAGGCCGCATACTCAACACAACCAGCAGCTTTGCAGCCAGACATCTTTTCGAGGCAGGCTATGAAATATATGCCATGCACACCATCGGCGACACCCCTGCACTCATCGGGGAAGCACTCAAGCGTGCCATCGACCGGGTAGACGCGGTACTGGTCACCGGCGGACTCGGGATGACGGATGACGATCTCACCAACGAAGCGGTCTCCAAAGCGCTGAACCGCCCTACTTTGCCCAATCTTGACGTATTGGCTAATGTGCGTCAACACCTTGATTCTATTACAACTGGCCCCGTCGGCCAGTTGGAGAAACTCGCATGGTTGCCGGAAGGTGCCGAGGTACTCAACCCGGATTCTCGCATGGCCGGCTATATGCTTGTTCAGGACAACACTCCGGTCTATTTTTTGCCGGGTGTGCCGAGCCAGATGAAACAGTTGCTGGTTGAGCATGTACTGCCGGGCCTGGCAACCTGGAACACAGAACACGCCCTCTCGACCTATCAACGAATTTTCAGGATATTCAATCTTCCTGAGTCTGAAGTAAATCGTCGTATCGACACCCTGGACCTGAATGGCTCAGCCCATATCGGTTATTACCCGGTTTTCCCCGAAGTTCACCTCAGCCTCACCATACGGGATAAAGAACCGGAAAATGCCAAACGACTATATCAATCCAGTTGCCAGGCCATCGACACGGTGCTTGGTGACGCCATTTATGGACACAATCGTGACAGCATGGAGCGGGTTGTAGGCAACATGTTGCGGGAAAAAGGGTTGACCCTCGCCGTTGCCGAATCGTGTACCGGCGGCCTGATATCCCAGAAACTCACCGCAATACCCGGGAGCTCTGCCTATTTTCTTGGAGGCGTTATCTCGTATGCCAATAGCCTGAAATCCATCTACCTCGGTGTTCGCCAGGACTCACTTGAAAAATGTGGTGCGGTCAGCCGTGAGGTGGCTGAGCAGATGGCCGTTGGAGTGCGTACCAGAAGCGAATCTGATATAGGTTTAGCTGTAACCGGTATCGCCGGGCCAGACGGTGGCACTGAGGATAAGCCTGTAGGCACAGTTTATATTGGCATTGCCACCCCAAACAGTAACTGGGTTTCCAAGTTCCTTTTTGAAGGAAACCGCCATCAGGTTCGTGAGCTTACCGCCCAGACAGGTCTCGATCTGGTCCGAAAATATCTTCTCCACCCATAACTCCTGATATATTCAGCCACAATTATAAAAAAAATTCCGCCACTGAAAAATAATCTGCCGGGTGGGTCACTATATGATACCCCACCTATGTCATACTCATGACGAAGATTAGAAAGAGCCCGACGTTCTCAGAAAGCATGGTTCTAAGTGACTGTCGCTAAGGCCAGCACTGTCTGAACTGATGAGAAATTCGGGATAGCTCCTTATTTTAACGGTGATAATTCCGATATTGTTGGTTTTTGGTAATACCCTATCTCTACAATATCCAAAGTCGTATATCTATGGTACATATGCTGGTTTGAATACTCAAACCGAATTAACCTTTGCTCATTCAGGAGAAATGATATGGCAGCAGGTGCAAATAAAAATAAAGGAAACAGCGTCGAAAACGCTATCAGCCAAATTCACCGCCAGTTTGGTAAAGGCTCTATCATGCGCCTCGGTACCCGGGAGTCTGAGAACATCCCTGTGATCCCCACAGGTGCCCTCAGTCTTGACCTGGCGCTGGGTGTCGGTGGTCTGCCAAAAGGCAGGGTAACCGAGATCTATGGCCCGGAATCATCCGGTAAAACCACCCTGGCACTGCACGTTGTCGCACAAGCCCAGAAAGACGGCGGTACCGCAGCCTTCATCGATGCGGAACACGCCCTCGATACCAGCTACGCAGAACGATTGGGAGTAAATGTTGACGACCTGCTCGTTTCGCAGCCGGACTTCGGTGAACAGGCTCTTGAGATTGCCGAAATTCTCATTCGCTCCGGCGGTGTTGATGTCATCGTCATCGACTCTGTTGCCGCCCTGGTACCACGTGCCGAGATCGACGGTAATGTCGGTGACTCCCATGTCGGCCTTCAGGCGCGCCTTATGTCTCAGGCCATGCGTAAATTCACCGGCGTCTTGAACCGCAGCAATACTGTACTGATCTTCATCAACCAGATTCGTATGAAGATTGGTGTTATGTTCGGCAACCCGGAGACAACTACCGGTGGTAACGCATTGAAGTTTTACTCTTCCCTGCGTATCGATATCCGAAGGATCAGTCAGATTAAAGACGGCCAGGAAGCTATCGGTAACAGGACCAAAGCCAAAATTGTCAAGAACAAGGTCGCACCACCATTCAAAATTGCCGAATTCGATATCATTTATGGCGAAGGTATCTCTAAGACCGGTGATCTGCTTGATCTGGCTGTTGAGAACAACATCGTTGATAAGAGCGGTGCCTGGTACTCATACCAGGATGAACGAATTGGTCAAGGCCGTGAAAATGCCAAGCGGTTCTTAAAAGATCACCCGGAAATGACCCTTGATATCGAAAACAAGGTGAGAATGGGTTTTGGCATGCAGCCAGTCAGCCTGCCACCCGAAACTGCAGATACCAAGGTTGCTGAAGCCGCAGAAAAGTAATTCATACTCAGCTCCTTTTCTAAAACTGTGCACCATGCGACAGATCAGCCCCTGTGGTCAGCCCACAGGGGCTTTTTTTTACCCGAATTCAACCGATTCTGATAATGATTTCCTGCCATTTCAGGTAGAATGTACTTGACTGCGTACATCGTCCGGAGTGGTTCTGCGCTTCGGACCTCAATGTACTGACTTCTTTTTCTACAGGATCATATTATGCCGGTACCAGGCTCAGCTAAAAGATTCGATGTCATTATTGTAGGGGGAGGTCCCGCCGGTCTTTTTGCTGCCTACTATCTTGCAGAACACTCCAGCCTCAGCGTACTTCTCATAGAAAAGGGCAAAGCTCCCTTAAAACGGCAATGTCCCATTAAGGATCACGGCTGTGTGAAGTGCAAGCCGTGCAATATCCTCTGCGGAATTGGCGGTGCCGGGCTTTTTTCCGACGGCAAACTCAACTTCATCCATAAGCTTGGCAAAACCGACCTGACCCAATTCATGCCAACCTCTGAGGCAATGCAGCTTATAGATGAAACTGAAGGGATATACAACCGTTTCAACATGGATGGAGCAGTGTATCCCACCGATATGGAAGCCGCGAAGGACATCCGCAAATATGCTAGAAAACAGGGGATAGATCTCCTCATAATCAAACAGAAGCACCTTGGCAGTGACAACCTGCCAGGCCATATTGCCGCCATGGCCGATTATGTGCAGGCCCAGGGAGTGACGTTCCATCATTCTGAAGAGGTGGAGTCAATAATTGTCGCTGGAGACCATGTGGCTGGAGTACGAACCAACTGCAGCACTTATGAAGCGGCCAGTGTCATATTGGCGCCAGGCAGGGTCGGTGCTGAGTGGATGGGTAAAATAGCTCGTGAAAATAATCTTTCCGTCTCCCAGCGCGGCATAGAGGTGGGAGTTCGTGTTGAGGTCCATAACGAGATTATGCAGGATCTTTGCGACATCATCTATGATCCGACTTTTTTTGTGCGCACCAACAAATATGACGACCAGACACGAACCTTCTGTACCAACCTTGGCGGTTTCGTCGCTCTCGAAAATTATCAGAATTTTGTCTGCGTCAACGGCCATGCCTATATGGACAGGAAATCAGAAAACGCCAACTTTGCTTTTCTGTCGAAAGTGGTTCTGACTGACCCGGTTGAGGACAATCAGGCCTATGGTGAATCGATAGGTAAACTGGCTACTCTCATTGGTGGTGGCAAACCAATACTGCAACGTTATGGAGATCTCAAACGTGGCAGACGGTCTACCTGGAACAGAGTGCGTAACAGCTATATTGAGCCGACTTTAACCAACGTAACCTGTGGCGATATCGCCATGGCTCTTCCCGAGCGAATCCTGACCAACCTGATGGATGGCCTGCAGCAACTCAACAACGTTATCCCCGGTGTTGCCAATGATGAGACCCTGCTCTATGCCCCGGAGATTAAATTTTTTGCTACCCAGGTAGAGTCTGACAACAACCTTGAGACCTCCATCAAGGGATTGTTCGTCGCTGGGGATGGTCCAGGTGTTGCCGGCAATATTGTTTCCGCGACCGCAACTGCCCTTATTCCTTCCAAGGAAATCATTCGACGCTACTCCTGATTCTCCAGCCATTATCCCGTCTCTCATCCGGCGGAGTCTCAAGGACAGCCTTTCAGTTGCGGACACTGTACTCATGATTTTCTTTTAAATATAAGAAATAAGAAAGTCGTTTATAGCCTGCTTATGTCTTTTAATATTTGCTTTAAAATAAATGTATTTTTGTACGTCGATTGTTATTGACAGTGAAAATTAATAGGATATAATCACTATTAAACGATAACGATTATCATTGCTAAATACTATGGAGGCTCACAATGCAAAAATGGGAATGTCCTTGTGGTTATGTGTACGATCCGGCAGAAGGTGATTACGAAAATGGCGTAGAGCCAGATACCGCATGGGAAGATCTCCCTGAAGACTGGGTCTGCCCGGTTTGCGGTGCAGAGAAAGACTCTTTCTGGAAATACGACGGTTAACCTGAGACTATTATCAGTCGCTGCAGGGTAGCTCCACCCTTACACTTCCTTGCAGCGGTTTTGGGCTCCTCCAAATCAGGCCACCCTCATCTTATCCTGTAACCACAACACTTCGCCTGTAATTCCTCTCAGACAATGTCTGATGAATAGAATTACTGGATTTTCACCGTAATTTTTTATGAAACACCAAAGCCCCTTCAGGAAAAATTCTGAAGGGGCTTTGGCATGTTAGGTAAGGTCCTTAGAGCGTTACTGTCACATCTTGCCGATCTGATCATAGAGATCTTCATTGAAACCGATATAATAAGAGTTGCCGATTCTCAGTGCAGGTGCTCGCAAATTGCCTGTTCTACCTGATATCTTTGCAACAATCTCCTCCTTGTCATCAGTTTTCGGGTTATATTCCAGAATTTTCTTGCCACTTGTAACCACAACTTTCTCAGCCCCTTCAACCAGGCCCCAGACATCGTCACCGGATATGGTACTTTTGGCGGCATTGACTTCTTCGTTAATCTCCAAACCACTTTCTGAAAAAACCGTCCCGGCTTTTTTGCAGGATACTCAGCCTTTTCGTAAGTATGCCCAATCAATTTTCATATTTTCTGCCCTTGTTCTGTGGGGTATCCAAAGAGCCGCCTTCGTGCCGGCACAACTTCATGGCAACAGAAGGCGACTCGATTGTACAGGAGTTTAATTGAAATCGGATATCTACACTAGATACCTGCAGGTTCGGTAAAAACTCTCTTAGCCATTTCCATATCCATGGCAAACATACCTGCGGTATCAGTACCAACCAGTTTCAGACGATCAAGCACCTCACCAACACTCGCCTCTTCTTCCACCTGCTCAGAGACAAACCATTGCAGGAAGATATTGGATGCATGATCACGCTCATCAAGAGCTGTATTTATCAGATCGTTTATCAGACCAGTGACTTTGGCCTCATGGTCGGCAACCGCCTGAAAAGCATCGAGGGGAGACTCCCAATTTGTCTGTGGCTTATCGATCACCTTCAACTCAATCTCACCTCCCCGCTCCAGTAGATAATCAAACATCTTCTCAGCGTGGAAGTTTTCCTCCTTTGCCTGGCCCCGCATCCAGTTGGCAAAGCCAGGTAATCCGGTTTTGGCAAACCATGCGGCCATGGAAAGATAAAGATATGAGGAAAAAAGTTCTGCGTTAATCTGTTCGTTCAGGGCGTCGGCCATATTCTGGGAAATCATGCAATAATCCTCCTGCTCGGGGTTACGGGTTTTTTAATATTTCAGTTCATTTGATACACACGAAGTGTAATGTCAGGTGTATCACTAATTATCTTTCTTTTTTTTGTCCTTCTTTTTCAAAGATTTCTTGCCTTTTTTGCCAAATATATCCTCAAGTGCGATTATTGGACACCCCTTACACTTCTTCCCTTTTTTCCTGTATTTCAAGCAGCATTTAGATTTCGGCATGCATCAATCCATAAATTTCTATAATTCTGAGTTAGGGGGCGATGCTATCACTCCGTGCCTGATCACCCCCCTGTTGACTTCCAATCATGATAATATTAGTAATCATTATTGCAAAGTTTTTCTGTCCTTAGCCTGAATATTCTTATCGAACAGCAACCCGGGGATAAAAAGGAATCAGAGCACCATCAACCCGCGATATGGAAAAATGAGGAGATAGACAAGAGAGGTGAGATGTAACTGATTGGCTGGTGCCCCACCCTGGAATCAGTATGCTTATCTGCTGGTGAAGAAAAGCCTTTAATCCACACGCTGTTACCTCTACAACCTTAGTCGTTATACCTCACTCCGTGCAGCTGAGATCAAGTTATAATAACAAAAGAATAGTGGTCAAAACGAAAGAATCAACATGTGAAAAACCAACATGGTGTTCAGGGAGATGAAGAGCATTTTATAGTTCCTGCTCTTTTGCAAAAGTAATTGGCGAGAAATCATGATAGTAAAAATCGCTGCATTTAGGCCAATCAGGCCACATTGCCTGAAACTTTCTACCATTGGAGAAATGGTGAATAACAGCATGACAAAGCCGAGCGAGCTGATCCAGACGACTGCCAGTTTTCGTAATCCAGTCTCTGAAAATTTTTGCAGAAAACTGGGCTGTACCGAGGCCAGATAATCGTGCTTGTGTTGCAGCTGCACCAGAAAAAAATGTGGGATCTGCCACAAGATGAGTAAAGCGAAAAGTAATAATGCCTGATGTGACAGCAGCTCTCCCCCCATGGCCGCAAGACCGATCAGGGGAGGTATCGCTCCACAGATTGCGCCCGGAACCAGAGCATACAGGGTTACCTTTTTGAGCGGAGTATAAAAGCCGTTATAGAGGAATAATGCCACAAAACCGAGGCCAGGTGATACTCCGGAGATACTTGCCAGTTGCAGAATTGCCATTCCGCTGCAAATAAGGAGTGCTGTTTGCAGAGCGGCAAATTTAACAGACAACTCCCCCCGCACCAGTGGCCTGTTCCTGGTTCGCTGCATCAGACTGTCTGAAGCCACCTCCTGCAGCGAATTCAGCGTCGCAGCCCCCATTGCCAACAGAAACACACCTACCGACACTGCCCATCCACTTGAGAGACTGGAACCTGGTGCCAGGCTGGCACCAAATGCTGTCGAACAAGCGATCAATAAACAAAGCGGTACCTTAGCAAGTCGCCTGCCTGCAGAAACTGTATGCAGAAGATCTACGTGAAATGTAGAGCAGTTGGAATCATTTCTGATCTCATTCATCCTCACTTTCCAGCCAAACCAGATACTCTTCTTCGGGAACTATCTTCAACTTTGCCACCATGGCCGAATGTTCCGTGCCACAATATTCAGTACAGAGAATATCATACTCACCAAGAACATCCGCATTGAACCAGACATAGTTCTCCATGCCCTTCACAGCATCCACCTTGACACGAAATGCCGGGATATAAAAACTATGGAGAACATCTATTGAAGTTATATTCAACTTAATGGGTTGTCCCAGGGGGACAACCAGGATGTTTTCCGTTTCTTTGTCATTTTCATATAGAAAAATCCAGGAATATTGCTGTCCAAGCACTTCTATTTCGATTGCGTTCTCTGGAACAGCACGCAATCCAATGTAGGATTGCCAGCCGATATAAAACATCGAGAGGGCTATAAAGGTTGGAATCACAGTCCAGGCAATTTCCAAAGGTACGTTGTCTCGTATATCTTGCGGCACCGGATGTATACTCCGCCGATAGCGTATAACAAAGTAGATCATCGTCGCGGTTATACCAACCAGCATGACTGCTGAAATACCAAGAATGTACCAGAGTGCCTGGTCAACACCTTTTCCCGGAATCATAATGGTCTCCACTTAATATCTGAACGCCACATCCCAAAAAGTGAACGTTATCATTATAGCTAAAAAAATAACCGCGCTAACAAAAGACCAGATTATGACCGGCCCTTCATATTTAAGGTGCATGAAAAAGAGCAGCACCAGAGTTGCTTTGGTGGAGGCAATGCCAATTGCCACAGGCACGTTGAAAAAACCGAGATCAATGTATGAGACCCAGATGGTCACCAGCGTGAGCACTAACAGACAACCCAGAACCGCGGCCAGCTTGCCATAACTCAGAATATGGTGTGTTCCATGCTCACCCATTACACTCCTCCATATCGTTGCCTTCCTTTACAGCACCAGATAAAACAACGGGAAAACAAAAATCCAGATCAGATCGACAAGATGCCAGTACAGACCAGAGTTATCGAGCATGGCTATTCGCTGGGGGGTAATGATATCTTTTGCAACCATCACCAAACTGATGGCAAGCAGCACCATACCGATTATCACATGCAGTCCATGCAGGCCGGTTATTACGTAATAGAGTCCGAAGAAAATATTTATCCCCGGTTCCCCTTCTACCAATTTTTCCGAATTCGGGTAAATACCATGGTGGAATTTGGCGCCCCATTCAAAATACTTGTTCACAAGAAAGATGAACCCGCAAAAAAGAGAAAAGGAAAGCAGGCCAATAGTGAGTTTTTTTCTACCAAGCTGCAGAGCGGTAATGGATGACGCCACCGTAAAACTTGAAATCAGCAGGACGATAGTATTGGCAGAACCAAAGAGACGATTCAATTCCTTACCACCTTCCACGAAAAATTCCGGATAGCGGTAAAAGTAGACTGCGTAGAGCACAAACAAGCCACCGAAAAGGATGATCTCAGAGTAGAGAAAGATCCACATGCCCACCTTTATTCCAGTAGTATCGTATCTGGTTGACATGACCTCTCCTTGTTTGTTTAATCTGCTGCGCTTTCAGGTCCAGGTGCGTCCTCTTCCCGCTTGAGGATCTCACTAAAATCGTACGGGTAGGACTTTACCCTCGGTTTATCGACAAAATTCAACAGTGGTGGTGGCGATGGTACCGACCATTCGAGGGTTGGGCCACCCCACGGGTCTGCTGGAGCAGGAACCCGCTTTCTAAAACTGATTATCAGGTTATAGAGCATGAGGGCAAAACCGAATACCATCACATAGCCACCGATCCCCGCCACAAAATTTCCGCCCTCGTATTGAGGCAGATAGTCATAGTAGCGGCGCGGCATTCCCTGCAACCCAAGAACCAACATGGGCATATAGTGGAACATGAAACCTACACAGGCGAAGGTCATGCCGATATACGCTTTTTTAAAGTCATACATAATGCCGAACATCTTTGGCCACCAGTAATGCAATGCTGCATAAAAGGCGAAGCCGGTTCCGCCAAACATCACAAAGTGAAAATGAGCCACTACGAAGTAGGTATCATGGACATGGATGTCCGGACCGGCAGCACCAAGCACCAACCCGGTCAGTCCGCCCACACTGAAGAGATAGATGAACATCAGCGACATCAACAGCGGCGGACTCATCTCAATCGCCCCCTTATACATGGTGGACACCCAGGAAAACACTTTAACCGCCGAAGGGACCGCCACCAGGAACGTGAGCAGGGAAAAGACAAAGACTGAGACATCACTCATGCCGCTGGTGTACATATGGTGGGCCCAAACCAATGACCCGGCAATCGCGATGGCCATTGAAGAACCGGCAATCGCCTTATAGCCGAATATCGCCTTTCTTGAAAAAACCGGGATTATCTCCGAGATCACTCCCATGCCCGGCAGAATCATGATATAGACCGCAGGGTGGGAATACATCCAGAACAGATGCTGATACAGGATAGGGTCTCCACCCTTATCCGGCTCAAATAATCCTACGCCGAGGAGTCGCTCTATTACCACCAGCACCAGGGTAATGGAGATCACCGGCGTAGCCAGGATCTGCACCCAGGCTGTGGCATACAGCGACCAGGTAAAGAGTGGAATCTGCATCCAGCCCATGGCCTTATCCCGCATTCGGTGCACGGTTGTCACGAAGTTCAGACCGGTGAGCATGGAAGACATGCCGAGAATAAAGGCAGCGCTCACCGTAAGTGTGACGTTTCGCTCAGTAGATACGCTGAATGGTACATAGAAGGTCCAGCCTGTATCGGCAAACCCCTGCCCGGTAAAGAGCGACAATACCGCCAGCACTCCGCCAAACATATACAGATACCAGGAAAAGAGGTTGAGCCTGGGAAAAAACACATCGTCTGTCCCGATCTGGATTGGCAGAAAAAAATTACCGAAGATCGCTGGAATTGCCGGAATGATGAAGAGAAAAATCATAATGACACCATGCAGGGTAAACATGGCGTTATACATATCCGCGTCCATCAGGGTTTTCCCCTGGGACATCAATTCTGTCCGTATCAACAGCCCGACAATCATGGCCAATGAGAACCAGAACAGCACCGCCCACATATACATCAGCCCCAATCTTTTATGGTCGTGGGTCAAAAGCCAGGCTTTGATGCCGGTAAGATGAGATGGTGAAGGGGTTTCGAAAAATGATGCTACTTGAGTCATGGTTGCACACCAAGGTTGCAATTCTGGGAATACCGTTTACCTCGCCCGTCCTCCGCCGCGCCTTCGTTTTTTACGGTAATAGATGGAAACGCCTACGAGAACTACCGCAAAAAATATCAGGACCGCCACTTTCACGTTCTGATAAATCGCTCTCTTGCCGCTGGTGTCATAATTAAAACAAAATTCCAGAAACCGACGTACCGAGAGGATGGGAATACCCTCCCGGGCACTAGATATTGCAATATCTATGTCGCCGGAAATAAATGAGCCATACACATAACGGATAATTTTACCGTCCGCTGCCACAGCAATCATCGCCGAAGGATGCACAAAAGTTTCATCATCTATGCGCTTGAACCTGAATCCCAGCGAATCTGTAACACGCTTAATCTCTTCAGCTGAGCCGGTGAGGAAAGACCACTCCTCAGCCGGAAAACCATCAAAGGTAAGCTTGAGGTAATTCCGCTTCGCCTGCGACGCTATCTCTGGTGTTTCCGTATGACTGAAGCTGAGGGCAATAGCTTTATAGTCATCACCGGGATCAAAACTCAGGCGATTCATGGCCACAGCCATATTTGCCAGGTTTACGCTGCAGGAACTCGGGCAGTAAAAGTAAATCGGCAGGATCAGTGTTGGCCGATCTATAATTTCTCCGAGCGTTACTTCCTTTCCGTGCTCATCTAAAAATTTTGCATCGAGCGGGATGTATTCTCCACGCTTTTCCGTAACCCATTCACGATTGATGTCACGGGGAAGCTCGCTGACTTCATCCTGCTCTGCTGTCGCTGCCGCTACAAACGGCAGCGACAGCAGCTGCAGGATAACAGCAAGGTATAGTACACCTGAACGGACCATAGCAAGAAGTATCGAAAGACTACTTCACCTCACCGCTACCGAGGTTAACGGTCATAACTTCACGATACTTATGCTTGGCTCTGAAGCTATCGCGTCCTCCTCCATACGCCAGGAGCAACAAGGTATCTGCGTTGGGATCTATAACCCCGTCTTTCTCGTCACCTGAGTTCAGCGGGATGACGAACTCGATGGTGGTCATGCCTCCTTCCTCAGTACCGCCGACTACCTTTACGTTTTCGGTGCCGCCCACCTTGTCATCAGCCTTGTGGCCTGTGGCGGTAACTCCGAACTCATCGACAATCGTTACCTTGCCATCTTTGACGTAACCAAGAACGTAATTGGCATCTTTCATTTTAGCTGAAGGATTGAACCCTACCCCAACCCAGCCTTCAGTCTTGGCACTCACCTGCCCGGCAAGATTGTCACCATCAATTTTCCATGAAAAGGATATGTTTTTTGCCTCAACAGTGTGATCGTATTCCGCAGCTACAGCTTGCGAACCAAAAATGACAGCTAAAGACATTCCTGCTATTAAGATGTTCCATAAGCGGTTGCGCATCAGAATTCCTCCTTTTCTACTATCAAAGATGTATAATTCTTTTACCTTTAACGTTCGGTCAAACTGGCGAAAAAGTCAAACATAATCCTATCTTCATGAGGTTAGCCAATAGTCCCGGGCTCTCCATGCAGCCTACCTCATCGTGCCCCCTGACAAATAGATAAGTCGAGCTTATGGGACGTTCCGGCAACAGCTGCTATTTTCGTTATGTCAAAAAACACCTGATTATCTCTAAAACACTACAAGACACTGCTAGGAGCATGCAAGACACTGCAGCATAATTGTCAGTTCCTTCACGCGATAAGCCATAAATCATCAGCTGAATCGACGGATAAACTTACGATCGATATAGTCCTTAATTCGAAATGCCAGGCTGCCTTTTATGAATAGTGCCCGTTTCTGCAAGACCCCATACCCCTTACCAAGATTGAAGATCAGCATATAATCGCCACCGGGAGAGAATTCCCTCAATGGTTTATCCTCCAGGCTCGCCAGCAGGTTATGGTACAATATTGGATTTTGGCGAACAGCATAAACGCCAACCTTATCAAGGGGTGAAGGTTCAAAATAGATACAATCGCCACCACCAAATATTTCCGGATGTTCCGGCGATTGCAGATATGAATTGACCAACAGGCCACCTGCAGGCCCTGTTTTCAAGCCGGATTCATCGAAAACTGCGGAAGGTTTCACTCCCTGTGCATACAGAACCATATCCTGTTCAAATTCGTTACCAAGACAACTCACCACCGCTCCGGGCTTGATACGTACCACAGGCTCACGTAAACGTATTGTAACGCCCTGATTTTGAAGATACTCACGACAAACTTTCTGAACCTTTTCTGAAAACTTCGTCATAAACCCGCCACGACAAAAGACAGTCACTTCCGGCTTTTGCAAACTGTATCGTTCTGCTGCTTGCATCAGGTTTCCGGAAATTTCTGCAGCCGATGGGCCACCTCCTATCACGACTATTTTCAGGGCTTTATCTTTACCGTTTCTGCCGAAATAGTCTCGTGCTGCCAGCAAACTCTCGATGGGTTTCGAACTAAATATACCCTCTATTCTATCAGATTCAGACTCGAACTCCCGAATAACCGTGCTGCCAAGGTTGCATGACAAAACATCATAGGAAACAGTTTGGCCCGATTGTAAATGCACTATTTTGTGGTCAGGGTCAATTCGAACAACACTGTCTGAGAGAAAAAGGCCTCCCCGCTCTTCGACCGTCTGCTGACTCTTGAAGGAAATCTGCTCCGGATGATAGCTACCACCCAGCATTCCCGGCCCCATCCCAGAGTAATAATGAATTGGTGACGGTCCGATTACGGTTACCCTGTGACCGCGTTCAGTGATTGTCCGAATGTTTTTAAGGGTAACCATATGAGCATGGCCCGCCCCTGCAAGTACTAAGTGCTTCCCATTTTCATTCATCATGCACTCCGTACAACAGTTATCTCTTTCATTCGAGATGCAGTTCCAAAAATACAGCATCATTTCAGGCAGGAATACTGCCAGAATAGCACAATCCTTCAGAGGCGAAAAGTATGCTTTCAGAGTAGGTTACACTGAATATTTGATACAAGCGCCTGTTTTTTATAATAC
This sequence comes from Desulfosediminicola sp., assembly GCF_048381775.1. Taxonomy (NCBI): domain Bacteria; kingdom Pseudomonadati; phylum Thermodesulfobacteriota; class Desulfobulbia; order Desulfobulbales; family Desulfocapsaceae; genus Desulfosediminicola; species Desulfosediminicola sp. Next base: position 224,505 of record NZ_JBLXGE010000004.1, on the reverse strand, counting down.
CTCAACGTCACTGATATTCAGGGACTTTTGAAGTGCTCGCCCGATTTGCCAAGAATACAATTGGACACCTCAGCCACTTTCTGTATACTTTATGGTGTTGCGTAGTTATCAAAGATTTCTCTCTTAATTGGAGGACTATATCATGCCTGAAAGACTCGAAGTGTACAAATGTGATTTATGTGGAAATATTGTGGAAATGCTTAATGGCGGCGGTTCCAATCTGGTTTGTTGTGGTCAGGACATGGACCTGATGACCGAAAACACCACCGATGCAGCTGTTGAGAAGCATGTTCCAGCTCTTGAGAAAAAAACTGATGGCTGGCAGGTAAACGTCGGTTCTGTCGATCATCCAATGACTGATGCCCATTTCATCGAGTGGATTGAACTGATTGACAATGGCACTGTTTACCGGGAATTCCTCGCACCTGGCGACAAACCTGCAGCATTCTTCCCTGTTCAGGCAGATGAGGTTACCGTACGCGCCTACTGCAATCTCCATGGGCTCTGGAAAGCGTAGTCACCACCATCCCACAGGCCAATCAGTCACCACCGATTAAAGGTGGCATGCCGAAAGCCATAACCACCGGCGTGCCACCTTTTTATTGTGATTTCATAGCAATGAAATCTACCATCTATTGACACTACTCCTCCTCCTCAATAGTTTGATATCATGTATCAGGCTACAAAATTCTGGTGATGCATATGCGACGCAGATCACCAACGTATCAACACGTGAATGCGCTACAACAGGAGGGCATCATATGAACGACAGCGGAAAACGTACAGAGCGTGACAGTATGGGTCCTGTAGAAATAGCCGAAGATGCTCTCTACGGGCCCCAGACCCAGCGGGCCATAAATAATTTCACAATTTCCTCTCTGGTCATGCCCTGGCAGTTCCTGTCAACCGTAATCCTTGTTAAAAAAATCGCAGCCATTACCAACATGGAACTTGGCCTGCTTGATCAGGATCAGGGGCACGCAATCGTCAATAGTTGTCTCAAGCTCCTCAAAGGTGGATTACGCGATCACTTTCCCGTTCCAATCTATCAGACCGGGTCCGGCACCAGTACCAACATGAATGTGAATGAAGTCATCGCCCGCCTGGCCACTCTTGAAGGGGCCGAAATAGATGCCAACGACCATGTCAACCTCGGGCAATCGAGCAACGATGTCATTCCAACCGCCATCCATGTCTCCACAGCCGTCGGTATTACTTCACAATTGATACCCGCACTGGATACATTGATCGAAACCATCAGAGTACGTGGCAGAGAACACCATGACGTGGTGAAAACCGGCAGAACCCACCTGATGGACGCCCTGCCGATTCGCCTGCAAGCCGAATTCGAGGCCTGGGCCATCCAACTGGAAGAGTGCTGTGAGCGTTTCAACGATGGACTCGCCAGAATTACCAGACTCCCGCTTGGCGGCACAGCCATCGGCAGCGGTGTAAACTGCCATCCGGATTTCAAGGCAATTGCAATCTCAAAACTGTCCCAGGAGACCGGCGTGGAATTCAGCTCCGCTGCATCAGCCTACAAGGGATTAAGCAGCATGGACAGCGCAGTTGAAATTTCAGGCCATTGCAAAACCACGGCAACCTGTCTGTTCAAGATCGCCAACGATTTAAGATTGATGAATTCCGGACCTCTCTCCGGAATAGGCGAAATCCAGCTCCCCGCATTGCAACCAGGTTCATCCATCATGCCCGCCAAGGTCAACCCGGTCATTCCTGAAGCGGTATGCATGGCGGCGGCTCAGGTTATTGGTTATGACACCGCTATAACTATCTGCTCACAATCTGGTAATTTTCAACTCAATACCATGATGCCCCTTATAGGAGCAAACCTTCTTGGTGCGATAGAGCTGATATCGGGAAGCTGTCATTGCCTGGCTGATAAAGCGATCAGAGACATGACAATTGATACAGAGCGAGCCAGTGCAGCTTTAGAAAAAAACCCGATTTTGGTCACAGCGCTCAACCCGGAGATAGGTTATCTTCGTGCCGCCGAGCTCGCCAAGCTCGCGGTGAAAGAGGGACGAACCATACTGGAAGTCGCCAGGGATCATACTGATCTGCCGGAAGAACTCCTGCAGGAATTATTGAATCCGGAAAACATGGCGGACGGAGGTAAAAAATAGAAACTGCTACAACACCATCAAATGCAACCCCGCACCATAAATAAGCAGCATCATGCAGACTGTAGGCCACCAGCAGCGCCGAAGAATTGCTGTTACGCGCTCTTTTTCAACCGAAGTTGAGTCAAGCTGCTCTCTACCACGACTCACCGGCTCGCTGTCACCACCAGACAGGCCTACAGATCCTGGGTGTTGTGAAAGTTCCGAAGTACCATAATCCCCCCTGAATGCCATCAGGGCAGCGATTGTCGGCATCAATCCCCCCCAGACTAAACCCCAGGCACAGAGAATGTTTTTTTCAAACAGACCAGGGACAAGAAACAACAAAAACGGCACTCCAAAAAATGCTATCAGGAATAACCTGTGACGGTCTGCACGCTCTCCTTCCAGGCGCTGCTCTCGAATACCAGCTTTCAAAAACAACCAAGCCCAGACAACGCCCGCCGCAAGTACTGTCGGCGTAAGCAAGATGACCGGCAGCAACCACGCACTGCTGAGCACGCCCCCCAATAACGATTCCACCCACACGGGTCCGCTGTAGACCTCTCTGGTCGAAACATCTACAGCCAACCTCCCCCCCTTAATGATAATAGCTGGCAGAAATGTCAGCAGCATCGCCGCCAGGCCCAAATACGGCTCAGTTAGGGATAGCAGCAACTTCCCTCTTGTAATTGAGTAGCACAGATAAACCAACACTCCAGCGATCATCACGCTCAGCCGCACATCAAGCTGCAATCCCGCGCCAATAATAATGCCCGCCAAAATCCAGGCGTTCCTGGCCCCGGTTACAATCGCCCGGTAAATCAGATAGAGAGCCGCACACCAGATAAGTGTGAGAACTGCTTCATTGGTTACAAAGAAACCGGCTGCAAAAAAGAACGGTACTATGGAAAACAGCAAAACAAGAGCAAACGCAACCTGCCGATCATACATATCCCTGGCCAGACTGAAGATAAAACCGAGGGTCATGAGCCACAACAACCAAACGCCCAACCGAAATCCAAGAAGCAATTCAGGGAAATTCGGCATTCCAAGAGCACCTAACAACGCTGGTGCAGGGAGAAGTGCTGCAGGTGCATCGACTTGAACCTGTGTAATCAGTTGGTAATAGTATTGCTCTTCGGGTAATAACTCCATACCGCCGATATACGCCAGTCGCAACAGCATAAGGTAGAATACAACGCCCAGTCCGTAGTAGGTCCTGAGTTGTCTCCCACTAATTCTTCGCTTTTTTAGGGAATGTACCCAGAAAATTATTCCTGAATAAGCACCCAAGAAACTCAGCAGGCCAAAATAAAATACAAATGCTGTGGTAAGTTCTCCATTTATTCTCAACGAAGTCGCAACAACCCCGCTCCGCAAAAAGAGTGTCAGCAAACAGACACAAGCCGTGCCGATAAAATACCAGTTAAGCAGTCCGGAGACCTCGCGAATATCATTTCGGGCAAGAGTTTTTACACCGAGCACACCTCCCAGGGCGGCGGCCGGGAGAAAACTGAGACAATGGGCCCACCCCGCCGCTATGCCATAATGCAAAAAAGCCGTAAAGAGTGCGCTATCGGTTACTACTACAGTAAGAAATACCGGAAAAAGCCATTTAAACCCACCCGGTAACAGGCTGATGCCGACCAGCATTGCCAACTGCTTAATATAGTCCGTCACCACCCCTGTGCTCAGTTTGGATTGTCCCCAACGCCTGTCACTGAATGCTATGGGAACTTCATGTACTCTCACGTCATCCTCCGCCGTTGCCAGTAACTCCAAACCAATCTTAAAGCCACATACCTCGTCCTCAATTTTTGCAAGGCGCTCCCGCCGCACGGCGATAAAACCAGACAGCGGATCTTTAATATGCGTAAACATCCTTGCCGGTAAGGTCGCAAGTCTGGATATAATTTTTCTTTTGACCGGCCAGTCGGGAGTTGACCCGCCCCGCACATACCTGCTGCCAACAACCATATCCGCCCTGCCACTCATTAACGGCTCAAGTAGACCAGGTATAACTTCGGGAGGGTGACTCAAATCTGCATCCATCACAATCAGGAAATCATGCTTTGCTGCCCTGGCCCCGGAGATGACCGCGGCAGCCAATCCTTTCCCCTGCTCATTTTCAACCAACCTCACTTCAGCCTTATTCTGCCAGAGCTCAATGACCTCTCTGGTCATGTCTACAGAAGCCCCATCGGAGAAAACAATCTCAAAAGCAAAATCATATGGCGCAAGTGCGGTATGAATCCGCTCCAATAGGGGATCTATATTCTCGGCTTCATTAAGCGTCGGGATAATTATGGAAACACCTTCCATAGAAGCACCAACGTAAAGTATTCGGTTTAAAGATGGAAATACTTGGATTACATCAAATGAACTATCTGTTTTCAATAGTAAAAAACGCGAACATCGCGAATCTGCACAGAGGGAAATTGGGGAGATTCACCAACACCTCCCCCGTACCTGATATCCTATCACGCTTATCTGGATGTTTGACAACAAATTCAGAGAGTGGGCAACAATTATTGAATGTCAGGCACCGAAATAGGCATCGGCGTTGTCGCCAAAAAGCCACGATGCCCGACATGGTAGTTGAACAACTTGCTATTACTACATATTCAGGATATCTTTTTCAGGCTTAGCTCATGCATCGGTAGAATGGTTGCCGCTATCGCCTTAATCCTCTGAATAGAATCCCAGGCTTCCACCGCATTGAGGTGTACACCAGGGCATACTGCCGGACCATTATCAGGAAAGTTTTGGTTATTACAGCAAAATCCCGTTATCACAGCATCACCAACCGCAGTAGAGATACGGACTGAAAGACAGCCGACAGTGTGACCCGGTGAGAATATCACAGTGATTCCCGGGACGATCTCCTGCCCATCCACCGCATCCTGAAATTCTGTATTTTCAATAAAGTATTCATCGTAACGATGGTCGAGTGGATGGGGAGATTTACAAAACGCAACCTCGTCCGGATGAGCGTAGAACGTCGCTTTGGTAAAGAGTGCATTATTGCCGCAATGGTCATCGTGAAGATGAGTATTGATGACTATGTCGATATCATCAACAGACAATCCCTCGGCTTTAAGACAGTCGGCGAGCGTTTCAGGAGTCAGGCCGGTTTCTTCAGTAAAACCTGCCGGAGGGAAGAGTTCGTTTTCATCCAGACCTGTATCCACCAGAATATTATGTCCATTGCCCTGCACCAGAAATGCCCATATGGGCAACCATATACGCTTTCCATACCCTTGCTGGTAGGTCATGATTCCCTGATCAGGATTACGCACACCTGTCAACAGAGGGGTTATCGAATAGGTCATCTCTCATCCTCGTTCATTCGTAATTACTGACAGCTCTCTCAGTCATTGCCTGTTCGCAGGCAAAGCCCGATGTGGAGCACGATACGCTATCATCATACAGCCACTCAATTTTCCCTCAAGAAATTTTTTTGACCGGCAATCAGTCGAGTTTCCCCTTTTCATGAATCCATTGGCGTGTTCCACGGTACCTGCAGGATAGCGTCGCTACCCTGGATGCACTGGCCAGCGCCTGGTAGAAATCACCATCACCAAGGTAATGGCAAAATGCCCCGTGAAGTATATCTCCTGCGCCTAGGGTATCAACGACCTCTGTTTCAATAATCGCTATCTCCATATACTTCTCCTGCCATACCTTAATGGCAGCATCTCCGCCTGAGACAGCAATATTGGGTATGCCAATACATTTCAGATAGGCAACCACTGACTCAGTATCGCCACAGCCTGGAGGATAAAAATCACCCGAGCAGATGGCATAATCAATATACGGCAGAATATCACGCAGTCCTTCTTTCCAGCTACCACCATCCAGGACCGTTTTCAGACCAAGGGATTTCGCTCGTCGAACACAGGCCAGAGCAGCTTCATGATAATGCCCGTCGAGCATCAACAGATCCGCACCCGCCAGCAGTTGCGAATAGTCCTGGTTAGCGAGCAACCGGCTCGAGTCGGGGCGGGTATAGACAACACAGCGATCACCGTTCGATTCATCAACTATAATCGAGGAGACTATCGGCAAATCTTCCGGCCTCGCGGTATGGTCGATAACTTCAACCCCATGGTCCTCTAAGTCCTGACGGGCCAGACCTGCTAGCGGCTGCTGTCCCAGTCCGGTAACGAGTATTGCCTCAGCACCTAAAGCTGAGCAGGTCACCGCTGCGTTTGCAGCAGGCCCGCCGGCAAAAAAGAGTTGGGTATCCGCCCGTACCTTTTCGTTACTGGATGGATATCTTTTCAGGTAATGAATTATATCAAGGGTAGTCAGTCCCAAAAATACACATTTCATTATGTCGTTGCCCCCCTTTTCCCGGTTCTTCTGTTGTACTGAACCCACACCATACTCATGTTACAGCCGTGGTTCGCGATACTGCTTTATGCTGGTATCACCTCATCAATTCATTTACAATTTACACAATGCAGTCAATAGAGTCAGGATACATACCTCAATTTATCCAGAAATTTCAGCAATGCCTGCAACGCATTCCAGGTTCTCTTTCGACCATGCCCGCTCCATTTTACTTTAATCCATAAATTTGATGGAGGTATAGATGAGAAAGCTGATTAACACCTGTTTCGTTACAGCCGCTGCACTGTGTTTTGGTTTTGTTTCACTGGGCTTTGCGCAGGAGGAGACAGACTGTGTAAGCTGCCATGCAAAAGACAACCCCGGTCTTTACCAACAATGGCTCAATTCAAAACATGGCAAGAATGACATAGGTTGTCTTGATTGCCATGGTGCTGCAAAGGATGACCAGGACGGTTTTGAGCACAACGGGGCTGTTGTTGCCACGATGGTCACTCCCCATGACTGTGGCCGGTGTCATGAAGAGCAAATGGAGCAGGCAACCAAATCCCACCACGCCAAAGCCGGTGAAATACTGGAGTCTTCCGACGCATATCTGGCGCATGTTGCAGGCGGTCATCCCATCGCCATTGTCGGCTGTGAATCATGTCATGGCGCCAAGGTAATTGTAGATGAATCACTTTCCAATAAACTCTCCCCCTTAACCTGGCCCAATTCAGGGATTGGCAGAATCAACCCTGACGGTTCTAAGGGAAGTTGCAACGCCTGTCATTCACGCCACTCCTTTTCCGCTGCCCAGGCGCGCCAACCGGAAAACTGCGGTAAATGCCATCTGGGACCGGATCACCCGCAAAAAGAAATCTTTGAAGAATCAAAACATGGTATCGCCTACTATTCATTCAAAGATACCATGAACCTGGATAATGATACCTGGATTGTTGGTCAGGATTATTACCAGGCACCAAGCTGCTCAACCTGCCACATGTCCGCAACCTTCAGCCAACCTGCAACCCATGATGTCGGCGACAGAATTTCATGGACCCTGAGACCACCTGTCTCTACAAAACTCGATAACTGGCAGGAACGTCGGACAGCGATGGAAAACGTCTGCCTTAATTGCCACCAGCAAACCTTTATTGACGGCCATTACTATCAGTACGATGCGCTGGTGATGCTCTACAACGAAAAATTCGCCAAGCCCGCCGGGGCAATCATGAAAATGATACAGGAGAAAAACGTCCTGAAAAGAACTGCCTCATTTGCAAATGATATTGAGTGGGAATATTGGGAACTGTGGCATCATGAGGGGCGCCGGGCACGAATGGGTACAGCAATGATGGGTCCCGACTATGCCTGGTGGCATGGTATTTATGACGTGGCGCACAACTTTTACTTTAAATTCATACCAGAGGCACTCCGTTATAATGACCCTGAGATCACGGCTTATATCCAAAACATGCTGGAAAACGACCCCATGCACACCTGGTTGATCGAAGATACCAAAACCCTGAAAGGGAAAATCAAGAGTGGTGAATTGCAAAAAATCTATGCACCATATTTTATAGAAAAAGACAAATAAGCCATTCAAGCATTTACTCCACCCATACTCTACGTCAGGAGGCAGCGAATTCAGGTTCGATGCCTCCTTTTTCATGTTAGCCCCCATCCATCTCCATAATAATTCTCACCTCATGCCACAATAGAGAATTTTATTCTTGACCGACACGCCATTAGAGAATATTGTTCTCCAAAATGGAGGGTGATTCATATGATTGACGACAAGAGCCTTGAGATTCTGAAAATCCTGCAGGAGAAGGCACGTATTCCGAATGTGGAAGTATCCCGACAGGTCGGTCTGGCGCCATCAGCTGTACTTGAACGAATACGCAAATTAGAAAAGAACGGAATAATTGATGGCTACGAAGTCCGGCTCAATCCTGAACAGTTCGATAAGGGCCAGATTGCCTTCATTCAAATTCAAACCAACTGCGGCGGGGAAGAATTTGACCTGATTGGTGAACACCTTTCTCAGCTGCCTGAGATTCAGGAAGTGCACTACACCACCGGTGACGATGGTTACTTTGTAAAGGTACGGGTCAAGGATAGCCGTGAATTGGGTGAGTTGCTCCGCACCAGGATCACCACTCTTTCGGGTGTTGCAGCGACACGGACAATCACAGTGATGCACACGGTTAAAGAAACTTCAAAAATCCCTATATGTTAACATAGTTCGGCAATACACAGTTTATTCAACAGGAGTCTGCACCATGCCAATATCCACATCTTTTAAGAGCAGGCTGTTTCCGGTATTGGAAAACATCTGCGACCATTTCGGCACACCATTTCATATCTACGATGAACAGGGAATTCGTGAAACCTGCGCCGACCTGAAACGGGCCTTCGCAGGAATCGATGAGTTTCGTCAATATTACGCAGTAAAAGCGCTGCCCAACCCCTCCATTCTCAAAATTATGCAGGATGAGGGCTTTGGTTTTGATTGTTCCTCAACCACTGAATTAATGCTGAGCCGTCAACTTGGTGCCAAGGGGGCGGATATCATGTTTACCTCAAATAATACCAGCCAGGAAGAGTTTCAACTCGCAGAGCAGGAAGGCGGCTGTATTCTCAACCTCGATGATATTTCTCTGGTCGATAAGGTGCCGAACATGCCTGAGCTGATCTGCTTCAGGTATAATCCAGGCACTCGCAGAACCGGCAACGATATAATAGGCAATCCGACCGAAGCAAAATATGGTGTCAGCCACGACCAGATTATCGATGCCTACAGGCAGGCCATGGCCCGGGGTGCAACACGCTTTGGTCTTCACACCATGCTCGCTTCCAATGAGTTGAACTATTCCTATATGGTTCAAACTGCTGAAATGCTTCTGGAGTTGGTTGAAGACATTTCTGCCGAACTTGGCATCACTTTTGAGTTCATCAATATTGGTGGTGGCTTGGGAATCCCCTACCGCCCAGACCAGGACAAATTTGATCTGGATGGCATGGGTCGTGAGATTACGACGGTATTCCAGGATTTCAAAAACAAGAATGGCTATATGCCGGCGCTATGTATGGAAAGCGGTCGTTTTATGACAGGCCCCCACGGGGTACTGGTGGTTCGGGCAATCAACCGCAAAGATATCTATCACACCTATATCGGAGTTGATACCTGCATGAGCGCCCTGATGCGACCTGCACTCTATGGCGCATATCACCATATTGATGTTCTTGGCAAGGATGAGAGTGGTGAGATGGAAACCGTGGATGTGGTCGGCTCCTTATGTGAAAACAACGACAAGTTCGCAATTCAGAGAAAACTCCCTGCTATCCAGGACGGCGATATTCTGATCATCCACGACACTGGTGCACACGGCCATGCCATGGGCTTTAATTATAATGGTAAACTCCGCCCGAAAGAGCTCATGTTGACAGTCAAAGGGACTGCCGAACTTATCCGTCGCGAAGAACGGCCTGAAGACTACTTTGCGACCCTCGACTTCACCACCGACAGCCTTTCCCTATAAGCCACTCGGCTTATAGTTACAGCGCCCTGCCCCGCATCAGGGCGCAATTTTCCTCATCCGTAGTACAAATTATCTCCATAGAACAATCAGATATTTTTTTTCAACCTGCAACTATTACATTTAGCAGAGTTTATGTTTAATCTGTATTTGTAATGCCCACAGTGAAATTGCATAATTAATATATTCGTACGAGAAAAGTCTTCTTCCCAGTCAGGATTGCTCCAGTCAGCAGTTCTTACCAAATGCAATTTAAAGCAAGCAGGATTCTATGAGTATTTCAGGACTCAAAAGCAAATCCACAACTCTTTGCTGGTTCACGCAAACCCTCCTCTGTATCTCTCTGTTATGTCTTCTAGTCTCGCCGGCAGTCAGCCACTCCGCTGCGTCTGAACAACAGATAGCTTTAGAACTGCAAAAACATCTCGGATGCCAGCCTATAGACCTGGTACAGCTCGAAAATAACACGCCATTACTGGCCTCTAAAGACATTTGTCTGGCCATAATTTATACAAAGTATGACTCCACCCCCCTTTGGGTCAGCTCAAAAGGACCATCGTACAAAGCCAGGATAATTTTTGAATATCTTCAGGACTCCGAAAAACACGGTCTCAACCCCCTGATTTACCAGGTAGGTGAAATCAGGCAGTTATGGAATTCAAAAAATGCCACTGACCTGGCAAAGCTCGACACTCTCCTCACCTACAATCTTGTTCATTATATACACGACATAAGTTACGGTCAGCTCAGCCCCAGTGTCACCAATCCTCAACTCTTTCCTGAAGCTGGGTATCGTGATTTCAATCCGGTTTTCGCCATTCAACAGGTACGATTTGCTAATAATATCAAAGACTATCTCGAACAACTTCCTCCGCAGCATGTTCATTACACCAGCCTGAAGAACGCCCTTGAGAAGTATCGTATCATTGCCCTTCAGGGTGGGTGGCCATACCTGCCTGAAGGATTAAAAATTTTTCCGGGTAATAGAGACACACGTGTTGCGATTGTGCGTGAACGCCTTAAAATGACAGGGGAACTTGCTCAAGAATCCAACCCACCCGACCCGTACCGTTATGATCTGGAGCTGAGAGACGCTGTGATTAAATTTCAACTCCGGAACGGTCTTAAACCAGACGGGGTTATCGGCATCAATACCAGAGGCGCGCTTAATGTCACCGTTGATGAACGTATCAAAACCATACGAATCAACCTCGCTCGCTGGCGCTGGCAATCGCACGATCTCGGCTCAAAATATGTATTGGTGAATATTGCCGGTTATAATTTAAAAGCATATCGTGACATGGGCCAGGAACAGGCTCTGGATATTCGGGTGGTCGTTGGAAAAGAGCGACACCAGACCCCGGTTTTCAGTAATATTATCCGACAGATTGATATTAACCCCTACTGGACCATTCCAACCAGTATTGCCAAGAATGAGGAACTGCCAAAGCTGAGGAAAGACCCTGGTTCTCTCAAACAGCGAAATATTCGCCTCTACTCCAGTTGGAATGGTAACGCCAGGGAACTGGACTCAACTTCGATTGACTGGAATTCGGTAAGCCCCGGCCAGATGGCAGGTTACAGGCTACGCCAGGACCCCGGTCCCAAAAATCCTCTGGGAAGAATCAAGTTTCTCTTTCCAAACCGGTATGATGTCTACCTGCACGACACCTCATCTCCGCAACTGTTTAACTACACGAACAGAGATTTCAGCCATGGTTGTATCCGCGTGAGCGACCCCCGGGCCCTTGCCTATTTTCTCCTGGAAGATCAACATGGTGACTGGAATACCGAGAGAATCGATACCGCCTATGACAGTAATTCCCGTAAGGTTATTCAGCTGTCCAGACCTATCCCCGTACACATCACGTATCAAACAAGCTGGGTTGACAAAGATGGTACAATCCATTTTAATGTAGACGTTTATTCTCGCGACAAAAAACTCGCTAATGCGCTGTTTTAGTTCTACATTATCACGTTTTTTACCATATTCAACACCAGATGATACCACCACAACCCGATGCGCAGCTGTGCAGGCGCAGGTTCATTGCCACAGCTGCGAAACTTACCATATGTGCCGGACTTGCGAGGCCTCTCAATCTGCATGCAGTGCCGGTCCCTTCTCATAAACTTAAATTTTATCATATACATACCAGAGAAAAATTCGAGCTCTCAGACCCTTTTCTCGACGCCCAGGAAGATCGTAAACAGGATCTCAACAGCTTCCTGCGTGATTTTCGCACCGGTGAAGTGCATCCGATAGATTTCCGACTCATGAAAGTTCTTGCCAATATCCAGGAAAAAACCGGGAGTAACGGAACCTACGAAGTAATCGGTGGATATCGCTCAGGAGCAACCAATGAACAACTTCGAGCCAACAGCAACGGAGTTGCCTTAAAAAGTTTGCACCTGGTTGGTCAGGCAATCGACTTACGACTTACCGATCTTCCAACCAGAGATTTGAGAGATGTGGCTATTTCGCTACGGGCAGGTGGGGTCGGTTATTACCCTGATTCAAATTTTGTCCATATTGATACCGGCAGAATCAGGTATTGGTAAATCTATAAAAGTATAGCCAGAGCGCTTGATCGCAATTCATGAAATCAGAAATCGACATAACATCTTTTCTTCACATCGTGGCTGACTATGTACGCGATAAACAGGTCCCCGTCGTCGATCTGATAGCAGTTCAAACCCGCGATCCATTCAAGGTGCTGGTGGCGACGATCCTCTCAGCCCGAACCAAGGATGAGACCACTGCCAAGGCCGCAAGCCGTCTCTTCAAAAAAGCCGAGACACCCGAAGCACTCGCAAAACTTTCTGTAGAAGAACTTGAAAAGCTCATTCACCCTGTGGGCTTTTTCAGAAACAAAGCCAAATACCTGGCTCAATTGCCGCAAAGCCTCAAACAATTTGGCGATAAAGTACCGGATACCATTGAAGACCTGATTCAGTTGCCGGGGGTTGGCAGAAAGACAGCCAACCTGGTCAGAAGTGTTGCATTTGCAAAGCCCGCAATCTGCGTTGACACCCATGTTCACAGAATCATGAATATCTGGTGTTATGTAGATACCGACACACCATTAAAGACCGAGATGGCATTACGGGCAAAGCTGCCGGAAAAACATTGGATCACGGTAAATTCTATCCTGGTTGCCTTCGGACAGTCACTGTGTAAGCCGGTTCGGCCACATTGCGACATATGCCCCCTGCAAGGCGCTTGTCCGCAAAATGGTGTTACGCCAAGGTCAGTAAAAGCCAGTTCCAAGCGCACAGAAAAACACAATGGCCAACCGCTTAAACTGATCTCCTGGAATGTTAATGGAATACGAGCTGTGGAAAAGAAGGGTTTTGCCGAAATAGTGGCAGATCTCGATGCAGATATTCTCGCTCTCCAGGAAACCAAGGCGCACCCCGACCAACTCTCAGATAAACTCAAAGATATTGATGGGTATACTTCTTATTGGCACAGTGCTGAAAAAAAAGGGTATTCCGGAGTGGCAGTCTACACCAGACAAGAGCCTCTCAAGGTTATTGAAGGCTTGGGAATTGAAGAGTTCGACCGTGAAGGCCGGGTTCTTACCCTTGAGTTTGACAGCTACTATCTCACCAATATCTATTTCCCCAATGCTGGAGAAGGATTAAAGCGCCTGGAGTTCAAGATAGCCTTTAACCATGCCCTGCTCGCTTTTACCGACAACCTGAAAAAGCAAAAGCATGTCGTACTCTGCGGGGACTTCAATGTGGCACACAAGCCCATTGACCTGAAGAACCCTGCCTCCAACACCCAAAACGCCGGCTTCACCCAGGACGAACGTGATTGGATGGACAGCTTTATTGAAGCTGGTTACCTGGACACCTTCAGGATGTTCAATCAGGATCCTGAGCAATACACCTGGTGGAGTTACCGCTTTAACGCCAGGGCAAAGAACATAGGCTGGCGCATCGACTACTTCTGTGTCGATTCAGCTGGTGCCACACGCGTGCAAAACGCTGAGATACTGCCGGAGATTTTGGGCTCAGACCACTGCCCGGTGGTCCTTCACTGGGCTTCGTAACATCTGGTCTCACAATCGTAGCTTGTTGTATTGCTGTTCTATCGCCGAATGAGCCTGGCCCGGATTCATCTGCCACCCCGACCAGGGCGATTTGGCAATCACTCCCTTTTAGCCGACCGGATACCACGCCCTCTCTCAGGGTAAAACCAGCACATGCAGATCACAATTTCAGGCTAGTTTTTCACGATTTCAGAGCAAGGATCAACAAGAATCTCGGGACAGGAACCATTCAGATATTCCAGCAGCTTGCGATGCCCCGCCGGGAAACCAAAATCACTGAGTTCTTCCGGAAAAACCCACCGATACTGTTGCGCTGCGGTCAGCTGTAAAGGTTGCAGGGTATCTGAAATCATTCGGCAGCCGTAACAGTGCAGCACAACCTTGTACTTGGTGTAAAAGTGGGTCAAAGTGGTGATTTTTGAGCAAACCGTAACCTTAAAGCCTGTCTCTTCCCGGTACTCCCGCACCACCGCTTCATCCGGAGACTCACCAGGCTCTACACCGCCTCCGGGAAACTCCCAGAGCCCTCCCCAAATATCATCAGCCAGACGTTGCTGAATAAATAATCTGCCGTCTTTATTCAGAACACCTGTTGCCATCTCTATGAGAATCTTTTTTTCAACTGCCACCTTGACCGGACGCTCATTAACTGTACCCTGCCTCCTTGCACGACACAACTCAGCTACCGGACAGATGTTGCATCGAGGGTTACGAGGCAGACAAATCAAACCGCCCAAATCCATCAGCGCCTGGTTATATAGTCTTGCCTTACCTTTCGGTAAAAGTTCCCAGGCCTTTTGCTCAATATCCTTTTTTACTGCTCCACTTTTTATATTTCCTTCTATATCAAAAAGGCGGGCAAAAACTCTCAGTACATTAGCATCCACCACCGGAATATCAACGTTCCCGGCGATACTGCTTATTGCAGCTGCGGTGTATGGTCCTATCCCTGGCAGCGTAAGGAGTGTCTCCGTGTCACAAGGAATATCCCCACCAAATTCAGCATGAACAATCTTTGCCGTGGCATGCAGGTTTCTGGCTCTGGCATAGTAACCGAGCCCTTCCCAGAGTTTCATGATTTCCTGCTCTTCTGCCCTGGCCACAGCGGCAACATCGGGAAATCGAGCGATCCATCTGGTGAAATAGCCCACGCCACGCTCCATTTGGGTCTGCTGCAGCATTATCTCTGAAATCCAGACATGATACGGATTGTAACTTTTCCTCCAGGGAAGGGGTCTGGAGCAGTTCTTGAACCAATCCAGGAGATTTTCAGCAATATGTTTCATGAGATTCTATATACGACAACCGTCAGTGAATATTCAAATTTCGTCTCCAGCTTTACCGGAGCGGTTAATTACAAAGTAAAAATATAACCAGTCTTTCTTTCATCACTTCATGAAAATGTGATGTTTTCCCATCTTTTCCAGCCATCGTCAAGACAGAAGCGTGGGGTTTCCTTATCAGGGACCAGAACTCATACATTCAAAGAAAAAATCTGATTCCCCATTAATTTTTTGGCGTGAAAATGTGAGGAAAAAAACGTGAGGTGCAGGCCTGGCTTATTGGTAACTGTTTTGTCTAATGTACTGAATTATTTTATTTTATTGGAGAATATCTCTTTGGCGTTACGCTCTTACCCTGCCCCCCTGTCCCCAACTCTTCACTGTGTGAAGCTGAACTTGACTGATCCGCAGATCGAAAAAGAAAGACTCAGCTCGCCCCTGTTTTTCACCTTAGGGGTACGGATCTGTCCTGATCTTGCCAAATTTCATTTTCAATATGAGATAATCGATCAGTATCTACTGAGTGATCCCTCGCCACACCGACATATGTCGAAAATCTCTTTTATAAATAAGGAGTACGGCCATAAACAAGGCTAGACAAACAATATCAATTCATTTACTATGATTTTCAATTTTACGTTGTTAAACAAGGGACATACAGCATAAAGCCGGCCTCTCCTGACTATCTTTAATAGCCATTATTTCATGTAACATATTCAATACATGAGATTTTTTAATTTGCGCAAATTGGTCGGTCAAGGAGGTTAAAATTACACGGTGTTGCTGGGGGGGAGACGGGTTATTGAAATCTTTAAAGATTCTCTATAAAGATTCCAGGCTTCTGTTATCCGAACGACACAGGTAGTAAAAAGTATGTCCCAGTTCGTTTTTTCTGAAAAAGTTGTCTGAAAAGGTAGTCCGAAAAGGGCTGAATCTGGATTTATGGAGGAGTGATGGAAAGCAAAAGTAAAGGGGCTGAAGCAAAAAGTACTCTTTTTTCACGACTGGCAAGCAGCTTTAGCATTCGCAGTAAGCTTATGCTTGCATTTTTCGTAATGATTTTACTTACTCTTTCAGTAAGTGCGATTACCCTGGTTTCCCAGACCATCGCCAACAAGACCATTGATGACCTTGTTAATATTCACGGTACAATCGCGCGACTGAGTCTTGAAACAGAGAAGCATCTGCGAATGATGCAAAGCTACGAAAAAGACTTCCTCATCAAATACAAATCTATCGGTATCCAGGAAGCCAAGGATACATACCTCAGCCCATTTACCGACCACGGTGGTCAGTCCTACCAGACCATCTATCAGATCCAACAGCTGGCGACCAGCCAGGCCGATATCGATACCGCCCAGACCGCGATGCAGTCGATCAACGAATATCTCAGTGCCTTTATCGGTACAGTGAACATTCTTGAACTGCGTGCGGATCCGGAGTTTGGTGAGCTTATCAAACTCGAGGAAAGTGCAGCTGCCTTACACGCGACAGTTGAAACTCTCGACTCAATGGCGCTCTCCAACGCCTATTTCCAGCTCCAGAACACTCTCAAAGATTACCTGATGACCCCTACCCGCGATGTCGCAGTTGGAGTCATTTTCGAGCGCGATAATTTTTTGGAAACAATTTCAAGCCTGCCTTTTTCTGATCATGAGCAGGGTCGCCTCATCCAAAAAACCGAAGAATTCACCAAATGGTTTACAGAGGTAGCAAATACCGATGAGGTAATTACTGCCAGGATCGAGACCTATGAAAAAGCAGCTCAGAATGCTGAACCGATTATTGCATCCTTTCTCAAGAACGCAGTTCGCAATGAGGCTTCTGCTCGTACGCAGATGGAAGAGTCTACCAAGCTCACCCAGCAACTCGTAATTGCTGTGGGTGGAATCGCGATTATGATCGGTATTTTTATCGCTATTCGACTCTCCCGTGGTCTCACCAGTCAGATCAGCCATATCGTAGCCCTCTTCGAGCAAATCGGTAAAGGAAACTACGATGCACGTACCGAGGTTGTAAGTAACGACGAACTTGGTTCCATGGCCACAACGCTGAATGCCATGCTCGATAATGTTACGGTTCTTATCCAGAGTCAGACTGAGCGCGATGCAATCCAGAACTCGATCATGAAGCTGCTTGAGGAGATCAGCTCCCTTACCGAGGGTGACCTTACCGCACGTGCTGAGGTTACCGAGGATATGACCGGCGCTATTGCCGACTCCTTTAACGCTATGACCGATCAGCTCTCCGACATTATTCGAAAGGTTAAAGAAGCCACTGAGTCCGTAGATGATACCTCTGAAGAGGTTTCCAAGCAGACCATGACCCTTGCTAATAGAAATATCGAGCAGACCCAAAAGGTGAATCAAGCGATTGAAGCTATTGAGCAAATGGCAAACTCCATTAAAGACGTATCTGAAAACGCACAGCTGTCAGCAAACGTATCAGAGGCTTCAAGACTCAACGCCCGTGAAGGTGCGGAAGCAGTACAGAGAACCAATGACGCGATGAACGAAATTCGTGAAGAAATTAACGAGACTGCACGCTCCATTAAACGTCTCGGCGAAAGTTCCATGGAAATCGGTAACGTTATTCAGATCATCAACGACATTGCCGACCGCACATCCATCCTTGCTCTGAATGCTTCAATCCAGGCTGCAATGGCTGGTGACGCGGGTCACGGCTTTGCCGTAGTTGCAGACGAGGTCCAGCGACTTGCAGAAAGTTCCGGTAACTCTACCAAGCAGATCGAGGCGCTTGTTAAGAACATTCAGGCGGAAATTAAAAACGTTAGTACCCGCATGGATGAGAGTATCAGTAAAGTTGTTCAGGGTTCCCAGCTTGCTGACGGGGCCCATGCCAAGCTTCAGGAAATTGAGCAGGTATCCAACCAGCTTGCCGATCTGATTGAGTCCATTACCGTAGCAGCCACAAAACAGGTACAGGTTTCTGAGGAAATTACTGTAACAATGCAGGAAGTTGGTGAAGTAAGTACTGAATCCTCCAGATCTTCCCAGGAAACTGCAACCTCAATGGACATTTTGAGTCGCACCGCTCACGATCTGCGTGCCTCTGTTGAAATGTTCAAGGTTACCGACACAGTAACGGCTGCCTAGTTCCCACCTGACTGTCTGCAATGATAAATGCCCGGCTACCTCTGTTGCCGGGCACCAAACTATGGTGTTCCAGATGACTCGATTATTTCGCATTTTCTTGCTCGGCTCACTCGTTCTGGTTGTTTTATGCCAAAACGTCAATGGTGCCGACGGTACCATTCGCATTGGCTTCAATATTCCACTTGTCGGCATGTTCAGCATGGTTGGCAATCATGCAAAGGATGCAGCCGAACTTGTTCGTAAAGATCTCATTGCCCAAGGTGGGCTTAGGGTAGGTGATAAAATTTACGATGTAGAATTTCTCTACGGCAATAACAATTCAAACCCCGTAAAAGCATCTGCTCTCACAGTAGAACACATCACTAAAGACAGCGTACTGGCCATGATCGGTCCCTTGAGTTCCAGGCAGGCGATCCCCGTTGCTGAAATGGCCAATTCGTTTTCAACCACTGTCATCAGCCCCTGGTCAACTTCACCTGTAACTACCAAGGACAAACCGTTCTCTTTTAGAAGCTGCTTCATATACACAGAACAAGGGCCTGTTCTCACACAGTATACTGCCAAAGAATATGGTGCGAC
This sequence comes from Desulfosediminicola sp., assembly GCF_048381775.1. NCBI lineage: Bacteria > Pseudomonadati > Thermodesulfobacteriota > Desulfobulbia > Desulfobulbales > Desulfocapsaceae > Desulfosediminicola > Desulfosediminicola sp. The sequence continues at coordinate 205,469 of NZ_JBLXGE010000004.1, read as the reverse complement.
ACGTGCTGCGGTTCTATACGATATACTCAGTGCCTACCCGAGAGGTATGGCTTCATCCTTTAAAGCTGCATTTGAGAAGGTGAACGGAACAGGCTCAGTCGTCGCCTTTGAGGAGTTCAGGACTGAGGACAAAGATTTCCGCCCCCAACTTGAGCGAATCAGGTTGTCCGGTGCCCAGGTTCTTTTCACTCCGCAGCATTACAATGAAGTCCCACTCATAGTGCGTCAAGCCAAGGAAGTAGGCCTGGATATCCCCATTGTAGGCAGTAATTCATGGGCCGGGGGAGATCTTGTCGGAGAGTGCGGTAGTGAATGCGACGGCCTCATTTTCACAGGAAACTATGCACCTGGCGGAGCAACCGGCATCAACAAGACATTCGTGGAATCATATTCAAAAGCGTATGGCAAGAACCCAGATGAGCCAGCAGCCCTTACCTGGGACGCAGTCAGAGCTCTGTTGAAAGCAATTCAGAATACAGGTGAATTAACCGGCAACCTGCTCCAAGACCGCAAGGCTGTTAATACTTCACTCGCTCAGTTAAAAAACTTTGACGGTGCTTCCGGCATGATGAGCTTCAATGCCAGCGGGACCCCCAAGAAGTGCACAATTATTGTCAAGATCGTTGATGGTCTTTTCACTTTCAACGATTCTGTCTGCCCATAATTCAACCAGGCTTTACCGCAATCGATTCAACTGTGTGAAAACACTTGGGGCTTTTATAGCTCAACTTAAACTTAGTGGGTAATCAATTTATAATATTGTTTTTTTTACCAATAGCACATTGCACAATCTTTTTTACAGATGTCTCAAGTCATTGCATGCTGTTCACTTGAGACATCTGCAAAACCTGCATATGTCCATAAGGCACTAAGTTGTCTTAGTTGATTTCGGCACTTGTCGATTTTCAAAACAGATATCTAATCCTTTGGAAATTTTAAAAAATCAGTTTGTTGAAAGATAATTTACCTGATACCACGAGTATCTCGGTTGATAGCTTAACGGAGTATTCAATGACCCAAATCAAGACCTTCCTCCTCTTCTATGGCGTTGCGTTTCTTATGCTCTGCCCCCAGGCAATAGCCGCTGACGGTACGATACGTATTGGTTTTAACTTTCCTTTGGCCGGTGGACTTGAATTAGCTGCCAAACATGGACAGAATGCAGCTGAACTTCTTCTGAAAGATATCAAGGCATCAGGCGGGCTTAAGGTCGGTGATAAAGTCTATGATGTCGAATATATTTACGGCAACAACGATGCTGACCCAACCAAGGCAGCCAATCTCGTCATTGAGCAGGTCTCAAAGCACAACGTTCTTGCCATGATCGGGCCCTTAAGCAGTAAACAGGCAGTCCCTGTAGGGCAAATGGCAAATGCTTTCTCCACGGTCGTCATCAGCCCCTGGTCCACTGTTCCCAAAACCACTGAGAAAATGCCTTTCTCTTTCAGAAGCTGCTTTGTCTACACTGACCAGACACCTATTCTCACCAAATTTGCCGATCAGGAATACGGGGCGAAGAAGGGTGCCGTGCTTTTTAATGCCACCAATATCTATTCCAGCGGCATGGCAAAAGCGTTTATAAAAGATTTTGAAGAGTACCATGGTCCAGGAGCCGTGGTGGCAAATGAGCAATTCAGGAATGGAGACACTGATTTCCGTGCACAGATCAAAAACATTCTTCTTTCAGGTGCCGAAGTACTGTTCCTTCCACAGCAATACTATGAAGTTCCCACGGTTGTTGAACAGATGATCGAACTCGGCCTTGATATCCCGATCCTTGGCACAGAAGGATATGCAACCGATGAACTCCTGGAACGTTGCGGGGCAAACTGTAACGGCGTTGTCTTTACCAGCAATTATCTGCCCGGCAATGCTCAAGGAATTAACAAAACATTCGTTGAGCAATACAGCAAAGCATATGACCTGGTTCCTGATGAACCTGCAGCGCTCACCTGGGATGCCATGCGTGCATTATTTAAAGCAATTAAAGATACTGGTGGCTTAACCGGCAATCTTATTGATGACCGTGTTGCGGTTCAACGTCAATTGGCCAAGCTCCGCAACTTTGAAGGGGCCACCGGCATGATGAGTTTCAACGCCAGCGGTAACCCTGATAAGTGTATCGTTGTCGGCAAAATTGTAGATGAAAAATTTACAACCCATGATTCAGTGTGTCCTTAGACAGATATGCGGAGCTGCCGTTGCTACGATTCTGAGCTGAAGCAGCGCCATGGTTCCTGTTTATCCAACTTGTAGCTGTAACGGTAACAGACGGCTTGTGACTTCCGCTCACCTGTTAAACACTGAACAATTGCACAGGCAACGGTTAAATAGCATATGAAAATAATTTAGATTCAAGGTGCTCCGATTCATATGTCAAAAATAGTTCACAGTTCAACAGATCTGAACAATACTATTCTCGATCACATCCAGTCTGCCCGCAGAAAGGGAAGCAGCCTTGATCTGCACATCAACAGCGGGAACAGGCAGGGAATTGTTCAGATACGTAGCGGTCAACTCCTTTCTGCCACAACGGGAAAACTCAACGGAAACGGTGCTGTGCTTACCCTGGTAAGTCTCGAAAACACCACTATTGCTATCGACGAGCAATCAGCACCAGTACCAAAGAACATCTCTCTTTCGCTGGAGCAGATTCTCCATTACACGTCCAGTTTGCAAACTCAATCGCAAAAGCAGATACCCGTCGACGAGGAGAAATACCTCGAAGATGCTCTGCTCCTTTTCTTCCAGTTCAAAAACAAACAAGCTGCGGAGCTTCTGTTACGTATTCTGCGCCAAAATAGGTTTTACTACCCCGCATGGCTCTGGCAATCACGCCTTCTCACCAGGGATGATTACATCATAAAGGCACTTGATGAGGCCTACCGATGGGGGAACGACGATAGAGATGTCTGGCGGGAATCTCGGAAGATGAGGCCTCAGCTGGAAGATATTCCGGAAAGTGTTAAACGTTGCGTATTCTGCTGGTCGCTTCTGGATGAGGGCACGACCTGTGGTCACTGTAAAGCATCTCTTATAGTTACAGGACAACCGCTGGCATCCGATATCAAGCAGGAAGAAATACAGCAGTCTCTTGTCTATTACCACCGTGCCCTGGAGAAAGATCCTGAAAATGCGCGTATCGCTTATACGCTCTCACTTGGCTCTTTCAACCTCAAGCAGTACGAAAAAGCACTCCCATTGATGAGGGACGCAGTCAGGCTCTCACCCCAATCCACACTCTACCGTAAGAGCCTTTCTCTCCTCCTGACTCTGGCTAAAGCCAACGACAGAAACCCCGAACCCGAAGCCAGGAAGGCCCCCCGTCATCAGAGCAGCCAGGCCACAGTGATGATGGTCGAAGATAGCAAGACTTCGCGCAAAGTTCTATCAATGCTCTTTGAACGTCTTGGCTATAGGATAGTTGAGGCCGAAAATGGTGCAGAGGCCATGGCTAAGGCACAGTCTGCCTCTATTGACCTTATACTTCTGGACCTCATGCTGCCAGATATCAACGGTCACGAGTTATTACCAAAGCTCAGACAACTCAAAGGCATGAAAAATATTCCGGTTATCATGCTCACGGGCAGGCAGGATTCCACTGACCGCCTGCTCGGTATTCAATCCGGAGCAAGTGAGTATGTCACTAAACCGTTTGACCCCAAAAAGCTTACGGAGCTTGTTCAGCAATATATCAAAAAGACGAGGGACCCGAACAAGGCCCCACTCCCCTCACTCACTACCAACACTTTGAAAGCAGATCAGCCCACGGCACCGGCTACTGGAATTTCAAAACAGCAAACGGGTGAAAGCCAGAAAAGGGGAACCCCTGTCATTTCGCCGGCATCCGTAAAAAATAGCCAGAAATCCATTTTTGTTATCGAGGACAGTCAAACCTCACGTAAGGTTATCTCGATGATACTCGGCAGAAATGGTTACCACATCCACGAGGCGACAACTGGCCAGGAGGCACTTGAGCTTGCTCCGAATATTCAACCGGATCTTATCCTCCTGGATGTCATGCTGCCCGATACGACTGGCTATAATATTTTACCGCAACTTAAAGAAATGCCCCATATCAAGGACCTGCCAGTCGTTATGTTGACCGGTAAAACGGCCCCGTCTGATCGCATGAAAGGGATGCTCGCAGGCTCCAACGAATATCTGACCAAGCCTTTCAACCCCCAGAAGCTTTTATCTGTAATCAGGGGATATCTGTAAATGAACCGAGCTACCCAGAGCCAATACTATTAGCCTGATATGAAATCACTTAATCAAATCATCAGTTCAATCGACGAGCAACTTGCCCAGGTGCAGGATTTTGATGCCAGCCCCGCTTCCAATCTCATGTTTGGAGAGCAGGAAAAGATGCGCAGATACGTCCTGGTACAAATCGGTATTGAAAAACTCGCTATCCCCATCGATGGACTTTCTGAAATAAGTCATATGCCCGTGGTATTACCGCTCCCGAGCCTTCAAAACTGGATCTATGGCATCGCCAATCGTCGCGGTGAAATCGTTTCGGTAATAGATCTGAACAAATTGCTCATTCCGGAAAGAGAACCTGCCCCGCTTGGTGCCAAGCTTGGTGTTCTTTTTAATGAAAAGCATAAAGTCGGGATCAGTATCGATCAAGTCATAGCAACCATTTCCCGACCTGAATCAGATTGTGTAATCAGCAGTGAGTCACAAATAACCCAGACCTATCCTGAGGTTTTCAACAAGGGACTCCAGGTGGAAAACAGTACATATCAGATTTTGTCCCCGGATTCATTTCTGGCACTTGAAAATCTGCACGATTACCAATTGTCCTGATGATGAAATTTCAACAACAGCAGTACCCAGGCGGTTTGCAGAGCATACCCTGCTTCCCGGATTTTCATGTCGTTAAGGAGATGTAGATGCGACACCTATCACAACCAAAACTGGCGAACATATTCTTTAGGGAAGTCGGCGGCTATATACCCAAGATCGACCTTGCTATTTCGACCTTACGCCTCACGGCCGATGATAAAATGGCACTTGGTGAAGTCTATCGTTATTTTCACAATATTAAAGGGGCTGCATCTCAGGTCTCCCACAAAGGTTTGAGCAGTTCTGCCGGCATCTGTGAGATGTTGCTCGGAGAACTCATCGCCGACAATCGTACTCCAATCGGCCACCAGTTGGATTTTCTTTCACTGGTAAACCAGAATATTGGTGAATTTTGTGAGCTCCCTGAAAAATCCGAAGCGGCCGAGGAATCCCTTTTTTCAAATACACTTTCCTTTTTCAAGACGCTTATGCACAAAATCGGGCCGGAGAATCCTATTTCCCTTTCAACCAATATGCTGAATCTGATGCAGGACCTTGATTCCCGAACAGCATCGGCACCAGCATTTGCCCCAGACATGAGTGCCCCTCATTTTCTTACAACCGAATCCAAAGGTCATCTTGATTGCCTGCTCTCACTTCGCTCTGTTGTCCCTCTTCTGAAAGAACTTGCCGAATATTCACCTGAAAGCACACCATTTCATACTGTTTCCCTTCCACCAATGATCAGGGCTGTAAAAACCCTCACAGGTCTTACCGCATCTGCCGGCTTGAAAGGTCATCATTCATTGTTGTCACAATTCCTGATGATCTTGATAAAGCTTGAAAAATCGCCGGAACTCAACAGCAACTCAACTCCGGAGTTACTTCAGGAGTTCCTTTCATATCTTGATCTCGTATTCTCCATGCCCCCGGGAGATGGTGAAGAGGCTGCTAGAAAGGTTCAGGCACATCTCGAGTCCCTTTGCAATCTGCTTGTTCAGCGCTCTGTTGCAGCTGAACCATCTGCGGATTTTCAGTTACCGGAGGATGTTACGGATGTTATCAGCGAAAACCATGACAGGTCTGTACCACTTGAAGCTCCCGGTGATACTTTAGCCTCGAACCCAACCTCTTCAGATTTCAATTCTGGCGCTATCCCGCAGGTGTCGAACGAGATACCTGAATCGACGATCACTGAAGAAACAACCTCGCCCTCTTCCATCGAGGATGAACTGCTCGAGATTTTCAAGTCTGAATGTGATGAGCATCTCCAGGTGTTTGAGGAGATACTGAATCAACTCAACACAATCATTGATGATGTTCTACCTGTTTCAGAGCCAATACGCGAACAACTCGCCCTGTTGAGTAGAGCTGCGCATACCCTGAAGGGTGCCGCAGCAATGACAGGTTTTGACTCCATCTCAAAATGTGCTGCCAGCCTCGAATGTTATCTTGAGTGGTTGCGTGATGACTCAGGAACAATTTCACCAGCCGATATAACACTCATAGTTGAAGGCTCTGATGCTATCACGATTTTGACCAAAACAGATGGCACTACGAACATTCCTGACCTTTCTGCTATAAATGCGAAGATCGAAGCGATTATGGCCCGTACTGATGTGCCGGTCGTTTCACAGGGTAGCTGGACACTTGAACAACCAGCGGACGCAGAATTTCTATTGGAGATCAATGAAAGTGACATACTGCTTGATATCTCATCAGCTGAAGATGAACCTTTCGCTGCAGCGATAGACCAGGACGGGTTTTTCGCAAACAAGAATGAAACAGATGACACATCATCTTTTACTCAGCAACTTGACCCCGAGTTACTGGCAATATTTCAAAGCGAGTGCGACGAACATCTGCAAACCATTGCTGCCGCATTGAACTCGCTCGCTGCTTCGATTATTGAAACGACTCCTGTTACAGCTACCATTCGTGAGTCTTTAGGTTCGGTTCGACGGGCAGTTCACACCTTGAAAGGTGCTGCGGCAATGACCGGTTTCGACCAACTCGCTTCATGCTCCCATTGTCTTGAGGACCTTCTCGACTGGCTGCATGACAGTGCGCCGCATATTGACCCGCTGGATCTCGTCATTGTCTCAGAAGCAATTGATGTCATAGAGTCAATCTCTTTGTTTGAAAAAGCCTCTACCACCACAGATATCGATGAACTGATCAATGGCGTACGCGGCCACCTCCACAAAAGATCAATGACAGAAGTCGCGGTCGAAGCTGAGAGCAAAGAAGAAGTACAACCGGAACCTGTCGTCCAATCTGCAATCATTCAAGATGCTGTCGTTGAACAAACAGGGACTACAGCCATACCAGGCGACAGTGGTAACATACGGGTTAAGCTTGCCGATCTTGACGAGTTGGTCAATGTAGAAGGCGAGTTGGTTGTAACACGAGGAACTGTTGAGAAACTTCTGGATAAATACTCTCAATCGCTCAGCGAACTTAACACAGTAAAAGATACCCTTCGCAGAAAATCCCAGGAACTTGAAGTGGGATTCGAAGCTCAATCCCTTTATGGTTTCGGTTCCGGCGCCACCCCGCAGGAAACAGACTTTTCCGGAGGCAGTACAGAGCTCTCCGAATTTGATCCTATTGAACTCGATCGTTATTCACAACTGAACCTCATCATCCGTTCTTTGAATGAGATTTCCATTGATATTAATGCGATCTACACCGAAATGACTGCGCTTGGCGCCAACCTGCAGGGTCAGGTAGCAAAGCAACAGCTGGCCATGAGTGTAATGCAGGAAAAACTGATGCGAATCAGGATGACTCCCCTGTCATCGATTTCCAGAATGCTGCATAGAACTGTCCGGCAAACTGCTGCCAGACTTGGCAAAAATGTCCGACTCGCTATCACCGGTGACGATGTCTACATGGATCGCTTTATCTGGTCACGTACTATCGATCCATTCTCTCATATTCTCCGTAACTGCATTGACCACGGCATAGAAAGTTCTGACATCAGGACACAACAGGGTAAGTCACCTTCCGGTCAGATTACCTTTCATGCCAGCCAGCGTGGTCGCTTCGTCGTACTTAAAATCAGTGATGACGGCCAGGGTATAAACACTGGACGTCTTCGTGATAAGCTCATTGAAGAACAGTTAATCAGCGCCGACGACAGGCTTAGCGAAACAGAACTGCTGCCATACCTGTTCAAGCCCAGTGTCACCACCCGTGATGATGTCAGCGAAACCTCCGGCCGCGGTGTTGGTCTTGATGTCGTCCTGAAGAATCTTCAGGACCTGCGCGGTTCAGTGCAGATACACAACTCGCCCGGTAAAGGAGTTACTTTCGAACTCAGAATTCCCATAACCCTCTCTGTTAACAGGGCTATTATATTCGAACTGAGCCAGCGAAAGTTCGCCGTTCCTATTCATGATATCGTCGAAGTACGAAAATTTGCCGCAGCTGAAATTATCGAAGGCGATAAAGTTCAGTGGAACGATCAGGTAATTCCTCTTATTAATCTCAGCAATAGCCTTCGGCTTCCATCCACGCAACTTGTTAATGAGAATATTCTGACCTTGATCGTTGAAACGTCGCAATACCAATTCAGTGCGGTACAGATCGAGGCTATAGAAGAGCAACGCGAGATCGTCATTAAGGATCTTGGTTCCCATTTACGTTATGTCCCCGGCATCAATGGCGTGACACTTACAGGTGAAGGTACTATCATCCCGATCCTTAATCTCCACGAGCTTGCCGTTAAGGTGGATTTTCAGCCACAGTCAAGCCCTGAGAAAAACGATATTATCGATAACAGAGAACCGCTCAAGGTACTTGTTGTTGATGACTCGATCAGTGTCCGCTATACCATTACCCGCCTTGTGAAAGGCCAATCGTGGTCCTCATTCCAGGCCGTTGACGGTATTGACGCCCTGGAAACCCTGGAGAATCTTATTCCCGACGTAATCGTTCTTGATATTGAAATGCCACGAATGAATGGCTTTGAGTTTATGGCAATTATCCGCAATGATGAGCGATATAAGGCCATCCCTGTTGTTATGTTGACCTCAAGGGCATCGGAAAAACATCAGAACAAAGCAAAGGAACTCGGAGTAAACCATTATATGGTGAAACCATTCCAGGAAGAAGACTTCATCCAGCTCGTCAGCAGTATGGACTCAAGCCGGGCCTGAAAACGTTTAACAATTGAATCAGTTGAGCACCCATGATAACAGCACAGCAGAAAGAACCAGAGATTGGCTTGATTAAGGCAAATGTCCCCTCCATCGAAGGTTGGGACATCAACTGGTTAATCAGCCGGGGTCAGATCGAATATATACTCCACGATATAGCTCTACTCCCGGCTGACGACAAATATCCGGATTTGCAAAGAGCGCAATATCAGGACGATGCCCTACTGGTTATAAGTCTTGAAAAGTATTTCCACCTTGGGATGTTAGCTTCATCACAACCATATAAATTCGTGGTGACGCGAGCACCAGGTATTGATGGAAAAGCTCGGCGAGTCATTCTTCGCACCGCCAATCCACTGCGAGTCCGAAAGTTGAACTTCAACGCGTCACAAGCAACAGACACCGGCTTACCCAAAAACAGCCAGGATCTGCTCGGCGCATTCGCCCTGCCGGATAACCAACTGGTTCTGATTCCGGATATTGCCAAAATTCATGATCGCCTGCTGGTCAGTCAGGACTGATACACCAATGAGCATAATGAAGATTGCCAAAGAATGTAGATTGTAGTGGAAAGATTTGATAAATATACATAAATTAGCTTGCACATTGTAGCACAGCTTCTGTTATAGAGTAAATAAAGCGTGTCTTGAAAAGACCGGAAATGTGGGAATATTTCCCATTCACCTAGATTTAGAGTGGAACACGAATAATGAGCGACAAAGTTATCCTGATTGTTGAAGACAGCCCTACCGACCTTCATATCGCAGAAAACCTCTGTACCGCAAACGGCTACAAGGTTCTCAGCACCGATGAAGGCGAAAAAGCTATAGAAATCGCGAGTGAAAACAAACCAGATCTTATCCTTCTGGACGTTATTCTCCCGAAACAGAACGGTTTTGAAATCTGCAGGCAGCTCAAAAACAATGAGGCTACCAAGGACATCAAAGTCATAATGGTAACCAGCAAGTCACAGCCAAGTGATAAATTCTGGGGAATGAAACAAGGTGCAGATGAATATGTCTTCAAGCCCTACGAAGAAGTATCACTGCTAACCGCTATTGAGCAGCACATCTAAGTTTAAGCTACCAATTTTCAATGCAAAAACCCATCAGCTTTTTCTCTGCAATCAACTCTCTTTGAAAAAGCTGATGGAATGTTTGAATAAAAAAGCCCTGTGAGAAATTCACAGGGCTTTTTTATTGAGATATGAATCAGCCTCAGCAATGCCGGTAGGTGATTACATCTTTTTATAGAGTTCCAGAGTTCGCTCAGGTGTCATGATATTCTGCCAATCTGGCCCGAGACAATTCTCCCACAGGGGTACAAGGCCCAGGGCGGTTCTTACCATTTTGTCCAGCGATGCATCATCCATGTTGGCGGTAAGATTTCTTGGCAAAGTGATGGAATGTTTCGCCATCATCCTGCGGAACTCCTCTACCCCCTTTGGATAAATTTCATCCAGGTAATCAAAGGTGATACAACAGCCGATGCCGTGATGGATGCCGAGCACGTAAGAAAGACCATATGACAAGGCGTGACAGGCACCTACCTGGGAGTACGCGATACTCATTCCCCCGAAGTAGGAGGCCATCATCAATTTGTCGTCTTTGTCGGCATGGTCTTCCAGAAATACCTGCCGACAGAGATCAATTGATTTCTCGCCATATGATTTGCTGAACTCATTTAAAAAAGTTCCCTCCAGGGATTCAACATCATGGATATAACAATCCATGCCTGTGTAGAACCACTGATCTTTAGGTACACCAGCGAGCAATTCGGGATCGAGAATTATCTGGTCAAACAGTGTGTAATCAGAATTGATTCCCAGCTTTTTATCCGGGCCGGTCAAAATTGTGGTTCTGGATATTTCCGCACCGGTTCCTGCTAGGGTGGGAATTGCCACGTGATATACAGCAGGATTCTGAATCAGATCCCAGCCCTGATAGTCAGCGGCTGAACCTGGGTTGTTGAGCATAAGAGAGACCGCTTTGGCGATATCCATTGCGCTGCCGCCGCCAATACCGATTATGCCATCAGGCTTCACTTCACTGTACTCTTTGACTTTTGCAACAAGTGCATCAATGTAGCTGGTCTTTGGTTCGTCGTCTACGTTCACTCGCAACAACAGGTCATTCCCCTCCATGGGCAAGCGAGCTTCAAGAGGTGCATCCTTGAACACATCGTCAATAACAAACACCACATAGGAATCAGGGTTTACACGCTTTTCCTTGAGAACATCACCAAGCTGGTTGAATGATCCTCGACCAAACATTATTTTAGGTACTATACTGAAGTTTCTGTACATTTTTTTCCCATTTCATCTATGAATTGTAAAACCAGGCTGCTACAATAGCTGTGCCGGCCTCGTTTAAGGCGATCTATTTTTACAGACAGTCATTGCCAAAACACCCCGCAATCTCTAATAATTGCCAGGCAGCCTGATCTATTATCCGGGTCATGAAGAAACCCTGACCAGTGCTCAGGTAACAAATATATTGGCAAAATTCAACAAAGAATTCATCTTAATGCAGGTAGGACGAGCAGTTAACCAAAAAGCAAAACCTACCAACCGGTGTGACAAATACATCACATACCAGGAATTTCCTTCTATAATAACACCAGAACGCTCATATGTCAGTTATCAACGAACACAGTGTATTCACTTCCCTGCGCCAGCACGGCCCACTTGCAGTGGAAGAAACCGTCAACCTCATGAAACCATTTTCAAAACGCACTCGGGCTTGGGTAAAACAACTTTCCTCAAACCGTAATAACGTGACCAAATACCGTGCCTTGCGTAGTCAGATATTTGAGTTTCTCGAAATTTCCAGCTTCAAGGAAATTGAAGGGATATTTAACAATAAAGAACTTCGAGTCGAACTCAGTCAAAGGGCATACGGACGATTAGGAAATATGTTCGGCATGCAGGGAACCAACAACGAGATAGAGTCCCGTGTTAACGAATATTCACGTACAGCGGACGCTGTGATAAACAGCCTGAGAAACAAAGTCTTCAAGCCGTACGCCTCCCATATCGAAACAACCAACGAGATAGAGGTTATTAATGACCCAATCGAATTGCTGTTGATTATTTTTAATGATCGATATCACAAAAAAGCGCGATTCGAAGCCCGGCGTAAGTTGCAACTGATGAACCTGGCAGCATCCATTCATCAGCGCGAAAACGAAACAGGGATAGAGGATAAATTCTCTTCATTTCTCTCTTTTTTGAACGATTACGTCTGGAGTCCAAAACTCAAAATCGGTGAACACGATCCGGTTTATCTCCTCTCCCATCACGATAAGAAAGATTTCCGCTGCACAGAAGTTGAAGTCATTGAACGTAAAGAAGCTGCCGACGTACAATTCGAAGATGGGATGAAACTGACACTCTTGAAGAGAAGAAGCTTTGAAGTTGATGGCAGGGAATACCCCATTTATGTCTCAATCCGAAAAAAACCTCCTGAAGCAAAAGTACTGAAGCTGTTACGGAAAAATGAGAAAAACCCAGCTGCTGCAGTGGACGATGAGTTGGGTCTCATGGCCGTACTGAACTCAATGGCTGATGTTAAAATATTTCAAAACCATCTCACCCGAAGCGCTTCACGGGCTGATTCCTTCATGGTACTCGAAGATATTTCAGATACCTTGAGTGGCGCGGAAAAATATGCCGCCACCAACACTGGTTCGTCAAGCAAAACCCCGATGCTCAAATTTTTTGCCAAACTGGGTGGTATGCGCGTGGAATTCATCATCCATACCAATCGTACCTGGCTGAACTACATGTATCAGCGGGATGTGGCTCACGACGAGTATGAAGTCCGGCGCATTTTCGACTCCGGTGTTGCCGAACTGCTTTTTCCGGACGACATATTCTATCTGAACCACCAGGCAATACGTAACGATATGCTGAAACTGTTTCGCAAGCAGATCGAACAGATCTGAAAGCCTTTAAAACGGATCTATTACGCTATATAGCCCTGCTTCTGCAGATAGAGCAATATCTCCTGCACTGCCTCCATCGGCGTGACAGTGGAGGTGTCGATGGTCAACTCCGGATTTGAAGGCGGTATATACGGATCGGTAATACCCGTCACGCCCTTGACCTTGCCTGCACGTGCCTTGGCGTACAGCCCTTTACGGTCTCTGCTCTCACAAACCTCGAGCGGAGTGGAGACATACACCTCAATGTAGCCGCCGTACTGCGAAATCAATTCACGGTTAGCCTGCCGTGACTCCTCGTAGGGGGCGATGGGGGCACAGAGAGCAACCCCTCCATTCTTGGTAATCTCACTGGCTACGAAACCGATTCTAGTGATGTTGAGATTTCTATGTTCCTTGGAAAAATTCAGCTCTGATGAAAGATTTGTCCTCACGATGTCGCCATCAAGCAAAGTCACCGGCCGGTCACACATCTCCATAAACTTCACCAGCAAGACCTTGGCGATGGTCGATTTACCCGAACCGGAAAATCCACTCATGAATATGGTGAAGCCCTGCTTCGATTTTGGTGGAAAAGATCGACGCAACTCATCGACGATCTCCGGATAGGAAAACCACTCAGGGATACTTTCCCCCTGCTCCAGGCGGAGTCGTAACTCCCTGGAGGTTATAGTTGCGACCTCTTCCTCATCAACCTCATCGAGGAGAACATACTTTTTCTCCTCCTGATGATAGCCCATCTCCCTTTTGGGGACCATTTCAATTCCGGTCTCGGCCGCAAATTCCGCAACCAGTTTCTGGGCCTCACCAGAAGTGTAGAAACGCTCACCCCTGCCCAGACCTTTGAATGGATCTGCATGATCTTCCGCCACCATGAAGTGACTGCAGCCAAAATTCTTTCTCATGATCGCCTGCCAGAGCGCCTCCCGGGGACCCGCCTTTCTGGTCGCAAAAGGAGTCAGGCCGAGCTGGATCATGTGAGACGGGAACTGTTTAGTGAAGGCCTCGTAACAACGGATCTGGGTGTAATAATCAAGGTTACCAGGATGACTCAGATCTGCTACCGGCTGAAGAAAAATCGCAGTACCTGCCTCACGGGCGGCCTCCATCACCATTTCCCGGTGAGCGCAATGCAGATATTCATCAGCGTGAAAGCCAAGCACCCGGCGCCAGCCATTCATGGTAAAGCGACGCACAGTCTCTGACGGAGCCAACCGCAACTGTTGAAAGTCATAGTGAATCGGTAAACTCACGCCCTCCAGATCCCCCCCGACATAATATTCACCGACCCTATCGTACAGCTGCATGACACCGGGGTGAATTGCAGGGTCATCGGTCCCGTACACCGCCTTTGCTTCTTTCTTCTTATCTGCTTTCCAGAGATCGGTAACAGTCAGAATCGCCAGCAGGAACCCTTCCTGATCATTCAGCGCTACCCTGTCTCCGATTGTCAACCTCTCTGCTGTCTGCTCATTTACGTCAAGGCAGATAGGCATGGGCCATACCGTCCCATCCGGCAGGCGCATGGTATCCACAACAGACTCATATACGTCCTTGTCCATATAGCCGGTCAGAGGATAAAATCCCCTGTTGAGTAATAATTCGAGATCACAAAGCTGTCTGCCGTTAAGATCTATGGCTGTGCAACTCAGCGCCTCATGACGCAACGTTTCAACTCGCCTGAAATGAACAATCAGACTTTCAGAGTAGAATTCTCTCACGACAATTCCTTTATATGGTTGTATTGAAAAGGCGTAACACGGATGGCATTTCCTACGCCGGATTTATAATTTAGATACAGGACACACCGCCTTTACTCACTTAGGCAGCTTACACACGGTGCTGTTTCAGTGGTTGAGTATCTTTATACCAGCAATGGAATTAATTGCAATTATTGTCGATTATCTGTTGGCACCCAATATCTTCAATCTGAATTACGGACCAACAGTCACTATCATAAAATTTGCCTTTTGATTATATAAGGAGCACCTGATTTCAACAAACTTGACAGAAAGATTGATGCTTTTTACTTTCAGGAACTATATTTTCAGAAATAACAAAGATCACTTTTTTAGCCGCAACCGGAGAATAGACCAGTGCGAAGCGAACCACAGCAGTTCATAACCCCCATTCAGGACATTCCTATCCAGCCACCTCCCGAAATCGACTCGGGTCCCTGCTGAGGCCCGGAAACTGATCCCCGGGCAGGGGAACATGAAAAAGCAGGGTATACCATCGACCCTTTCGTACAGGGGTTTATCCAGACAGCTAGAGGTAGTGTCCCGCAGTTAAAAAGTGAACTCTCGGGCCGGGATCATCTCGGCACCATAGGAGTGCGAACAGGCATTCTCAGAAACAATTACAAGGTGACACCGGGGTTGTACGCAGTAGGCTCACCTTCCGCTGATTCACCGGTGGTTGTTACCGCCAACTATAAGCTCACCTTTGATATTGCCCGCAGAAATCTGAAGGTTATCGACGTCTGGTTGTTGGTTATCGATACCCGGGGCATAAATGTCTGGTGTGCTGCCGGCAAGGGGACCTTCAGTACTGCCGAAATAGCATATCAGGTAAAGCATTCCGACCTTGCCAAAGTTGTCAACCATCGCACTCTCATACTTCCCCAACTCTCTGCGACCGGTGTAGACTGCCTGAAACTGAAAAGTGGATGCGGGTTTCGCGGCGTGTTTGGTCCTGTTCGCTTATCTGATCTTCCAGAGTTCATAGCAAATCAACTGCAGGCAGATGACAGGATGCGATCTGTGACTTTCACCCTGAAAGAACGGGCAGAACTTGTTCCAGTTGAAGTTTTCCTGAGTATTAAACCTCTGGTATTGATGCTTCTGGTGATGTTGCCGATATCCGGTATTGGCCCGGAATTTTTTTCAACAAACCAAGCTATTAGTCGTATCATTCCTTTTCTTTTGGCTACTCTTATGGGAATTTTTGCGGGGGCTGTCGTAACGCCTCTCTTACTCAGGGCCCTTCCTTTCAGGCAATTCTGGTTAAAAGGTGCTTTCACGTCACTCATTTCTGCATTGCTGTTCTCAATGTGGTCTATTCCAATTGCAGGAAGTCATGATACCTTAGCCCTCGCATCCTGGATGCTTGCCACTGGCTCTTTTCTCGCCATGAACTTTACCGGGTCAACCCCCTACACGTCTCTTTCCGGTGTAGAATTTGAAATGCGTCGGGGGTTACCGCTGCAGATAGCTTTGGCAACAATTGCCTTGGTTCTCTGGCTGGTCTCCCCGTTTATCAGGGGTTAGTTGAACCTCGACAACAGGATTTACAATCATGAAAGAATTCCGTTACCTCGAAAATGTAGCTGAACTCACACTCGATGTTGATACATGTATTGGTTGCGGCATGTGTGTCACAACATGTCCCCATCGGATATTTACCCTGAAAGGTAAAAAAGCAGAAATTGTTGATTTCGGGGCCTGCATGGAATGTGGTGCCTGTGCCCTGAATTGCCCAGTGAATGCCATCCATGTCAATCCCGATGACAAATGCGGCTGCGCAACCCTTATCATCAAGAGCTGGATTGCAAAATATACAGGGAAAACCCTTGGAGGGGGATGCTGCTAGGTGTTAAAACAGAAATATCTTCTTTTTACTCTCCCCTGATTAGAAACTCCTCCAGCAGCTTGGTCAGTTTCTGCCATGATCGCTCACCGACTGACTTTTCGTCAATTATCAGATGACGAAAGTAAAGATCCCGGTGAGTCGTTTTTTTCTTTGGGAGTTCAGCCAATTTCCACCTATTCAGCTCCCTTCGTTCTATCAGTTTCTTCGTGCACCGATAGCTGATCAGTTCATCATTGGGCCGCATGATAATCAGGGTTGGATAATTCACCACCGAGAACTGTCTCTCCTCTGCAGAGCGAAACTCCCTCTCCAAGTCAAAAAGTGCCTGGTATGCAGCACCGGTGGTCCCTCTTGTATTTGCCACATATTCCTTCGGAGAACGTGAAGCCAAAAAAGACACCACCCTGGTCATTGGAAGTGCCAGGCGGGTATATAATTTCAAGGCCAATGCCGGAGCCAGCAACACCTGTCGCTCAAAACAGGGTTCGCTTTTCTGAAGTTGCGCCACCATCCCCAGAAGTCCCCCCAGAGAATAGCCAACCAGATAGACGGGTAGCCCGGGAATTTGTTCCGCCATGAATTCAACTGCGGAATTGAACTGTTCGAGCCACTCCCGGGCACTCACATCCATCATGTCCTCAAAGTTTAACCCTCGATGGCCCTTCAGCTCAAGCCGGTAAACTGCTAATCCCAATCTGTTGAGAAAGACGATCATCTCCCGCCAGCTTATGGGATTCATATTAAGACCATGAGCCAGCAGCACCCCTCCCCGACACTGATCTTTTTCTACACTAAACCAGTACCCGGAATCGACCTGCCGGACTGACGATAACGAACGTACCCACAAATGAGACTGATCCATTTTGAACATAGCTGATCGGCACAAACGGATGAATGATTCTGATTTCCCGTGAAACTTAAAAAAACGGACAGGAGTGAGGTATCAGGTGACAGGCGTATTGCCGCCCCCATGAAACTCCATGATCGCCAACAGTAGCTGGCAATTTCATCGAGACTGTGCTACGTTCGCTATCTTTTTTCCCCAGACCAATATCTGCCCTAAGAGGAGGAAAAGAATGGCAACACAGCCCACATTACTCGACGAACCAAAAACCTGGATAAAGTATACACCCAAACTTTGTTATGACTGTAACGCGAGTTGTTGCAAGCTGCCCGTTGAGGTCAAGGCCAAAGACCTCATTCGCATGGAAGTCATGGACGAATTTGAGCTTGGAGAAAACCCAAAAAATATAGCCAAGCGTCTTAAAAAACAAGGTATCGTCGAGCATTTCTATCCCAAAAAGGAGTTATACACGCTCAGTCGAATGGCAAACGGTGATTGCCTCTACCTCGATAAAAAGACCCGACGCTGCAGCATTTACGAACAGCGGCCGGACACATGCAGAAACCACCCCCAGATAGGCCCCCGCTCCGGATTCTGTGCCTTCGCCAGAAAAACTGATTGCTAACTTTACCGGAACTGCGTACCCTGTTCGTTCACAAAAAACTGAACGCAATTTTGCAATGCAATAACGTTGAGGTATACGATGACCAAGCAAACAACAGAACCCCAAGAAGACCTGGAAGTATCCGCAGAGGAATTAGACCAGCTTGATGCTAAGCTCGCGCAAATTGATACGCTCTACAGGAGTCGTTGTATTACTCCCCGCACCGGCAACAATGTCACTGTCCGGGAAATAGAGAAAAGCGACAAATAAACACTTTCAGAAGATCCAGGCTTCCACCTCCAGAGGTGACTCAAATACCAATGCGCAAGGCTGTTTTGCTGAGTGGCGGAATTTTACCTTTTGTTCTGGCGGTAGTAGTAGATCAGGTCAGTAAAGGATACGCCCGGAACACCCTCCCGGGACTTCCACCATTTACCGCTCCAGGTGGAGTTATCCGTTTTGACTATGTAGAGAATTCTGCAGGTTTTCTGGGTTTTCTTCTGGCGGTTCCTGAGCCCTTGCGGGGGATTGTTCTCACGGTTGGTGTAGGACTGCTGCTACTTGCCTTCACCGTCATTGTCCTCCGCTACCAGCAGAGGCTCTCAATCGCCCAAATCACCGTAGCATCACTCATACTCGCGGGTGGCACAAGCAATCTGATCGACCGCCTGATCAACAATGGTGGTGTAATTGACTTCATTGCCATAACGCTCGGTCCGTTCAGCACCGGTATTTTCAATCTGGCTGATATCTATATTCTAGGCGGTGGTTTCTATCTCGGATATTCACTCGCTCGCCTCCTGCCACCCGCTCACCCATAAGATTTTTCCGGGCCCACCCTTTTTGCTCTTGCCCAGATCGGTTCCTGACATATTTTGTAAGCATCAGAATCTCACAGATACCCAATTTCAAAGGAGTTCGTCATGAAAAGACTATTTCTTCAGTTGGCTGTCATTTCTCTCTTCCTATTCGCTACCGCTTCAACCTCTTTCTCTCACTGTGAAATACCATGCGGCATCTATGATGATGAAGTACGCATTACCCTGATAGGTGAACATATAACCACCATCGAAAAGTCTATGGCCAAAATCGAAGAAATCAAAATGGCGGAGAAACAGGATCACAACCAGCTAGTTCGCTGGGTGATGAATAAAGAAGAACACGCTAATCAGCTTCAACATATCGTAACTCAGTACTTTATGACCCAAAGGCTTAAAGTCGGCACAGAAAATTATGCCGAGCAATTAAGTATTCTTCACCAAATGCTGATTGCAGCCATGAAAAGCAAACAAACCACTGATACTAAGTACACTACTGAACTGAGAGAGCTTCTTTCACGGTTTGATACACTCTATTTCAAACCTCATTAAAACCTCATCCACAAGTGATGTGATGTTGAAGCACACCCCCCGGGACAGCGAACTGCAGCATCAACAAGTGTATTGTCTTCTGTCACGACAAGATATTGCAACCAGGGCGATGTATCTCAGATCACGATTACGTGAAATGGCAATTGCCTTTGCAGGAACCACGGCAATTATCATCATCGCGATCCTGTTTACAACACAGCCGGGTTTTGCTGAAGAAAGGTTCCGGCTCGAGCAGGTTGCTGACAGACTCGATATTATCTGGGGTATTGATTTCATTTCGGAAAATCTAATGATTTTCACAGAAAAATCAGGCTCGGTTTCACTGCTTGACTTACAGTCCCGGGAGATTACAAAAATTTCGCAAGCACCGGATGTTTTTGCATCAGGCCAGGGAGGATTGCTGGATTTAGCAGTCTCGCCTGACTTTCAGGACACAAAAGAGATTTTTTTTACGTACAGCAAGCGCGTAGAACGTAACGGGGTAACCGTCCTTGCCAAAGCCCGTTTTCAAGACAATTCTCTTATCCTGTGGCAGGACATACTCGTCACCAATTCAGGTACCAGTACCAGTCGCCACTACGGCAGCAGAATTGCTTTTGATCAGTCCGGCCATCTTTTCTTCACTGTGGGTGACCGGGGCGAAAGGCCCAATGCCCAGAATCTCTCTAATCATGCCGGCTCTGTACTTCGCCTTAAATTAGACGGCAGTATACCGGACAGTAACCCGTTTATTGATACTCCGGAGGCTCTTCCCGAAATATACAGTTATGGTCATCGGAACCCGCAGGGCATCGCTTTCGATGCTGAAACCAGTCGTCTCTGGCTCATCGAACATGGCCCCAGGGGAGGAGATGAGATCAACCTGATTGAAGCTGGAAAAAACTATGGCTGGCCCATAGTTTCTCATGGGCAGGAGTATTACGCGCCAATCCCTGTAGGTGAGGCCAGGGAAAAGCAGGGAATGGAGCCTCCTGTCAAGGTATACATCCCCTCCATTGCTCCAGGCAGTCTGATTATCTACTCCGGCAAGGCCTTCCCAAAATGGCGAGGCAATCTCTTTGCTGGTGCTTTAAAACTTCGTCACCTCAATCGGGTTACAATGAATGCGCAAGGCGAGGCAGTCTTGGAAGAGCGATTATTTGAATCACTACACGAAAGGATTCGTGACGTTGCAGAATCTCCAGCCGGACTCATCTATTTCTCAACGGATAGTGGTAAAATCTTTCGGATTAGCCCATAATTATCTCGTTACTCTTCATTTTCTTCTCTGGTTTGACATTGCCCCGCCCCGCCCTCTACAATTGGGCGTAAGATTATCGTATAATTTTACGCTAACACGCATTTATTATGAAAAAACCTGGCAAAAGCACTGTAGAGATCTCAACGCTATCCGAAGCATCTTAATCTCCAGGGAGGCGTCATGGATATTCGCAACACCAGAACCACAATACTTAATGAGGGTACAACAGAAGTCAAACGAGAGGAGATTCGTGACTACTTTCACGCGACCTACACTATCGATGAAAAGCTCTATGACAGTCTTGCCAGAGACGAAGCATTTTACCTCAGGGCGGAACCGTTACGGCACCCACTGATCTTTTACCTTGGACATACTGCCGTTTTTTACATCAATAAACTGCTTATAGCCAAACTCATAGACCATCGTATCAACCCTCGCTTTGAGTCAATGTTCGCTATCGGCGTTGATGAAATGAGTTGGGATGACCTGGACGATTCTCACTACGACTGGCCTACAGTCGATGAAGTGAAGGCGTACCGGGCAAAGGTGAGAGATGAAGTCGACCTGCTGATTCAGGAACTGCCGCTTTCCCTGCCGATCACCTGGGATACCCCATTCTGGGCTGTGATGATGGGAATTGAACATCAACGAATTCACCTCGAGACCTCATCAGTCATCATTCGCCGCATGCCGATTGAGGAGGTTCAGCAACTTCCGCTCTGGGAGATCTGTCATCAGTCTGGTCCTGCTCCGGATAATAGGTTGCTTCATGTTCCGGGAGGCAAGGTGCGCCTTGGAAAAGACAAGAATCACCCTTTGTATGGCTGGGACAACGAGTTTGGCCGCCACGAGGCAGAAGTTCGTGATTTTATGGCATCGCGTTTTCTCGTCTCAAACCTTGAATACAAGGATTTTGTCGATCAGGAAGGCTACACCAAAGATGAATACTGGACCGAGGAAGGCAGACGCTGGTTGCATTTTTCCCAGGCCAGCCATCCGCTGTTCTGGGTTCCGCGGGGTGAAGAGTTTCTTTTTCGTACCATGACTCAGATCATAGAAATGCCATGGAGCTGGCCGGTTGAGGTAAATTACCTGGAGGCCAAAGCCTTCTGTAACTGGAAGAGCAGGCAGACCGGCACTACCATCAGGCTGCCATCAGAGGATGAATGGTATCGCCTGCGCGATATTCATGCAATTGCAGATCAACCTTACTGGAAAGAGGCCCCCGGCAACATCAATCTGGAACACTTCGCCTCGTCTTGCCCGGTCGACCATTTCAGATTTGGTGACTTTTATGACATTATTGGCAACGTCTGGCAGTGGACTGAAACACCGATATCCGGCTTCGAAGGTTTCGAAGTTCACCCATATTACGATGATTTTTCAACCCCGACCTTCGATACCCAGCATAACCTGATCAAGGGCGGTTCCTGGATCTCCACCGGTAATTCAGCCACCCGCGACAGCCGATATGCCTTTCGACGTCATTTCTTCCAGCATGCAGGCCTCCGTTATGTGGAAACCGATCAGCCCCTGCCTGAACCAGAGGCAACGTATGAGAGCGACCAGGCTGTATCCCAGTACTGCGAACTTCATTTCGGTTCCTCCTACTTTGGTGTAGAACCTTTTCCGATACAGTGCGCCAGGATCTGTCTTGAATATATGCAGGGGCGCTCGATGAAAAAAGCGCTTGAACTCGGATGCTCCGTCGGCAGAGCGACCTTTGAACTTGCCAGATCATTTGATAAGGTACAGGGCCTCGACTTTTCTGCCCGCTTTATTCGTATTGCCTCTCAACTGCAGGAGAAAGGATATGCCCGATACGAACTCTGCGAAGAAGGTGAAATCGTCTCTTTTCACGAGCACCATCTCAGCGAATTCAATCTGGACGAAACACGTCATAAGGTCGAGTTTCACCAGGCAGATGCCGCCAATCTCAAGCCGGAATTTACAGGTTACAACCTTATCTTTGCCGGCAACCTCATCGACCGGATGGTAAACCCGAAACGTTTTCTCACCACCATCCATCAACGACTCGAAACAGGGGGACTGCTTATTATTACCTCGCCATACACCTGGCTTAAACAGTTCACCAAAAAGGATCAGTGGGTTGGCGGTTATCGCAAGGACGGAGAGCCATACTCAACCGTTGAGGCCCTTGGCGATATACTTGCTCCTCATTTCAAGATGATCGACTCAGCACGGGATGTGGAGATGGTGATCAGAGAAACGAGACGAAAATTCCAGCATACCATTTGTCAGCTGACTGTTTGGGAGAAAAACTGAAGGGAGCAGCTTTACAGGTAAGCAACTGCTCGATCTGTGAGTTCATATAATTTAAGCCGGAGGGGTTATTGCCTCCGGCTTTTTTCCGTCTGAAATGTATTCATATCTTCTTTACCTTGTTCAGACTTTCCGCTAACATCCTCCCAGCCGTCTCAGCGATGGAACATCCTCATTCCGTTTTTTGACTCTCCCTGATCTTCAATTTGAAAAGAAGAGAAGATAGACGCGAGGTGTGTCCGATCAGCACGTGACTTTACCCTGGAATCATTATGCATCAATTTGTAGAGAAGTTTTTTGGGGCTTTATACTGTTTACCACTATCACCCTGCTCGCAACGCCTCACTCCCTCAAGCTGAGCTTTTATGGTAATCAGATTCCGGTTCTTCATTAACATCATCCACCTTAATTTCTCAGGAGAGACCAATGTCAGAGCAGCTTGTTGAAGTACAACGCGGCGATATCGTAGAGTGTATTCATCGTGGTGATATAGCGGTTACCGATAGTTCCGGTACACTGCTGGCCTCGGTCGGTAATCCTCAGAAAAGCACCTATTTTCGTTCAGCCGCCAAACCTCTGCAGGCCATGAATGTTTTTCTCTCGGGTGCCCATGAGAAATATAAGCTCAGCCCTGCAGAAGTTGCTGTAATCTGCTCCTCACACTATGCCGAACCATTCCATCTAAAGGCTGTGACATCAATTCTTGCCAAAGCCGGTCTTACCGAACAACATGTTCTGGGCGGCGTTGTCACCTCCCTCAATCCACAATATGCGTTACAGCTTGCAAGAGAAAATGTCAGACTCACCTCGCTATTCAGTGACTGTTCAGGTAAGCATGCCGGCATGCTCGCCACCTGTGTGCTGCAGAATTATCCTCTGGAGAACTACCTTTCAGCCGATCATCCCGTCCAGAAAGAAATCCTTCAGGTCATAGCTGAGATGTGCGACACAGATCCATCTGATATAGCTATAGGTATTGATGGCTGCAGTGCTCCGGTCCACGCCCTGCCACTGAGCAATATGGCAACCGGGTTTGCCCGGCTTGCCAACAGCAGTTCGCTACCTTTGCCATACAAAAATGCGGCAGACAGCATCTTCAGCGCCATGAATGAACAACCTGAAATGGTCGCAGGAACAGGCGGTTTCTGTACCGAACTCATCCGTAAAACCAATGGCAAACTGGTCGGGAAAATCGGCGCGGAAGGAGTGTACTGTGTCGGTGTCAAAGATAAAAACCTAGGTATCGCCATAAAGGTTGAGAGCGGCAATATGGCGATGTTGCCCCCCATTGCGGTTGCCGTTCTCGAACAGCTTGATCTTCTTTCAGGTGAAGAACTGCTCCGTCTGGGATCATACCGCAGAGTAGATAACGTTAATGATATTAAAACCATTGTTGGTCACATTTCTCCGGTCTTTTCTCTCAATCTGAGTTGATTCTCTCCGAGGATATGAAACTGATGATGTATATCTGCATAAACCATCTTCCGTATTCAGGATGAGCCAATCGACGGAATGTGTTGACGTTTTCCTCCTATTATGGAATCTGAAAGGAGATACATTCTAAACCCTGCCCTGATAACGTAAGGAATAGAGTCAAAGATCCTGCCAAAGAATAATGCAATTACCCGTCAGGGTCTCAACCCGAATATCTCATGTGAAAATCGGGACACTAATCCGATCCGGAATGCCCAAAGCACTCCGGTTAAGATTCACCTTTTCCGCACCCCTTAAAATGTCTGATAAGCCCGTAGTCTCGTTATTTGTCCAATGCCTTGTGGACTCGATGTATCCCGATGTTGGAGATGCCATGGTTTCCATATTTGACACACTCAGGATTCCTGTTGATTTCCCTGAAAAGCAGACTTGCTGTGGCCAGCCAGCTTTCAACGCAGGGTATCGCAAAGAAGCGGCCGCAGCAGCAGAGCGTTTTATAGAACTATTCGAATCTGCTGAAGTTATTGTCTGCCCTTCAGGGTCTTGTGTACATATGGTCAGGCACCATTACCCCGAGTTGTTTAAAGACAATCCTGTAATGCTTGCAAAAGCAAAAGCTGTTGGTGCTAAGACATTTGAGTTCAGCCAATACCTCATCGATGAACTTGCAGTTTCCACCCTTGGTGCCTATTTCCCCCACAAAGTTACCTACCACGACTCCTGCCACCTGAGTCGCGGTCTCAAAATAAACCAGCAACCCAGAAAATTGCTCAACAGTGTCGTTGGCCTTGAGTTCGTCGAAATGAAGGACAGTGATAATTGCTGCGGATTTGGCGGCACTTTCTCCGTCAATTACCCCGAAATTTCCACGGCCATTGTAGATGAGAAAATCGATAACATCCTTGCCAGCGGTGCTGATATCGTAACAGGCTGCGATATCAGTTGCCTGATGAATATTCAAGGTAGATTGAGCAGGCGTGGAGAAGACATCAAGGTTATGCATATCGCGGAAATTTTAGCACAAGGTCAAGGCCATCACCTGGGAGAAGACAAATGAAAAAGTCTCAATCATACTCCCGCAAAGCCGAAGCTGGTATTGCCAATGAAACCCTGCAAAGCGGTCTCAAGATGATTCAGGGCAGATTCGGTAAAGGTGCTATGGAATACTGGGACAACATGGTAGATGCAGATCAGCGCAAGCGCGCCAAATCAAGACGCATGCAGACCCTGGAACACCTTGATATCGTCCTTACCGAACTCTCCGAAAATATCAGAAAACGAGGGGGCAACGTTTACTTCGCCGCCACGGCAGAAGATGCCGTTCGATACACTCTGGAAGTAGCCAGAGAAAACAAGGTGAAAAGGATCGTAAAAGGTAAATCCATGACCACTGTTGAAGTGGGCATTGATCCGGCCCTTGAAAAGGCAGGTATCGAGGTAGTCGAAACTGATCTTGGTGAATACATTGTCCAACTCGCTGAAGATACCCCTTCTCACATCATTGCGCCCTGTATTCACATGGACCGCAAACAGATAGGAGAACTGTTTACCGACAAACTCGGTATTGATTATACAGAAAATCCACCGGAGCTTACCCAGGCAGCGCGCACCGCCCTGCGGGAAAAGTTGCTCACCGCCGATATGGGCCTTACCGGCTGCAATATAGCTTGTGCTGAAACAGGCCATGTCTCTCTGGTATCAAATGAGGGCAATATTCGTATGGCCACCACCATGCCCCGGGTACATGTGGCCTTCATGGGAATGGAGAGGGTTGCTGCGAACCTTCAGGAACATCAGGATCTCCTGCAGCTTCTTACCAGAGGGGCGGCGCTTCAGAAAATTTCAACCTATGTCAGTTTCACCGGCGGTGTTTCAGATGACGATAATCCGGACGGTCCTGAACACTTTCATCTGGTAATCATTGACAATGGCCGCTCAAAGATACTTGCCGACCCTGAGTTTCGCGAAGTGCTTGCCTGTATCCGCTGTGGTGCCTGCCTGAACATTTGCCCGGTGTATGGCAAAATAGGTGGCCACGCTTACAGCTCTGCCTATTGTGGACCGATCGGTGCGGTGGTTACCCCTCTTTTGCATGGAATAAACAAGCATGCAGACCTCTGCAAAGGTGAGACCCTCTGTGGGGCCTGCAAAGACGTTTGCCCGGTGGAAAATGATCTGCCCAAAATGCTCAGCACCTTGCGATACAAACTTGCCTACGGAGATGAAAAGTGGCAGGTAACCCCGAAAAGCCGCATGGAGAGGATTGGCTTCCGGCTTTGGAAAACAACCATAAAAAACAGAACGCTTTATAATATCTCACTGAAAATTGCCAGATGGTACACCAAGCGGAAGACAGGCAGTAATGGCATGGTTTCCTCAATGCCGTTTCTTGGCGGCAAGTGGACCAGAGGCAGAGATCTGCCCCCTATTGCAGCAGAGACATTTTCAGAGCGCTGGAAAAAAACACATAAGAAATCACGAAGCGGGAGTCAGACATGAGCAATTATCACAGTCAATCGGATAACGAACTACGCTTTCTGTCAACCGTCAGACAAGCCGTGGCTCCCGACTCTGACATGCCCCGTGACAAACGGGCCTATCCCGAAATATTCGCCTACACCGATGACAGGCAGCTTGTGGACACAGTCGAGAACCGCACCGATCTCGACCAGCAGGGCCTTGCCAGTGCTTTCATGGATAACGCAGACCCTCAGAGTCTCAGCGTCTATTGCATTAAAAATCTTGATGAAGCTGCTGACATTATCGTTAATATCGCCAGAAACCGTGTGCCGGAATTCAGTAATAACCGCCATATTATTCAACATGCGCATAAGGATATCAGTGGCCTCAAGTTGTGGGAGAGGTTCTCTGAAGACCCTATCACTGTACATACCACCTACCGTGAAGATTCTGAGCTGCGAGACAAAACCATAGCCTCCTTTATCGGTATTACCGTTGCCGACTGGGGAATTGCCGACAGCGCCACCCTGGTGCAATGCACCAGACCTGGTATGCCCCAGTCTACATCTCTGGTACCATCCATCCATATCGGTTTTGTCCGAAGAAGCCGTATACTAGCAAACCTCAGCGAGGCATACGCCATGATGCGTCGCGATTCCGCGCTCAATTCATGGTGCTTTATTTCAGGGCCTTCAAAAACTGCCGATATCGAGGCACATATGGTTTATGGCGCACACGGTCCAAAAGAAATGCATATTTGTATTTTGGAAGATACCAAGAAGTGAATTCCGCCGTGCTGCAGAAAAAAGAAGTCACTCATCTGAATTTCTCATGAGCATTGGGACAAGACAGATAACGCAGGGGTTGTTGTCGGATTAGAGTACGAAAATTGATTTCCCGGTTTTCAGACAATGCTCTCCCGGGGGCCATTGAAGGAGATACGCGTAGACCTCCAATGTCCCCGGCCGCAGCCCATGTGATACTCTATTTGCAACTATTTTGACTCCCCAATAGCCCAATATTGGCTTGCAGCAAAAAGTTATAGACCTGATACCGCCCGAACAAAAGATCATCTGGGGCTTAACACCCCAGGGATTAACTTTTTATAATGAAAAACACCTCACAAAAAAAAATCTTCGCAGCAAAACTCTCGATAACCACCGCAATCAGTCTGGCACTGATGAAATTTGTCGTTGGTCTGGTTACCGGATCGATGGCGGTTCTCTCATCCGCTATCGACTCCATGCTCGACATTCTCATGTCCGGGGTGAATTTTCTGGCTATTCGCCAGGCTGAACAACCTGCCGATACATCCCACGCCTATGGACATGGTAAGTTCGAAACCATGGCTGCACTTGTCCAGTCCCTTATAATCGGCGGGTCCGGAGTGTGGATCATTATTGAATCTTTGCGCCGACTGATTGTCGGAGCAGAGCCATCCAAGGTCGGTAACGGCATGGTGGTGCTGATTATATCCGTTATTGTGTCATTTTTTATCAGCAGATACCTGGTAAAAGTCGGTGAAGAAACAGACTCAGCCGCACTTAAAGCCGACTCCCTGCATTTCTCCATGGATGTTTATACCAATCTGGCACTCACCGCAGGCCTGGTACTCATCTACTTTTTCCATATAAACTGGCTCGACTCCCTGCTCTCATTACTTGTTGGCGCCTACATTCTTTTTGAAGCAATCAAGTTGGCGCGGCGTGCTTTAGATGATGTCCTCGACGCCCAACTACCCGAAGAGACCAGGAATAAAATCTATAAAGTTATAGAGGAACATGGTGGCCACATGTACGACTGCCATAACCTGCGAACACGAAAATCCGGTTCAAAAAAAATGATCGATTTCCATCTCACGGTCTGTAGACAACTCAGCGTTGAAGAATCTCACAATATCACTGAAATTCTTGAACAGGAAATCGAGCAAGAACTGAAGAATTCTGATATCACCATACATGTTGAACCTTGCAGGAACGAAGTTTGCCCCGAAACCCCTCACATCTGCAAGGCAGGCGTCATTCACTCAGCAACCGACGTTCACCATTAATATGTGCCAACAAACGGTAGTGATTCTCTCCTTCTATAAGCAAATCTGGTGAGTGATTTCAGTTATCTGGGTTATTTCATCAAGTTCTTAATCTGAACCTGTCACCTTCCCTGACAAACCCATCCCGACAAAAGAACCAACCCATACCACAACGTAGCCATATTGCTCACTTTTATTCAACTGTTTTGTGATTTAACTAAACATTTAATTGCTTAAGCTAAGTAAGGTGTAGTATAGTCGGGAGTCATACGTTCATATGCAGAATATGACTATTTAATGCTCTTTGCTTTTGTCTAGGAATGGCTCCCGGGGTTCAAGCTTATCCCCGGAACCATTTGTATTACCTGCAGGTCTAATGGGTAGGATTGCAGGGATATATTACCAATGAGGAGGAAAAGATGGTTTACAGAGGTTTTTTTCAGGCAGCTCTAGGTTCCCTAGCGGCAACCTGCCTGCTGCTGCCTACTGCAGGTTTTGCACAGGACGCGAAACCTAAAGTTCTCAAACCGTGTATGCAATGTCACAAAGGCGACAGCGCTGATACCATTCGCGGTAAGCTCGGAAGTGTCTCCATGAAAGCTGAGACCTTGAAAGTAAGTACAGGTAAATCTACCTGGCTGGTGTCTTTTGATGAAGATACCGCACTCAAGGGCGCAGAGGCGATCAACAAGATCGGCAAAGACAAAGAGGTAAAAGTAAAATTCGAAGAAGATGCTGGTGTTCTCTACGCTACTTCCGTAAGTGTTAAGCAGCCTGCCAAGCTCGCTGAGAAAGACATTATACGGCTTGAAGCTCTGGCGCCTCTGGTTGCCAAAGGACCGGAAGCAGGTAATTTCACTATTGTAGATGCCCGCCCTGGTAAACTCTTCGTTACCGGTCATATACCAGGCGCTCTCTCCATCTACGATGCTCAGTTTGAGAAGAATATCGCCAAGCTCCCCAAGAATAAGGAAAACCTGCTTGTATTCTATTGTGGAGGGCCCACCTGACGCCTCAGTCCTTCTTCTGCCCGGCGGGCAGAAAAACTCGGTTACACTAACGTAAAAGTATTTATCGATGGTATGCCTGCATGGAAGAAAGCGAAAAATCCGCTTGTTGCTTCCACCAAATACCTCGATGTAATGGCTAAATTCAAAAACTCTGTGGTTGTCGTTGATACCCGTGAGCAGAGTGCTGTTGAAAAAGGTCATATCGAAGGTGCTGTCGCAATCGCCGCAGATAAGCTTGCTTCCATGAAAGATGCTTTCCCTGCTAAAAAGGATGCACCCATCGTTATCGTAGCGCCGGATTACCAGGCAGGGCTTGCAAGTTTCGATATCATTCGTGGCTGGGGTTACAAAAATACCTCGGTACTCAAAGGTGGCATCGCTGCAGCTGAAAAAGCGGGGCTTGCAATCGCTAAGGGCGCTACCGCCACAGAGATTGCTTATGTTCCCAAGCCAATTCCTGGTGCCATGAGTGCAGCAAAATTCAATGAACTCCTTGCTCAAAATGCTGCTGACACCATGATCATCGACGTTCGCACCGAAGATGAAGCAGAGAGCGGTATGATCACCGGCGCGATTAATATTCCGACCGATGAGATCAGTGACAATCTTGCTGATATCCCCAAAGGCAAGAAAATCGTTACGTACTGCTCTACCGGTATCCGCGCAGAGATGGCATACCTGACCTTGAAGGATAATGGCTACAAAGTCAACTTCCTGAAAGCTGACACTGCATTCAACGATGATGGCACTTTCAAGGTAACTGAGAACTAATTTCCCCCTGTTCCTTATCATAAAAGAGAAAAGGCCATGACCGTAAATCGGTCATGGCCTTTTCTTTTACTGTAAACGAAAGCTGCTCAGGTGAAGCTCAAGCAACAATCAGGCGGGCAAGTTACTTACCTGGACATCCATGCCTTTGCAGAACGTACAGTGTTCTTCATCAGCATAGCGATAGTCATCGGCCCTACTCCACCAGGTACCGGGGTGATCTTTCCGGCGATCTCACGAGCTTTATCGTAATCAACGTCACCACGCAGAATAGCTTTTCCGGTCTCTTCGTTCATACCGACACGGTTTACACCAACGTCAATGACGGTGGCGCCGGGCTTAATCCACTCCGGCTTGACCAGGTTCGGAACTCCGGCTGCAACGATCAGGATATCAGCACGCTTACAATGAGCAGCCAGATCCTGAGTGCGGGTATGAACGATGGTCACTGTGGAGTTTGCACCCACACCTTTCTGCGCCATCATCATGGCAATCGGCTTACCTACGATATTGGAACGACCCACGACAACAACCTCGGCGCCGGAAGTCTCGGTTCCTGAACGTACAATCATCTCCTGAATACCGGCCGGGGTACACGGAGGGAACAGTACCTCGTCGCCACCAATCATCAGGCGACCAACGTTTACTGGATGGAAACCATCAACGTCCTTGTCAGGATTGATGGCATTCAGCACCTTCTTGTCATCAATATGCTTTGGCAGCGGCAACTGCACCAGGATGCCGTGAATGTCGGAATCATTGTTATACTTATCGATCAGAGCTAACAGGTCTGCCTCGGAAATATCCTCGGGCTGATTATCCTGTACTTCATGAAAACCAAGGCTTTCTGCGGTTCGTACTTTCAGGGTAACGTAGCTGATAGAAGCCGGATTCTCACCAACAAGAATAGTAACCAGCCCTGGAACTTTGCCATACTTCTCTTTCAGTTCTGCAACCTCATCCTTAAGCTCTGCCAGTATTGCCTTACGTATATCGGTACCGCTGATAATTTCTGCTGTCATGGAAATATCTCCTTTTGAATGCATCTGGAAACACTCTACGGCTAGGTGCCTGCAAGTGCCTCTCTGCAAACACAAAAGCCCGTCCTGGTAAGCAGGACGGGCCATGGTCAGTAACCTTTAGAATACGCCTTTTACTTTACCAGTCTCGACGTCTACGTCAACCCGTCTGAATGCCGGGTTCGAGCCTGTTCCCGGCATCAGGCTGATAGCGCCGGCAACCGGGACGATGAATCCGGCACCACCATAGGTGAGCACCTCACGGATGGAGAGACGCCATCCTTTAGGACAGCCTTTGAGGGCTGGATTGTCAGAGAGTGACAGGTGAGTCTTAACCATACACAGACCAAGATTGGCCAGCTCAGGATCTGCCTGGATTCTGTCAATAGCTGCATCGGCAGCTGCAGAGTAGTCAACACCGTCAGCACCGTAAACTTCTTTCGCGACCTTCTCGATACGATCCTTGATCGGCTCATCAAGCTCATAGAGGAACTTGAACTCTGTCTGCTCTTCACACGCCTCAATAACCGCATCGGCAAATTCGAGAGCACCTTCACCACCATGCTCCCAATGACGGGACAGGGCAACCTTGGCACCTGCAGCCTCGGCCAGCTCACGAACCTTGGCGATCTCCGCGTCGGTATCGGTATAGAAGGCGTTAATACAGACAACCGGGCTGATACCAGCTTTACGCACGGTATTAATGTGGTGTATCAGGTTGGTACATCCTTTGGCAACCCAGTCAACGTTCTCGGTCAGGTACTCTTCCGGCATTGCTTTACCCGGAACAGGTACAGGAGCGCCACCATGACACTTCAGAGCACGGATAGTGGCAACAACAACAGCGCAATCAGGTACCAACTGACTGAAACGGCACTTGAGGTTCCAGAATTTTTCAAAACCGATATCAGCACCGAAACCAGACTCGGTTACATGATAATCAGCAAGCTTCAGACCAACACGGTCAGCGATGATGGAACTCTGGCCGATGGCGATATTGGCAAAAGGACCGGCGTGAACAATAACCGGTTGACCTTCCAGGGTCTGCATGAGGGAAGGATTGAGAGCATCAACCATCCAGGCTGTCATGGCACCTGCAACTTCCAGATCACCGGTGGTAACCGGCTTGCCTTTCTTGGTGTAGGCAACAACGATCTTACCCATGCGCTCGCGCATGTCTTTCAGATCCTTGGATACTGAAAGAATAGCCATAACTTCTGAAGAAACGGCAATACCGAACTTGGATTTCATCATGAAGCCGTCGGACTTGCCGTTAACGCCATCGATACCGATAATGATATTTCTCAGTGCCTGGCAGCAATAGTCCATTACCCAACCCATCTCTACTTTGGTCGGGTCGATATCGAGACGCTTCATGCCGGAGAGACGCTCGAGTTGCTCGTCGGTGTAGTTTCTTTCATGCTGCAAACGGGAGGTGAGAGCAACCATCGCCAGGTTATGGGCATTCATGATTGCGTTGATGTCACCAGTAAATCCCAGCGAGAACGGGGTCAGGGGAATGCACTGGGCGAGACCACCACCAGCTGCAGAACCCTTGATATTCATGGTTGGGCCGCCGGAAGGCTGACGAATCGCAGCGCAGACGTTCTTCCCTCTCTTACCAAGCCCCTGAACAAGGCCCATGGAAGAGGTTGATTTACCTTCTCCAAGCGGAGTGGGTGTGATAGCGGTAACATCGATGTACTTTCCGTTAGGCTTGTCTTTCAGACGTGCAAGCACTCTCTGAAAGTCAATTTTGCCGATGTAGTGACCCTGAGGCAACAGCTCTTCTTTGGTAAGCCCCAGTTTTTCACCAATCTGATAGATCGTCAGCATCCGTGTTTCCGCCTCTTCGGCGATTTCCCAGTCCTGGTGTTTGGTTGGATCTAATGTCATAACGATTCCTTTTGATTCAGGTGAAGGTGGTAGGTGACACGGTATCAGGATGAAACCGCCCCCCCGGTTAAGACTACATACTAGAACTGCATACCGGTTACAAAATTTATTCCCTCAATATTGTCGATAACCTACTCTAAAATATTGCTCTCTTGCAAGTTGTTTTGACACAAATGAGTCACCATTACTCAATTCCACACACGGGGCTAGCCATGCACTCCTAATCAACTAATATTTCACAAATTAAATCGATTTCAATCATCCCCTCCGACCGACAATTCGACTCCATCGCCGTGTTTACGCACAACGCTACGCACAACTCGCACAGATGATCCTTCTGATTGTTATGCAGTCATTTGATAAACAAGCACAAATTAAAACAAGAAAAAACATTATATCAGCTAAACTGACAATCATTGCCACTACCGAGAATATAGTTCATCCAGTCCACCTCCGCTGCCTCTTAATTTTGATTTGCGAAATCAGCCGCTCAACGGAAATGGTCATTGACGGAGCACCAGCCAGTACGTTATTACTTCGTTATAGATGTAAGGTTCAACAATGACAGTTATTTCATAACAAACACTTTCGCAGGAAGAGGCAAATATGTGTGAAATACGAGTAGTAATGGACCATGACGGTGCAGAGGAGCTGATGATGGAAAATGTCACCAAGCTCGATGTTCTCGAAGACGCACTGGTCATCACCTCACTCTTTGAGGGGACCAAAGAGATTCCCGGTGCATCCGTTCGCAGCATCGACTTTCTGGCCGGCAAGGTGTACGTGCAAAAACCTACCTGACAGGCGTGCTTTCAGCCAAATCTTCACTTACGATTCGGCCGGGCTAACGAGAAATTCGGGATGACCGGGCGCCTCAACATTACGAACAACGTGCACAAAAACAATGGGATAACCTGCAGGCTACAGTTACAGGCCAACATTTGCCAACTACAGGAAAAATGCGGTATTAACGTTCCAAATACTGGAGACATTTATGGAAAGTAAAGACAAATTGCGAGTACTCCTGCAACACTGGATTGATCATAACAAAGGCCATGCCGAAGAATTTGAGAAATGGCGTAAAACTGCAGGTGAAGAAGGCATGTCCTCCATCGCTGATAACATTGCTGACGCCATCAAATGTATGAACGAGGCCAATATCTCGCTCAACAAGGCGCTGGAAGAGGCCGGCGGCCCAGCCGAGGAAAGTGGTCACCACCATCACCATCATCACCACCATCACTGATACCTCTGCCTTTTCTGATCATCCGGTAACGGACAAATCAAACTTCTTGAGAACAGCCGGGAGAGTGGTAATCCCCTCAGGCTGTTCTCATTCTTCTGATACCATCCCACTGTAAATCACAAGAGTCAATCAACCTCCGGTCTTGGATAAAGACCTGCACTCTCAATTATTTCCGGCACTTTCTCTTCCCATTCGATAGCCATAACGTGAAAGCCAGCTACCCCTTTCACTTCTTTCAACCTCTGGATCTGCTCAATTGCTATATTTATTCCCTCCTGGGCCTGCTGCTTTTTTTCAACCCCCGCCAACCTGTCGATGAGTTCATCGGGCACATCCATTCCCGGCACGGCACGCTTCATGTACTTTGCCATACCCACTGAGCGCATCGGTGTAATTCCAGCCATTATATTGACTTTTCCATCCAGACCTCGATCCCGCACCTCTTCCATCCACTTCTCGAAGCGATCCATATTGTAAATACATTGAGTCTGAATAAATTCAGCACCTGCCGCAATTTTTTTAGCGAGCCTTGGCACCCGTATCATAAACGGATCACCAAAAGGGTTGGCGGCGGCACCCGCATAAAACCTCGGGGGCACCTTTATTTCATCACCACTCAGGAATTTCCCCTCCTCCCGCATGTGCCGCACGGTTTGCAGCAATTGCATAGAGTCCAGATCAAAAACATTCTGTGCCTGGCGGTGGTCACCAAAGCTTTGATGGTCACCGGAAAGGCAGAGCACATTATTTATACCAAACGAGGCAGCACCCAGAAGATCACTCTGCAGGGCAATCCTGTTTCTGTCCCTGGTTACCATCTGCAAAACGGGTTCAATCCCTTCATTTTTCAGATGAATACAAGCTGCCAGGCTGCAAATTCTGGTTACCGAGGTCTGGTTATCAGTGATATTTACCGCGTCTACATGATTCTTGATGAGCCGTCCTTTCTCAATAATATGGGTTGGATCACTTGATCTCGGAGGACCACACTCACTGGTGACCGCAAGATGACCACTTTTGAAGATCTTCTCGAGTTTGCTTTCTGTTTTTAATTCCACAATTAGAAGTCCTCCAGTTTAAATGATCTCGGCCCCCCCGCCCTATCCCTGGACCAATCCTTGAGGCTACTGAGCTTTTCGTAGTTTTCCATCTTCCCCATTGCGTCCAGGCGATCTATTATCAGTTGCCAGGCACAATCAACCTCTCTGGAAATCTCACATTTGCCATTTGCAGATCCACCACAAGGCCCATTCAGAACCCGCTTGGCGCAACGACTTATCGGACAGACGCCGCCGGTTGCCCCCAAAACACAATCACCGCACCCCTGACACTTTTCAGTGAAGATTCCTGGCGCGATTACATCTCCCAGGAAGGTAGTATTCAACGCCGGATACACAGGAGTCTTCGGGTACTTGGTAGCCACAAACTGCACCCCGATACCACATGCCAGACTCAGCACAGCCTCTGAGTTTTGCAGCAGACCCTCAGCTTTTTCAAAAAATTCATGTTCGCATTGTCGCTCTATACCGCTATCGACAAACTGTATCTCCAGCTCTTCCCTTGTTGCTTTCATCCTCAATAAAGAGGCAAGGATTTCGGCTTCTTTATTCCCACCCTGATGGCATACGGCCACACAGGTATTGCAGCCAAAGACTGTGACATTTTTATGTTGCCGAACCATCTCCCAGATTTCTTCCAAAGGTTTCTGCTCACCAACTATCATAACTATTCCGCTCCCTGGTCAATACAGCGTTCCATGTCCTCGTAATCTGCCCACGTGCTTTAAGACTCGTACAACAAGCCAGGCAGCCGGATAAACGCACGCGTCAGGCTGACCGCTCTTCAGGTTGCTCCATCTGCCGGGCAGCCTTTTTCTTTTTTACAATGGCCCTCCAGATCGGTGATGGACCTAATACCTTTATCTTTTTAGTAAATTCAGCACATATCTCTGCCCATCTCGGCCCCATCGCAGCCGAAAGATTATAAAATTCCAACCGCTCCGGATCTATACCGACCGATTCCAGCAGACCATGTAGTCTATGAACTCGTTTTTTCGCGTTAATGTTTCCTTCCAGGAAATGGCATTGGCCCTCAAGTCAGCCAGCCACGAAAACACCATCCACTCCTCTTTCAAACGCCCGTAATACATAAGAATGATCAAGTTTTCCCGTACAGGGCAGCCGCACGATCTTGACATTATACGGATAAGAAAGACGCATAACACCAGCCAGATCCGCAGCCGCAAATGCGCAATAATGACATGCAAACGCTATTATATTGGGTTGCCAGTCTGCAGGCACGTCCTGCACTTTCGGCTCCGGTCCGCCCCGGACCTCTTCTTTCCCCTCGTCATTTGCCATACTTTCTCCTTAGGGTTATCCTCAAACAATTTCCGTTGCCGCATCGATCATGGCCTTTATCTGATCATCTCTGAAAAAGTTGACCTGAAAGGCTTTAGCAGGACAAATGCCGGCGCATATGCCGCAACCGGTACATTTGACTTCGTTATGACTAATCCTGCCCTCTTCATCAATATAGGGTGAACCAAACGGGCAGGCCCGGAAACAGGCCAGGCAGGACATACAGATATCCCTGTTATGTTTGGAAACGATACCTGACACCGACAACTGCTCATGGGAGAGCAAAGCCCCTGCTTTGCCAGCCCCTGCCAGAGCCTGGGAGATAGTTTCTTCGAGATTTTTAGGCGCATGGGCGAGCCCCGCCAGAAAATAGCCCTCACTCGGAAAATCCACCGGGCGAAGCTTGACGTGGGCTTCGAGAAAAAATCTGTCGAGATTACAGGTAAGTTTGAATTTCTTTGAAAGATCCTCAATATCGGGTTGCGGCCTGAGACCCGTGGAAAGCACCAGGTAATCGGCTTCCACCATCATTTCCCTATGCAGCACCTTGCTCTCAAAGCGCACTTTGCACTTTTCGCCATCAATCTCAACCTGCGGCTTATCTTCCGGCAGATAGAGGAAAAAAAGTACACCGAGATCACGGGCTTTTTTGTAATAATCCTCTTTTAAGCCATAAGCACGCATATCCCGGTACAGCACTACCACCTGGGCACCAGAAGCCTTTTCTTTTATGGCGATGGCGTTCTTCAGCGCATCCTGGCAACAAACTCTTGAACAGTAGTTATCAGGTTCTTCACGGGACCCGACGCACTGAATCATCACATACGTCTGATCATTACCGGGTTGCCGCTCGTCCAGCAGATCTTCCAGCTCTCGCTGGGTTATAACCCGTTCGGAATTTGCATATTCGTACTGGTCTGGAATATATTCCTGACCACCAGTGGTGATCAGGATCGCCCCATGGTCAATTGTCGTGCCATTGGTCAGCCTGGTAACGAAATTACCCACGAAACCATCAGTATTATCCACCGTTGTGCCCATATGCAGGGTAACTCGCTCCTCCGCCTGAACCTGCGATATCAAATCGCTTACAAAAGCCTGCACATCGTCGCCCTCAAGGGTTCTGCGCACATTGACGGCAAGCCCGCCAAGTTCTTCTTCACGCTCAACCAGATGCACCCCATAGCCCTGACGCGATAACGACAGGGCCGCGGTCATTCCAGCCACACCGCCACCGAGGACCAAACCATAATGGGTTACCCCCACCGAGTTCTGCTGGACAGGTTCCAGCAGACGGGCTTTGGCGATATTCATTTTCACGATATCGAGTGCCTTTTCGGTTGCATGCTCCTTGTCATCCATATGGCACCAGGAGCATTGTTCACGGATATCGGCCAGCTCAAAAAGGAATTTATTGAGCCCTACTTCACGAATAGTATCCATGAAAAGCGGCGAGTGCGTGCGCGGTGTGCAGGAGGCAATAAGTACCCTGTTGAGACTCTTCTCCCTGATAATATCTTTTACTTTGGCCTGACCATCCGGAGCACAGGCATAAATGATCGTTTCGCTATGCACCACATTCTGCTCTTTAGCAGACTCCTCTGCCACATGCTGCACATCCACCGTTCCGGCAATATTGACACCACAGTGACAGACGAACACTCCCACTCTCGGTTCATCTCCTGTAACATCAATTTCGTCCGGCAGAACGACCTCTTCAACCTGGGTACCTCGACTCTCACCCAGAAGTGCCATGGCGTTGGCCGCCGAACCGCTGCCCTGGACCACCGTCTCTGGTATATCCTTTGGCCCCTGATAGGTTCCGGCCACGAAGATACCCTTCCTGCTGGTCTCAACCGGATGGAGTTTCGAAGTCTCCGCAAAACCATATTTATCTGTCTTTATGCCGAAAATATCAGCAAACTCGGCAGCCTCGTCGTGGGGCTCAAAGCCCATGGAAAGTACCACCATATCAAACTGTTCATTGACCAGGTTACCTTCATCATCGACATGGTGGATATACAGATTTTTTGTCTCAGGATCTTCAATCACCTCGGATACCATCGCCCGCTTGTAATGCACGCCGGAGTCCTTTTTGGCCTTATCGATAAACTTATCGAAGTCCTTGCCGAATGCCCGAAGCTCCATATAAAAGACAGTCTGCTCGACTTCAGGATCATGTTCTTTGGCAATCACACACTGCTTGGCCGCATACATACAACAGACTGATGAACACCATGGATTCGCGTTATTTTCATTGCGCGAGCCCACACACTGAATCCAGGCAATCTTTTTGGGTGCCACATTGTCGCTTGGCCGCTCAACGTGCCCTCCACATGGGCCCGAGGCCGAAAGCAATCGCTCAAACTGGATGGCGGTAACCACATTTTCATGCTTACCAAAACCAAACTCCTGGCGTATAGCAGGGTTATACGTTTTCAACCCGGGAGTAAGAATTATGGAGCCGACATTGATCTCATATTCTTTGTCTGTATCTTCGAAATTGATGGCGTCTGCATCGCAGGCCTTTTCACATTTTTTGCAGACCCCTTTATTCAGGTAGAGGCAGTGGGCGCTGTCTATTGCCCGCGTATTGGGAACAGCCTGGGGGAAGAGCGCATAGATCGCCCGCCTGTTGTCCAGTCCCTGATTGAAATAGTCAGGCACACGGCTTGGACACTTGGCCTCACAGGCACCACAGCCGGTACATTTTTCCGCATCGACATAACGAGCTTTTTCGTGGATGGTGACTGTAAAATTCCCCTCCTCACCAGTCACCCCTGCTACCTTGGCAAGGGTATGCATCTTGATATTCGGGTGACGACTGCTCTCAACCATGCGAGGCGAGATCATGCACATAGCACAGTCCCCGGTGGGGAAGGTCTTATCCAGTCTGGACATGGTGCCGCCAATGGAAGGTTCATCATTGATCATGTGAACCAAGAGGCCGCTATTGGCTAGATCGAGAGATGCCTGCATCCCTCCTATGCCGGAACCTACTACGAGAACTGAACCTACTTTTTGCTTCCGATCCTGCCCGGGGGTAATCCTTATCAAGGCAAGGCCCTCCTTAAGCGCGATCCCGGCAGTTCGCAGATGCTGGTTATTCTGTTTCTACCAGCATCTGCTGCGGGTATTTATCAGAATACAACGGTGAGACCTAAAAGCTCTAAACCTCACCAGCCAGAAGCAATATAACCCATATAATTGGTTATGATAAATATTTTTTATTGAGGAACTCATTTACTTACAATTTGTGCCGGATTGGTTGTATTCAACTTCAATATTACAGTTCGTTGTTATACCCTCGAGTACTGAAAGGACTGCTGCCCCATGACCTGAATGGCTGGAAATTGCATATGAGTTTTTTGAACTCGCCTTTTTTCAGTTGTCTGAAAGAATGACTGGTTCGCAGTCGTGGACACGCCCTTTCGAACCACTTGCCGGTCAGGCACGGTTGCGCTATTTTCACCTCATTACCACTTGCCAACCATGTACGGGAAAAATCTATTCCAAAAGAGTAAATGCTGTATTACCATGCCTGGTGCAGCCGCTCCGACTTACTGCTGCCTAATATTGGTATTAACAGCACAATTCCAGGTGAAACTTTTTCAGGTACCTGATGGTTAACCACGGGGGTTCGCATGGCCCAGACACCGCCCACAGTTCTACAAGCTTCTGCCGAGACTCTTCTCTGTCCCAATATTCTTGTTGTAGATGACGAACCACGAATACGTGAAGCATGTTCACTGATTCTGCAAACCATGGGGTTCGAGGTTCAAGCCGCTGCTGATGGAGCAGAGGGGCTTAAGCTAATTGAAGATCATCACTTTGATATCCTGCTGCTGGATCTGGTCATGCCGAATATGTCCGGGTTTGAACTCCTTTCACGAGTCCGTGATATCGATCCCGACACGGTTGTCATTGTCATAACCGGTTATGCAACGCTGGAACATTCCATTGAGGCAATGAAAAAAGGGGCTTTTGACTTTATCCCCAAACCATTTACGCCCGATCAGCTCAAAGCGGTCGTTACCAAGTCTCTTCGCTACACCCACGCCCTGCAGGATATCGCCACCAACAAGTCACGCATGCGGGTCATGGTTAATAAGCTACATGATGGTGTACTGATCACAGACATGGAAAAACGGGTGGTGCTCGCCAACCCCTCTTTCAAAAAAATGATCGGTGCCCGGGACGGCTCACTGATAGGTAATAAAATTGGCGACAAATTCCCAAACAAACTGCTCCTTGAGACCATCGAATCTGCCCTCTCCACCCCTGCAAGTGAAAGCGGTGAACATGAGATCAATACTGAACTCATTGTCAATTCCGGCAACGGGGAGCCTGATAAAATATTGAGCCTCCACTGCTCACCGTATCGTGGTCGTTCAGAGCAGAATCTTGGTACTATCACCCTGCTCCACGACATCACCGCTGCCAAACAGATCGAACAGATGAAATCCGATTTTGTCTCCATGGTCTCCCATGAAATCCGCAGCCCGATCAACTCGGTGTTGATGCAATTAAGCGTCATTATGGACGGTCTGGCCGGAGAGGTTACTGATAAACAACAGGAAATTCTAGAACGAGCTTCTGGAAAGATCAAAAATCTCGACAAACTCGTCACCGATCTGCTCGATCTTTCCAGAATCGAATCAGGCCTGATCAGCTATGAATATGAGGATGTTGACCTTACCGCTCTCCTGCAGGACCAGGTTTCTTTCCATAGCCCTCGAGCCGACGCCAAAAAAATTGCCATTGAACTGCAACTGGAAAGCACGCTCCCGGTAATAACTGCGGTGCCACGCCACATGGAAGAAATCTTCACCAATCTCCTGACCAATGCCATCAAATACTCACCTGAAAATACAACAATAACAGTGCAGGCAAAGGCTGACAACAGCCAGGTATATATTCAGATCAAGGATTCAGGTTATGGTATTCCGGCGGAAGATATCGACCATATATTCGATAGGTTCTACAGGGTAAAAGACCAGCAGACCCGCACCATACATGGAACGGGCCTTGGTCTGGCCATTGTAAAATCAATCGTCGATTCCCTGAATGGAAAGATATCTGTTGAGAGTAGTTACGGGAGAGGAACTGCATTCTCAATAATGCTTCCCTGTAACGATACATACAGTAAATGATGATCCTTACATCTTGAACCCATGTCGTTCAGCCAGCTTTTCAAACATTGTAGTCAGGCCTGTACAAATCGAATAAATGCCGTCATTACCCAGATTGTCATTCACCGTTTCATCAAAAAAGATATTGAGGCTTGACTCAAGGCCATCCTCGGGCAACCAGTAACTTATCATCACCGGCACCTTGGGCAGCGGCATCAACACCACTGAAATATCAGCCTCAAACTGGTTCTCAACCTCACTCCCCTGGAATACCTCCACCATATCCCTGAAAAGATCAGGATAGGCATCAGCAACTTTTCGCAGATCTGCCTCTGCGCGCTGCTGAAAGAGGCCGTAACGCTCCCTGCCACCGTCTACTTCACGGTAGGTAATCCAGTTCCCGGTGGGCTCAAGCCCTTTTCCATGCAGGATATAACTGAGAAACGGCCCGGTAACCCAGTTGGTGATGTGGATATCTGATGAGAACCGCCCCTCCCTGTTGACCCTGAATTCTTTACCCATCACCCTGGCGGAAATCCAGCCATTTTTCAGGGTTGCCCCGGAACGCTCCGCCGCTGAGGAAAAATCCAGTGTGGCCAGTTGGGATGTCATCTCCTCTAAATAATCTTCTGCTGCTTCGGCCCCATCATTTCCCGGGGATCTGAAACGCTCCTTGATATCCTTTTCCAGAGTGGGGCAGGCATCAATTGATTTTCTGCCGGTGAAGACCGCACCGGCAAAAGCAAGGCAGGTCTTGTCCCCACATTTGCCGCAGTTGGATTTATCGAGAAGCGTGAAAATCTGCATTGCATTTTGGCCAGGCATCAAATCTCTCCTTGAAACGCTCTAAAAAAACTTTACTTCAATTGCCGGGGCGGTAATTTCCACCAGCCGCCATTTCAGCTATTCTTCTGATATTTTCAAACCTTCCGGGCTAAAATCAGACCAGACAGCCAGCTCATTGCCGCTTGGCTCAGTAAAGTGAAAACGCCGCCCCCCGGGAAATGAAAAAATCGGCCGCACCACCCTGCCACCTGCTCCGACAACCTTCTCCCTGATTGCTTCAAGATCTTCACTATACAATATTATCAAGGCAGAGCCGGTTTGCACCATCGCTGCAATGTCAGCCCGGTAAAAGCCCCCATTTATCCCCTGGTCAAAGAAACAGGTGTACTCTTCACCGTAATCGGTAAAGGTCCAGCCAAAAGCTT
Source organism: Desulfosediminicola sp. (assembly GCF_048381775.1). NCBI lineage: Bacteria > Pseudomonadati > Thermodesulfobacteriota > Desulfobulbia > Desulfobulbales > Desulfocapsaceae > Desulfosediminicola > Desulfosediminicola sp. The sequence goes on along the minus strand of NZ_JBLXGE010000004.1, from coordinate 162,073 downwards.
CATTAAAGAATTTTTTGGTTGCTTTCAGGTTTATTGCCGGAAATTCAACATAACTGATCTTGTTATTTTCAGCCATTCTCTCTCCTTTTGACTTGTGACCCCATTCCACAAAGAAAACATGGCGCGGTTCGTCCAGAATTCAACTGACACGTGAGCTACATTCTATCCCATTTTTTTGTTGTCGATCCTGAAATGTTTCATCAGGCTTCCTGAAAAATCCACTTCTAAAAGCTTTCCATACCTAGATTTAAGTGTTGTACCATCGCCTGGTTACCAGGCTGCTGAGTTGAACACTCCTCTCCATGCGAACAAGGGGAGAGCATCGTGCAATGCTCTCCCCTTGACTATAATAATTTTCCAGAAAAAATGAGAAGAATTCCGTCAGTTATCACCTTACCTTTCTTCAATCGGCTTGTAGCTGCGGGTATTGGATCCCGTGTAGATTTGTCTTGGCCGTGAAATCCTTTGCTTATGTGCATGGAGTTCATGCCAGTTGGCAATCCAGCCCGGCATACGGCCAATGGCAAACATTACCGGGTACATGTTCAGCGGAATTCCAATTGCTCTCAACAGGATACCTGAATAGAAATCGACATTCGGGTAGAGATTTCGCTCCTTGAAATAATCATCCTGCAGAGTTTTCTCCTCAAGCTCACGGGCGATATCAAGGAGCGGGTCCTCCATGTTGAGTTCATGCAGTACCTCATCCACAGCCTTTTTCAGGATCAGCGAGCGGGGATCAAAATTCTTATACACCCTGTGACCAAAACCCATCAGTCTGAAGGTGTTGTTTTTGGCTTTCGCCATTTTGATATAATCGGTAAGCGGCCGCCCAGATTCCTTGATTTCCTCAAGCATCTGGATGACAGCTGAATTTGCGCCACCGTGCAGCGGCCCCCAAAGGGCACAGACACCGGCGGATACGGAACTGAACAGATTGGCGCGTGAACTGCCGACCACCCGAACGGTTGAGGTGGAACAGTTCTGCTCGTGGTCGGCATGAAGCACCAGAAACAGATTTAAAGCCTTCTCCACTACCGGCGATGGTATATATTCCTGATACGGTTCCGAAAACATCATGTGCAGGAAATTGGAACAGTAGCTGAAATTCGGGTTCGGATGATTGAATGGCTTGCCGACCGCCATCCTGTACGCCCAGGCGGCTATGGTTCGCACTTTCGAAAGCAGCAGCGCGGCAGTGCGGTCAAAGCCGGCACCTTTGGTATGAACATCAAGCACTTCAGGATGAAAGCAGGAAACCATGTTCAGCATGGCCGACAGAATAGCCATCGGCGGAGCATCCGAAGGCAAGCCCTCGAAATGGTGCTTCAGATTCGTATGCAGCGGCGCATGCTCTCTCAGCGAATTTGAAAAACCTCGTAATTCATCCGCCGAGGGCAGTTCGCCATACAAGATCAGATACGCGGTTTCCACAAAGGTGGCTTTTTCGGCAAGTTCCTCTATCGGATAACCACGATAACGAAGTATACCCTTGGCGCCATCCACAAAAGTGATATCTGAAAAACAGGACCCGGTATTTCCGAACCCCTGATCCATAGTGATGTAACCCGTTTCCTTTCTCAGGTTGGTTATATCAATACAGCGCTCGTCCTCAGTACCGGTGAACAGATCAAATTCAAACTTCTTCCCATCTAAACTCAGGATGGCCTTATCGCTCATAACGTCCCCCATGCTTTAAAGTAGGGTAATGAAAATGTCTCGTGTTTATAAGTACCTCTTTTATTTGATAATGATTTCCAGTCAAAAATCAACACCTATATTCGTAACAGAATCCTCTCGCCCAGGTAGCATCGTTTCCGGGTATACTCTTTTCGGCCAATGATCACAGACGGGAATGAGACTACTTGCAACAATCTGTACTCTATCATTGTACGATATCAGCCATCGGTTCCTGATGAAAGTTTTGTTAAAGCCCTTTCTAACGCGTCGCCAATAGCTTTGGCGTGTACTTTACCGGCAAAATGCACCGGACTCTTACCATAAATCGGATCCCAGCCGGCAGGATTAGCCGAACAGAAGAACTGGGACTCAATGCCCATCTTACGGGCAGCATCATCTATTGGTGTGCCAATCAATCGCAGGGCCGCTTCCCAGGTCGCAGCGCAGGACGCGCCACGTACCACATGAACCTCCGCTATTTTGTCATCCTCAACTTCCACTTCGTATTCAGGTGCACCGAAACGATCGCCATATTCGCCCAGACCATCCTGCCTGGGAAGGCCACATCAGGTGGGAGGTGTAAGCACCCATTTTGATACCAGCTTCTTTCCTGAAGAGATAACCGGGATATTTTGCTGGTGACAGATCGCCACAAGGTCATGGGACAGGTCTTCGTGCTTGAGAAAATCGAGCACAAGGTCGGCATCGATCACCCCTGGCAGGTAGTCACGCCCATCATCTATCACCGGCGGCAACGATTCATCGATCGAGATGACTTCCAGCTCTATGCTCTCTTTGGCATATTTCCTGATGCCGGCAATTTTTCTTTCTCCACTGCCGTGTTGCTGAAAAACTGTTATCTTTTGTTGTTTCCGGCCATCTATTCCAGCCCCTACCCTGTCAACCTCGCCCACTTTGTCCTCCATATCGTTATCAATCAGATGTCAAGACGGACCCAACGGGTACAATACCGATTGGTGGTCTCTAGCATTTTTTTGCGATTCAACTGTGCATGGATAACTACCTGAAACTCACCATCAGGATCTCGACAAATCACCATGCCCGAATCAAGTTTTTCCAACATGTCGCCTTGTGATACCGAGATTACACCCCCTACTGACACAATATCAAGCTCATCATCCTGATACTGGTAATACGCCATTTGTGCCATGGCGTGAAACTCATGTTTGATATTGGCTACCTCACCAACCGACATGGTTTTGATATATCCGGGTTCCTCCATGGCTTTCTCCGGAACCAGGATAACACTGCTGCATTCCCGAACATCGTTTGAATCGAATGTTACTTGAATAAAATCTTTACCCATTTATCCTCACCATACTTTTATTGCAGGCCTCCACAACAAGCTTTTACGCATCAAAAGATTCAGAAGTTTATTATACGTCCTTTCATTGTGTTTTCATCATTTTCTTTGCAAAACCGAACGATCATGGGACATAGAAGTTACTCAATCACCAGCATATCTTGCAATTCTCTTTCAGCTGATGATCATGATATCGCTGCGTTGTTAGATTTACGGGCCAACTCCCGAGACAATATCTTCCAACATGTGAGAATTCGCTCACAAAGCATTCCCCCTTCCCGATCGATTACAAAATACCATCTCGAAATGGCCGGAACGAATCTCATCATTTTTTTGACGTGTGCCACCCATAAACAGAATTGAAAAATAGTGTTTCAATCCAAATAGGTTGCCGCACCATTCATGACCATTTCATGCAGCCATACTACGCTTTGCACTGCACAATAACGAACAATTTGCACAATCGTGCAGCGGGATTTCCCGTCACCACCTGTGCCTTCATTAACCATTTCAAACCGGGGGGTTAAGGACCATACACAGCTCAGAGTTTCCCTCCTCGATCATTTATCTAAAATGCTTTGAAAAAAGTTGCTAACAAGGGTCAAATGAGCTAGTCTGCGGAGTGTTCCAATTGAGTATTTGAGGCGGTCCCCAACCGGAACCGCACCCATATATGGCACCTGAATTATTACCAAAGCCCGGCTTATCACCCTTATAAATATCCATTTAGAAGGAATTCAGATTATGGCTGACACGGCAATAAAGATTAAAGGAAAAGCCGAAAGTTCTTTTTTGGACGACATCAAGAAGCTGTTGCCCGACGGCAACCTCAGCCTATGTCTCACCTGTGGACTCTGTTCCTCGGGTTGTCCTGCCTCCGGTCTCGAGGGCATGGACCCCAGAAAGTTCTTACGAATGCTGGTACTCGGCATGGACGAAGAAGTGCTGAAGTCCGACTGGCCGTGGATGTGTACCATGTGTCAACGCTGCGTTTATGTATGCCCTATGCAGATTGACATTCCCCAGATGATTTTCAACATTCGGGCATTACGCCCTCGCGACGAGCGTCCCAAAGGTATCCGGGGTTCATGCGACGTTGCGGTTAAAAGCGAATCCAAAACCGCAATGGGAACACCCACTGAAGATTTCATCTTCGTGGTCAACGATGTACTTGAAGAGTACCGTGAGTCCCAGCCTGAATTTGCCGACATGGAAGCCCCTATAGATAAGGAGGGTGCCGAATTTTTCCTGAACCAGAACTCCAGAGAGCCGATGACCGAGCCGGACGAAATGGTCCCGCTCTGGAAGATTCTCCATCTGGCCGGAGCGAACTGGACCTACAGCTCCACTGCCTGGGGCGGCGAAAACTACTGTCTGTTCCTTGCCGACAATGAAAACTGGGAACATATCGTCAGGGCCAAGGCCGAGAGGGCGGACGCCTTAAGGTGCAAGACGTATCTCAATACCGAGTGAGGTCACGTGACCTTCGCAGTCCGGGCCGGACTGAAAAAATTCAACATCGACCATAACTTCGACGTAAAAAACATCTACGAATATTACGGCAAGTGGATCAGGGAAGGCAAGCTCAAGCCCAACTCAGACTGGAACAAGGAACTCGGCATCAAGTTCACTATTCAGGACCCCTGCCAGATCGTTCGTAAAAGTTATGGTGACGCTATAGCCGAAGAATTCCGCTATGCCATCAAGGCGGTCGTTGGTGAAGAAAACGTTGTCGAGATGTATCCCAACAAGTCGAATAACTATTGCTGCGGCGGCGGTGGTGGTTTCCTCCAGTCCGGGTTCAAGGACCAGAGACTCGAATATGGCCGCATCAAAGACGAGCAGATTAAGGCTACAGGCGCGCAATACTGCATCGCCGGCTGCCATAACTGCCATGCCCAGATCCATGAACTCTCCCACCATTTCGGCGGGAATTACGGAGTCGTACACTTCTGGACATTGCTAGCTCTCTCACTGGGCATTCTTGGTCCTAATGAGCGTGCCTATCTTGAAGACGATTTGAGGGATGTCAACGTGTTCCACCCGGAAACCGCATTTTAGGGTGGAACCCAAAGAGCAGAATAGAACCTTCAGGAGGTTGTCTTCAGGCGCTACCAGGCCATCCTGAAGTTTTGCAGCTAACCGTAGAACTTATCACAACATAACTAGGTTTTAGTATGCAACTCACGAAACAGCAGATCGACTATTGCATGGAGTGCGGGGTATGTACAGGTAGTTGCCCGGTCAGCTACGACCTCCCCGGTTTCTCGCCAAGGCAAATGATAAAAAGAACCCTGGTGGAGCCAGACGGAGATATACTGAAGTCGAAAGATATCTGGGCATGTCTGAGTTGTTCGCGTTGTAGCGACCGCTGTCCGGTGGGGATCGACTTCCCTGAATTTATCAGAACCTACCGCGAAAAAGCCATAGCAGCCGGCAACCTTCCCCGCGAAAGCCACCACGGCGTGTTCCAGACCCTCACTACTCTGCAGTCCGGCGACCTCAAGCAAAATCGCATAAGCTGGGCCGAAGAGAGCGGCAAAATTCAGGAGAAAGGCGATTACTTTTTCTTCGTTGGTTGCCTGCCCTATCAGGATGTTGTTTTCAAATACCTCGATCTGCAGATGATCGATAGCGCCAAATCCATCCTGAAAGTTCTGAACAAAATGGGAATTGAGCCGGTTGTCAGCAATAATGAACGTTGCTGTGGCCACGACGCCTTCTGGAGTGGTAACGAGCAACTCTTTGCCAAACTCGCTAAAAAGAATGTGGAGACTATCAAGGCCTCCGGCGCGAAAACGGTTATCTTCTCCTGCCCTGAAGGATATTCAATCTTCATGGAAAGCTACCCGGCCATTGTCGGCGAACTCCCCTTCGAGATCATTCACATCTCTGAATTTTTAGCCAGGGAACTGCCCAAAGCCGATGTCTCCTTCAACCCTTCCGGTAATGGCTCCGTAACGTACCACGATCCATGCCGCCTCGGACGCAGAGCAGGCATATATGAAGAACCACGCAGCCTGCTCGGCCTCATCCCTGACTCCGATCTCAGAGAGATGGAAAACAACAGGGAGAATGCCGTCTGCTGCGGAACCACAGCCTGGATGGAGTGTTCTTCATGCTCCAAAACCATGCAGATAAAACGACTGCAGGAGGCCGAGAGAGCAGGTGCCGGCACCATTATCACCGCCTGTCCAAAGTGCCAGATACATCTCTCCTGCGCGAAATCGAATACGGATATCGATGTAGAGGTAAAGGATCTTTACTCCTACCTTTCAGAGAACATAGAATTGGAGAAATGAGATGAGCTCAACAAATCCTCAGAATGTTCAAGGCTCTGTAGTCGTTGTCGGCAGCGGTATCGCCGGAATGCAGACAGCTCTCGACCTCGCGGATTCAGGTTTTTATGTATATCTGGTAGAAAAATCCGCCTCCATTGGCGGGGTAATGGCTCAGCTGGACAAGACCTTCCCCACCAATGACTGTGCGATGTGAGTAATCTCACCGAAACTGGTCGAGGTCGGCCGGCACCTGAACATAGAGCTTAAAACCTTATCTGAAATCACCTCCCTCAAAGGCGAAGCAGGGAACTTTGAGGTGGAACTTGTCGAACACCCCCGTTACGTGGATATGGACAAGTGTATCGCCTGTGGAGAGTGCGCGGTAAAATGTCCCAAGAAAGTCAGCGACCCCTTTAACGCAGATTTAGCCAAGAGAAAGGCGATCTACGTCGATAACCCACAGGCTGTACCACTTAAATATGCCATCGACGCTGACACCTGTATTTATTTCAAGAAAGGCAAGTGCGGATTTTGCGCCAAGGTCTGCCCAACCGGAGCCGTAGATTTCGATCAGAAAGAGATCACTACAGTTCTCAACGTCGGCTCTGTAATCCTGGCACCAGGCTTTGCCGCATTCGACCCCTCCGATCTTGACAACTATCAGTACAGCAACTATGCCAACGTCATCACATCCATGGAGATGGAGCGTATCCTCAGTGCCACCGGCCCATACCAGGGGCATCTGGTTCGCCCTTCAGATGGTGAGGAACCCAAGAAAATCGCCTGGCTGCAGTGTATAGGCTCACGGGACATCAATCGCTGTGATCATGGCTACTGTTCTTCAGTCTGCTGCATGTACGCTGTAAAAGAAGCGGTTATCGCCAAAGAACATGCGCCGAATGACCTGGACACCGCCATATTCTACATGGATATGCGGACCTACGGCAAAGATTTCGAAGCCTATTACGATCGTGCCCGTGAAGAACAGGGGGTGCGCTTCGTCAGAACCAGAGTCCACTCCATCGTCGAGGACCGAGAGACTAAAAGCCTGCAGCTTCGCTACGTCGATGATGCCGGTACCACCCATGAAGAAGTATTCGACATGGTAGTGCTCTCCGTCGGCATGGAGACCCCAAAAGAGGTCATCGACCTGGCCGGCACACTCGATATCAAACTGAACTCCGACAACTTTGCCGCAACCGACTGTTTTTCCCCGGTCAAAACGTCACGCCAGGGAGTGTACGTCTGCGGCGCCTTTCAGGAGCCCAAGGATATTCCCTACTCCGTTATGGAGGCGAGCGCAGCCGCCTGCTGGGCCGAGGCTGATCTGGCCAAAGCGCGTGGTGCTCTCACCAAAACCAAGGAGTACCCGGCAGAAAAGGATATCACCACCGAGGAAGCGAAAATCGGTGTATTTGTCTGTAATTGCGGCACCAACATCGGCGGTATAGTCGATGTGCCTGCAGTGGCCGAGATGGCCAGGAGCCTGCCCGGAGTCAGCTACGTTGAAGAAAATCTCTTCACCTGCAGTCAGGACAGCCAGATGAAGATCAAAGAGGTGATAGAAAAAGAAGGGCTCAACCGGGTCGTCGTCGCCGCCTGTACTCCCAGAACCCATGAAGAACTCTTTCAGGAAACCATGCGTGATGCCGGCCTGAACAAGTACCTGTTCGAGATGGCCAACATCCGCAACCAATGCTCCTGGGTTCACAGCGACGACAAAGAAGCCGCAACGCAGAAAGCCAAAGACCTGGTTCGCATGTCTGTAGCCCGAACCAGACTCATCACTTCCTTGAGCCAACCCACAATCGGTGTTGATCGAAGCGCTCTTGTTATCGGCGGCGGCATTGCCGGTATGACTTCTGCACTGGGCCTTGCCGACCAGGGCTTTCAGGTACATCTGGTCGAAGAGCAAAAAGAGCTTGGCGGTAACGCCAGGGTCCTCGGTAAAACCTGGCAAGGCGAATCGATTCAGGAAAAGCTGGCCGATATGGTCAAAGGAATTGAAGATCATCCTGGCGTAACTGTCCATCCTGAAACCACGATTAAATCCGCTTCCGGCTTTATCGGCAACTTTGAAACCACTATAAACCAGAACGGTACAGAGCAACAACTCAACCACGGCGCGGTTATCATAGCCACAGGTGCCGTCGAGAGCGTACCGACCGAATATCTCTATGGTCAGGACGACCGCGTCATGACCCATCTGGATCTTGATCGTGCTCTGGGTGAAGGTGGCAATGATACAATCGCCAAAGCTGGCTCTATCGCCTTTATACAGTGCGTAGGTTCGCGCGAAACCGGGCACCCCTACTGTTCAAAGGTGTGCTGCACCCATTCCATAAAGTCTGCGATCAATTTCAAAGATACCAACCCGGACCGTGATGTCTTTGTCATGTACCGGGATATACGTACCTACGGCCGACGAGAGACATTGTACAAAGAAGCGAGGGAAAAAGGCGTCATTTTTATCCGCTACGATCTGGACGGTAAACCCAGGGTGGCTGCCACCGATGACGGACTTGCCATCACCGTTAAAGATCACGTGATAGGGCTTGATATTGAACTTGGAGTCGACCTGCTGGTTCTCGCTGCTGCCATTGAACCTCGTAACAACGAACCACTGGCCCAGATGTTCAAGCTCTCCTGCAACAGTGATAACTTCTTTAATGAGGCCCATGCCAAGCTGCGCCCGGTAGAGTTCGCCACCGCTGGTATCTTTTTAGCAGGCATGGCCCACTATCCGAAGCCAATAGAGGAATCCATCGCCCAGGCGGCCGCAGCCGCATCTCGTGCAGCGGTGACTCTCTCTAAAGACAGTTTAACCGTTGAAGGCGTGGTCTCCTATGTACAGGAATTCATGTGCCGCGGTTGTGGCGAATGCGAGACAGCCTGCCCGTTCAATGCGATCAGCGTCATTGAAAACGCAGATGGAGTTAAAGTCGCAAATGTTCAGGAAGCCCTCTGTAAAGGTTGCGGCATGTGCGCCGTTGCCTGCCCCACCGGAGCCGCCTCTGTACGCCACTTTGGCGATGAAGAAGTTCTGACTATGGTTGAAACGGCGTTTGACAGATAACCACATTGTAAGGAAGAAAAAATGTCCGTGGAATTTACACCGAATATACTGGTCTTTGCCTGTAACTGGTGCGCCTATTCGGCGGCGGATCTGGCCGGTGTCAGCCGGTTTCAGTATCCCCCTACCCTCAGGATCGTACGCGTGATGTGTTCAGGAAGGATTAATCCGAACTTCATCCTCGAAGGCTTTAAAAATGGTGCCGACGGCGTCCTTGTGGCTGGCTGACACATCGGTGACTGCCATTACCTGGACGGTAATGTAAAAGCGGAGAAAATGTTCGGATCAGCAAAACAGCTTGCCGAAATACTCGGTATCGACCCAAGGCGGGTACGACTCGAATGGATCTCTTCAGCCGAAGGAACCAAGTTCGCCGAGGTCGCTACAAAGTTCTCGCAAGAAATCGAGTCCCTTGGGCCTCTGGCAATAGAAGAAGCAGCATAGAGCCGCAGGAGTCCACGGGTGGGGAATTGATGTCTTTCACCATTCAGGCAGGAGATTTTTCGAGACTCCAAACCGTTTAGCAGAATTAGCGGAGCCATACACAATATATTGCGAGCAGTTATTTTGCTCGATAATGAAGAGTTGGGAAAAAGAGCTTAATACAACAGGCTCCTACCCATAATACAGGAGGTCGATAGTGAACAAGGACATGCTTGTTATTGGTGGCGGTATCGCAGGCATACAGTCATCATTGGATCTGGCCGAAATGGGCTTCAAGGTTTACCTTGTCGAAACCCTGCCAAGTATCGGCGGGAAAATGGCCCAGCTCGACAAGACCTTCCCTACCAATGACTGCGCCATCTGAATCCTCTCGCCTAAGATGCTGGATGTCGGTCGACATCCCAATGTAGAGTTGATGGCATACAGTGACGTTGAAGAAGTTTCCGGCAGCGCTGGCTGCTTCAAGGTCAAGGTGCGTAAGAAAGCCCGCTACGTCGACGCCGACAAGTGTACCGGCTGCGGAGCCTGCACCGAGAAATGCCCGACAGATGTACCTGATCTTTATAATGAGAAGCACTCCACCAGAAAGGCAATCTACAGCTGGTTTGCCCAGGGTATTCCCTCCACCCACGCCATAGATACCGACCACTGTCGTGTCTTCAATGGCAAAAAGTGCGGAATCTGCCAGAAAAAATGTGAAGCAAACGCGATTGATTTTGAGCAGAAAGATGAGGTTGTAACACTCGATATCGGCGCAATTATCAGCTCAGTCGGATACGACATTTTCGACCCTTCGCAAATCCCGGAATACAGGTATCGTGATCTGCCCAACGTGATAACAGCCATGGAGTTCGAGCGTTTCTTGAGCGCCAGCGGACCGACCCACGGACATTTGGATCGCCCGTCAGATATCGCTGTAACCAACAAAATCGCTGAACTTGAAAAACTCGAAGGCCGCGGTGCCAGGGGCTTGACTCGTTTCGAAGACAAGCACGGCAAAAGCTCTGCCGATTTTTACGCTGAATATCAGCAAAACGGTTCAGGCGGAGATGACAATCTTGACCAGTGGGCAGCTAAATATATTGAGCATCAGGCCCTGACAGCCGAACTGAAAGACTTGCAAGAACGTGCTGCAAACTTTACCACAGCCAAGAAACTCGCCTTCATCCAGTGCGTAGGCTCACGCGACCTTCGCTTCTATCCCTTCTGCTCCGGCTATTGCTGCATGCACTCTATTAAAGAGGCAATTATCGCCCATGAGCACGACAATGATACTACCTCTGTGATCTTCGGCATGGATATACGGGCGGTCGGTAAGGGATTTGAAGAGTACAAAGTACGCGGCAGTAATAATTCGAACATCACCTATAAGCGCAGCCGTGTAGCAGAGATTGTCAGAGGTGCCAACGACAATCCTGTACTTGTCTACGAAGACACCCAGGAACAGAAAGTCAAGCGTGAGGAATTCGACATGGTTGTCCTGGCCACTGCCTGTGCGCCTACCAGTGGCATGAAAGATCTGGCCGGTATACTCGATATCGAACTCAACAAGTTCGGCTTTTTCAAAACCAGCCGTAACAGCCCGCTTGATACCACCAAAGAAGGTATTTTTGTCTGCGGCTGTGCCCATTCGCCAATGGATATCCCTGAATCGGTAGCTCAGGCATCAAGCGCTGCCTCTCGCGCCGTGCAGGCTGTAACTACGGAAAAACTCCTCAAGGTATCTTGATAAAGGTATACATCGACATGGATAAGAAGAGTACAAACAAAAAAGAGAGTTTGCGGGTCGGGGTATTTATCTGCGATTGCGGATCCAACATCGCCGGACATCTCGACTGCACATCGGTAACCGAATATGCAGCGACTCTTCCCGGTGTGGTTTATACCAAGGAAAACCTCTACACTTGCTCAGAGTCCGGCATTGTCGAAATTCAAAAGGCAATTAAGGACCATGAACTGAACCGGGTCGTGGTTGCTTCCTGCTCACCCCGAACACACCACCCGTTGTTTTCCTCCTCTTGTGAGGAAGCCGGTATGAATCCATATCTCTTCGAGATGGTCAACATTCGTGATCAATGCTCCTGGGTACATATGGGCCAACGTGATATCGCCACCAGCAAAGCCAAGGATCTGGTGCGAATGGGTGTGGCGAAAAGTACCACCCTCGAACCTCAAGACGATATCGAGTCTGATCTGAACCGTAAAGTACTCATAATCGGCGGAGGTATTGCTGGATTATCTGCCTCAGAGGCATTGGCAGGAATGGGTCTTGAGGTCGTGCTGGTGGAAAAGCAGGAGAGATTTGGAGGGTTGATGAACGACCTTCACCTGCTTGACGATGGAGAATCATCTGAGGCCACCATCGGTGCCCTCGCTGAAAAAGTAACAGCAATTCCTGCAGTCACCTCATACACCAGCGCGACCATCGAGAAAATCGAAGGTTACATCGGAAATTACTCTGTTGCCATAAATAGTGGTAATGGCCCGGTAGAAGCCACTGTTGGTTGTATTGTTGTGGCCACCGGGGCCGTACCGCTTATCGAGAATGGTCTTCTGGGCCATAACGGCGATAATGTGATTACCCAGTATGAACTGGAACAAAGACTCAAAAAGGACAGCTTCAACGCGACCTCTATTGTCATGATCCAGTGTGCAGGCAGCAGAAATGAAGAGCGTGAATATTGCTCCCGCATCTGCTGCCTCACCGCGGTTAAAAACGCCATGCACATCAAACGGCAATACCCCCTTGCCAATGTTCATGTACTCTACCGCGATATGCAGATGTACGGCGACGTGAAAGAACAGATGCTCTGGGATGCCAGGGGTATGGGAATACATTTCCACGTGTTTGACGGTCAGTCCATTCCAGAGGTTTCAGGAGACAAGGTTACCTTCGATCAGGCCGTTCTCGGTACCCCGAAAGAGATTAAATCTGATCTGGTTGTCCTTTCAACCCCGCTTATTGCCAGAGAAGATTCTACCGATGTCGCCAGCCTGATGCGCGTGCCGACCGATAAAAACGGCTTCTTTTTAGAAGCCCATGCAAAACTTCGCCCCTTAGACTTTGCCGCTGACGGCATCTTTGTCTGCGGCAGCGCCCGTTATCCGGCAACCTCTGTGGAGGCGAGGACCCAGGGACTCGGTGTTGCTTCCAGGGTGGGAGCTATCCTCTTTAAGGATAAATTGGTAAAAAGCGCAATTGTGGCTGAGATCTCAGAAGAAACCTGTGTCGGTTGTATGGGCTGTATAAGTGTCTGCCCTTATGACGCGATTACCTTTAACAGCAAAACAGCCATCTGTGAAGTGACAGAGATTCTCTGTAAAGGTTGTGGCAACTGCGCCTCAACCTGCCCTTCTCACAGCGCTGTGTTACGGGGGTATCGGCCTGAACAGTTACTGGCACAGATACGAGCAATTTAATGTAGATCCCGGAAATGTGTTTGCATTCAACCCATTGGATACACCTTTGTTAATGCACTAACCCGGATTTCTGATGACCATTGTGGTAATTAGTACGAACACAATCTCAATAAGAAATGCGAGATAACCACTCACGAAAAAAGGAACCAACAAATGAGTAACGATATTTTCGAACCGAAAATTGTTTGCTTTTTATGTACTTGGTGAGCATACGCCGCTGCTGACCTGGCTGGGGTCAGTCGATTGCAGTACCCGGCAAATGTTCGTACCGTCCGGGTTATGTGCAGTGGAAGCGTGTCTCCGCACCATATACTTCTTGCTTTTCAAAAGGGAGTAGACGGTGTCTTTGTCGGCGGATGACACCTCGGCGAATGCAATTACCTGTATGGTAATTATTCCACCAAGAAACGAGTATCAGTTCTGCAGGAAGTCATGAATTTCAGCGGCATCGATCAGCGCCGACTGAAAGCGAGCTGGATCTCCTCTGCAGAAGCACCTGAACTTGTCCATGAATTCAACACCTTCATTGAAGAATTGCGCGAACTTGGCCCTTCACCTCTGAAAAAAGATTATCGAGGTGATGTGGTTGAAGCCATTGCGGAAGGGTGAGGATATGATTGAAGCTATTAAGGATAAAGTTAAAGAGTTGCTGGACTCCGGCGAGATCAAGGGCTTTCTCGGGCTCGCTCGAAAAAACGGCCATATCGCGCCGCATCTCTACCAGAATATCGACGAGCTTGAAATGCTCGACCTGGGAAACAGAAATGGAGCCGGAGATGCCAGATATCCTTTAACTAAATATCTGACGAACATTCACAAGGCCTACCCCGAAGATACTTTTGGTATCCTCGTCAGGGGTTGTGACGACAGGGCACTGACCACACTTTACACCTGGAATCAACTGCGTCCCGACAAGGTTGTCACCGTCGGTATCCCCTGCCCCCAGGAGTTGGCCGATGCATGTGAATGCGCAACGCCTTTTCCTGCCGAAATTGTTGCAGGAGAAGCAGCAGAAGGTCGCGAGTCCACATCGGTGAATGAGATCGAGAATCTGGTGCTCACAGATCGGTTCTCTTTCTGGATGGATGAATTTGTTAAATGCATCAAGTGTTACGGCTGCTCGAACGTCTGCCCGATGTGTTTCTGCAATGACTGCAGTCTCAAGTGTGATGAACTGGTAAAAAGTGGCCAATTGCCACCTGAAATTCCGGTCTTTCACCACACCAGAGCCATGCACATGGTCGGCAGGTGTATAGATTGCGGTCTCTGCGAAGAGGCCTGTCCGTCTAATATACCGCTGAGGACGCTGTACAAGAAGGTGAACAGTATCCTGGATCAGCAGTTCGATTTTCAAACAGGTACGCGGCGCGGACAGAGATCACCGCTCAACATGATCGACAAGTAGTAGCTGAAAGTTACTAAATATTGCTGAATTCAACGTGCGGTATCAGGGCACGAGAAGAGACACGAAGAGTAAGGAGCGATTATGGATTACAGGACAGTGCTGACAACGTGCACATACTGTGGCTGTGGCTGTAACTTTTTCCTGGAAGTGCTTGATGGTGATCCAATTGGCACTATCCCTTGTAAAACGAGCCCCGTCAATCAGGGTAAACTCTGCATCAAGGGATGGAATGTACATGAGTTTGTCCGAAACGATAAACGGCTTACCGCACCTCTGGTTCGAAAAAACGGCAAACTTGAAGAAGTAAGCTGGGATGAAGCTCTTGATTTCGCGGCTACCAGGCTGAAAGAGATTAAAGAAGCCAACGGCCCGGACAGTATAGGCTTCCTCACCTCCGCCAAGGTCACCAACGAAGAGAACTATCTGTTGCAGAAATTCGCCAGAGCTGCCATCGGCACCAATAGCGTCGATCACTGCGCACGACTC
Organism: Desulfosediminicola sp.; assembly: GCF_048381775.1. Lineage (NCBI taxonomy): Bacteria > Pseudomonadati > Thermodesulfobacteriota > Desulfobulbia > Desulfobulbales > Desulfocapsaceae > Desulfosediminicola > Desulfosediminicola sp. The sequence goes on along the minus strand of NZ_JBLXGE010000004.1, from coordinate 146,960 downwards.
TGACACTCCTCCACCGTGGCAGGTCTTGCCGCATCTTTCGGTAGTGGAGCGATGACTAACTCAATGGAAGAACTGGAGCACTCCGATTGTATTTTCATTATCGGCTCCAACACCTCTGTAGCACATCCACTGGTCGCTACCCGGATTTTCAGGGCCAAGAAAAATGGCGCCAAAGTCATTGTCTTAGACCCGCGCAAGGTACACATTTCTGAAATTGCAGATGTTTACGCCAGTCAGAAGATGGGAACCGATGTGGCCTTGCTCAATGGTATCATGCACGTCATTCTCAAAAACAACTGGCATGATCAAAGCTATATCGACGACCAGACCGAAGAATTTGAGGCCTGCAAAAAGGTAATCGAATCCTTCACCGAAGAGATGGCCGCTGAAATTTGCGGCATCGATGCCGAGACCATCCGGCAGATTGCAGAGTATTACGGAACAGCGAAAACAGCTTCAATAGTGTACTGCATGGGTATCACCCAGCACACTACCGGCGTGGACAACGTCAAGTCTTTGGCCAACCTTGCCATGCTCACCGGTAATCTCGGCAAAGAATCCTGCGGTGTCAATCCACTCCGTGGCCAGAACAACGTTCAGGGTGCCTGTGATATGGGCGGCCTGCCGAACGTCTTTACGGCATACCAACCAGTAACCAGCCCTGAAGCCAGAGAAAAATTTGCCAAGGCCTGGAATGTTGACCAGATGCCGGACAAGATTGGTCTCACAATTCCGGCGATGCTGGAAGGTTTGGAAGATGGTTCGGTCAAGTCACTCTATATCATGGGCGAAAACCCTGTGGTCAGTGATCCGGATGTCAATCATGTCAAAAAGGCCTTTGATAAATGTGAGCTGATGATAGTCCAGGACATTTTCCTGACTGCCACCGCTGAAATGGCAGATGTGGTTCTGCCAGGTGTCTCCTTTGCCGAAAAAGATGGCACCTTCTCCAACACCGAACGTCGCGTAACCCGCGTTCGCCAGGCTGTTGAACCACGAGGCGAGGCTCGTCAGGATTGGCAGATCATCCAGGATCTCTCAACCAGGTTCGGCTACACAATGGATTACGCCAACCCGGAAGAGATCTTCAGTGAGATGACCACCCTCACTCCATCTTATGGCGGCATTAGTTATGAGAGGCTTGAAGGTGAAGGACTGCAGTGGCCATGCCCTACTCCAGATCACCCAGGCACCAGATACCTGCATAAAGGCAAGATCGCCCGCGGCAAAGGCTTGTTCCACGGCATTGACTTCAAGCCACCTGCCGAAATCGTTGACGATGAATACCCTTTCTGGTTCTCAACAGGCCGTGTCTTTGCACATTATCACACTGGCACCATGACCAGAAACTCGCCGACTCTTGATGCTGAAATTAAGGAGGGTTTTCTCGAGATAAGTCAGAATGATGCGTTGAAACTCAATGTTAAGGATGGTGATACCGTCACTGTTTCTTCAAGGCGCGGCAGTGTCGATATCAGGGCTGAGATCACCAAACGAGTGGAAGACGGCTCAGTTTTTATGCCTTTCCACTTTATTGAAAGTTGCGCCAATATCCTGACCAACCCTGCACATGATCCGATTTGTAAGATTCCTGAATTGAAGGTTTGTGCCGTGAACGTTGAGAAGGCAGCGTAACCAAAACAACAATAAAACGTATCTTTCCAAGGGATTAGAACAGGCGATCATGTCCTGTTCTAATCCCATTTTTTATGCCATGCTGCCGATTATCAGCCATCTGCTCCCCAGATAGTTGGTGGCTGCCCCCCGCTAACCTTGGAGGCCATTTCGGACACTCTTCACTCATAGCCTAAGGCATCTAAAATTTTAGCATCGAGTCGACGGTTCTTGCCTTGGTAAGGGTGACAGTGAATGTGGATAGCTGGATTAAAATTCATCTCAATAATGGCGTAGTTCTCTTGCCTTGCTTCCTGGGTAATATCCAGAATCATCATATCCAGCCCGGTGATTCTTACCTTCAGAGCCTGTGCAGCCTTGATAGCAATTTCCTTATATGTTTCATGAATATCTTCCGTGAAATCGAGACTATCTCCGCCAGTGCTGATGTTGGAGTTTTCCCTCAAAAATACTTTTTTTCCCGCGTCAGGTATGGATTCAAAATTCAATCCCTGTGCTTGAAGAAAGATTTCTTCCGCCTCACCGGTCGCTATTTTTTCAAGTGGTGTTGTGTAGCCTTTCCCTCTGAGTGGATCCTGATTTTTACGTTCCACCAACCCTCTGATAGTTGATTTGCCGTCACCTGTAACATTGGCTGGGACACGGTGGAGAATCCCTACCACCTGATCGTTGATGATAAAGAACCTATACTCCTTTCCTTTGATAAACTCTTCAATGAGTATGGTACGGTCTTCAGCAAAGGCAAACTCGATCGCTCTCCGAAATATTTTTTCGTCGTTATTTTCTTTTATAATGCTAATTCCCAGGCCAAAATTGGTGGATTTCGGCTTAATGACGATTGCTTTATCTTTAAAAAGTTCAAAATCTGATTGAGCATCATTTCCCCTCTGGTACTCCTCCCCTTCCGGAGTTCGGATGCCTGCCCGATCAAGCACCTTTTTCGTCATCACCTTATTTTCCATCAGAAGGATAGAGACATAATTATCCAGGGAGGTCCGTGTCGCCTGCATCACGTACTCGATGTGGTCGCCTTGAGCGAGCTTTATGAAATTCTCCTGCCGATCCATCACCTCGATCTCAATACCCCGAAGAATTGCTTCCCGCATAATCAACTGGGTGGACAACTCCAAATCTTCAAAGCCATGAAAATTATAATTTTTTCTCTTACTGTCCTGCAGATCCTGCCTTGCCCTGTTGATATGCCACTCAACAAAATCCGCCCCTTTTAATGCCTCTTTCAGCCTGTGTGGAATTCGTGTTTCTGGATTAAACACGTTCTCTTCCAATTGCTCCAGGCCCGGGAGATAGGGTTCCGGCAAAATGCTCCTCACATACTGTACAATCTGTTCATATACCTTTCGGATTGCCTGTTCCAGCGGGATCTCGTTTTGCTCATCATCAATGATAGTTGCACTGTCTGAATAGCCATAGCAGGCCACAACATCCTGATTGGTCTGCGACCTGAGCTGCTTTTCGTAGTCAAAGAGTTCTTTCTCTGGTAAGAGCAAAGCGTAAACCATATATATATGGACCAACTGAGCGTGGGCGTGACTCAGCCCCGTCTTTTCAAAGGGATTTATATCAAGCAATCGTACTTCCAGATAATCCACATGGCTGCTGCCTGGAAAACTCTTCAAGCGGATGGTAGCATAGTTTTCCCTCTCCGAAATGATGTCACCCGCTTCTATGTGCTCCTGCAGGGATCGCTTATACGCTTCATAGCTATCGTAATTCAAGTTAAGCAGCCTGGTATTGCGATAACCTATGATTGAATTCCGTATAGACGTTGCCTTCCCGAGGCAATCCCGGTTCTGCTCTCCGAAGCTTTCATGAAGATCGGGGCTCGTGCCAAGCATAGCCACCAGAAACCAGCGATGTCTTTTAAAATTCCGTAGTGTTCGCAGGTAAATTGCATCCTTGAACTCACTATAAGAGATTTCATCAGGACTCATTTTCTGATAGATCAGCTTTAATGTTTTTTCGGCAAATGAGAAATTGTAATGAATTCCTGAAATGAGCTGCTTTTTCTTCCCATACTGTTCGGCAAGATATTTGCGGTATACATTATGATCCTGAGCCTTATCCCCGAACTCTGCTATTGGAATATCCTCATCTTCCGGCAATATAGGAGGCGCACTCTGGGGCCAGAGCAGTTCATCTTCTAAATTCGTCGCGACAATATCATGAAGAGTTTCGAGAAAACCTAATGCATCAGACAGACAGGGCAGCGGCGGTGTGATCATCTCAACCTGGCTTTCGCTGAAGTCGGTGGTGATGTAAGGATGATTCAATTTATCTCCAAACACAGAAGGATGAGGAGTCAACGCCAACTGGCCGTTGGGCTTTACCCTGACATTTTCCTTTTCAAATCCGAAATCAGCATCAAACAATCTTTCAGAAGCGGCTTGTTTCAAGGCTTGATCTAACATGTAGTGTTTTGGTGTCATGATGTTTTATTTATCAGTGGTCTGGTCTACGGAGGAGAAGCTCTTCCAGAGGAATATATTTATCCTTTATCTTATGATAAGCCAGGGTGATAAAGGCACAACGTAATAGGGTGCTGATAAGGATGGTATACCAGATGCCGTCAAGCCCCAGTGAGTCGATACTGGAAAGCCATAAAGCCAAAGGGACGCGAATTGTGGTAAAGATGACATTGATGAGTGACGGAATTTTAGTTTTACCTATCCCGTTCATCACACCGGATGTCACCATTTCGACACACATAAAACACTGTGACAGACCTATAATTTTTAGATAACTCGCGCCCATTATTAAAACGTCAGGGTCATCAACAAACCACCGCACCATCGATTCTGCAAATATAAGAAAGATCGTGGTCATTGTCCCGCCGATGATCAGGGCAATACCAATGCCGATACGATATCCTTCGCGAACCCGGTCCATTGCACTGCTACCAAAATTCTGACCGGTAAACGATACAATAGCACCGGTCATACCACCCATGGTCATAAAGGTCATGGCCTCAAGCTGCAGGCCGATTTTCTGGGCCGCGATGGCATCACTTCCCCAATTGGCAACAATTCTGGCAATGACGATACCGACCAGGGTAAATAAAATGCGCTGTGTGGATGGCGGAAATCCTATCCGGCAAATTGCACCGATTTCACGAAGGTTGATTTTCCCAAAATGTATCGGCCCGATGAAAGGGACCCCACATTTAACCCAGAATAACGAGGCGCTTACCACCTGTGCTATTACCGTCGCTAAAGCCGCCCCTTTTACTCCCAGCCCAAATCCAAAAATGAGGATGGGATCAAGGATGATATTCAACACCACACCGGTCAGTGTGATAAGAAAAGGTATTTTCGAATTGCCGCGCCCGTGGCTTATGCTGTTAAAGAGCTGGGCGGAAAAATGAAAAACCAACCCTATTGAGACAACTTGCAGGTAGTCATGCGCCAGTGATTCCGTAACCAAATCATTAAGGCGGAAAAACCCGATAAACTGCTTGTGGAACAACAATACGATGATGGTCAGCAACACGGTGGCAACTAAGGTTCCCGTAAGTGCATTGAATGCGATGGATTCCGCCCGTTGCTCATTTTTTTGACCAATGGCATGGGAAACCCTGATGGTCGTGCCCACCAGCAGGATGGAGATAATTGCCCATGCTAGATGGAGAAGAAAGCCAGATGTTCCAAGAGCGGCAACCGCCTCGCTACCAAGCCTTCCCACCCAGAGCATGTCTGTAAAATTGTAGGCAAACTGTAAAAATGCAGCGCCGATAATCGGTAAAGCCAGGGTGATGATGTTTCTTGCAATCGGTCCTGTCGTTAAATCTCTATTCATAATGGTGTCTGACTAAACTCGTTTTGAGTGCTGATCTGCTGTATCTAGACAAATACGTAACCAACAGCAGCTCAAAGACTGGGAAAAGGGTTTTAATTTTGCCAACTAAACCCTAAACAGACCGCCATTATTTTTGGTTAATCAATCATGCCATCAACACAATCAGCGCCCATCAAATAGATAGGTTAACATCTCCTCCAGCGCCGATAACCATACCTGGTTTGCATATTCGCTTTCTACCCGCTGGGTTCTCTGACTACAACGTGATTTCAACTATAATCATTCAATATTTCTGCAAAACCTTTTGCCAGAATTTCTTTTCAGTCTATATAATTTTTCTATGAATCGATTATGGCTGGCGAGTATTAATCATCACTCACCTAAAACGAGGAAAACGAGGGGTTTCAAAATTTTGTGTCAGCTGATGAAAACTGATATAGTCGACGACGCAAGGGAATTGTCAGTGGTGAAATGAGGGCCGAAGCTCCAGCTATCGGAGCCCCTGCAAGAGTGGGGTATTTCCTGATGAGTTATGGAGCTTCCTCGGCATCCTCAAGGCCTACGGCAAAGGGGCGCATCATTTCATTCTCTTCATGTTCGACGATGTGACAATGCCAGACATACAGGCCTTCGATATCAAACAGGGCCTTGATCCTGGTAATTTCCCCTGGATAGGCGATAACCGTGTCCTTGAAACCGCTCTCCCATGGCTGCACGCTACCGTTAGGGCTTGGATCTCCATTAAAAAGGGTCCTGCCAACCACCTCAAATCGCACCAGATGCAGATGGATCGGATGAGCGTCAGCTGTAAAGTTGTAGATCTCCCATACCTCTGTATCATAGGGATCCGGATTTTCGGTGACATAAACCATCGCCTCATCACCGCTTTCAAGCGGGACCACCTTCTCAACACCAGCAGAGCTGTCGGTCCATTTAAGGGGAACCTTCCAGGGGTAAAATTGCCATTGGGCAGCTCGGCCATCTTCTTATTCCGGGAAAAGCCTCGGACAAAAGGACCCTTCGCTTTCCGCCCCAGCCTCACGACTGGTTCGGCTTTTTCTGGAGCAAACTAACATCGAATACACGCTGTATCACAAAACCAGCATGGGTAAGATCATTATGACTGAGTGGCACTTTAAGCCAAGGTGTCGCCATTAAATTACAGCACAAAAATAGTCACATAACGATATTGTTTTGATACAGCTACTGAACAAAACTCAACTTTTGCATCTCTTTTTGTAGTTCATTTTTTCACCAGGCGATCCCAAGTTCTATCTTTGCCCCCAGAAGCTGCCATTGGGCACCCAGGTTCATTCAGCCAGGTATCAGCCCCCGTGAGCAATTTTAATAAGAGTCTGTCCCAGTGGTGCTAGTTTCAAGCAATCAGGCAATCAATCATGGCCTGACTGCCCCCTTTTAAACGGACTCTCTCAAGAAGTATCAATCATTTATCAAGGGGTAACCTTGCTTTATCCTTAAACAATGGGCCGCTCCCAAATAAGTTCGTCATCCTTATAAACTTGCCTGATTCGGTGGAGAGGTATCATGTGCAATTCGGTTGAATCATCTACCACTTAGAGAAAGAAGTGGTTGCTCGACTCAAAGCAGACCTGTTTTATAGGAACAATTACTATCTTTGCTTCTATTCGGTCGTAATAACCAATCTTAAAGTCATGTTTGGCGTATTGAGTATCCCAGCGTATACGAGCCAACAGTTTGTGGATCGGTATCATTTTCGCTTCTCCTGTTCCTGTTTCAGGAAAGGCAATGTTTCTGGGTTAACATCAAAGAACACTTAGCGTAGCTGGAATCAACAAGGGACAGACTGAACTTCCCAGTTTTAACGGAGTTTTAGAAGGTTGTCCTGATTCGGAAACGCGCCCTTGGTCATAGTCAGCTTGCGAAGCTGACTATGCACCACTTCCATGGTATTTGTGGTATAGATGATCCGTCGTGTCTCTTCCAGGTATTTGAAGTATTGGCTCAGTCTTTGCCAAATGTTACGCTACGATCTGATAACAAGAGGATAATTGCCGTCCCACTTCTCCTCCAGGTTATCAAGCCCCACCTCAGCAACATCTTTGGTTCCTGCCTGGTCTGGTAGGCCCACTTCAGGTCAGCCAGGAACTCTTTATGATTCCTGGAGGGAGCATGTTTGAGTGAGTTGCGGATTTGATGGACGATCCTGAGCTGCACTTCCGTTTCTGGGAAGATCTCCTCTATTGCCTCGGGGAAGCCTTTCAACCATCTATGCAAACGATAAGAATATTATTGACTCCCCCCAGGTTCGAGAGATCGGCGAGCACCTACAGCCAGAAATTGGTTCCCTCATTCTCAGAGATGTACAAACCAGGTACATCCTTTTAACCTTCGAGGGTAACACCCAGGATAATGTAAACAGTCTCAAGTGGTCTGCCTTGCCAAGGTTTTACTGTAGCTATGGATCCTGCGCTGAACATTCCGGTTACAACGCCAATGCCGTACATTTTCTTAATATGGGATGAGATGTCCTTGTAGCTCATGCCGAGGCCATACAACGCGAGAATTTTCTGCTGCACTTCATCGCAGATGGTGGTTTGATTTTTCTTCACCATCTGGGGGGAGAAACTACATCCCGGTCTCTGGGAATGTTCAGATCAAAGCTGCAATTCAACGATTTTATGTTCTTTCTTCTTTTACCGTTTTTCCGGTTTCCTGTTACTTTCTGGCCATAATGGAAGTCCATCTCAGTTTCAGGAGCGGCTTCAGCAAGTTGCTTGATTAAGGGGTAAGAATTTAGATTTTCAGGTAATAATTGATGATTATTGCATTGATCGGATACAGTCAGTCTAGGATTTCCTGTTTTTCCGTATTCTGCTGGACTAGCGGAGTTTCCTTACAATCTTTAAAGAACACATTACATGGTAACTGGAAACTCAATTTGGCGTTCATAATGCTTTTTGCTTCCATCCCCTCAATAACTTTACAATTGATTGATTTAACTGTGTCACGTACCGTTACAGTTGCCGAACTGCAGCCCAGTACTAAAACAGCATCATACTGTTTTGCTTCTTTTAATAATTTCTTGCGTGTTCCCAAAGACCACATACACATAAACCACTGGTGATAAAAAGTGCAGCCAAATACCTTCGATTTCACACCATTTTCTGTTAGCAGGGCCTGGATCGTGTTAAGATATTGTTCGAAAGGTTGAGACTTGAACAAACTCTTGAATAATTCCATAAAAGGCTTCTTCTCTCGTACAGCAATGGTTGCTGCAGGACACATTCTACAAGGAACGATTAGGGCAGAACGTAATCCTTTAACTTCAGGAATGAAATCCGTATCTTCGAAATGAATTGGCATTTACAGTCCCTCCTATTGCTGACTTTTTTGACTAAAAGTAAACAAAAGAAATATCAGGCGCATACCATTAGTTAATAGTTCCGTATACTTCCTCGTTTATACATAGTTGCGCTTGAGACGACCGAGTTCATCTTGGATTCTCAGCTCCTCCTCATGGGAATATCCAAGCATCTTATGCCTGTAGTATCCCCTCAGATTCCCTCACCAATCTCTTCTGGGGATTTTTTTTCTCGGCGAAGCTGGATGAAACCATTACCCATTTAGCTGATCTCCATCTATATGCGGCATATGGTCTTTCGCAATTATACTCATAGATGAACGCATTCAGCTTTCTATGCTGTGCTCGTAAATTAAAGCCGGATGGTCTGGTCGCTCCGCCTTTTAAGTCCCTGTGAATCCTTTCATAACGCCCATTCTGTTCAAATTTGGCCTAAGTCTTAATAAATTATATCTAAACAAAACTCTAAGAGCCAGACCGATAAACTGTGATTCATTGTATGGCCTGAAACGCGACAAAGGGAGTTCCATTATGATTTTGTTTAGGCAGACCAAATTCCCGGAATACCATTATAAAATTCTTGCTGGGTCGGCTCAAGCCGCTCCCCATACATACCTTTCGCACTAAACACAAAACGACTATATGAGTCTGCTATGGTGAGAGGATGACAGGGATCATCGTTGCCCATTTTGAACATCCCCTAAAAATCAGCACACCACACGTCATTGCAGTTTTTAGGGTCAAAAATCAGGCAAACGGTTTTAATTTTCGTCCTCTTATTTTGTTTACTATCTGATCCTTACCTTTAATCTCCTGTTAAAGGTCGATTGCACGGAATTTCTTTTTACAGGAGTCTTTCGCAGTATTTGTCCAAATAGTATCTCAACCCCATCGAGTTTCTTAAGGCAAAAAACAACTTATTTATTGTTCTATTTCGGTAGGAGTTTGTCTAGGATGATTAGATGGTTTGCGGAATTTCTAGAGTACCCCGACAAGACCTTTTTTTGAAAAGGTTCTATGTAGTAATAGCCTGTCGGTATTGAAACATTAAACTCTCAGCAGAGTTCGGAGAAGTTGAAATTGCCTGACATCCACTCGATGATAGATTCTAGCTTAACATCCATCATCGTTGTTTCCTTCCAGGGCATGTTTTCCTCCTTTTTGTAGTGGAGAAAAACTTACCAGAAAGTGTAAACGATGTTATGACATTGTACCCTTTCTATTGATAACTTGGAGTTCACCGGCTAGCTTCAGCGATTCCAGCGGAAAGCAGTGGAGCGATGGAGAAACGTTTTGTTATGTTGATTTTATATTTTAGTATCTAGCAAGGTGTAAACACCTCCGACCATGATGTGTTTTTCTTGTATTTTGGTCTTCTTGTCGATGTATTCTGTTATACCAGTTGCCGGTTTGGCTCCAACGATTAGAGCCTTAAAGTGTGTGTATAAATTTGCAAGAGGATAGTACCATTTTCCTTTTAGCGGAATAGAGTCAAGAATGAGCAACTGTCCATCAGGCTTTAGAATAGACAAAGCTTTATCTATTGCTTTTTGGTAGTTTGGTATTGCTGTAAGAGACAGACAGAAAATTACACAATCGGCTTTATTGACAGGTGAATACTGATACATGTCCATGCACTCGAAATTGACATTATTCCACCCATTCTTGGATTTATGAGTGTTTGCCAGTTCTATCATCTGGTCTGAAAAGTCTATACCAATTATTTGTGATGAAGGGTCTAATTTGTGTAGCAAACTTGGTACCACAGATCCAGGGCCACATCCAAGTTCTACCACTGTTGCTCCAGTTGGAACTCTGAGTCGTGCCGCTACTTCTCTATAAAGCTTTTTAGCTTGTCCAAGGCTCAAAATGAATGCAACGATATCATAAATAGAAGAAACAACATTATATTTGTTTTTATTTGATGCTTGACGTATATCCATTCTTGTATCTCCTATATTCGAATTCCGATTCACATAAACATAACGTGGAGATAACCGGCGCGTGTCACCGCGTCCGTGTTTATTGTCTGGTTATGTTGATTTATATATTATTAACACCAGTTTTACATGCAAGTTTTTTAGCTTCTAAATAGATACCATCATTGTCATCGAATGAAAATTCGATTTCGGCCATTTCTCCATCAAAGTATCTTCTGATTTCTTTATCAAAATCGATTGTAATTATTGTGGTGTTGTGCCAATTGTATTGAGTGTTAACTGCTTTTAGGTTTTGTGTTGTATAGCCCATTGGAATGCCGGCTATCATTTCCGCTACCGAAAACAAATGAATATTTGAGAATTCAATAGTTTGTACTGAAGGATTGATCGTAAATGACAAATCCTTACAAATGAATGAAAATCTAGTCATTTCACTTGCGTTAGATTTTGAGCTAATAAGCAGTATTAATACTATAAAAATTATATATTTTCTCATTGAAATATTTTGCCCTAAATCTGTTTTAAAACATAACGTGAAGTTGAAGGGCGCACGGTTTTTAGCGCGTCCTTTTCAAACGGTTTGTTAAATATTTTTCAATCTATAATGATAATTTATTCTTAAATTATTATTTTAGACCCAAGCTAGAGTTTATTTAATGTACAGTGCTTTTTCTTGTTTCAAAAAACCATTCATCTCAATTATTTCTAATATTTATTAGAGTAAATAATTGCATTTACATTAGCTTGCAACCATTGTTGTCTTTGACAACTTTAATGTGATCACCAACTTTGACATTATACTTTTCGTTCAAAATTACTATCTGAACATCTTTGTTTGTTTGTATATGTACTTTAGAACCACGAAACATTACAAAGGTTTTAATATATTGACTATAAGGCTCAACTTTAACAACCTCACCTTGCATGTATATTTTTTTACTATAATGCACTGAGAAAGTTCCAACAATTATGAAAACCAGAACCAGAAGCGATAAACTTAAATTAATCTTTAAATATTTATTTTTTACACTAGCAATTTTTTATTCATTTTCTGTTATCAGTTTTATATTGTTTGCTGAGCGTTACTCTTCATCTGTCACCAAAAAAAATATAGAGATATAATTCTTAAATATTTAACGTGGAATTGAGGAGCGTGTGCCTTTTACGCGCCCCTCTCAAATGATTTGTTAAATTTTAATTACATTTTTCAAACAATATTTAAGTGTGTCTCTGCTTTTGGGAGAAAATATAATGAACGTCTAACAACCAACACCTTAGATACCATAGTAGAACAGTTAAGCTCAAGCATAAGGCAATTTCAAAATTAGTTGTGACTACCCATATAACAAACAACATTATTGAACAGCCAATTAACCAAATAAGACCTTCAATCATTAACGGTCGGTAACTAAAGTTTGCCCAATATTTTTTCAGTTCCTCTTGAGAACCATATTTTTCGTATATCAATTCCTCTCTTAACAACATCATTAGTAAGGGAACAGAAAGAAGCAATAATGTCACTATAATTTCTAGGGCAATTATCATTATTATGAATTAAGACAATTCTATAGTTATTAAAATTTAACGTTAAGTTGAGGGGCGCCAAAAGCTCTACGAATGATTTTGGCAACTAGTATTTATTTATGATTAATTTCGAAATTAATAAATTGCCGGACCTTTTTGGTGTCCTTCTCTAACAACGGGTTAACCTTCATTTCTATTTATTGTCGTAAAGCTTAGACCAATTTGAAAGCACTTTCGTTCAAATTCTTTTGGCATTTTCGGGAGTGATTTTGTTTTTCTAATTGCCTTGACAATACATTCATTAAACTCATCATTTTTAGATCTAGATTCGAATGCCATTTTCTCAACACTTCCATTTTCTGATACTTGTACAATAATTATACTTTCCAACCCATGACTATTTAGGTAAACTGGTATTTGCCAGTTTCCATGTACAATTTCTCTTATTTTATCGTAATATTCAATTTCGCATCCATCTTCAGCATGCTCGCCATTACTATTTAAAAGCAAACAATTATCATCTAATTCGTTCAATTCTACGAATGGCGCATTATTTATATGGTTAGTACAACCGACTAAACCTAAAATAAGTAAACATATAAATTTATAATAGATTGTCATTTTCATATGGTTAAAGTGGAGTTGAGGGGCGCGCGCTTTTTGCGCGTCCCTCTCTAACGAGTTGTTAGCGACTATTTATTATTGCAATTGCTCAATGACTATCGGAATAATTATTTTATTAACTAATAGCATTAACAATAGCAATAGTGCGATTATTAAACATCCTGGCCCATTTACATAAAGCTCTTTTAAAAAAGTGATAGGATGAAAAACATATTGATAGAACAGCAATGACACATTCTTTTGTTTAAATTTCTTTCGCCACACCAAATAACTGGCAATGCTCATTCCACCTATTATTATTGTTGCGTTAATAAAAAATTCTACAGGAATGTCAATATTGGCCACCTCATTTTATAATCATGCTACTCCAATTGTATGCGCTAACGTGTAATATAGGAGTACTCCCTTTTTGCGGAGTTTTCCCATTTTTAGCCTCACAACAAGTACCACAACGGGTAGCTACCCGTTGTGGTACTTGTTTGATTTTTTGATGAGCAGTTTTCCTGTATCTTATAGATATTTCATAGGAAATTACCACAACAAAGGTGGAAACTCTACTCTTTTGTTGCCTGGTAACAGGTTGTGAACAAACTCCTATTATGCGCAAATAACCTAAATATACCCATACGGGTATAATACGTAATTCTGATAAATTATTGAAAACGCTTTCCCACAGTTCTGTACAGCGAAAACCTCCGAACTCTTTGTAAATTAACGCGCAATTCTTACTTATTTCCCAAATATCCATTAAGCAATCTGGAGAGGGGTGGAGAAGTCTTTGATCTGAGTCTAGATGAGCAGGCCGTTACGAGTTTATTGTGAGATGAAAATGGTCAAAATCAGTTCATAAAGGTTCCCAATAGGCTTATTTTGCATGATAGTATTCTCCGCGACCAGCGTTGCCCGATTAGCAGACCAGAAGTAATGGTGATGCTGTTTTTTATAAATTTCGCATATGTTTTGTATAAATATTTATTATTCAAAGATTTCAATTCACTACCGGACCAATAGCACTTCCCTCCAATAAACATCTTCTCAATTCAGCCAGCCTTTCTACGACCAGTAGATATTCCCAGATCCCCTTAAATTACAATACTTCTTCAACAGACTTATCGGTTCATCCCTTATCATTCCGGATATAAATCACTTTTAGCAGCACACCTACTGCCCATTTGACATTCATAAAATCCCCATGTATATCTGAAATACACACAGCGGTGGTGAATAAAGGTAGAGGAAAGTGCCTCGCCTCTTGTTCACCAGAGGCGAGTGTAGACAGGTCTCTTCGTATCGCCAGACGATATGGAGGAGCAGTTATTCGATCTCACCCTACCTGTCCCCTACACTGCCCACGAGTACTGCTCTACTCTACCGCTGTCCACTGCCAGCTTTCTGCACAATTCATCTTGCCCGTGCCTGCTTCCTATAATCATGCAAATTGATGCACGACGCGCCACTTGCTGCGCCATCGTGTGTGTAATTTAAAAAGAATTCGCACATTGCAATTCTGCATACAGGAGGCACCATGCACGATTTTCAAGGACGTTCCCAGGAATCTCCATTTCGCGTCATTGCCGAACTCGATCCCCCCAAAGGAGCTAACCTCGAATCATTTCTCGATTTTGCCCTGCAAATACGCGGGCGTGTCGATTCAATTCGAATTACCGACTGTGAAAATGCCATCATGCGCATGTCGCCCATTGCTCCGTGCCTTACTCTTTCCGACATCGGTTTTACACCTCAGATGGTCATCAACGGTCGTGACCGAAACCGTATCTCCTTCCAGGCCGATCTACTCGCGGCAGCTGCTTTAGGTGTAAAAGAAGTAGTGTTACAGGTTGGCCACGATACCTCAGAGGGTGACCAGCCTATGGCCAAGTCCAGCGGCGATCTCGACATGCCTGCCATGATAAAATGTGCAACTTCGCTCACCAGAGGGCGCGACCTTGCCGGCGAAGAACTGGACGGATCAACTGCCTATGAGGTAGGGGTTTCCCTGGAATTATCTGACGATGCTGCAGTCAATCGGAAACTTGCCGAATCGTTCCCGGCTATGGCCGACCAGGGTGTTCGCTCGGTAACATTAGGCCCCACCTACGATCTGAACATCCTCGAGTTGTTCGTGCCCGCAGCGGAACAGAACAATATCCGCCTCTATACCTCCATAATGTTTCTCAAGTCGGTTGTAATGATTCGCTATCTCAACAATCTCCCGGGTGTCCCTTCGGTTCCCCAGGAGTACTTAAAGAAGATGATGGATGCCCCGGTCAAAAGGAATGCCGGCATGCACATAGCCGCAGAGTTGTATCGTGAGCTTCAGACCATGAGCGATGGAACTGTTCTGGTTGCCATTGGCCTTGGCGAACGACTACCAGAGTTCCTCACTATGATCGGACGATAAACCTGGAGATAGAAGCGATGGCCAATCATCTACCTCTTCAGTTCAGTATCAGTGCCGGTGACTACTTCGATACCGAACCGTACGCACACCAGATCCTGGAAGAGACCCCCAACGGGGTGATGGTTGTGAGTACCGACCATAAAATCATCTATACTAATCCGGCAGCCAGCAGATTTCTTGAGACCCCATATACCGAGCTGGCTGGACGCCATCTCAGAGACATCTTTACCGGTGAGAACAGGACACTGATTGATCTTTTCCAAAGCTTTTTCACCTCACGCCCTACAAGCCGTAAGTCGCGGTTTAGAAAAGAAATAACTATTGGCAGCCATGACAATGAAACTGAGGATGAGCGGCGGGTACTTGATATCGTATTTGTCTATCCTGCCTCTGCTCCTGATTATTACATTCTCTACCTGATCGACATTTCCCATCTTAAAAGTCTTGAGCGTGAGTTACGCCGCAGAAATGTCTTCTTCCATAACCTGATCGACTCCTCGGTGGATGGCATCATCGCAGCCGATATGAGGGGCAAGATCATCCTCTTCAACGAAGGTGCGCAATCACTGCTTGGTTACAGTGAAGAAGAAACCCGCAACGGTTTCCATGTCACCCAGATCTACAATGAAGGTGTGGCCTATGAAGTCATTGCCCGTATGCGAAGCGAAGAATATGGCGGCAAAGGCAAGCTCCGTAACCAGGAGTTGACCGTCAGACACAAAAATGGCGAAAGCATTCCCGTAAATTTTTCCGGCGGCATAATCTATGACAATGATCAGGAAATCGCCACCTGCGGCATCTTCACAGACCTGCGTGCCATGCAGAAGATCGAGGAAGACCTCGAAAACACCCATCAGATGCTGATGCAGTCTGAAAAAATGGCAGGTCTTGGCCGCCTTGCTGCAGGGGTCGCCCACGAAATCAATAATCCCATGTCCGGTATTATGCTCTATGCCAACATGGTGCTCGAGGATCTGGGGCAGGATCACCCCCTGCAGCAAGACCTGGAGACCATTATCCGCGAAGCAGAACGCTGCAAGGTCATTGTAGCTGATCTATTGGAATTCAGTCACCAGACCAGTTACGAGATGGACCGCCTCAACCTCAACGAGGTGGTTACCAAGACACTGGGGGTACTTAAAAACCAGCCATCCTTTCATAACATCGAAATCGTCCTCAACCTGGCACAGGATCTCTGTCCGATATTCGGCAACGCTATCCGCCTTAACCAGGTTGTGATGAATATCATGGTAAACAGTGCCCAGGCCATGGAGTACGGCGGCACCCTGACTATCACCACCCGCAACAGAGCCGGGCGTGAGTTGGCCGAACTACTGATCAAGGACAGTGGTCACGGCATCACGCCCGATCAGCAGAAGAGAATTTTCGACCCCTTCTTTACCACCAAAAAACCTGGAGAAGGTACGGGCCTCGGCCTTTCGGTTTCTTACGCCATTGTCAAGGAACACCAGGGCACCATACGTGTTATAGAATCTTCTCCTTCAGGCACCACGTTTTCTTTACGATTTCCGGCAGTACAGGACACAGGGAAAAGCATTACCGGACAAGAGCCTGATACTGAACACAATACAGAGCAAACCTCGACTGGAGAAAACCATGCAAAACAGCCCCATTTCACCAGCTAAGGGAAGCAGAAAGCTCCTGAAAAAACTGAGCTCCCGCGATATCGACGTACAGACCTGTTATCAATGTAACCGTTGCTCTGCCGGGTGCCCGGTGGCGGATTACTTTGACCTGCAGCCAATGGAGATCGTGCGACTTGCCTCATACGGCATGGAAGACCAGCTTCTTGCCAGCAGCACCATCTGGCTTTGCGCCTCCTGTGATACCTGCGCAACCCGTTGCCCGAATGACATTGATATTACGGCCCTGATGGATGTGCTGCGGGAACTTGCTCTCAGAAAAGACATCCCGCCAGCCGTCCCTCAGGTTCCCGCCTTCCATGCCTCTTTTCTTGAGTCGGTCAGGCGCTGGGGCCGCACCTATGAAATCGGTATGATTGGTGCCTACAAATTACGTTCAGGGGATTATGCAGGGGATATGAAGCTTGGCATTTCCATGCTGGCCAAAGGAAAACTGAGCCTGCTCCCCCATTCCATCGAAGGTAAACCTGAAATTCGCGAAATCTTTGCGGGCAAAGGAAAGGAGTATGAGCGATGAAAATGACATACTACCCGGGCTGCTCGCTACAGGGCACAGCCAGGGACTACAACGACACCATCTTGGAAGTTTGCCAGACGATCGGCGTTGAGTTGAACGAGATAGAAGACTGGAACTGTTGCGGTGCCTCCTCCGCCCATATGACCAATCATGAAGTCGCCATGCGTCTTTCTATCCGCAACCTCCTGCTCGCTGCAAAATCTTCGGATAACGTTCTGATCCCCTGCTCTGCCTGCTACCAGAGACTAAAGGCAGCCGATAAAGCCTTACGCGAAGATCCGGAATACTGGGATGTAACCGACTATAACCCGGACTTCAAACTGGTCCATATCTCGAGTTTTCTGGCTGAGCCTGAAATACTTGAACTCATCGCCGATAAAGTAATTCAACCGGTCGGCAAAATGAAAGTTGCCTGTTATTACGGCTGTCTGTCACTCAGGCCACCTCATATAACCGATGCGCCCAATCATGAAATGCCCACCACGCTTGAGAACATAGTTACGGCAATCGGCGCAGATCCTGTCTCATGGTCACATAAAACAGAGTGCTGCTCCGGCAGTCTTACCATGACCAGACCCGATATTGCAGGCAAGCTGGTTGGTGAGATTGTTGAAGCCGCCCGCCGTGGAGGAGCGACAGCCATGGTAACGGACTGCCCCATGTGTCAGGCCAATGTGGAAAGCAGGCAGGAGCTCCCACCGGGAACATCAATGGTTGTCTATTATGCAACTGAACTGATCGCCGCAGCCCTGACCGGCTCGTACCCTGAAAAACAGCAGAAGGTGCATCTGGTACCTGCCCACGCCCTGCAAGCCCATATGGAACGTTCTGCTCACAATGCAGGGACAGCCACAGGGAGTACGACAGAGACTACATCTCAAAAGGAGGAATCAGCATGACTCCTGATCTCTTCAATCCCGGTTTAAAAACAGGATCAAGCACAGAATCCGGCACAGAGACCACAACGCTCCCCACCGGTGCCGTGCTTGTTATCGGCGGTGGTATCAGCGGCATGCAGTCGGCCCTCGACCTGGCCAACAGCGGCTACAAGGTCTACATGGTCGAAAAATCCCCGGCCATTGGCGGTAAAATGGCCCAGCTCGATAAGACCTTCCCAACCAATGACTGCTCGATGTGCATCGTTTCACCCAAACTGGTTGAAGTGGGCAAACATCGAAATATAGAGCTGTTAACCCATAGCGAACTCAGCTCGCTGGATGGCGAACAGGGCAACTTCAAAGCTATCGTCACCAGCCGCGCCCGCTATGTTGACACCAACAGCTGCACAGGTTGCGGGCTCTGTGAATATACCTGTCCGGTAACTCACCGCTCCGATTTTCCGGAGTTTGAAGAAAAAGACGGAAAACGCAAACCTCTCAGAGCCAAAGAAAAGAAGGTCATTACCGGCTCCCTGCCGCCACGTCCAACGAAGATTCAGCCCTGGACCTTTACTGTCGATACAGACAAATGCGGCAAATGCGGCCTGTGCAAGAAAGCCTGCCTGCAAGCTGCTATCAACTGGCAGAAAGGTGAAAAAGCTGTGATAGATCAGGCGTTGTGTACAGCCTGCGGTGCCTGTTATTCAGCCTGCCCCGCCAAGTTTGATGCAATTGAGATCACCAACGCCCTGGATCTCGAACAAAGTCTTGGTGCCGCTCTGGTTACCCGTTCTGCCGAAATCAAGAAAGAGTTTTCAGAAATGGCACCGGAGCAGTGCATCCGTTGCGGTCTCTGCAGCCTGATGTGCAAGGAGGTTATGGGTATAGGCGCCCTGAAGCTTGATAAGAACGGTATCGAGGCTGGCACGGATATCTGCCAGATGTGCGGGGCCTGTATCTCGGTATGCCCTGTAGATTTTCTTGCGATGGACAAACTCAGCAACCGCACCGCCGCGCCCTTGCTCGATGAGTTCAATGAACGGCTCAATAGCAGAAAACCCGTCAACATTTTCTATCCGCAAGCTGTTCCAAGGGTGCCGGTGATAGATGAAACCAGCTGTGTACAGCTCAATACCGGCAATTGCGGCATCTGCCAATCCGTCTGCGGAGTTGGAGCCATAAGGTATGAAGATGTGGTCACAGAGACCGAGATCGAAGTCGGCTCAGTGATTTTCTCGCCGGGGTTTGAGGTGAGTGATCCCAAGCTACGTGCGGAATTCGGTTACGGTATCTATAAAAACGTTCTCACCTCAATCGAGTTTGAACGGCTGCTCTCCGCCTCCGGCCCCACCTCCGGCGAGGTTGTACGGCCGGGCGACAACAGCCACCCGAAGAAGATAGCCTGGATTCAATGCGTCGGATCACGCGATCAAAGCTGCAACCGGGAATACTGCTCATCAGTCTGCTGTATGTATGCCACCAAAGAGGCGTACATCGCACGCGAGCATGACAAGGCCATCGAACCAACTATTTTCTATATCGATATGCGTTCGTTCGGCAAGAATTTCGACAACTACATCGAACGTGCCAAGAACAATAAGGTGCGATATGTGCGGGCCATGG
Source organism: Desulfosediminicola sp. (assembly GCF_048381775.1). Taxonomy (NCBI): domain Bacteria; kingdom Pseudomonadati; phylum Thermodesulfobacteriota; class Desulfobulbia; order Desulfobulbales; family Desulfocapsaceae; genus Desulfosediminicola; species Desulfosediminicola sp. Next base: position 126,998 of record NZ_JBLXGE010000004.1, on the reverse strand, counting down.
TGAGTCGCGCCTACGAAGATCCGCAGACCGGTGATCTGGAGTTGCGTTATACCGATGAAAACGGCCAACGTCAGCGTGAGACCTTTGACATGGTGGTGCTCTCAGTGGGTATCCAGGTCAAAAAGGAGAGCTGGATACTGGCCGAAAAACTGCAGATCGAAATGGATAAATATGGTTTCGCGAGTACCAGCTCATTCGCACCACTCACCACTTCCCGCCCCGGTATTTTTGCAAGCGGAGCTTTCAACGGCCCTAAAGATATCCCAGAGACTGTTATCGAAGCATCCGGTGCGGCCCAGGCTGCCTCCGCACCGTTATCTAGCGCCAGAAACAGCCTTATTAGCAGGGAAACGCTGCCAGAAGAAAAAACTATTGCAGACGATGCGCTTCGAATTGGCGTATTTATCTGCCACTGTGGAGCCAATATCGCCTCTGTTGTCAACGTGGAAGAGGTGATGAACTATGCCTCCACCCTGCCCGGCGTCGTCTACGTCGATAAACCGCTCTACACCTGCTCCCAGGATACCCAGGAGCGCATGCGTGAAATCATAGAAGAACATAACCTCAATCGCATAGTTGTTTCGGCCTGCTCGCCTACCACCCATGAGCCTTTATTCATGTCCACCATCCGGGCGGCAGGCCTGAACAAATATTATTTCGACATGGCAAATATCCGCGACCAATGCAGTTGGGTTCACCCGCTGGAGCCTGAAAAAGCCACGGAAAAAGCCAAACAGCTCACCAGGATGGCCGTGGCCAACGCTTCTGCCGCCGAAGCATTGCAGGAGATTGAATTCCCGGTGGACACCCGCCTGCTTATCATCGGCGGCGGACTGGCCGGTATGAACGCCGCCCTGGAAGCGGCCAACCAGGGGTGTTCGGTCTATCTGCTGGAAAAGGAGGCTGTATTGGGCGGCAACCTTAACAGGCTGCGCCGCACCACCGACGGTCTTGATGTGCAGAATTACCTGAACACTCTCGTCCATCAGGTGGAGCAGGATGAGCGCATCAAGGTCTACACCAGCTCCGAGGTGGTGGAGCATTCCGGCTTTGTCGGCTCGTTTGAAACTGAGATCATCACCCCATCCGGCACCCCCAGAGTGCTCAAGCATGGGGCTATCCTCCTCGCCACAGGTGGCCACGAGAACCGGCCGAAGCTCTATGGTCTCGGTGAGGCCAAACGAGTTATCACCCAGAGTGAATTCGAACAACTCATTGAAGAAAACCCAAAGGGCGTTGCAGGCTGCAACAGCGTGGTGATGATCCAGTGCGCAGGCTCCAGAGATGCGGAGCATCAGGACTACTGCTCGCGGGTCTGCTGCAATCAGGCGGTCAAGAACAGCCTGAGTTTAAAAGAACTCAATCAGGACTGCCGGGTGGATATCCTCTATCGTGACATGAGGACCTACGGCCTTGGAGAGCTGAATTACCTGAAGGCGCGTGAACTCGGGGTCAATTTCATCCGTTACCAGCCTGAGCAGAATATGCCGGAAGTATTACCAACAGAAAAGGCAGTCAACATCACTATCCATGATCCATCCATCCGGGCCGACGTTACTCTTTCAGCTGATCTGCTGGTGCTTTCCACAGGCATTACGCCAGGCAATACGGAAGAACTCTCTTCAATGCTTCGTTGCACCCGAAACAGTAACGGTTTCTTCATCGAGGCACATGCAAAACTCAGACCGGTGGATCTGCCCAGCGAAGGGCTCTTCATGGCCGGCACCGCCCATGGCCCGAAAAACATTCCGGAAACTATCTCACAGGCCCAGGCTGCTGTGGCCAGGGCCCTGACAATACTCTCGAGGGACAAGCTCACTCTCTCTGCGGTTGTCTCCAAGGTAGATCCTGTCAACTGTGCGGTATGCCTTACCTGTGTGCGGGCCTGCCCGTATGGTGTGCCGGTCATCAATGAAGAACATACCGCCGAGATCAACCCGGCGCTGTGCCAGGGTTGTGGAATTTGCGTTGCCGAATGCCCGGCCAAGACCATCTACCTTGGTCGCTATAACGATCAGAATATCTTTGCAAAGGTTAACTCGGGCAGTACACAAGCCGTTCAACCAGACGAATCACAAAATATATCAACCGAAAGTTCACAAACTGTCGAGGAGGTACCAGCATGACGAGCGATCAATCTGTGAAGATCATCGCCTTTGCCTGCCGCCATTGAGCGTACTCAGCCGCGGACCTGGCAGGTTCGGAAAGAAGGCAATACCCGCCATCTGTCTCCATCGTCATGTTGCCCTGCACCGGCAGGATAGAGGAGGCGCTGATGCTGCAGGCGTTCGAGGGAGGGGCGGATGGTGTAATGGTAGTCGGCTGTCTCGAGGGCGACTGCCATTACATCTCCGGTAACCTGAGAGCAAAAGCGAGGGTGAACCGGGTAGCCACGATATTACAGGATATCGGCATCGGTGAAGAGCGTATACGAATGTACAACTTAAGCGCCGGTGAAGGTGCGAAATTTGCTGCCTATGCGAATGAATTCGCAGAACATATCGAACAACTCGGCTTCAGCCGGGTAAATATCGCACGAAACCCGGACCTTGAATCAACACCTGAGTCTAAAACAACAGAAGCAGAAGAGGGCCAATCGGCAAAAGAGCCGGAACCGGTCTCTGAGGAGGCATAGCCAATGATCACCGGAACACCAAAACCAATCCAAGAAGTGCTGGAGATGCTTGAGCCTTACAGCCGTGTGGTTGTGGCCGGCTGCTTTGGTTGCGTCACTGTCTGTCGGGTAGGCGGAGAAAAGGAAGTACAGGTTCTCTCCTCCTCGCTACGACTCGCAAGAGAGGCAAAGGGCAACAAACTGGAGATAAAAGAAGTGTGCCTCGAGCGGCAATGCGACCCCGAATACCTCGATCAACTTCGTCCCTATGTAGCCGATTACGATGCGGTACTCTCCATCGCCTGCGGTGCAGGCATCCAGTTTGTTGCAGAGAAATATCCTACAACTCCTGTCCTGCCTGGGATCAACACCGGTTTTCTCGGAGTGGCTGAGAGGCAGGGAGAGTGGGCCGAGCGTTGCCAGGGCTGCGGAGACTGTGTACTGCACCTCACCGGCGGTATCTGCCCGGTAAGCCGCTGCGCCAAATCACTGTTTCATGGCCCATGCGGAGGCTCTGCCAAGGGCATCTGTGAGGTTTCCCCGGATGTTGCCTGCGGCTGGCAATTGATCATTGACCGGCTTAAAGCGCTCAACCAGATGGACAATTATGGCAAACTCATCCCCTACAAAGGCTGGAGCACTTCGCGTGACGGTGGCCCACGCCGCATTATACGGGAGGATATGACATTATGAAATCGGGAAGCAACCTGGAAAAAGTAATGAATGCGGGCCATTTCGCCGTCACTGCGGAGTGCGGGCCTCCCCGCGGTGCAGATGCCGATATCGTTCGCAAAAAAGCCGCTTTTGTTAAAGGCAATGTCGATGCCTGTAACGTCACCGATAACCAGACCTCTGTGGTTCGAATGAGCTCTCTTGCCGGGTGCTTGCTGGTGAAAGAATCCGGCACAGAACCGCTGATTCAGATGGTGGTGCGCGACAGAAACCGCATCGCCCTGCAATCCGACCTCCTGGGGGCCGCCGCCATGGGTGTTCGCAATTTGCTTTGCCTCTCCGGCGATCATCAGAAATTCGGCGACGATCCCCAGGCTAAGAACGTCTTCGATATTGACTCGATCCAGCTGATCGACATGGTCAGGCGAATGCGTGATGATGGAATCTTTCCCTCCGGCAAGAAGCTTGAGGGCAAACCGGAATTCTTTATCGGCTGTGCGGTTAATCCCTTTGCCGACCCCTATGAAATCAGGGTGCCCAGATTTAAGCTGAAAGTTCAGGCCGGAGCCGATTTTGTGCAGACCCAGTGCATCTATAATATGGATAAGTTCAAACAGTACATGGAAGATGCGAAAAAAGAGGGCCTGCATGAGAGTTGCAAGATACTGGCCGGTGTCACTCCACTCAAGTCGGCAGGCATGGCCAAATTCATGAAAAAATTTGTGGCCGGCATGGACATCCCCGATGAGGTCATCAAACGCATCGGCGACGAGCCCAAGGAGAAACAAGCGGAAAAGGGTATCGAGATGTGTGTCGAGCAGATTCAGGAGTTAAAAGAAATTGAGGGAATCGCAGGCGTTCATGTGATGGCCATCGAATGGGAGGAAAAACTGGAAAAAATCATTGGAGATGCGGGGCTGTTGCCCCGCCCCATAGTCGCCTGAGAGTGTACCGGAGAAAGCCCTTTTGCTCCAGTTCTGCGTTATTGATTGGAAATCAATGCTCGCAATATTCAGTATGTGGCTCCGCTTAATTCCCAATCAACGCCTTGACCTGCAGCAAAATGCCGATTCTCCGGCAAACTCTTTAAGCAAAAGCTGGTTGAACAGACCCGGGGACAGTCGGTTCACACAGCAATAAGCAAAAAAAACAGTTCCACTCTTCAGGGAGAACATTATGGCTGAGAAAAAAACTGTACTGCTGGTTGATGACGATCCTGATTTCGTAGAAGCTGTGAAAGTGATCGTGGAAAGCGGCGGCTACAACGTGCAGGTCGCCTACGACGGTAAAGAGGGAATAGAGGCGGTCAAGACCGCAAGGCCTGACATCATCGTACTGGATGTGATGATGCCGGTTATGGACGGCCATGCAGCCTGTGCAGCTCTTAAAAGCAACCCGGAAACCCAGGATATTCCAATAATTTTGTTGACTGCGGTTGCAGATCGGGTCACCACTTCCAAGTATTCGCATCGCGATATGCTGGAGAGTGAGGCTGAGGATTATATGCCGAAGCCGGTTGATCCGCCGGAGCTGCTCAGTTTGATTCGCCGCTGGTTAGTATAATCAGTCCATCGAGCATCATCTTCTTCAGTGTTTCGGTGTTAAGCATAGTACAACTATAGCTTAACACCGAAAACTTCGAATTTGACGCCACCTGAACTGATTACCAATCCACTCATTGTAGGTAAACATATAAAAGCTTTGTCCTGGGCAGATAATGTTTCAGCATCTACACCAGGCATGTCGTTTATAAGCACTATTACCAACTGCGGAGAGTCATGGCAGAGATGCGTGTTCTGATAATTGATGATGAAGAAGTGATCCGTGAAGGTGTGCAGCGGGCACTCTCGAACCGGGGGTATGTAATCGCCAAGGCTGAGAATGGCGAGGCTGGTATTGAGATGATCCGTGATCAGGGTTTTGATATCGTGCTGCTCGATCTGATGATGCCCGGTATCGACGGTTTTGGTGTGCTTGAATGGGTGAAAGAACATCAGCCGCAGATAGAAGTTATAGTCATCACCGGCTTTGCCACCGTCTCCAAGGCGGTGTCAGCCATGAAACAGGGGGCCTTTGATTTTGTCGGTAAGCCCTTCACACCTGACTATATTCGCATAGTGGTGAGTCGTGCCGCAGATAAAATCAAACTCGAACGGGAAACCCATCGCCTTCGTGAAGAACATACACTGAACATCGCGACCATTCAGAACGAACAGAGCAGATTGAAGACAGTCTTTGGCTGCATGGCCGAGGCGGTGGTCATTACCGATAACACTGGGGTGGTTGTCCATCACAACCCCGCCGCCATAAAGATTCTCGAAATCCAGACCGACCCGGTAGTCGGTAAGGATATCGCCCAGTCCATCCTCGACACAAATGCCGTGGAAATGGTTCACCAGGCAATGGCCAAACAGGTGGTAGTGACCAGGGAGTTTCAGCCCGGCACCATTTCCCGAAAATACCTCAGGGCCCATTGCGCTCCCGTAACCTCTGAGAGCGGCAGAGTCATCGGCTCAGTCACCGCTTTTGAGGATATTTCCACACATAAGCAAATAGACCGCATGAAGTCGGACTTCGTGGCCATGGTTGCCCACGAGCTGAAATCACCTCTCGCCTCGGTGGAGCAGATGATTTACGCATTGCAGGTCGGCTGCAAATATGAATCAGGCCAAGCTTGTTCGACCATGCATAAACGAATAACCGTGCGCACCCGGGATCTGCTGCGGATGATCGACAACCTGCTGAATTTGTCAAAAATGGAAAACGGCACCGTAGAGTTCAACCTTGAACCTGTCCGTGGCCATGAAGTTCTCGACCACATTCTCGATGTGGTTCGGGAGCAGGCGGAAAACAAGGAAATAACCATCGCCTACATGCCCAGCGATGAAGACTGGTGGTTCAATGTCGATTATGACCATATCCGCACCGCTTTTATGAATATCATCTCCAACGCCCTGAAATACACACCCCAAGGTGGCCGGGTAGAGATCGCCACCACGGTGATTGGCGGTTTTGCCAACTTATCTGTTCAGGATTCGGGAATCGGGATCAGCGACGAAGACCTGCCCCACATATTTGACAGGTTTTTCAGAGTGAAAGGCAAAGCCACCAGGCACATCACCGGCTCTGGTCTGGGGTTATCCCTGGTAAAAGAGGTTGTCGAAGCACACCAGGGTTATATTGATGTACACTCAGAACTTGGTGAAGGAACCTGCTTTACCCTGAGTTTTCCGATAACGGAGCCAGTCAAGGCAACGCCGGAGCATGTTGCTGCCGAGGCACAACCAGGTTAGCCCAAAAATCAGCAAGCCGTGTCTAATCGAGAAATATTTGAATTAATTCACTTATTCCTCAACACCATTCGATTGGCTCTTTTCATCACCAGCCAGCGACAAATAGCCAACGAGAGCACATAGGCAAAAAACGCCGCGACAAGCCCCGCAATCACGCTGCCTACCATCAATGGTACAATTATATCCCCCGAAAGTTGGCGAATCAGCCGCCACTGCTCCACGATATCAAGGGAGCCGATATCGAGTAACTGCGCAGCAATGCCGGTAAAAGAGCGGTACACTTCCTTCACTGGAGGCCCGGCGAAAAAAAGTTTTCCCACCATGTAATTGAAGGTGTACAAGGGGGCCATGGTCGCCGGATTGGAAATCCAGATAGCCAATATAGAGGCGGGCCGATTGCAGTTCAGCAAGGTGGCAAGAAAAATCACAATTACCATCTGAATGCCTACTGTAGGGGTAAACGCAACGAATGTCCCTAATGCGAAACCTCCGGCAATAGCCTTTGGAGAGCGTCTCAGCCTGACCAGCCAGCGGAAAACCGGTCTGAAAGGAATAATAATCCGCTTCTTATCCTTTTGCTCCAAACTTCCCTCAACCTGTAAAGATATCTATAGATTCAACTCGTACTGACTACACCGCCTGTACACTAATCATAGTTTGGCGAAGTACCAATACCAGAAACAGCCATGTCTATGCGAACAACCTTGCAGCTATCAGAATCATCTGATTTCACAACACGTATTACAAGTAGAAACCATTACCCTGTTGATGCTGGCCCTGAGTTCGGCTTCTCGTATTAAATAGAGAAAGAGCATGAGCAGATCGTGTGGTCTCAGGCAACTTATACTTGGTTACGCATTTCAACACGACCTTTATTGCTGTTTCAAGAGAAATTTTATGTCCAGGGCTGACGTAAATCGGTTTCACTCCCCTCCTGGTTCGGACCACCGCACCAATGACTTCATCGCCGTCTCTAAGCTCGACCAGACTCCCCTTCTCTTCACCAACCTCTTCATGACTGCCGCAAAGACGGCTTTTACCAACCCCCAATGCAGGAATACCCGTGATACAGCCCAGGTGACAGGCTATACCAAATCGCCGTGGGTGCGCTATCCCCTGGCCGTCACATAAGAAGATATCGGGCCACACGGAAAGATGTTCAAGCGCTTTCAAAACAACAGGTAATTCACGAAACGAGAGCAGACCAGGGACATAGGGAAAGGTAAGCTCGCTTTCAGCCACAGCACTCTCCACCAAGGTCAGATCATCGTAGCGCAACACCGCAACAGCAGCCCGCCCACGATTGCTGGCCTTATCAAATCCTACATCTACACCGGCCACCAGCTCGATTGTATCAAACTGATCCTTAACAATGACCTGCTGTTGCAGTTCACGCTGGAGACGTACTGCTTCTTTAGGGGAAATAGCGGTTGAATCAAAATGCCATTGCGTCTTTTTCATGATCAATTGCTCAAAAAAAAGGGCAGTCAGCATTTCTACCCGACCGCACCAGATATTTGAATATTTCATCACCTCTCACTCAGTGTGAGGGTACCAGAGTTGTACATTGTACTGTTCATTATCAATTTGAAAATGGGAACTTATCGCCAATTTGCCATCCTCGTCAATCACAATATTGGCAGTAAAATTGCCACCACCTGAATCATTGAGTTCGCATATCAGCTCTTTACCTGATGGAGCTGTAAGCAGCATCTTCCCAGCCAGAGTGGTGAGTTTCTTTTCAGCTTTTTAAAAGGTGGCCATTACCTGGTGGGTAATGCCATCCGGATCACCCGTGTTCATACCGACCATGGACGTTACCTGAAACTCCGCCTGCATATCAATCCAGGGTCGCGATATGTATGCAGGTGCCACCCTGATTTGCTCCGAACGTCATCCCCTCTTCTGCAAAAGCTCCACTCCCCCACGGAACAACTGCCAGAAATACGATTATCAACAGTACATATACGTTGTTCATGATTCCCATTTTCACTATTCACCTTTCCCATGGAGATGAACCATCCGGATATGCCAATAATTTACTATGTTCCATTCAATAATAGATGACTGTACTGTGGTTGTCCACCAAAGGGTCATACCCGAATTTCCCTTGAGCGTTGTGTCAATTTTACAATCTGATTCCCCCTGAAACTCAGCTTTTAGTTGTTACCAATCCTCTCCCAGCTTGAGCATTTCCTTTAAAGCACCTAAAATTTACATATATTCCGTTAACAAATCATATTCTGCCAACATTTTAAGGGAGCGCAATCCCATGAAAATCCACCAGTCCTATGTTCACGGTGCCAGCCATACGCCTCTTCTTGGTGAAACCTTGGGGGAAAATTTTGATAACACAGTCAGGAAGTTCCCCGATAATGAAGCGCTGGTAGTGCGTCATCAGCAAATACGCTGGACCTATAGTGAGCTCCAGGAAAAAGTGAACAAATTTACGGCCGGATTGCTGGCTCTTGGACTTAAGCCGGGCGACAGGATTGGTATATGGTCACCGAACAATAGCGAGTGGGTGATAAGTCAGCTTGCCACTGCTAAAATCGGTCTGATTCTGGTGAATATAAATCCGGCTTATCGACTGGCAGAGCTAGAATACGCCTTGAATGCGGTGGAGGCCAGGGCGCTTATCTATGCCAATTCATTTCGCACCAGCAATTACTGCGCAATGCTCCATGAAATAGCACCGGAAATTGATGATTGCAGGCCCGGAGCCTTGATGACGCACCGGTTACCGCACCTGAAAATCCTGATCCAGATCGGGGGGCAGCCCCAGAGAGGAGTTTTTGATTTTTTAGAAATCCCCTGGCTGGCCGACAACAATTCAGCTGCCAAAGTCAAACAGGTACAACAAAGCCTGCAGTTTGATTCACCAATCAACATCCAGTTTACCAGCGGCACCACCGGCTCGCCCAAAGGGGCAACCCTCTCACATTTCAACATCCTAAACAACGCCTACTTTATTGGTGAGGCTATGAAACTCACCGAGAAAGACCGCCTCTGCATCCCCGTGCCGCTCTATCACTGTTTCGGCATGGTTCTCGGCAATCTCGCCTGCATAACGCACGGTTCAACAATGGTCTTTCCTGCAGAAGGTTTTGAGCCACTGGCGGTGCTAGAGACGATCTCCGAAGAGCGATGCACTGCTCTTCATGGCGTGCCTACGATGTTCATCGCCGAACTTGATCATCCACGTTTTCACGAGTTCAAACTCGACAGTCTCCGCACCGGCATCATGGCAGGTGCTCCCTGCCCGACTGAAATAATGAAACGGGTGATCTCAAAGATGCACATGTCTGAAATAACAATTGCCTACGGTATGACAGAGACAAGCCCGGTAAGCTTTCAGAGCGGCACCAACGAACCTCTGGAGAAAAGAGTGAAAACAGTGGGGCGTGTTCACCCCCATGTGGAGGCAAAGATTATAGACCAGTCAGGAAGAACTGTGCCTCCAGGTACCAAAGGTGAGTTACTGACACGGGGCTATATTGTGATGCAGGGATACTGGAACGATGAAGAGCGAACCAGAAAAGCTATAGACAACGCAGGCTGGATGCACACCGGGGATTTGGCCATACTCGATGAAGAAGGATATTGCTCGATTGTCGGCAGGTTAACGGATATGGTCATTCGAGGAGGTGAAAACATCTATCCCAGAGAAATAGAAGAACTCCTGTACAGTTACCATAAAATCAAAGACGTTCAAGTGTTTGGAGTACCGGACAGCAAATTCGGAGAAGAACTGTGTGCCTGGATTATCCTGCATGAAGATGAAACTGCCGATGAAGAGGAGATACATGAATTCTGCAAGGACAAGATCTCACATTTCAAAATCCCACGCTATATCCGTTTTGTTGATGAATACCCCATGACCGTGACAGGCAAGATTCAAAAATTCATCATGCGCAAAGAAATGGTTGCCGAACTGCAAAACACCACAACCTGAAACAGCCGTTTCCCTTTTGCCCGAATCACCCTGTTTTCGTGTGATATATTTTCAGGTAATCTTTAAAGTCAGTGTCGGCAAGTTCTGCGGCGATTACAGTTTTGGCTAATTCAGCATCAATAACAAGATTGGTTATCTCGATACTGTTGGTGTCTATGCTTCCACCATCACAATGTCCAAGGGCGGTCCACCCAAGTACCTGATTCATCCTGTCCTGAATGAGATAGCGTTTCTCGAGTGCTTTTTCACCATCAAGGCCGTTCAGACCATATTCGATCATCACCAGCCATTCTGGCTCAAGCTCCCTGAACCCTTGCCGTTGCAGTGATTCGATTTCTTTTTTCACCTTTTTTTCGGCTTTCGAAAAGAATGAGTCCTTCACAAACCTGGTCATCCCTTTTGTGCCAAGTTCTCCCCAATGAACTATCTGACTGCCATCATCGTGCTGCCATGTCTCCCAGTACTCTCGCAGCTCTTCAGTGAGCCTGTACAACTTGATCATAGCCTTTCCTCAAAATTAAATTTGCCCTTAATTTTCAATACATCTGGCACATTACCACACATTTCTGGTAATTCACATTTTTTCTATGCCTGGGCCCAAAAAGGAAAGTGTTACTTCGAGGTGACGGGACTGGGATCGGCTGGATCCACTCGTGTTGCATCCAGTAGGTCATTCGGTAAAGTAGCTATCATCAGGACGTATATTGGTTTTCACCATCACTGCTTCCAGAAATTCACTGGTGGAATTATTCATAAAGGTATGATTCTGGTATGGTTTGACGACAACGGACGTGCCAGGGAAAATACTGATCTCCCGACCATCAAGCAGCGCCCTGCCCTCTCCGGAAGTAAAATGAAAAAACTCTGTGGTGTACTTATGATAATGCTCTAACTTACCGCTACGGAATCGGATAAGAGACACCTCTGTCCCTTCTTGCCTCAAGGTTTTGTCAGCCGCCTGCAAACAAGTGGCATAACCATTTTTTTCTACCCACTCGTTCATATTCTCCCTTTCCTGCATGCTCATTGATTCGGTTATATGCAGTAATACAATTAGACTACGGTATTACAAACTCCAGCATCTTACCATAACAATTCTATACAGTTAAAGAGGTTACCATATAGCACGACAAGAGTCATAAAATAAATATCTCATTATCACTAAAGCTTAGCTTCACAAGGTAAGGCGTGCGGAGCAAAGGGAGGGGGCTGGAACTACATACCAACCAGATCAGGAAATGGGTTGGTGCAAAAGTATCTTATCCATACTCTGCTTAATGTTTATAAGCAGCATTCATCTATCTAACTACCCTTGGGACTTCAGCTGTAAGATTCAGCTACTTCTGGATAAATAAAACATCAGAGCATTCAGCACCAGCCCGTGGTCTATGGACCCGCTTTTGATGCGCTCCAGAATCTGCTGCTCCGATTCCAACATACATTCAATATCTTCCATATCATCAAAACTTGGCTCCGATACACGCACGGCATCCTCAACCAGTATGGTGTGACAGTAATTGCGCTGAATAGCCGGGTTAGGACAGACCCGACCTATGAGTTGGGGATTTCTGCCTGCAAAGCCTGTTTCTTCAAGCAACTCCCGGCATCCAGCTTCTATTGGATGCTCATCCGGTTCCATCATTCCGCCCGGGATTTCAAGCTCCATACGCTTGGAGCCGTAACGGTATTGGCGAATCAGAAGGATTTCTTTTTCAGGTGTAAGCGCAACTACATTTACCCAATCTGGAAAATCAAACAGGTAGAGATCTTTCTTTTTGCCGCTTCTTTTACAAACAACCGGCCCCGCCTTTACCGTTACAACCGGTGTTTCCAACACTGTACGATCCGGATGGATTTCCCAGCCGTTTTCAATTTCCAGCTCCTGCTCAGACTTCTTCATTGCTCTCCTTTGCCCTCTTTATTTTGCCGACGCACTTCCAGTAAAAGACCCTATACCTCACTTTCGCTCGCGTCAACATCTCAGAGCTGCAATACAACAGCAGCATAGATACCTTACAGCTGCAGTCCGCTAATTCCATCAATAAACATCTGAACAGAAAGCATGAGCAGCAACATTCCCATAAGCCTCTCCAACGCCTCCAAACCTTTCTCTTTTAGAACCCTGAGCAACAAAGGTGCAAAGAGCAACACCACAGCGGATACGCCCCAGGCAAGCAGGAGCGCCAGCAAAATTTCAAGAATATGAGCATTGCTGGACTTGGTCAACACCAGAAGTGTGGCCAGAGCTGACGGCCCTGCAATCATCGGAATAGCAATCGGTACCACAAACGGGTCTCCATTGGTGCCGTAAATATTGGTACCCGAAGCCGGTGGAAAAATCATTTTAATGCCGATAATAAGAAAAATTACGCCACCTGCAATGGTCACCGCCTCAGTCTGCAGATGAAATATCTTAAGAAACTGATTCCCTGAGAAGAGAAAACCCAGCAGGATGACAAGCCCATAAAGCATCTCACGAGCAATCACTCTGCGAACTCTCTGCTTTGGTACAGATTTCAACACAGAGAGCATTACCGGTACATTGCCGAACGGATCTATAACAAAAAAAAGCAGGGTTGCAGTTGAGAGAATTGAAAAGCTCACTTCCATTGTATTCCTGAACAGTTAAGTATGATTACTATTGGCAATACATCTGCAGCGGCAAAAATCCGGACACTGTTGGAACGAGTGCACCACTCGCTCGTCAATCAGGCCAGAATCTCCATACCAGGATCCCAAAGGCAGGATACAACTCTGCATAGCCGCATCAACATCTCTTGTTAGTAACGGGTGAACCGTTACGACAGCGCAGTTATGTCTGTGGCCTATTGCCATCAACCAGAGACTACTCTGATTGCTATTTATTGTGTGAGGTGATGAGGTACGTCACCAACCACCACCCAGCTGATGAGGAAGGAGATGAGCACGCAAAAGCGATTCCAATGAGAACTCAAACAGCCGGTGTGGTAATCGGTCTCTGTGTGCTAAAGTGAGAGTGACACAGAGTTGTGGTGGCTTGTTACTGCCCAGGCGGGAGCCGGCAGCTCGTATTGCATCTGGTGCCAGACATAGCCGCCAAAATCAGACGAAGACGGCCCACCATAGCTAAAACCAAGTGCAGTATAGAAATCAACCAGATCGTCTTTACAGAGCAGGATGATCTTTTGTTTTTCTTTTCTTCCAGATACTTCAATCATTTTTTCCATGAGCTTTCTGGCAATACCGTTACCACGATATCCCGGGTCGACCGCCAGGGAGAACACGATACCGTTTTTGCCATTGCGCACATGACCAATGAGGTATTTCAACTCTTCGTCGGTGATGTCATCTTTATGTGTTGCTCCGCAGTTGATCATACCAACGATTTCGCTGCCGGCTTCTGCAACATAAAACCCGTCCGGATATACTTCGATACGCCTTTCGATGAAGTCTGGCGGTGCCACTTCCATAGGCTGATAGCAACGCTCTTCAAGAGCTACACATGCCTGTAAATCTCTTCGCTCAACTCTTCGTATTCGTATTTCACTCATATCCGTACCTGTTATCGCCTAAATGTTTTCAGGATTTTGTGGTTCCTCATTTAATCCTTGCCACGTTACAGGAGAGCAGTTAATAAGTAAAATATATATAAACAATCCACCTAATAAGTTTGAGTTATGCAACACGACCTGAATCGCCTTCGAATTTTCTACTATATTTACACACATAACAGCGTCAGCGAGGCAGCAAGAGAGATGAACCTCTCCCAGCCTGCAGTCAGTCAACATCTTCAAAAACTGGAAAGAGAATTGAAGGTGCAGCTATTTACGCGCATACACAAAAAACTGGTCCCCACCGCTGCAGGCCACAAACTCTTCACCACAATCCAGCCATTTTTATCCGACCTGCCCGACATTCTCCAGGGCCTGCGTCACCCTGCCGATACACCCTATGGATTGCTGCGAATCGGTGTGCCATATGAATTTGGCCGCGCATACATGCCTGAGATCTGTTTTTCGTTTAGACAGAAGTACCCAGACGTACGCTTTTCCATCCGCCTTGGAGAACCGGTACCTCTATTGAATCTGCTGCGGGAGGGGGAGATAGATTTTGCGGTGATCGATCTGGCCCTGACCACCATGCAGATGACCGGAGGACCCGATTTTTACAATATCATTCCGTTAATCGATGAAGAGCTCACCTTGATCTGCTCCAAACACTATTACGACAGGAAGATTGAGGGAAATCATTCATACCAGCATCTGATTGAACAGGATTTTATCTCTGACGAACACGATGATCTCTTTTTAAAGCATTGGTTTCTACACCACTTCGGCAAATCCAATATTCATCTCAACGTGGTGCTGATGGTTGAGAGTCATCAGGCGAATCTCAGATGCGTCAAGCTGGGGATGGGGATGGCGGCAACCTCATCGCATCTTGTCTGGCGCGAGATTACTGGGGGCAAAATAGTGCAGATTAACAGCCCTACTCCCAACGCCATCAACACCATCTCCCTGGTCGAATTGCAGGACCGGATACCCACCATCACTGAAAAAACATTCCTTACCCATATCAAGCAAACCATGCTGGAAGATTCAATGATAAAGAGGTTCCGGATTAATGCCGATCCTACCGTTGCAGACAGTTTCGACAGTGCTGATTCTTTCCCGGATCTACCTTAACCTGAACTTCCAATGAAATATTTTGTCACAACAGAGAAATCATCCTGAACTTTAAGGTATTGCCATAATTCAGAATCTCTACTTTGAGGACAAAATAAGCACCGAAGGTGCCCCGAATGCATTACCGCCGGGGCACAAACCAGCCAGGGTCACTTTCTTCAGCATCCTGACAGCAAACAGGCAAGACCTTCAACTGAATAATCTCTGATTCTGAAGACTACCAATGCCTGCCGCATAAAGCCTCGGACCTGACGCCGCCTGAACGGATCATGAACTCGGCCTGATACGAGCTCCTACATTATCTCTATTTGCACCCGACTCTCATGAAACGTCGGTCCCTCTCCAATATCGGTCACTTTCTGTGAGGTGAGATCGTTGATCCCTGTACCGCTGGAATCGGTTTGCCAGAAAATACCTGGCGCTACCAATAACCCACGCTGGGTGGCATCCGTTACCACGGCAACACGCTCTGCCTTACCGCGAAAGTTGCTCAACCTGACGCAATCGCCTTCCTTGATATCGTATTCAGCAGCATCTTCAGGATGAATCAAGACCTCACCGTTTTTCCCTGGATAGCGCTCGCCAAAAGTGGAGTTCAGTAGATCCATGTGCGGTGGGGTGATCAGGGCAAACGGGAATCTGCTGCAGAGATCTTTATCGGCAAACTCAGCCGCTTTCAAAACACAGGGGATTGACGGGATACCAGGTTCGCCTGCTGCCGCGAATTTGTAGCTGTAATTCCAGCACTCTTTCACCGACTGGCCTAAACGCCTGCGAGTAGAGGTTATCCAGCCGCTAAATTTTTCTCTCTGGTAGCTGAAATCTGCCGGCAGACCTTCTATGGTCGCGATGTACGAGGCGAGGCGATCTTCCTCGCTCTGCAAAAACGGCTCATCGGTAAACCTAAGTTTTTGAGCCAACTCCTGGAACAACTGAAAATTACTCTTCGCCTCACCCAGGGCGGGAACAACAGGGTTCACTACACCAAGCTGGAAATGGCCATAGCCTGTGTAGAGATCTCGATTTTCCAGAAAAGTCGTGGCTGGCAGCAGCAGGTCGGCATATCGTGCAGTGGGCGTCATTACCTGCTCGTGCACTACCGTGAAGAGATCTTCACGCAGTAGCCCCTGCCTGACTGTTGAGCCATCCGGCGCCACACTTAAGGGGTTGCAGCTATAGACCATAAACAGGCGAATGGGGTCTTTCAAAGTGGTGAGTGCATGGCCAAGGTGGGCCATATTGATAAAACGAGTCGGTTTCTCGAGTAGCTCAGGAAAACGGACCCTGGCACTATCACCTGAAAATGCTTTACTCGAGTACAACAGCCCCTGCCCAGGTTGACCAGACAACAACCCCAGCGCCGCTGCAAGAGCCGTGATAGCACGAACGCTCATGCCGCCGCGGCTATTGCGGCTCAGACCTATACCAATTCTGATAAATGTAGCCGGATTATCTTGAAGCAGCGTGGCGATTCGTTCAATTTCCTGCTGCGGCAGACCACTTTGCTCACAAAACTCCTGCCATGGTGTCGCCTGCAGATACGCAGCAAGTTGCTCAAAATCCGTGGTCTGCTCATCAATCATCTGCTGGTCGAGCAAATCTCTTTCCAGAAGAGACTTTATGGCGCCAAGCGCCAGTGCACCGTCACCACCAGGCAATACCTGCAGATACTCATCTGCAGACTGGGCGGTTTCGTTACGGTACGGGTCGATCACCAGCAGTTTAGCCCCATTCGCCCGAGCTTTACTGATGTATTGCCAGAAGTGAACATTAGTGACTTTTACGTTGATGCCCCAGGCCACTATCAGCTTTGAGTCTTCAGCCACCTCTGGCGGGCTGCCGGGCACTTTGTCGAGATGCATACTCCACCCGGCACCGGCGGCCGCAGAGCAAATTGTTTCTATAATTCTGCTGGTGCCGAGCTTATGGTACAAGGCATGACCGGCGTTGCAGTTCAAGTGCCCCATATTGCCTGCATACTGATATGGCAGAATAGCCTCCCCGCCATACGTGTCACGCACATGACTCAGTTTGTCGGCAAGTAGTTTCAGCGCTTCATCCCAACTGATTCGGGCAAATTTCCCCTGGCCCTTTTTACCCACTCGAACCTGGGGATACAGTATTCGATCTTCAGAGTAGACACGCTGGTGATATGAGCGCATTTTACGGCAGAGAAAACCATTTGTGTACGGGTGATCAGGATCTCCGTTCAGTGAGGTGATCACTCCGTTTTCAACTTTCGCTACCATGCCGCAACTGTCCGGACAATCAAGAGGACAGACTGTTTTTTTCAGCTCAACCATATTCACATTTTCTGACTGCATGGAACTCTCGTCTGCTCGGGTTATATTCGGAATTAATTGACCAGAAATATCTGCAGATCACAGACATTGGTGTTGGTTGGCCCGGTAATGTATAATCCGTTAATTGCGGAATAGAAATTATAGGCGTCGTTATCACGTAAATATGCCGCAATATCGAGTTGCAACTCCTGACATTTTTGAACCAGCCCAAGGCTGGCATAACCACCGGCGGCGTCTGTCGGCCCATCGTTGCCATCGGTTGCAGCTGAAAGGAACGAAACTCCCTCATACAAGGCTGGTTCCTGCTGCATAAGCTTAAGAACATGAAGCGCCAATTGCTGGTTTCTACCGCCTTTCCCTTTGCCAGTAAGGACAACCACCGGCTCCCCGCCTGAGATAATACAAAGCGGTGGTTCTCCGAGCATTGCGTATTGGTTCGTATCGGCAACGATTGCTGTAAGCATTTTCGCCACCTCACCCGTGTCGCCGGTAATTCTGGAAGTGAGGCGCACTACCCGGTAGCCGAGCTTTTCAGCCTCTATGGCTGCCGCCTCAAGAGCCGTTCGATTGGTACCCATCAACACATTGCTGGTGAGATCAAGCGCCGGTGCTTCCGGCTTAAGCGACTCCTCTACTTTACCGGCGGCTCCAAGCTCAAGATAACGGCAAACGTTAACCGGAATTCGCTTATGCAAATCATACTTTTCGATGATTGCTAAAGCATCGCTAAATGTCGTGACATCGGCCGCGGTAAGCCCTGAGGCAATGCTGCTTAAATCATCTCCCACTACATCGGAGAGGATAAAGTTGATGGAGCGCGCCGGGGCAATTGCCGCCAGCAGCCTGCCACCCTTGATAGCGGATAGATGCTTTCGGACACAGTTGATTTCGGTAATATCGGCACCGCAGGAAAGTAGCGTCTGGGTGGTCTGCTGTTTATCAGAGAGGGTCAGTTGAATTGCATCTTCTCCCTGATAAAAACCAGGCAATGGAAGAAGAGCCGAACCTCCGCCTGAGATGAGAGTGATAACCAGGCTGCTCTCTTTCGCCCGTTCAGCCAACCGGAGTAGCTCGGCCGCCGCTTTTACCCCTTGCTCATCAGGCACCGGATGAGCTGCTTCGATCATTCTCACCCGGCTCAACTGCTCTGTATGTCCATACTTTACCACCACCAGACCGTCACTGATTCGCGGCCCAAGAATCTCCTCCAGAGCTAAAGCCATGGGGGCGGTAGCTTTACCCGCCCCGAGAACAAGCACTTCGGAGAACTGATCGAGATCCAGCACGGCCTCTTTGCCATCCAGATTATAGCGGAGTAACGAGCCGTCCATAGTGACATGATCCCGCATCATCTTGTAGGGCGAGACACGGTCAAGTGCCGCCTTGAAAATCTGGTCCAGCTGTTCTTTCTGCGTCCGGCGTAACTTCGTATCAACCATAGACAAACTCAGACAATAATTCAGGTTTCAATTTTTCCCGCAACCGTGCTTTACCATCAGCTTGACGACAGTCCGGCGTGTCGGGTCTAGAGTAATTCAGCGTCTGAAAACTGTACACTCTGACCCGGAAAATGTATAGAAGAGAAAGCGCGCTTGGTCTATTACTGGTTGAATCCCGGATGATTGACCTAAATCTCAGATTGTTGCCAGCACGGAATTGATTGAATCGGATGAAAGTCAGAGTGCTTTTCGTTTCAGGTCGAAAAAGGTCACCCTGCGGATTAAGAGATTTTTCCGCAGAATCTTCGTCACAAGCCATGGGCGGTAGATTCTTACAGCCACCCGGCCTTTTTGTTTCGATCTCCGAAAAACTTTCTTGATGAGAAATCCAGGCTAGAGAGCTGAAAGCTGTTCAACAGTTTTTCTGGCAGCGGATACAACAGGGTCGCCCAGCCTCTTTTCCTGTTCCCGCTCGCTGATGAGGTGTTTAAGCGTTTCAGAAACTCTGATAGTTGGGTACCCTCTCAAAGCTTCACAAATTGCGATCAGCAGGTGATCTCTGCTCCATTGCTCTATGGTATCGCGTGTTTCCAATAAGCGGATAAGCGTGTGCTCAATCTGTGGAGTATTGAGTTGAGATAGAATTTCGACCAAACGGGTCTTTAGACGATCATGGCAGGTCGTGAGCGCATCAATCAACAAGTCGACTCTCTGCTCCTCCAAACCGCAGATAATATCAATGACCTGCTGCTGCACTCGAAGGTCTGGATATTTCAAAAAAGGCAACACCAGTTCCAGATGTTTACTGCAATCAAAATGGGAAATTACCTTAAGAGCGTTGCGCACCATATACCATGATGCGCCCTCCCCCAGTTGTTCAAGCAATTTGACTGCTAGCCCCTCCCCCAGTTGCGACAGGATTTCAATTAAGGCCAACCGCCGTTTTTTATCTGGGGATTGATACAGCTCATTGATAAGCATTGAAGCCCCGCCATTCGCAAAGTACTTTACCAGGAAGACGGATTCAGAATCAGGCTGCCCCTCATTTATCACTTTTAAATTGATTTTTTGGTCGAGGAATCTACCAAGAAGAGCATTGTTCAGCCGACCAATAAGCGCCTGTACCGCAGGAGGCCGTTCAAGCTGTCCGTTGCTTATCTTCTGCAGCAACTCAAGCCAGACTGTGAACTGGGCAAACATTCCCCTGGCCAGGAGTTTCTCAGGAATTATCGGCAACAGCGAACAAACGTGCTCTGAACAGCAGAGCAGCTCACGCTCCAGATGCAACCAGCGCAGAAAAATCCATGAGAGAGCCTGCAACAGCTCGTCATCTGCTTCCTCAATAGCGTTGCCAAGAAAAACAGTCAGGACGAAAAGGGCTTTCTCACGATACTCCGCGGTAGGGCAAACACAAACATCGCCGAGTGTTTGCAGGAGATAATGGCTGAATTCATTATAGCCGGCCCGATAAAGCTGCAACTGGTATTGAGGAAGGTTTTCTATCCACTCCTCATCATGCAGCGTATCATAATGTTTTTCGGCAAGTGCGAGCAAGTTGACCTGAAACCTGAGCAGGTCTTCAGGGCGTCCCGGAAACTGTAGTTCAACTGTATTACTGGTGTTTTGCATTCCGTATTTCACAGGTAACTGTAATGCTGAAAAGCTTTTTCGTAATAAAAACTACCAAGAGAACCTACCTCTCAATATGTATCGATACCAAAATAAACAACCAGCTTGAAGTTGGGTTAAGGAGCCTGTCGGGCTATGATCTTTCACCGCGTTACCAGTGGGCCCAGGTTCGGAGTCCTGATAATAAAGCGTAATAGTTTTTTCTTTCAGGCCACCCTCGGCAAGCATTGTACTCAAAAGAGAAGATCGAGGGAATGCTTCCCAATATTGGGATTTCGAATATAGCCTCTCAATTCGACGGAGCGCTCATCAGAATTCCGGGCTAGTTACGGTAAGCGTTGCGTTTGGATTCAGGAAACATAGTAAAAACGGGCCACCACTTGAGAGAATGATCAAAACGTACCACAAAGCCTTGCTCATCCATACGCCCCACATTGCCTTCCAGTTCAACGGACAGATCACTACCATCCCTGTGCATGGTTACTCTGACCCGCACCTGCTCGCCATAAATCAGAAAATCGTCGCTGTTCTCATCGGTGTAAAGATAAAGACTCTGTAACCCTATATCGCGCATCTGCCCCTGCACAATACGGTGATCAAGCGTTTCCACCTGGACCTCGGCATTACAGCTTAACCTGCAACGCTCTCGTTCATCTTCCACCACAGCCAAATGATCAAGTAACCCCATAATCGTTTTCCCTAGCGAAATGGGTGAAATTTACTTCCAAATATATTTCAACTAAATACACGCCCTTTCCTTCCTCGGGCTATCCGAATTGCTAGCAGACAATATACCTTTCTTATCTCACAATTAGGTAACAGAACGAGATGAAAAAAGAATATTTTCTTAATATTTTCAGAAAGCTATTTAAACCTCTGAAGTTCGGGAAATGAGCCGAAACATACCTAACACACGTATTACTTCATAACGAAATGAATGACAACATGTTTTTAAACGATATGAAGGATATACTGGACTTTGTACAATGAAGCATTCAGCTCACATTGGGTAATGACTTCAACGTGATTTTTCAACTATTCGTTAGCAGCCGGGGAAGTACTCGACCTGCGTTAAGGGAAGTCTGCCTGGCGATTTCATCTTTACCCTCGCTTCGCAATTCAGCTAGGCAATCCAATATCTCAGGTAGATATTCAGGTAAGTTGTTTTCACCACGGTGGCTCATGGGGGGGATATCCGGTGCGTCGGTTTCGAGTACCAGTGCTTTCAAGGGCAACTCGGTGGCCAACCTGCGAATCTTCAGTGCCCGGTCATAGGTGACTGTACCGCATATACCAAGAGTAAAGCCAAGCTTGATAAAATGACAGGCCTGCTGATAACTGCCACTGAACGCATGGACAATTCCACCATTGTCGAAACGTTTGCGCCTGAGCGTAGCCAGTACCTGATCATGGGCTTTTCGTATGTGCAACAGCAAGGGCAGGTTGTAGGTTTTGGCTATATCAACCTGGGCTTCAAAAAGCTCCTGCTGCATTTTGTGATCGAGATTTTTCACAAAGTAATCCAGACCTACCTCGCCGATTGCAACACAATGCCCATTTCCTGCCAGAGCTTTCAATTTTACCAGATCAGCTCTCTGGTGCTGATGCAGATACATAGGATGCAGACCCGGTGCGACATGGAGTTGGCTATGGGACTTGCCCAGCATGAACATCCGCGACCAACCACTGCGTACAACCCCGGCCAAAACGAAATCTGTTACCCCAACATCTTCGGCACCCCTGATTACAGTCTCATAGTCTGGAAAATGTCGTTCAATATCAAGGTGGCAATGGGTATCGACAAGTTTCACGCAGTTCTCCCTCCAGCCAGCAGCTGCTTGCTGTAATGACTCTCTATGATTCGGTAGTGCAAATTATAGCCCTGGCTGCACAGACTACCAACCCGCAGCCAGGATGGACAAGGAAAAGATAAGAAAAGTGAGGCGTTGAGGAAAGAAGAAATGTGTTATAAGGCCACAGACGGTCTTCGATATGTAACAACCTGCCACCCACGGCACACCTACCGGTACCTGGCTGCTTTCATGATCTCCAGAGCTTCATCATGCAATTTGCCACAGAGGCTGGCCTTAACAGGATCAGCATGGAATGGTCCCAAGCTTTCCAGCGTCGGAATGAGAGCCACTTGAGAATTTACAGGATACTCCATTGCCACATGCATCAGAAGCTCCTGCGCTTCCTTGCCGGAGAGCCATTCAAGCAGCTTTATCGCTTCTTCTCTGTGTTTTGTCCAGCGCGTCAAACCCGCACCGCTGATATTCACGTGTACGCCACTGGATTCCTGATTCGGCCAGAAAATAGCCAGTGGCAACTCGGGCCATTTATTTATCATTTTGGCAAAACAACAGGAATTCGCCATGGTAACATCACCAATACCGGCAGCAATCGCCTCCAGGGCCGTCGTGTCCGTGCTGAAGGGGGTTACCACTTGATTTTCCACCCACCCGGAAACAATTTCCCCGGTCTTACGGCTACCATGCTGAGCTATAAGGGAAGCCACCAGGGACTGACTGTATATTGCTTTTGATGAACAGAGCACCAGCCTTCCCTGCCAGTAATCATCAGCCAATCCTTCATAACTTCGAAGCTTTTGAGCTGCATCGGTTGAGGTGTTGTACACAATGACACTTGCTCGAAGCGATAGCCCGAACCAGGTATTATCCTGACCCTGGTATTGGTCTGGGATATTCTTTTCCAGGATCACGGAATCCAACGGTTGCAGCAAACCAGCCTCATCCGCCAGCCAGAGATATCCAGCATCTACCGTGTAATAGATATCTGCCGGCGAATTTTCCCCTTCTTCTTTCAGCCGCTCAAGCATATTTCCAGCTTTGCTGGCAATAAAAATCAATCGGACTCCGGTCTTGGCAGAATATTCCTCAAACAACGGCTCCATCTGTCGCCACTTTCGCGAAGAATAGACAACCAGCTTTTTTTCTGCAGTGAAAACCGGAGCCGGCATCATGAAGATAGAAATGAGAAGGGCCACCAGAAGCCTTGAGGACATTTTCGCACCTGCTGGTATACGTGGTCCAAACTGTGAGCAGTTTACGTAATACAGCGAAAATTACGAACACAGCTGAGAATTTCAAAAGAGTTGCTCTTTCTCAAATTCGACAAAATGTTTATGGAGAATCCGGACTAGCATAATCCATAGATAATTCATGCCATTAGGCATAATTTAATGGTAGTTGGCTTCTTGGTGGCTGTCAAATTCTGAGTTACATGAAAAGTTCAAAAATACACAGGCCTGACTCATGAGTAATCCGGTCATTACATGAATAGTCAAACAACTGTTTTTTCAGATTACCCCTAACACCTTACTCCCCACACCTCACTTCTTGAAGCTGAGCGTTCGTGGTAATCAGAACGCCTTTTCAATTATATTCCCGAACGGTACCTTTTGAAGCTTACCTCTTTACTCACAAAATGTTAGGCTGATAGATCTTCGTTTCTTAATGCAAGTGGAATCAACCTGGGCATACCCCATCAAGGACAACCATGAACAGCACAGCAGTCACTGAAAATTACATCCTTTCCGGCAATAAGACATATTGCAACTACTGCCCCGGTTACTGCTGTTATAGCCTGGAAGGTTCGACACTATTACTGGACTCGGACGATATCAACCGTCTGGCCAGACATTTCAGGATCAGCGACGGTCAAACACGCAATCTCTATATAAAGGAGAATAACACCTTTAAAACCAGACCTGATGGCTCGTGTATTTTCTTGAGCGACGACAAGATGTGCTCCCGATGCACCATCCACCAGGCCAGACCAAGGCAGTGCAGGGAGTTCCCATATCACTCCCCATGCCCCTACCTTGAGCGTGAAGATCTGCTGCAGCAAATCCAACCAAGGGTGGAACAAGCACTGTCAGCCGGCAAGAACAATTCCTGACAATGTTAAGATCTGGTCCCTCCACCCATTTTCTCCACCACACTCTTTACTTTATCTTCCATCGTCTGGGGCCTGTCGACCCTGGTCCCGAGTTTTATGGTGGTGGTGATTCTGGGTGCGCCCATCTCGTGGATCTTCTCATGGCATTTTTTCACAACAGCCATGACATCATCCCACTCCCCCTCGATATTGGTACCGTAGGCATGCAGACTTGATTTTAGTCCTGCCTTCTGGATTATCTCTTCGCAGGCAACGACATATTGTGATACAGAAACGCCGACTCCAAGGGGAACTACGCACAGATCAAGAATTACCTTCATTTTCCACTCCCGTCTTCTTCTATCATTGACCCCTCATATGGGTGATTACTTAAATCCTGAAAATTACAGAAAATTGTCTGGTTTCGAGTCTACACATCAAGCGTAAAGGTTCAGTACTCAACCCAGAGCCCCGCACCGCAAAAAATATGAGCCGGGTGAACTCCCCGAACAGTGAAAAGCCGACCAGAATGACAATCTTAACATTCCGGTGTGTTAATGATTTAACCGGAACGATTTCATAAAATTTTCAGGCTGACAATATAATTGAAAAATACCATATGGCGTGTACTGCTCCAACCACTTCAGCTAACATAAAACCAGAAGCTCTCATAAACAAATACTCTTAAAAGCACTCATCAGCCTAAAAAGTATATATGCCAGCCTATTACAGTGCATCCTGCAAAGAAGTCCTAAAACTCCTCAAGACCGACTCAGGCGGTTTAAGCCAGGCTGAGGCTGAAGACCGGTTGAACCTCTTTGGCCCAAACAGCCTTAAACCGCCTCCACCCATTTCCGCCTGGAAAATACTATTCAATCAATTCTCCAACTTTATTATCTACCTGCTCCTATTTGCCGTACTTTTTTCAATTATTATTGGTGAATACGGTGACTCCCTGGTGATACTCGCCATTCTTGTTTTGAACGGCATAATAGGTTTTTTTCAAGAATACAACGCCAACCGCTCTCTGGAAGCGTTGAAACGGATGGCAACCATTCAGGCCGCGGTTCTGCGCGACGGCAAACTCAAACATGTCACAGCCGAGCAACTGGTCTGTGGCGATATACTGCATCTTGAGCACGGTGATAAAATTCCAGCCGATGCAAGATTGCTCAATGTGGTTGAACTCCAGCTTGATGAATCTCCCCTTACCGGCGAAAGCATGCCGGTAAGGAAACAGACCGCCCCTATCTCCGGTCAACCGGGCCCTGCCGACCAGACCAATATGGTTTTTTCCTCGACCTCTGTTGTCGAAGGACGTGGTCTTGCTGTAGTTACCGCCTGCGGGCAAGAAACAGAAATCGGCAAGATTTCGACTATGATTTCTGAAGCAAAAGAGGAAAAGACACCACTACAGCGTCGCCTCGATCGCTTCGGAAGAAACATAGGCATGGTCATTATCGGCATTTGCCTGCTGGTCTTCCTGCTGCTCATGTCCCGCCTGAGGATCGACGGTGAACCGCTCACCAACCCCATCTTTCTGCAATTTGCTTTCATCTCCATCAGCCTTGCTGTAGCTGCTGTGCCCACAGCATTGCCAGCCGTTGTTACCATTGCACTCTCTATAGGAACCCGCCGACTACTCAAAAAAAATATGCTGGTTCGAAGACTTACCTCCGTTGAAACCCTTGGCAGCTGTGACGTAATCTGCTCGGACAAAACAGGGACACTCACTCGAAATCAAATGACAGTCAGAGAGGGTTGGTGCCTCGGTACATCCGTCGATTTTGATCAGGATGATGGTATTCATGCCATCAAAAAAAGCGAACAGCTCAATTTGCTTTTTACGGCAGGAGTCGCCTGTAACAACAGTCTGGCCAATTTACGCTCAGACTCCGGTGGTAATCCCACCGAACTCGCCCTGCTGAGGGCTGCGGATAAAGCGGGCATAACGTTCGAAGGAATGCGCCTGGCTGAGCGCCCTTTCAATTCACGAAGAAAATGTATGAGTGTGGCTGTTGAGTCCGAGAACCGCAGCCTGCTCTACTCCAAAGGTGCCCCAGAGCAAATGTTGAATCGTTGTACCCATGCAGTCATTCAGGATTCGTCCCCAGCGATGAAACGAATTCCGCTCTCTGAGACTGAGAGAAATGATATCAGCGATACGTATCACCGGTTCGGAGCGCAGGCAATGCGGGTGATCGCCTTTGCTTATCGCGAGATTTCAGACAACGAGGATTTTGATGAATTAGCCGAAGAGGGGCTTACCTTCATAGGCCTGCAGGCTATGATCGACCCTCCCAGGGAAGGAGTTGTCAGCGCCATCGAAAAAGCCAAGCTCGCCCATATTCGGGTAATCATGATCACCGGAGACCACAGGGAAACGGCGAACGCGATCGCCAAGCAGACCGGGATCGAGGGAGAATGCGTAACTGGTGCTGAGATAGATGCGATGAACGACATAGATCTGGCGGTAACACTCGATACAACGAATATTTTTGCCAGGGTCGTACCCGAGCATAAACAGCGGATTGTCAGTGGTCTCCAGGATAAAGGCCATATCGTCGCCATGACTGGTGACGGGGTGAATGATGCCCCTGCCCTGAAAAAAGCAGATATTGGTATCGCTATCGGCAGCGGCACCGATGTTGCCCACGAAGCTGCCGACTTTGTGCTGCTCGACGATTCTTTTATCAGCATAGTAGCCGGCATAGAAGAAGGCAGAGGTATTTATGAAAATATCCAGAAGTCTATCATGCTGTTACTTTCAGGCAACCTGATGGAGGTGCTGGTTATCTTTCTCGCCGTGCTGCTTGGTTTTAACCTGCCGCTCACCGCCCTGCTTCTGCTCTGGATCAATCTCATTACCGATGGTGCCCCTGCTCTCGCCTACAGTGTAGACCCCTACGGTACCGCTATAATGCAGAGACCTCCTATTCCACCTGGTGAAGGGATTCTTCCCAGGACAAAGCTACGCCTTCTTGTATCTCTGGGTAGCATAGGAGCCTTGATCAGCCTTGTTCTTTTTCAGCTTACCGGTGGAGGTGGTAATGAAGTGGCCGATATTCAACGCGGCCAGACTGTTGTCTTCAGCTATATAGTGCTCTTTGAAATGATACTGGTTTTCATCCTTCGAAGAAGTTATCAGGTGCCCCTATTGAGTAACCACTGGCTCTGGATCGCGGTTGTGTTTTCTCTTGCAACCCAGATCTTCATTCTCTACACCCCGGCCCGTTTCGTTTTTCATGTTACTGCCCTTGAGATACAAGAAATCTGCTACCTGCTGCTGGCCACATTCGTTTTCATGATCCCCGCTCTTATCATTACCAGGGCCAAACCAAACTGAATAAATACCTCCCTTATTTTTTTTCATATGCAAATCAGCTGTGCCAGTTGCTGGAGTACCCTGCAACTCTGATTTTCGTGTCGAAATAGACCCTGTAATTCCCACATTCTTTAGCAGCCAGCCCCTATTTTTACGAAATCCTCAAAATCACAGGCCGACACCGGCACCGTTCAAATATTGGCCTTGAAGGAATAACCCACCTTTTAGTTGGGCCAGCGGGCAGAAAATTCTACGTTTCTCGCACCACCATTGAAATTCTGCTGTTCAATTACAACCATATTCGTTATAGTTTCCAGCTTACTTATTGGAGCGTCCTTATATATTAAACAGGATAATTTCAGTATCCCCGGTTTTAACACTGCATTATTGTGTCTGCGCAGACGGCCTGATTACACAATCTTATGCCCGCTGCTTATAATTACAGCTTTTGAACACAGCATTCATATTACATCCAGCCGTGCGGCCTTGAAGGAGCAACGATGAAAGAACTTTACAACTCGGACCAGGAAATACACTCCCTGATAAAGCAGGAAGAACTGCGCCAGGCAGCGAAAATTCGTCTTATCGCCTCAGAGAACTATGTGTCTCTTCCAGTGATGCAGGCTACCGGTTCTGTTCTCACCAATAAATATTCCGAGGGGTATGCAGGAAAGCGCTATTATGAAGGGCAGCAGCTTATCGACCAGATAGAACTGCTTGCCATCGAGCGTGTCAAAGAACTATTCGGGGCAGAGCATGTCAACGTTCAGCCATACTCCGGTTCCCCTGCCAACCTGGCTGTTTACCTTGCATTTCTCAATGCGGGAGACACCATTCTCGGCATGGCTCTTCCACACGGCGGCCACCTTACTCATGGCTCCCACGTCAGCATCTCTGGAAAGTACTTCGACGCACACCATTACAGCCTCGACAAGGAAACCGGACTGTTGAACTACGATACTATCCGTGAGACAGCCTTGGCCTGCAAACCGAAGTTGCTGATTGCCGGGCACTCTGCCTACCCGCGTATCCCTGACTTCAAGATCTTCCGCGAAATCGCAGACGAAGTTGGTGCGATCCTGCTGGTGGATATGGCCCATTTTGCTGGTCTGGTTGCCGGTGGCGCTCATCCTTCGCCAGTGCCCTATGCAGACGTTGTAACCACCACAACCCACAAATCACTGCGTGGTCCGCGCGGCGCCATGATTCTCTGCAAAGAAAAGCATGCTGCAGCGATCGACAAAGCCGTTTTCCCTGGAATTCAGGGTGGACCGCACGACAGTACTACTGCGGCAATCGCCGTTGCCATGAAAGAAGCCTCAAGCGATGCGTTCAAGAGTTACGCAGCCCAGGTTGTAAAAAATGCCCGGGTCCTGGCAGACAATCTCATATCCAACGGTTTCCAGCTTGTGACCGGCGGAACCGATAATCACCTGATGCTAGTGGACCTGACCAACAAAGGCGTTCCTGGAAAGAAGGCCGCTAAAGCTTTGGATGCGGCAGGAATCGTATTGAACTACAACGCGGTACCTTTCGATCCTCGTAAACCGTTCGACCCCTCCGGAATCCGCATCGGTGCTTGCGCTGTCACATCCCGCGGTTTTACTGAGAAAGAAATGGTTTTCATCGGTGAGAAAATCAATTCCGTCATAAATGATGTGGAAAACGTAGAATTGCAGAAAAAAATTGCCTCAGAGGTCAAGGAGCTTTGCGGCAACTTCCCGGCACCTGGCCTGGAGCACCTCGCGTAATCCCGCCCAGCCGGAAAAAGTAATAAGCCAGGGGGATGTTTCTTCGGAAACATCCCCTTTTTTTGTTTTTCTTCTCCTCTGATGATTTCAGACGGTCAAACTCCGATTTCATTACACCTGCTCTGCACTCAATCAGAACCCCTGAAAGCCGTATCTCAATTTTAATATAATATCATTTACGTAACCTATTCAGCGTATCAGGGGACATTGATTTTTTTCCGCAATGCTGAATATCGCGCGCTCCCATCAGATAATCAGGACAACTCAAAAAACCGAGCCATTTTCAAAAAATCGTTTATATTCTTCTGCCCCTGTGATGTGTTTTACACTCTCAAAATTCGGCCTTAGCATGGCTGCCAAATTGCACTCCCCCCTTCTCCCGGCAGATGGAGAAGATCAACCTCATATTGCAACCCAAACCCCATGATCAGCTTGCGTCCATCACTTAGAGCCAACATCTATTATCTTTACCTGATCAAACTTTCTAAATGGTTTATGCTGATCATGCCTATTGTCGCTCTCTACTACTCCGACAACGGGCTGGACGAATTCGACATCTACCTGCTGCAGGCGATCTACTCCATCAGCGTCGCAATAATGGAGATACCCTCAGGGTATATGGGCGATGTCATAGGCCGTAAGAAATCCCTCATCCTTGGAGCCATCCTCGGCACATTGGGGTTTATGCTCTATGCCGTCTCAGGAACATTCAGCCAGTTCCTGGTGGCTGAGATCATTCTGGGCCTTGGCGGCAGCTTTATCTCCGGCTCAGACTCAGCCCTGCTATATGATTCGTTAAAAGACTCCGAAGAAGAACATCTCTACCTGAGGTACGAAGGCAGGATCACCGCGCTAGGCAATTTAGCAGAGACACTGGCCGCCATCTGCGGTGGTTTGATTGCCGCTTTTCTCAGCTACCGTGCAGTATATGGCGCGCAGGCAATCATTGCAGCCATAGCCATTCCGGCCTCGCTGATGCTGGTTGAGCCGAAGCGAGCGATTTTAACAGATCGCCCCGGCTTAAAGCAGATTCTCACAATCTGCCACCAGTCACTGTTTGTAAACCTGAAACTTTGTTCAACTATTCTGCTCTCTTCAATTATCGGCACCTGCACCCTGTGCATGGCCTGGACTGCCCAGGTCTATTTCGTCGAAAGGGGTCTCAATGAAGTGAGCATTACCCCAATCTGGGTAGTTCTCAACCTTATGGTCGCCCTGGTTTCCGCCTTCGCCTACAAAGTTCGGGATACTTTTGGCCCAAAACTGGTCGTGATCTCCATAGTCATTTACATCCCTGTTGGCTATATCCTGCTTGGAGCCTTACCTCTCGCAGCTGGATTGTTTTCATTACTTCTATTTTATGCAGTACGCGGGTATGCAACGCCGCTGTTGAAAGATCTCACCAACTATTACTGTGCATCGGATATACGTGCGACGGTGCTTTCCATACGCAGCCTGATCATACGCACCGGTTTCAGCATACTCGGTCCATTAATCGGCTATGGGGCACGCCACTCAAGCCTTTCCACTACCCTTGTTATGACGGGCCTGTTACTCCTCATATTGTCCATTGGCGCCTGCTTCTTTTTCTTTCACCAGATACCGGGAGGAGATCCGGAAAAAGCACACACGTAACAGATTATATGGTATATTTATTGAATCAGAAAAAATAATTCTTCTTTGCATTGACAACAATGGCAACAGAACATCCCATAGACAGCCCTGCAAAAACCGCATTGGCATGCACCACTAAATGTCACATTCTGGTTGTTGATGATGAACCTATTAATCAGCAGATCATGGGGGCTATGCTGAATCGATTTGGCTGCACTGTTAAAAATGCAGCCAATGGGCAGCTTGCTCTGGCCGCTGCTTCATCGGAAAATTTCGATCTCATCTTTATGGACATCCAGATGCCGGTGATGGATGGAATTGAAGCCACCCGGCAATTACGCACCAACAGGGCGTACGCCAAAAATGCCGTTACCCCGATTGTTGCCCTCAGTGCCTATGCCATAGCTGGTGATAATTCAAGATGGCTTGATGCCGGAATGAATGACCACCTGGCAAAACCAGTTACCCTTGATTCTCTCCAGCACATTCTCGAAGTGCACCTCAAAAAATAATTCGGTTTGTCCTGGTGTGCACCTATAACTTCTCTTTTTTAGAAAGCGGTTCCTTTCCTGACTTCTGATGTCATCAGAATGCCTAACCAGCACGCTATCAGCCAACACTTTGCGCTTCTTTTGCTTTTCAGCAAAAAATAACTACCATTCACCTGCTACATAAAATACAATATTGCCGGTTAAGGTTTGAAAATTACCTCATATTTTTGAACACCTTATTTGCAACCGTCTCGCGCGTATGATCCATAGCGATTGTCTTTCAGCCAAGGTGAATCATCCCATTTTTTTCACCAAATATTTTGACACAAGTAATATAACGTATTACTTTGATTAAGCATTAAATTAAATACTATTGCTTTATAAAATTATTACTCTTTGAGCTAATATGACACGTACACATCTTACAGTCCTGGCCATATCCTTATTGAGCCTCAGTGTCACAACGACAAATAGTATTTCTGCCGTTGCCACATACGGGCAGGGGGAAGAGAGCGCAAGAGAACGGGCTCTCCAGATCACCGGGAAATGGACTCTGGCCGATGCAGTTGACTTTGCCCTGGCAAACAACCCTGCTCCCAAAATAGCTAAAGACAGCACAACAGCGCGTGCTTCCGAGGTCGATGCCGCAAATTCTGCTTTTTTCCCGTCACTTACCCTGGCTTCAGAGTATAGCCAGACTGATAGACCAATGTACTCTTTTGGCAACATTCTCAACCAGGGTGCCTTTGACGACTCCATTGATTTCAATAATCCAGGCAGAACTGATGCCCTGGTACTTGAAGCACAAATCGACTACCCCATCTATGACGGCGGCAAGAGGCGTGCACGTGTCGATCAGGCACAGGCTGCAGAAGTAGCAGCCCTTCACCATCAAGAGGATGTAGAGCAAAACCTGGCATTTGAGGTGATACAGAGTTTTCACCGAATAGTGCAGGCCGGAGAGATGGTTACGGTGCGAAAAGCTGAGATCAACGCCATAACCGCTTCACTCCAGGTGGGCCAGGCGCGATTCGAGGCGGGCGCTTTATTGCGGGAAGATCTGCTCAACCTGGAACTGCAGAAGGAACGTGCAACGGAAAACCATATCCGGAGCATCCATAACCAACGGTTGGCAAAAACACGATTCTGGAACCTGCTTGGCTTTGAAAGCACTCCCCCAGACATTATGCCCGAGCATGTCACTGTTCAAAGCATTCCCAAGTCGATCACCCCTGAAAACCGGCGGGAATTGAAGTTGATGGAGGCCAGAATCCGCCAAGGTGAAGCAGTACTGCAACATGCCAAGGGAGATAGCCTGCCAACCATAGACAGTTTTGGTCAATACCAGTTTGAGCACGGCACAATACTTGGCGAATCTGGTGATTCCTGGCTTGCCGGTGTGCGATTGGAATACAGCCTGTACAACGGCAATCGTACAGAAGCTATGGTTGCCGCAGCAAAAGCTGGACTCGCTGGCTTAAAGAGGGAACATGAACAGTTACGCCTTGCCATAAGCCTTGATATCCAACAGGCGGAAATTCAATACCAGCAGTCACTCGAGCGACTTCAGGTCACCCAAAAGATGGTACAGGTAGCTGAAAAGAGCTCTGAATTAAGCCGGGCCCGTTTCCAGGAGGGACTCATTCTCGTCAGCGATCTGATAGATTTTGAAATGCGCCTCACCGACGCCAAGGCACGCAGAGCCTCCGCCCGTGCAGATAACCAGATAGCCATCGCCAACCTGCGCCGGGCCGTCGGCATCGATCAATTTCCAGTAACAAACTCTCTGTAAGGATATGCTCATGAAACATTTCGACGCGCTCAACACTATCCTGGTAGGCGTTGCTCTGCTATCCAGTATATTTCTGGCAGGATGTGACAACGCTGAACAACACCAGCCTGACCCACGCCATATGGAGCCGGCCAAAGTCACTCTCGGTACAGCTTCCATGATGCCTGTGCTGAACCAGATCGAGCTTATCGGTACTGTCGAATCGGTCAACAAGGCTGAAATTGCCGCGAAAGTCAGTGGCACCATCACTGCCATGCCCATTGTACTCGGCTCCCGGGTCGAAAAAGGCGATTTGCTGGTGGAGATAAGCGCCGGGGAGATCGATGCCAAATTACAGCAATCACACGCTCAACTCGAACAGGCCAGACGAAACCTGGCCCGGGAAAGGACACTGCTGAAGAAAAACGCCGCAACTCCCGAAACAGTAAAATCATTGGAAGAATCACTTGCTATAGCCCAGGCGGCGTATAGAGAAGCGAACATCATGCAAAGCTATACCAGAGTGCTTGCTCCATTTGACGGGAGAATCACTCGTAAAGACAGCCATGTCGGTGACATGGCAAGACCAGGTAAGCCTTTGGTACGAGTCGAAGATGAGATTAAACTGCAAGTGCTCACCCACATTCCCGAATCAATAATCTCCAAAATTACAATAGGGGATCAGCTCGATATACGTGTACCAGCACCAGATCTGACAATTACCGGCAGGGTTTCAGAACTCTCCCCAACCGCCAACCCCACCACCAGAAGCGGTGAGGTTAAGCTCGACCTCCAAGCCAATCCGGCTCTCCAGCCCGGACAATTCGCCAGAGTTGCAATAGCCCTCGACAACGCTTCGATGCTTGCTGTACCTATCGGCGCCATCAGTACCCATGGACAGATGCAAAGAGTTTTTGTCGTGCAGGATGGCATAGCCAGGCTCAGATTGGTCCGTTGCGGTGCGACTTATGGTGATGTTGTCGAAATTTTATCAGGACTTGCAGTTGATGATAAAGTCGTTGTAGCCGGCCATCAAAAGCTGCACGACCTGCAACCGGTGATATTCGATTAACTCGAACTTCTCATTTTAAACAGAGACCAAGTCATATTATTCAATACCTGTCATGACAGATAAAAAGACACATGCACCCGGCTTTGCCGGACGCCTTGCCGCCGCCTTTGTTTCCTCGAGACTGACCCCGCTCTTTATCTTTGCTTCGATTCTGCTTGGCTTTCTGGCAATCATGATGTTGCCCAGAGAGGAGGAACCACAGATAAAGGTGCCGATGATCGACGTTATGGTCTCCATGCCGGGAGCAACGCCCAAGGAAGTTGAACAGCAGCTCACAATTCCCATGGAGAAACTGCTCTATGAACTTCCAGGCGTCGAATATATCTACTCCACGTCCATGGCCGGCCAGAGCATGCTGGTGGTACGGTTCTATGTAGGCGAAAATTTAGAGACCTCAATCGTGCGGCTGAACCAGAAGCTCGCTACCAATTTCGATCGTATCCCCTACTCGGTAACCCCACCCCTGATCAAACCGCACACCATCGATGATGTGCCGATACTTGCGCTCACCTTCCACGGGACAAATTACGATCACGCCACTTTGCGAAGACTTGCGGCTCAGGTTGATGACAGTATCAAATCTATCCATAATGTTGCTGAAACCAAACTGATTGGTGGCACCAGGCGTCAGCTGACAATTCATTTCGACCCACTCCTGCTTGCCTCGCGAAACCTGACAGTAGCTGAACTGGCACCTAAAATCCAACAGGTCAATCTACAGTCCTACTCTGGCAGTCTGCTCTCCCGTAATCAGGAAGTGCTGGTTCAGACAGGTACCTTTCTTAACTCAAGTGAAGAGATAAAACGCATTGTAGTAGGTGTCTACGGTAATTTACCGGTCTATCTCGAAGATGTGGCAACTGTCACCGATGGCCCTGAAGAACCATCTAATTACGTGCTCTTCGGCACACCTGGCGAGGGTGAGCCCCAGGCAGCCGTAACCCTTTCAATTGCTAAACGGCCAGGTGCCAATGCGGTGCAGGTGGTCCATGAAGTATTGGAAAAAGTCGATAATCTCAAAGGCGTCATCATCCCAGGTGATCTTGAGGTAACCGTAACCCGCGATTATGGCGAAACTGCTGCCGAGAAGTCCAATGAGTTGCTGCTACATATGGGCATTGCTGTGTTCGGCGTTGCAATTCTGATCCTTCTATTCCTCGGTTGGCGCGAGTCTATGGTAGTAATGCTCGCTATCCCATCAACCCTGGCGCTGACTTTGCTGGTCTTTTATCTATACGGCTACACCTTGAACCGCATCACCCTCTTTGCGTTGATATTTTCCATCGGTATTCTGGTTGATGACGCCATTGTAGTTGTTGAAAATATTGTTCGGCATCTTCATCTGCCGGGGAACTCTGGCAAGTCGCGTGTCCAGATTGCTATTGAAGCCGTAATCGAAGTCGGCAATCCGACGATTCTCGCCACCTGGGCTGTAATCGCGGCAATTTTGCCCATGGCGTTTGTTGGTGGGTTGATGGGCCCCTATATGCGCCCTATCCCTGTCGGTTCATCCGCTGCCATGGTGTTCTCGCTGCTGATCGCTTTCACTGTCACCCCCTGGGCGGCAGCAAGGCTGCTGAGAGCTGCAGTCGATGGTAAACCTGGAAAATCCGCCAACCATGATCAGGTACCGGATGACTGGTTCACTCGCATTTATCATCTGGTAATGGAGCCGCTACTTGCCAGACGGAGCTGGAGACTGCTCTTTTTCACTTCAATTATCACTCTGCTGCTCGGTTCCTTCAGCATGGTCTACCTCGGCCTGGTGAAGGTGAAGATGCTCCCTTTTGACAACAAGAGTGAGTTTCAGATTATTCTGAATATGCCGGAAGGCTCAACTCTTGAACACACCAGCCGGGTCGCCATGGAAATGGCCGAAGTCGTCAGAAAGGATCCTGCAGTGGTCAACTACCAGATTTATACCGGCACAGCTTCACCATATAATTTTAACGGATTAGTCCGCCATTATTTCATGCGCTCCGGCCCGACCGTTGCCGATATTCAGGTGAACCTGCAACCAAAGAATGAACGCAGCCTGCAGAGCCACGACATCGCACAACGGATACGTCCGGGGGTGAGTAAGATAGCAGCACGGCATGGTGCAACAGTCGCTGTTGCCGAAGTACCGCCAGGTCCACCTGTCCTGCAAACCCTGGTGGCGGAAATTTATGGCCCAACAGATGAAGCCAGGCTCAACCTCGCCAACGCTGTCCACGGTATCTTCATCAACACTGAAGGGGTGGTCGATGTGGACTGGTTCAGGGAAGAGGACCGTACCAGGCAGGTGATCACGGTCGATAAGGAAAAAGCCGCCATCAACGGCATCAGTGAAAAGCAGATCACAGAGACCATCGAGGCTGCAATTGGTGGAATGGTTATCGACCTCTTTCACCAACCCAACGACAAAGAGCCAATCAATATGGTGCTCAAGCTACCGCCTGCCGAAAAAGCACGTATTGACTCCATACTCAACATTTCACTCAGACCCGAAACCTCTCCGGACGCAAAGCTGGTTCCACTGCGCGAACTGGTAAACATAAAAGAACGTGCAGTGGAACAACCAATCTACAGAAAAAACCTCAAGCCCGTAATTTATGTGACCGGCGATGTTGCCGGTTCGGTGGAGAGCCCGGTCTATGCGATTTTCGATATGAACGCCAAACTTGCCCAGCTCGATGGACGGCTCGTGGGCGGTAGTACCGAATCAATCAAAATATATAACCTGAACCAGCCTTTCGATGAATCTGAACCAGCCATGAAGTGGGATGGCGAGTGGCACATCACTCTGGAGGTCTTTCGTGATCTGGGCCTCGCTTTCTGCGTGGTGATGATCCTGATTTACATGCTGATGGTTGGTTGGTTTAAAAACTACCTCACCCCGTTTGTGGTTATGGCTGCCATCCCGTTTTCCCTGATTGGCATCCTGCCGGCACACTGGGGATTTGGTGCCTTTTTCACGGCTACTTCCATGATTGGTTTCATGGCAGGTGCAGGCATTGTAGTTCGGAATTCGATTATTCTGGTCGATTTTATTGAATTACGGATACAAGAGGGTCACGATCTGGCCAAGGCGGTGGTTGATGCAGGAGCAATACGTTTTCGCCCAATGCTGCTCACCGCACTGGCAGTTGTTGTCGGAGCATCGGTAATTCTGGCCGACCCGATATTCCAGGGGCTGGCCATTTCCTTGATGTTCGGTGAGATTGCCTCACTCCTTATCAGCAGAATGGCTGTACCGGTGCTGTACTATATGTTAAAGAGCGGCAAACTCTAGCCTCATCTGCGCGTCTATGTGATAGAATAAACCAAACAGGCTAATATCTCGTGAAGCCGGGTTACACCCGGCTTCATTTCACCCAGCAGCGGCCACCATCCCCTATGACTGAAAAAATATTCAATCCGTTTACCGACCGGTTAAGTCGTGATATTCGGAATACCCTTTCAAGCTCACTGGTTGAATGTCTGGAAGCCGGTAACATCTCCAGTGCGGAAGAGGTCGCAAAACGATATCTCGCCGAACACCCTGCCCCACTATATTCCGAGTATATCCAACAACGACTGCAACTCTACAAAGAGGCAGTAAAGACAATCCACGGCGGTTCAGAAGATCCTATATGGAGGAGTACGATTCTCTGGAACCTCGGGCTATTCTTTGAAATGCACGAGGTGCTCGAGCATGCCTGGTACAGTGCCCAAGGTGACACTAAGCTCATCATGCAGGCCCTGATCAGGGCGGCGGGGGTCTATGTGAAACTGGGCTGCGGCTACAAACCGCAAGCCAGAAAAATGGCAGATAAGGCAATAGATGTACTGACAATACACCAGGAATTTCTCAGCGACTATTTTCAGCCCGAACCACTACTGAAGGCCCTGCGGGAACTCGATCCTCAGCCACCGGAATTAGTGCGATAGATAATTCGTCTTTTACTTTTTCGCATCCCGTATCGTTCCAACTGCCATCTGCTCATGACCGGTTTTCATATTGCCGTGCTGGCATACATTGAAATACCGGCCATTTTCCTATAATCCCATTGGCAGCTAGATGGAGCAGGTAGCCATAACCTGATTATAATCGGTTTTTCCATCAAATATCAGCTGGATACCTTCCTGCAGCAGCACAGTCATGCCGTTATTAATCGCCTCCTGCTTGATCTCTTCGGAGGTCGCTTTGTCGATGATCATTTCTTTAATTTTCTGGCTGGCAATAAGCAGTTCAAAGAGACCAGCCCTTCCTTTATAACCACTGTTATTGCATTTATCGCAGCCCTTGGCCTTGTACAGCACCAACGAATCCGAATAGCTGGTCTGGATATGATCATAAAAAAGGATGCCATATGACTGCACCAGATGATCAAACTCTTTCTTGCTGGGAGTGTATCCCTCTTTACAATCAGGGCAGAGAGTACGAACCAGACGCTGGGCGAGAATACCAATCAGTGAATCTGAGAAATTGAAAGGGTCCAGCCCCATATCGATCAGACGGACAACGGTTTCCGCCGCCGAGTTGGTGTGCAGGGTACTGAAAACCAGATGACCGGTAAGAGATGCCTCGATGGCCATGCCGGCGGTCTCTTCATCTCGCATCTCACCGATCATGATGACATCGGGGTCGGCACGAAGAAAAGCGCGCATTGCAGCGGCAAAGGTATAACCGATACTTGGCTTAACCTGAACCTGCCTGAGTCGATACTGGGTAATCTCAACCGGGTCTTCCGCGGTCCAGATCTTTTTTTCCGGTGTGTTGATGTAATTGAGGGCTGAATGCAGAGTAGTGGTTTTACCGGAACCGGTGGGGCCAACCACCAGAAATAGACCGTGGGGTTTAACCAGGGCCTGGGTTATCCGATTATAAATCCTGGCAGGAGTAATCTGCTCAAGCGGCAATGGCTTTGAGTCTGCAAGGATTCGCAACACCACATCTTCGTTACCGCCTGCGGTTGGGATGGTCGCAACCCTCAGCTCCACGTTGTCCGCTCGGGTTGTGGTGAATTTTATCTTCCCATCCTGGGGTTTTCTTTTAATGGAGATATCCAGATCAGCCATTACCTTTACCCTGGCAATTACCGAAGTGACATTATGTTTTGGAACTCGAAGTATATTTTTGCAATGGCCGTCAATTCTGAACCGAACCTCAGAGTCCTGAGTCATGCCATAAGGTTCAATGTGAATATCTGAAGCTCCAGCATAATATGCGTCTTCCAGAATTTTATTTACAAGCTTTATGGCAGGGCTGTTATCGATCTCAACACGCTCGTCGACTTCCTGGTAATCATGACCATTTAAGCCCGGTTTCTGCTCATACTCCCCTTCCTCTTCGTTGCCCGGCCGGTATTTCTCAAGTACCGCCCTGATGTCATCACCGAAGGACAGGAAGATTTTGGCATGAAGCACGCCATATGTTTTCTTGATCTGGGTGAGATCCGGCTGATTAACCGGGTCCTTAGCTGCCAGAAAAAGCGTGTCGTCCTGCTGCTCGACTGGAATAATGAGATCTCTCTCAAAATTGTCGAAATTACCCTTGGGGACAAGCGAGGCAACAGAATGAGTGGATTGGGTAAGGTCCATAAATTTGGTCTGATAGACCATGGCCAGAGTATCGCCAAGTTCTTCACGCTCCACCATGAAGTTCTCCATCAACACCGACTCGACATCCCTTTCCTGTTGGGTCGCAATCACCATGGCACGTTCCATTTCCTGCCCGGAGATGATTTCCCTTTTTATAAGTTCCTCATATCTGAGAGGTACCTTTTTGCCGGACTTATAATGGTTGTAAAGGGCAATACCCAGCGTTTCTGCGAGTTCCGCTATGCGTCGTTCATCGTCAGTATCAAATTCCAGTCCGTCACAACGATTTATGAGCTGAATCACCCCCAACAAATTCTTCTGGTAAACAATTGGTGTAGACAGTACCTGCCGGGTAACGCAGCCACCTTTTTCATCCCAGCGCCTGTCAAAAGTGAGTGTAGGATGTATTCTTTTCAGCCCCTCGGTATCGTATACATTAGGGATATTCAGAGTTTTCTGGGTATCGGCGACAAAGCCGATTATGGATTCCCGGTTTATGTCCGTCCTGATTTTCCTGAGAGCCTCCCCCGGCAGCAACACCCAGGAGACCAGCTGATGCTTTTTGGCATCCACCAGAAATATGGTCGCCATCTCGACATCGTACACCTTGAGAATCTTATTGCGTAGCCCAACCATGATAGAATTGGGGCTGGACGCAGCGTGAATCTCATTCATAAGTCGTTTGAAAAGAACATCAAAGGGACTGCTGGAACGAACCTTGGCACTTGGGGGGGCAATTGCAGACATGGAAAACTCCGTCAACACAAATTACGGTGGACAGCAGCACAGCGAAAACGAAACCTCGTTTCGCCAAACTACTTTACTGACGATCGAGAAATGATGATCATCCAATACCAATTGATACAGATATGATCAAGCCTACGGCTCAAAAAACTCCCCCCGGTTAAAGATAACCGGGGGGAGGTAACAGTTTGCAGTTACTGAACGAGAGGCCGCTCAGTAATGGGAGATTGTGCGGAAGGCTGCAGGGTTCCAACACCGAGACCTGAATTGAATGGATCAATTGTCTGCCGGGACTGAAACTGAAAATCATTTTCTGTCATGCGAAGCAGGTTCGGATCAAGACGATTCATTTCCTGTTCCACGCGTTTGATATTGCTGCGAACCTTATCCGCAATCTCAACATCCGGATATTTGACGAGTATGTCTTTGAGCTTACGGTGACATTCGAGCAGAAGCTTTTTCTGGCTTTCCTGATCTGAAGTTTTGGTAAAGCGGATGAAGAGGTCAGCAGCCTTTCTTCGCTCAGAATTAGCGGCCAGCAAGGCAACTTCAGATATCTTGCTCTCGGCCTTGGCACCATATTCCGTGTCAAGCATCTCGGTAAAGAGTGTTATCGCCTCTTCGTAGCGCTCACCTTTTACCAGCAGCATGCCATTATTCCATTTACGCTGCAGATCCTGAACCTGGGTGAGTTTCAGGGTTTCTCTGTTGACTGCATCTGCCAGAACAAGATCATCTTTTTTGAGCCTGAGCTGATCGCGTTTCTGGTTATCGATCAGATCGAGGGGAACCGAGTCAATAGTACGAATCGCTTGATCATATTTCTTCTCAGCCACAAGCTGATCCACATTGGCAATTAACCGATTCACCCAGCCATCGGCTCTTTTCTGGCTATCCGCTTTAATGATATCCACATTAGAGGAAACAGCGGAATACGGGTAATTCAGCAGAAACTCATCGGCCTGCCAAACAACCTTGTAACCATCTTTTTCTGGAATAAAACCAAGGTAATTCCTAAGCAGACCGGAGTATGCCTTTAACTCGGGCCCACCTTTGACACTCCCTTCGAGAATGGAGATCTGCAACTTGGACCAGTCATCGATTTTGCCAAGGCTGATATACGCTTCAGAAATCTTATTATACTGCTCTTCGGCAGCCTTATAGTTACCGCTGGCGGTGTACAAATCAGCAAGCGTCTTTCGATACGAAACAAGATCGGAACCATTGCTGCCTGCGGCGGACATCTCGTCAATAACCTGACGATAGATCTTCGCCGCCTGCCCTTCCTGGTGCAGATACATCAGGGCATTACCGTATCGAAGCTTTGTCTGCTGGTTCAGACGATCTTTCTGGTTCTCGGGAATCTGCAGCCATACCTGAACAACTTCTTCATATTCATGATTGTCGGCATAACGCTTCACGAGTGCTTCCAGCTGCTCAAGTCCGGTGTTATCCTGAGACTGTCCCCAGCCGATGCTGTTTTGAGTGCTATCCCCTAACAACTTGCCACAGGGACTCTCAAGAAACTCAATATCCTGTATCTGCAGATCCTGAATGACCGTACCACTCACTCCACCGTTACCGGTATAGTTGTGATTCTGTAACAAATCTTCCCTGAGCGCAGTATATCCGTTCAGTACTCCCTGCAGCTTTCTGAAACAGCGGACCATTTGTTCGGTATCATCCTGGCTCAAATCCACCTGCATGGATTTACTGTCCAACTCTTTCCATTTCTCAAGCTTACTACTGTACTGGTAAATTCG
Source organism: Desulfosediminicola sp. (assembly GCF_048381775.1). Lineage (NCBI taxonomy): Bacteria > Pseudomonadati > Thermodesulfobacteriota > Desulfobulbia > Desulfobulbales > Desulfocapsaceae > Desulfosediminicola > Desulfosediminicola sp. The sequence continues at coordinate 84,433 of NZ_JBLXGE010000004.1, read as the reverse complement.
ATCATTTACATATTGCATTGAAGGCAAGACCTGCTCCCGGGTTACATCCTCCAATGTCAAACCTGACTCATCAGCAATATCGAGATATCCAGGCTGCTGAACAGTCTTTGCCCCGGGGGTATCGGTGGTGCCGTCACCAGTATATACAGGGGCACTCATATTCGGGCCCTGCATGCCGGATGATGGGGTGGCAACTCGTTTCTGGGACTGAACACAACCGGTCAGCGCCAACATACAGCATGCGATAGTACTGATGTAAAATGTCTTCTTCATGATCAGGAGAGGGTCTTAAATTCCGGGGGAGCAGTCGTACAGACCTCAGGGCCTGCGACCGCCGCCTCAATTTATGTCAATATTATTAGTATTTTCATCTTATTACCATATCTGCAGGCGATTACAAGTCTTTAGCCCGCATTTCTTGCAACCAGCTAATCGTACCATATCTGCGAATCAGCTCAAAGCACAACCAAATCATTATAACCAGTTAGCACACTCACTAACCAGGTTATTACTGCCAGCTGCAAAGAACAGGGGCATTGAAGTTTGGATTCAGCACACCAACTTCAATGCCCCTGTGACGTTTCTACCAAAATTTTTTGAGAAACAGAAGATCAAGGCTCGAAAGCATTTACCAGCTCATCAGAGACAGAAAAAAGCAATCCTTCTCCAACCTGCCAGAAAGGTTCGAAAGTTCTCTCCGGGATGAAACCACTTTCACTTAATTGACCAAAGGTAAGAATTGAAGGCTTATAGCGACTCAATTCGCTCACAGTGCTGGCAGGCTGACCAATCACTCCCCCACCATCACCCTTCACTGCCATGTTCAGCTGGCCAAGATTATTATATTTTAACTGCAGGCCATTAAAAGAGAGATCAACCGGATCAAATGACTCTATATAGCTCCGCTCCTGGATAATGGTATTTACGATATCAACCCAGGACGGCAACGCACCGGCGGCCCCGGTGATTCGAATTGTTGATTTGCGCATATCTGAATTATCGTCAAAACCAACATAGGCGCCTACGGCATAGCCTTTTTCCGGGACCATATAGGTACCGCTCTGACCCAACCCCGGCAGATACCCAAAGAATGATGCATTGGTGTAACGATTCGCGGTTCCGGTCTTGCCCATCAATGGCACAGGAACCGTCAGGTTGCCAGCCCCGGAGCCGTCAGCCGCGGCAATCTTCACCGCTTTGTCGGCTCGACGACCGGTACCGAACTTCATCACATTTTCCAGTATGTTATTTACAGCAATCCGGCTCTTTTCTCCAAGCACTGGAGTAACGTGACGCTCCGGCTGATAGAGGAGTCTGCCATCGCTGGATTCTATCCGATCAATAATCAGCAGACTGTCGTTATCACTCCCCTGTGGATGCTCCCCATAGGTTGTCAGCTTACCGGTGACCATGGTTTCGTACATCCTGGTCGTCTCAAGCAAACTCATTACATTTGAGCCAAGGGCAAAAGAGAGCACTGGTTGCAGATCGCTTTTTACTCCCATCTGCCGGGCTAGATCGATCAGATACCTCAACCCGACATTGATCCTGAAATCCTTCACCTCGGAAAGCACCTCAAAGCTGTAAGGCAGCTCCCGTTGCAGGCGGCGGTACTCAAAATCCATCTGTCTTGAAAGCATGTCAAACGACTCTACAGACACCTCTCCGTAGAGAAGGATATTACCCCAGAACTGTTTGCGCTCCACCTCTGTCGAGACAAAGAGCTGTTGCTGAAGATTTCTGCGGTTTATGACTCTGAGGTCGCCATGCACCAATTTTCTTGGCATGAAAACATATCGACCAAGATTAAAATCGAAAAATAATTCACCGGAACTTAAATCATCGCCAAGCAGGTCCGGTCGCATTAGACCAAGCGGATCTTCCAACCTGTCGGTGTAATTGTGGAGTTGACTTCGTAACTCTTCGAACTTGAGAAAGGTCTTTGAAAGAATTTTCTTTCTGAGCTGCAACTCCTCGATCTCGTAATTCTTTAGTTTGGATCGGTCTTTGAGACTCGCGTTGAGCTGTTCCGTAAAGTTGTCAAAATTCAAGCCGTAATGCAGCGAGTTGAAGTACTTGTACTCCTCAATCATGTTCTCAAACATAAAATCAGCTTCACTATTTCGTAGAGCTGCATTGTATGCGGCCTCGCGAAGTACATCCTGATTCACCACTATGCCGTAACGATCACGAATGCGGTTTCGGTATGTACGATACGGCTCCTGCTCTCCGTTCACGACCTTTGGCGTGAGGCCGAGATGATCGGCAACCGTTTTAAACTGGATAGGGTTCAATTGCTCACAGAGATTTGCCAGCAACCAGACAGACGCGAGATTTTCAGATTTTACACCTGCCCAGCTCATCGAGACCCATTCATGGGGACTCTGGTGGTCGGGACGGGGGAAATACGGTTGATTATGGTAGACGAATACATCCCTGGAATTCTGGAGCAGATCCGAACTGTTCCAGCCCAGTTGCAAAGCAGCTGCGAAGACAAATGGTTTGAGGGAAGAGCCCATTGTCCGTTTCGCGTAGACGGCACGGTTATAAAAGCGATTTTCCGTACCGCCCGCCATGGCCCGGATCATACCATCCTTCATAACCATAGTTGCGCCCTGGACCTTGGGGTATTTTTCCAGGTCGAGCAGCACATCGCCAACCTCGTTCACGTCGCGGACGCTTACCCATACTTTATCTCCAGGCTGAATCTGCCCGGCAAGCTTTTCCGTATCAGCCTTGGCTGGCTTGGCCCAGATATTCTTCTGCCACTTTACCCGGGGATCGACCAGATGCTCAAAACCCTTGGTATCAAGCGTACCTGCCCCGAGTTTTCTACCAAAATCGACAACAGCGAGGATCTGGCCGCCGGTCACTGTGACACTGCTTACCGTGCCGAAAAGAAATGAGCCGACATCCAGCCGATTGTCACCGGCATACGTCATCTCACTGTATTCCTGCTGCACTTCATCACGCTCATAACCGCGCAGTAAGGTGTCGAGCCGGGAGAGGTCGTGACGAAGAGCGTAGAGGGTTTTTGCCTGGATATCCTTATCAACGGTGGTGATAATCCGGATACCGGAAGTAGCCACATTGTCTATATCGTGTTTTTCCAGACTCTCGGTTATCTCCTGGGTCGTGACAGCATCCTTTACCATCTCCATCACATAATCGAGAGAGTACCCCACCTGCCCCTGATTAAAACCAATATTGGAAGCAAGTGCTTCCCGGTATTTCCCTAGGCCGATCATTTCCAGCTCGAGCATTTTATCGAGCACATATTTCAACCGTCCCCTGGCCCGCTGCTCTGCCAGTTCAGCACTTTCTCTGGTTTTCTTGATGAATGGATTATAATAATTGGGTCTTTTGACACTGCCGGCAATAAAAGCACACTCAACCAAAGTCAGCTCACTCGGCTTCTTGTCAAAGTAATATCTTGCGGCAACCCCCAATCCATGACCGTTCCCACTCACATAGAACTGGTTGGCATAAAATTCGAATATTTTTTCCTTCGGATAGCGATATTCAAGCCGCAACGCAAAGAGCAACTCTTTTAATTTCGCCTTATATGATCTCTCGGTTCTTTTAAATAGATTTTTTGCTGTCTGCTGGGTCAGGGTACTACCGCCCTGGACAATTCTACCCGCCTGAACATTTCTGATAACCGCCCTGGTAATTCCGAAAACGTCAAAGCCGAAATGCTCAAAGAACCGGTTATCCTCAGCCGCCACCAAAGCATTGACAAAATCTTCAGGAATCTCGCCATATCGAACATATTGACGGTGAGCCTCGTCAAAAAACACCCCGAGCTTTGTCTGATTATCATTATAAAATACAGGACTTTCCTTACCAAGAATTGACCCGATATTATTCTCATCAATCTCGGTACCAGGTTCCAGCACGATATAATAGTACAGTCCACCTGAAGCCGTTGCTACAGCTGCAAAACAGACAAACAGGAAAAAATAGAATAGCTTCTTTAACATAGTTGTTTTTTTCTGCCGTGACAGGGTGATATGCGGTATGTGACAGGCAACTGCTTAAAGCCGGGTGTCGGCGGACAGCATTATCCTTGCAATTCTTTACCACTTAGGTTTTAAATACTCTCCAAATATCAATAGCTCTGCGTCAAAACAGACCTGAATGTACAAAGTTATATTGCAGAACTCAATAAACTTTTCCGGGTAACCTATATGGTTCAACGCCCCGTTTACTTAATATATAGGCCACTGATAACTCATATGTTTCTAAAATATATTACGACTGCCCCCCTACTTACAATGATTTCGTCAGCACTTTTTCTCTCAGGCTGCGCGATCAATGAAAAATCCGATTATCTTGCAACAAAAGACGGAAATATCGAAGGAGCCGCTGACAACGACATCAATGATCCCGACCTCAAATACCTTTCAAGCGAATCAGATGCGGACCTTGATGAAGAATTACGGGCTTTAAGTGAAACAGGTGAATGGGGAGAAGATACCACCATCACCGGAGTAGAACAACTCTTCGATTTCCCCGTGGTAACTAATAAACAGGTAGAGATGTACCTGAACCTGTTTCAGACCAGCCAGCGCCGCAGTTTTGAGAGTTGGCTTGCTCGCTCTGGTAAATATGTCCCTTTCATTGAGCATGAACTGGAAAAGGCCGGACTACCCAAAGACCTTGCATATCTCTCAATGATTGAGAGTGGCTACAGTCAACGCGCCTATTCCCGCTCCCGGGCGGTTGGTCTCTGGCAGTTTATGGCGGCCACCGGCAAACAATACAACCTGAAAATTGACTCATATATAGACCAGCGCATAGACCCGGAAGAATCCACAGCCTCTGCAATCGCATATCTTGGCGATCTCTACAAAGAGTTCGGTGACTGGCATCTTGCTGTTGCCGCCTATAATGCCGGGCCAGGAAAAATTCGTAATGGTCTGAAGCGCTATCAGGTAGATAATTTCTGGGATCTTGCCCAGCATAAATATCTACACCTCGAAACCAAGCGCTATGTACCCAAGCTGATAGCAGCAATCATGATCTCAAGACAGCCCGAGAGATATGGTTTTACCAATATCGCCTACGAAGAGCCTCTTACATACGATAAAATCCAGGTCGAACCAGGCATGCCCCTTGATGCTGTAGCTATTATCTCCGGCACCAACGTCAGGGAAATCAAGGCTCTCAATCAGGAACTCCGTCGCGGCAAGACCCCTCCCAACAAGGTCGGTTACAGTGTAAAAATACCGGCAGGAAGCAGATCGCTTGCCATGTCGAATCTTGACAATCTGCACTCCTATGTCAGCACCGGTTACAAGACGCACACTATCAAGCGGGGAGAAACTATCGCCTCAATCTGTAGAAAGTATAACCTGAACACCACTGCGCTGTTGAAAGTGAATAATCTCAGGTCCTCCAATCTCAAACCGGGGACCAATCTCCGCGTTCCGTATCCGATGGTAAAATACCAGTTGCTGCCGGACGGTGATTTGAGCAATCTCGCTGCATATAATGATAATCTGATCCTGCATAAAATCCAAAGTGGCGAGACTATCTCCAAAATTGCTAAAAAGTACAAGGTTCCGCAAAACATGATTGTCTCCTGGAACGGCTTGAAAAGTGTCCACTCAATCCGCGCCGGGCAGCAACTCGCACTCTTTATAGAGGATGCGAATAAAAGCACCTCAGGAACCAGGCGAATACTCGCTTCAACCAGTAAGTTGATTATCGATCAACCGGCTACATCTGCGCTCGTATCATCATCAGGTGCTATCCCCACACTTACTGCACAGAAAAAGGGCTTGCCGGATGAAGTTTCCATCCCGAGCGACTATAATTGGTACAAAGTTCAGGATGGTGATTCGTTATGGACCATCTCCCGCAGATTTAACATCTCTGCGGATAGCATCCGGGAGTTGAACAACCTCAAGTCCAATCTCATCCACCCTGGTAGTAGGCTTATTATCCGAAAGGGATAGAATATTCCTGTCAAAGAGAGAAAGAAAGCAAAGGCTGGCTTGAATTTACGCTGACAGGATGTATCTTTTGACAGAGTCGATGGAGCTACGTTTCAGGTTTTCATGGAATACGTTCCGTTGTTCCCCCATCTCGATACTTCTGCAGGAATGCTGATTAATTGGCTGTATAAGAGAAAATATATTCCATGACAACAACAGAAACCGACGCTTATGACTATGGACCAGATGTTCATAGAATCACGATTGCCGATAAGGAAATCCTCCTCATCGGCACTGCCCACATCTCACAGGAATCTGTAGATCTCGTAGAACAGGTAATCAATTCGGAGCAGCCCGACTGTGTCTGCCTGGAACTTGATGACCAGCGCTACCATGCCATGTCCCGCAAGGAGAACTGGCAGGCTCTGGATCTTAAACAGGTCATTCGCAACAAGCAGCTGTCCACTCTCCTGGTCAGCCTGCTGATGGGGTCCTACCAGAAAAAACTCGGGAACCAATTAGGGGTTAAACCTGGTGCCGAACTTCTGGCAGGTGCTGACAGCGCCAAAGCAAATGACATTCCTATTAGTCTCTGCGATCGAGATGTTCGAATCACTTTACGGAGAGCATGGAAATCAACCTCATTGTTTCGTAAAGGCCATTTACTGACTTCTCTTCTGGCCAGTGTTTTCGATTCAGAAGAGATCAGCAAAGAACAGCTTGAAGACATGAAGAAGAAAGATGTGCTTTCCACCCTCATGTCTGAAATGGGAGAATCATTTCCTGATCTGAAGCGAGTGCTGATTGACGAGCGTGACATATATCTTGCCGAGAAAATAAAGGCTTCTGCTGGTCAGAAACTGGTCGCAGTAGTCGGTGCAGGACATGTAGCAGGTATAAAAAAGTCTTTACCGCAGGATCAGCAAAACAAGATGGCGGAAATTAGCACTATTCCGCCGATTTCCAAGGGGTGGAAAGTCGCAGGGTGGTCTGTCCCCATGCTGATTCTCGCTTCACTCGTGGCCATCGGGGTGATGAAAGGCGCCAGTGTTGCAGGTGCCAATTTGATGTTCTGGATTGTCGCCAACGGTATTCCAGCGGCTTGTGGTGCCCTTTTGGCACTTGCCCACCCGTTCACCACTATAGGGGCTTTTACCGCAGCCCCTATCACAAGCCTGACACCGGTTATTGGTGCAGGTTATGTAACCGCTTTTATTCAGGTTATGACACGACCTCCTGTAGTTCGTGAATTTGAATCAGTTGGTGATGACATCTCGTCCTTCACCGGCTGGTGGAAAAATAAACTTCTCAGGGTCTTCCTGGTATTTTTCTTCACCGGTCTCGGCTCAGCTATCGGCACCTGGGTAGGCGGCTATGAAATCTTTAAAAATTTAATAAGTTAACTGCTTATCGTAGATATATAATTCTATAGGCAGCAGAACAACAGGTTGTTCACCACTATGACTGAAATTAAAAATGACGAAAAACCTGCTCTTACCAGCAGGCAGAAGAAATATCTTAAAGGCCTCGCTCATGACCTGCCGGCGCTGGTTCAGGTTGGTAAGGAAGGTTTGAGCGAATCGCTTATCGAAGCCGCCGATGTCGAACTCGAACGACGCGAGCTTATCAAGGTGAAACTTGGCAAAAACAGTGGCGTGGAAAAGGATCTGGGCGGAGAACAGCTCGCCAAGGCAACAGACAGTTACCTTGTTCAAATCATTGGTAAAACCCTGATTCTTTATCGCGCCAATCCCAAACGTAAAAAAGACGAGCGCATCAAGCTTCCCAAAGCCTAAAACGCGTTTTGGCCCCTTACGGGGTCAGGCTCTTTTTTTATTGTAAGTGCCTGCATACTGCAAGGCCCGTGCTATATTTTTAGCACCGGGCCTTTTTCTTTTATACAGGAACTGTTTCTGTTAGCGAGATCTTCAACCCTGTGGCTTAAAACCATTCAACACTGATCACGGTATTGAAGAGGTCGAGCGTGTGATCACAAAGACCGGAGACATTCTGATAGAAGCTGTCAAAAAATCGACAAGAGCACTATCGGTTTTTCAGGTCAATCAGCCGGTGACGATTTTCATTATCACCAGGCCAACAAAGTGCAGGCGTCGATAATTGCTCGAGACAGACGGGAAGTTGAAAATGTCACTGAGTAGATGGATTCATCTCCAGCACACTTCAAAAAGATCAGAGTTGAAAAAGATCTGTCGCCTTGTCCTGCTCAGCTGCAAGCAGTCTGGCAGGATGGTCAGCCGGCATGTGGGGCAGCGCAGCAGCCATGGCAAAATTAGGGGTATTATTGGTTTCGCTCAGGTGAGCCAATACCGCAACCCGCAAAGAGTTGTGTACCAGGCTACCTAAGAACTCTCCAGCTTCCTCGTTTGCCAGATGGCCATGACTGGATCGCACCCTTTGCTTGAGCATCAGTGGATACGGTCCGTTCTTCAACATTTCCGGGTCATGGTTAAACTCAAGGACGAGGCCATGGCACCGGGCAAGCCGTAACTCCATCAACTTGGAAACTTTACCAGTATCGGTACAGTAGCCAAAATGTTTCGTGCCATCACTCACCACATAGCCAACCGGATCGAGTGTATCATGGGAGATGCGAAACGATCTCACCTGAAGATCGTCGATGCTCAGCTCGTCTCCCGTGGCAAAATCAGCCCTCTGATATAGCTTACCCAGCCTCTTCTCCGCCCCCTCAAAGGTACCTGGATTTGCATGAACAGGTACCTTGCAGCGCCGCGAAATAACTCCTGCTCCGGCAACATGGTCATTATGTTCGTGGGTCAGACAGATCGCTGTAATATTGTCCAGACTTCGACCAATAGAAAGTAACCGTTTCTCAAGCTCTTTACCTGAGAAACCATTATCAATAAGTATCCCGGTAGCACCGCTTTCTATATAGACAGAATTTCCCCGGCTGCCGCTGCCAAGCACACTGAATCTCATGTCAGCGAACTCCGGTATGGCCGAAGCCTCCAGCGCCGCGTTCGGTATCATCAAGTTCGGTACAGACATCCCAGCAGGCCAGCGTTACCGGAGCAAGAACCAGTTGAGCTATACGATCCCCCCGCCTGATGGTAAAGCTGTTATTTCCCAGATTGATGAGGCCGACTTTCACCTCACCGCGATAGTCTGAATCGATTGTGCCAGGACTATTTATAATAGTAATGCCGTGTTTTACAGCCAGGCCGCTACGTGGTCGGACCTGTATTTCGAAACCTTCGGGAATAGCTACGGCAAAGCCGGTCGGCACCAACACAATTTCACCTGGTGCGAGCTCAAGATCATCCTCCACCGCCGCCCCTACATCCATACCGGCAGACCCGGCTGTTTCATATGATGGCAACTGGAGATCATGCTGTTCTTCAGGCAGTAACCAACAGAATTTAACTGGCAAGGTACGTACTGTGGGAGTTCGGAAAGATGTCATAATAGCCTGGTTCAAAATGAAAAAAAAAGAAAAAAAAAGCCGACCCATAAAGAGCCGGCTTAATATCAAATCTGATCCCTTTTCAGTGATCAGTCACTCAGCAATGCCTTACGGCTGAGACGAATACGGCCGCGGTTGTCGACATCAAGGACTGTTACCTCAATCTCGTCACCCTCGCTCACCACATCTGATACCTTAGCAACACGCTTGGTGTCAAGCTCAGAGATGTGAACAAGACCATCGGTTCCCGGCAGAATTTCTACAAAAGCACCGAAATCCTTAATGGTTTTGACGGTACCCTTGTAAACTGCACCAATCTCTACCTCTGCAGTGAGTTCCTTGACTTTGGCGATCAGGGCGTCACCAAGGGTGCCGTTGACAGTGAACATTTTCACCAGACCGCTGTCATCAACCTCAATCTTGGCATCGAACTCTTCTGAAAGCCCTTTGATGATTTTGCCACCAGGGCCGATGATGTCACGAATCTTATCCGGATTGATCTTGTGGACGAAGTATTTCGGTGCATGGTCTGCAACCTCTTCGCGGGACTCGGAAATACCTTGGCCCATCTCCTCCAGGATGTGAATACGTCCTGCCTTGGCCTGCTCGAGAGCACGACCCATAATATCGCGATCAACACCATCAATCTTGATATCCATCTGCAGGGAAGTCAAACCGTCGCGGGTACCGACAACCTTGAAGTCCATGTCGCCAAGATGATCTTCATCACCAAGGATATCGGAAAGTATTACAATCTTCTCTCCTTCCTTGATCAGCCCCATCGCAATACCGGAAACTGGGTTCTTAAGCGGTACACCGGCATCCATCAGTGCCATGGAACCACCACAGACAGTTGCCATGGAGGATGAACCGTTAGATTCGAGAACTTCGGAAACCACACGAACGGAATACGGAAAGTCCTCTGCGCTTGGCATTACAGCGGAAAGACCGCGCAATGCCAGGGTACCATGACCAATATCACGACGGGAAGGTCCACGCAACATGCGAGCCTCACCCACGCAGTATGGAGGGAAGTTATAGTGAAGCATGAAACGATTGTTGACCTCACCGAGCAAGGTCTCAATACGCTGCTGATCACGCTCGGAGCCAAGTGTCGCGGTAACCATTGCCTGGGTCTCACCACGGGTAAAAAGTGACGAACCGTGGGTCATTGGCAGACAGGCAACTTCGCAATTGATCGGACGAACCTGGTCGAAGGTTCTTCCGTCGATACGAACTTCCTCTTCGACGATTCTGGAACGCATCAGATCTTTCTTGTAGTCAGAAAGATAGTCTGAAATCTCAGAACCACTTTGACCTTCTTCCTCAAGTTCGGCAACGACTTTCTCTTTGAGTTCATCGTAGAGGTCGTAGCGCTTCATTTTGTCGCTGCAGGTTACAACCTCATTCATGCCCTCAGCAGCGATCTCGCGTACCTTGGCCATCAACTCTTCATTAACCGCCGGAGCATCAACTGTACGCTTAGTCTTGCCGTTGGTTTTCTGCAGCTCTTCCTGAATGTCGATGAGCGGCTGAAGATTCTCATAGGCATAGAAGATACCAGAGAGGACCTCGTCTTCTGTCAGCTCGTCAGCCTTACCTTCAACCATGACTACCGCGTTTCTGGTACAGGCAACGACGATATCCATTGTAGACTTTTCAAGTTCTTTAGCGGTTGGGTTGAGCAGGAACTGACCATCGATACAGGCAACACGGCCGCCAGCCACAGGACCGGCAAACGGGATGTCAGACAGGGTGATCGCGCAAGATGCACCGGTCAGAGCCAGTACATCAGGGTTATTCTGCTGATCTGCAGAAAGTACAGTAGCGATGACCTGGGTCTCCGCCATATACCCCTCAGGGAAGAGCGGACGAAGCGGACGGTCGATAATGCGGCAGGTGAGAATTTCGTGCTCACTCGGACGACCAATCTCACGACGGAAGTAGTTACCTGGAATACGGCCGACAGAGGCGAGTTTTTCCTGGTATTCAATGGTAAGAGGAAAGAACGGAGCGTCAGGACGCGCCTTTTTCGCTCCAACTACGGTTACCAGAACTACGGTGCCACCACATTTGATGACAATTGATCCTGATGCCTGTTTGGCAATTTTACCGGTTTCGATGGAAATTTTCTTTCCACTGATTTCGGTTTCGACTTGTGTAAACATATTTTCTCCAATTATTCAGCATCAGGGCAATGCAATTGCCATTGTACTGACTGGATTATCCACCAGCCCCGTATGCTTTTCTATTTTCCGGAATTCCTATAAAGACAAAACCTCAGACCGTAGCCGGGTTATGGCACAGCCTGAGGCATACAATGGCTCTAACGTACGTAGGGGAATACCAACAACACTGGCATTGACTACTTCCTAATACCGAGATCCTGAATAAGAGCTCTGTATTTGTTTACGTCTTTTTTCTTGAGGTAATCAAGCAGGCTTCTGCGCTGTCCAACCAACTTCAGAAGGCCCTGACGAGAGTGATGATCCTTCTTGTGTGTCTTGAAGTGCTCGGTCAGGTACTGGATACGGTCGGTCAAAAGAGCAATCTGCACCTCTGAAGAACCGGTATCTGAAGAATGGATTTTATGTTTTTCGATAATTTCGTTTTTCTTAATTGTTGTTTGTGCCACAACATTCCTCCTGTACTGTATACTCAATCTAATCAATCGATATCATTAATTTCGGCTTCATTTTCATCACAGAGTTAGATAGGCTCTCTGATAAAAATACGGTCCCCAATGTGAACCGGCAGGTGGCTTGGGAGCAGGTGGCGTGTCCCAAAAAGTCACCTATAATCTATAATACAACTACAAAACATATTAAAGTAGCCAACTCTGTCATTTATTGCAACAGATTCCCGACATCCTCTACCGATAACATGCTTTTCATGATGTTCTCACGTTCAGCAGGGTCGGAAAGTGTCTGGCCATTGACTGCATTTTCTATAGTGAATGGACCGCTTCTGGTTCTCCGCAATCCTGTTAGGTACGCACCGCAACCCAAGGCTGTACCTATATCAGCTGCCAGGGTTCGTATATACGTTCCCTTGCTGCACACCACGCGAATCTGAAATTCAGGATGATACCCACATAAATCACCTTTGGTATCTATGCGCTCAAGTTCCAGGATGTTAACTCTGCGAGGCTCCTTTTTCACCTCTATACCTTTACGAGCGTAATAATAGAGTGGTTTACCCTTATATTTAAGAGCAGAATATGCGGGTGGTTCCTGCATCTGCTCACCCCTGAAAGAGGCGAGGCATTCCTCAATACGACGTTCGCTCAGGTAGCCAACCGCTCCTTCACCAACGACTTCACCCTCAGGGTCAAGTGTGCTTGTCTGCCTTCCAAGACAGAGTGTAGCCACGTATTCCTTCTCTCCATCCATGAAAGATGAGATCAGGCGAGTCGCAGGTCTGCCGCCACAAATAATCAGCAGCCCTGAGGCAAATGGATCGAGCGTTCCTGCATGACCGACCTTTTTAATGCCAAGCAGCTTTCGAACGTGGCGAACCATGGTAAAAGACGAAGGACCGACCGGTTTGTCGATCAAAAATACTCCGGCATAAAAATCTGACATTGATATATGTAATTACGGAAAGGCTATTCCGCTTGATCTTTTAAACGCAAGCGTAATTTCTGCAGCACCAGCGAGTGAACTTCATCCACGGTTTTGTCCTGAAAACGGAACCCTGCGGCATTTCTATGGCCGCCCCCACCGAAGTCTGCTGCAACATCTGCCACATCACACTCGCCTTTTGCTCTGAGGCTGACAGAAACTGTACCCTCGGTTCCTTCTTTCACAAATACCGCAACTTTAGCTGTGCCAAGGGAGCGAGGGTAATTAATAAAACCCTCTACATCGTGAGAGGTTGCGCCACTTTTCTCCAGCATCTCCTGGGTAACGTGGACAAAGGCCAACTGACCGCCATCATAAACCGCAAGGGTACTTAACACCTGCTGGAGCAACTTAATTCTCGGCAGACTGACATTGTCGTAGAGATTCTGGGAAATCTCATGCGGCTTGACGCCTCTTTCTAAGAGTTCGGCAACGACGCGGAATGTGCGAGGTTTTGTCGACTCATAACGAAAAGAGCCGGTATCGGTACAAATCGCCACGTAGAGATTTACAGCAGCCTCATAAGATATTTCGGCATCGAGAGCCAAAGCGAGTTCATAAATCATCTCGCCGGTTGAAGACGCACCCGGTTCAACCCAGCGAAACTCGCCATAATCCTTATGAGATTTATGATGATCGATAACGAGAAACGGCCTGAGTTTCAACAGGTCTTCCATGTGAACGCCAAGCCGTCGGTCATCACCTGAATCAAGTGCAACGGTGATGTGGCCATCACCTGCGGCTCTTGCCTCGGTGATGACCGTATCTATATCGTTATTGGCACGCTCTGTGCCGGGCAGGAAACTGAACAGTTCGGAAACAGGCTCTTCGAGAAATACCATTACCCGTTTACCCATCGCCTCCAGAATGTCGGCGAATGACAAAATAGAGCCAAGCGCATCACCATCAGGATGGATATGGGTTAACAGGGTAATACTCTCAGCCTGCCTGATTGCTTCAGTTATTTTTTCAGGAATCTTCGCTGCGGTCTTTTCGCTCATTCTCTATTTCCTGAAAAAGTGATTCAACGTGAGCCACCTTGTCGGCATTGTCGTCATACCTGAATTGCAGGTCAGGTGTATGTTTCAGGTTCAGGGTTTTAGCCAGATGACTGCGCATAAAACCTCTTGCGTTCTGCAACGACTTCTCTGCCCCTTTAGCCCGCTTTTTACCACTTAACAGGGTAAAAAAGACGCGGGCTATTTTCAGGTCGTCCGTAACCTCCACTCTGGAGATATTCACCTCTCCAAGTTTCGGGTCACGGACCTTGCTGAGCATAAGCACTGCCAGTTCGTTACGAATTACATCGGCCACACGGGCGGGCCGCTTCTTCTCCTGTCGGCCAAGGCCGATGGAGTCAAGCGTTTCTTTCGGATCCCAGATATTCACACTTCACCAACTACTAGTCCAGGGTCGCTTCCACCTCGAGCATTACAAACGCTTCGAGATGATCACCTACCTTGATATCATTAAAGTTCTCTACGCCGATACCACATTCATAACCGGTAGCGACCTCTTTAACATCGTCTTTGAAGCGCCTGAGAGAACCGATTTTGCCAGTGTAAACAACCACACCTTCCCTGAGAACGCGAACACCGGCATTCCTCTGAATCTTGCCATCGGAGACACTACAACCGGCGATAACTCCGATTTTCGGTACACTGAATGTTTCACGAACCTCAGCAAGACCAATAACGTCTTCCTTGTAAGTCGGCTCCAGCATACCCACCATCGCTTTACGGATATCGTCCAGCGCATGATAGATTACGTCGTAAGACCGGATATCGACATTTTCCTTGGTGGCAAGTTCCTTTACTTTAACGGTCGGACGAACGTTAAAGCCGATGATAATTGCTTCAGAAGCAGATGCCAGCAGGATATCGGATTCGGTAATGGTACCGGTGCCTTCGTGCAGCACGCGAACTTTAATATCCTTGGTGGAAAGTTCTTCTGCTGCCTTGGCGAAGGCCTCAAGAGTACCCTGCACATCAGAACGGAGAATAACCCGCAGTTCCTGCACCTCTCCTTCGCTCATCTTCTCGAAGAGCTTGTCGAGGGAAATCTTGCTGTTGGCTCCAAGCTCAGCTTCACGTGCCTTCATCGCACGAACCTGGCTGACGTTCTTAGCCATCTTCTCATCGGTAACAACGACGAATTCGTCACCTGCCTGCGGTACACCTGAAAGACCTTGAACCTCTACAGGAATAGAAGGACCAGCTGTCTTGATGGTACGTCCGCGGTCGTCGAACATTGCCCGAACCTTACCGGCATGCATGCCCACGACAAAGTTGTCGCCATTATTTAAGGTACCTTCCTGGACGAGTACGGTTGCCACCGCACCACGACCTTTGTCAAGCTTAGCCTCAATTACGCGACCTTTGGCTTTTCTCTGTTTGTCAGCCTTGAGCTCAAGTATTTCAGCCATGAGCTGAATGGACTCCATAAGCTCATCGATGCCGATATTGTTCTTGGCAGAAGTCTCACAGAAGATTGTCTGACCACCCCACTCTTCAGGAATCAGGTCATAATCAGCAAGTTCACGCTTAACACGATCCGGATCGGCATTGTCTTTATCGATCTTATTGACCGCAACAAGAATGGGAACATCAGCAGCCTGGGCATGATTGATTGCCTCACGGGTCTGATCCATCACACCATCATCAGCGGCAACAACCAGAATAACGAGGTCAGTTACCTGGGCACCACGGGAACGCATCTCGGTAAACGCGGCATGGCCTGGGGTATCTACAAAAGTAACGTCACCAGCGCTTGAGCGAACATGGTATGCACCAATATGCTGGGTAATACCACCAGCCTCACCCTCAGCCACATCAGTTTTTCGAATGGCATCGAGAATAGATGTTTTACCGTGGTCAACGTGCCCCATAACTGTAACGACAGGTGAGCGTGACACAAGTTCTCCACCCTCCTGGGACTCATCAAGCATCTGGATACCGATCTCTTCGGTAATTCCCTGCTCGACTTCATAACCGAAGTCAGCGGCAATCAGCATAGCGGTATCCACATCAACAGCCTGGTTGATAGTCGCCATGACACCGAGGCCCATCAGTTTGGCAATTACCTCACTGGCCTTGATGCGCATGCGGGCAGCAAGCTCGCTTACTGTGATGGTATCGTAAACTACGATACGGCGTTTACTGGCCTTCATCTCGGCTACAGGCTGAACTACACGCTCTTTCTGCCCTCTGCCTTTTTTCCCACGTTTACCTTGGCTGCGGCTATAGTCATTGCCAAAGTGGGTAAATTTTACGTTCTTGCCACCTTTTTTTCCGCCTTTAGCCGGTCTGCGATTACGATCATCTTCTTTGACAACGGCGCCTTTCTTACCACGTTTTTTACCACGTGCATCATCTGCAACTGGTTGAGCAGGGGTACTTGGAGCAGCTGGCTGATCCGGACGCGCTGGTCTGCGACTCGGTGCAGGTTTTGTTGGCCTTTTACGAGGTCGTGATGGATGACTACTTTCCGGCTCTTTTGGCAACTCAATAGTACCAACAATTTTGGCCATTCCACGGCGCTGCGGCTGGGCAGCAGGTTTTGCCTTTGGCTTTTCCTGCCTGGCAGGCTTATCTGCTTCTACCTTCTTTAAAGGCTGGTCCTGTTTTGAGGGCGCGGTAGGCTGCTTTTCTTCTACAACAGGTTCCTGCACCACAACTTTTTCAGTATTTTCTTTTCTCACCAATTTTTCCGGCTGGTCAACAGCTTCTTTTTCTTGCTTTAATTCTTCACTGACGACACTTTTTTCCGGTTTGGAAATTGCCGGTTCAGACTTAGGCTCCGGTTTTGGCTCCGGAGAACGACTCTTTTCAACTTTAGCAGGCTTGGGAGGTACAGGACGACTGATAACCTTGGCGACGTTCTCGGCCCGGGGAGTGACGGGCTGTTTCTTCGCAGGTTCAGCATCAATCTCCGCCTCACCAGCACCTTGCTCCGGCTCTTTTGCCTCAATTTCTTTTTCTGGCACAGAAGACTCTGCAACCGCATCCGCTACCGTAGCTTCGGCATCAACACTTTCAGCAGTCGATTCTGGCGCCACATCATCCATCGACGCTGTTTCTACAGACTCGTCCTGTGGCTTCGCCTTACGACGGATTACGGTTGATCGGCGGCGAATAACAGTCGACCCCTGATCACCGCTGATCCGCTTTTCAACCATTTTGGTATCTGAGTCTTTCAATACCGTAGTACGGATTTTGGCAGCTGTTTCCTCATCGACTGATGAACTGTGGCTCTTAATGTCGTAGCCAGCTTCTATGAGTTTATCTGCCAAAGCCTTACCACTCATACCGGCTTCCTTGGCCAGTTCGTAAACCCTAACCTTGCTCATTCTTTACTCCCGTATTTCCTTCTCTCCTAGCACTCAGAGCTCTTACCGATTCATCATCATAAGATGGATCATCACTGTAGAGCTATTATAGATACTATTTCCTCAAAGGCGAAATACTCTTTTCCATTTTTTATTCTGCTTTACGAACCTCTGCAGACAACGTTCAACCTTGCAACAGTATGCACCCCGACCGGTTTCCCGACCAGTTTCATCAATTATCGGCGAGTCACCTCGCCAGACAAAACGCTGAAGGTTGCTTTTTATATCTTTGCGGCCACAAGCCACACAAGTTCGTACCGGTTCCGCCACACAACACCTATTCTTACGCTTCAGGCTTCTCCTCGGAGACTTCGTCCCCACCCTCTGCGTCGCCAGATTCTTCAGCTTCCCGAGCTTCCTCACGTTCCTCATCGGTAACGTCTTCATCAAGGGTTCCTACCACTTCGCTGGCAACCTCTTCCTCTACCGATGTCTCTTCCTCAGCCTCCTGATCGCTCTCAGAGAGCTCAGGCATGGCCGCCGCTGCAACCTTAGCGGCCTCAATCAATGCAGCTGCAGACTCATTGCCGAGAGAACGAATCACCAGAAGATCTTCGACACTCTTTTGGGCAAGATCAGCAACAGAGCGGACACCTTTGCCGAAAAGTTGATCAGCAAGCGACTCATCAACTCCGTCAAGAGCCAGAATTGTCTGATAACCGGCATCCTGGAGATTATTCCAGCGCTGCTCGCTCTTCACATCAATTCTCCAGCCCAATAGCCGGGAAGCAAGTCGTACATTCTGTCCTTGCCTGCCAATTGCCAAAGAGAGCTGATCGTTTGGAACAACCACCAGCATAGAGTTATTGTCCTCATCAACCCGAACCATGCTTACATGAGCTGGAGCAAGCGCATTGTAAACATATTTAGCCGGATCCGGGGACCAGGTTACAATATCAATCCGCTCACCCTGAAGTTCCTGGACAACGTTCTGCACCCTTGAACCCTTCATTCCGACACAAGCACCTACCGGATCAACGTCACTTTCTGAGGAGCTCACTGCAATCTTGGCACGAAAGCCTGGCTCACGACTTACGCCCATGATACGTACGATGCCCTCAGAGATCTCCGGCACTTCCATCTGGAACAACTTAGCCAGGAACTCATCATTTGTCCTGGAGAGAACCAGCTGTGAATCACGTGCGGTCTGACGCACCTCAGTAAGATAGGCGCGGATACGGTCACCTTGTTTGAAGGAACGCTTGGGAATCTGCTGATCCTTCGGCAAAATAGCATCGGTACGACCCAGATTGATGATCATATTGCCACGTTCAAAGCGCTGCACAATACCGCTTACAACCTCACCCTGTCGATCCTTGAACATGTCGTAAATCACTTCACGCTCGGCATCTTTCATCTTATGGATGATTACCTGCTTGGCTGACTGTGCAGCAATACGACCGAGATCGGTAATATTTTGCATCTTTTCGCCAAGCTCATCACCCATCTGTACATCAGGGTCCAGGCTTATAGCTTCTTCATATGAAATTTCAGTCTGTTCATCTTCAGCCACTTCGACGACACTTCGGAACTGAAAGACCTCTACCTCGCCGTATTCGTCGTTGTAGCGAACCTCAATATCCCGCCGGCTGCCAAGCTTTTTACGCGCAGCTGACTGTACCGCCTCCTCAATGGCCTCAACCAGCAACTGCTTGTCGAATCCGCGATCTCTGCTGATCTGATCGATTATGCGTTTAAGCTCCGATACCATTTTTTTTGCTCCATGCTTATTGCTTCCTGCCTCTTTACGGGAGGACATTCGCACTCAGTTGTAACGCAATTGTCTTTCACCCTTCGAACACTACAGTGACAGACGGGCTTTCCTGATAAGTTCAAAAGGCAGCTGCACGGTACTTTCGTCTTCCAGCTGCAATTCTACGTGCTCATCATTTGACTGCTGAATAACTCCCACAAACACTTTCTGATCGCCAACAGCTTCCCGCAGCTTGATGCGCGCTTTTTTGCCGGCAAACCGCTGGTAATCGGCAAGAGACTTCAAAGGCCTCTCAATACCTGGAGAGGAGACCTCTAAATTATATGGATAATCAATCAGATCTTCCACGTCGAGGAAATCACTCATTTCACGACTGACATCAGCGCAATGATCAACAGTTATTCCCTCTTCACTATCTATAAGAATCCGCAAAACCCAGCCGTGCCCTTCTCTTCGGAACTGAACATCAACCAGTTCAAGTCCCATGGAGGGCAGCAAAGTTGCTGCAAAATCTTCAATTTTTTCAATTATAAAGTCGCTCATCAGCCAATACCCGCTACGAAAGCGATGAATTTTCCTTTAGGCCCATGCCTCACGGCGGCACCTGATATACCGGCATCATCATTCAGGCATAAAAAAAAGCGGGCAAAGCCCACTTTCCAAAGCCTTCCTGCAGAGACACCTGCTGGAGGTATACCGGCGTTGTCGAGCGGAGCATTTTACGTAAATGACTCCAACCCGAATTGAAGAAAGGAGTTTTCACGCAACTACCCTGCAATCTGCCTCAACAGATCGAAAGTCCAATCTTTCAATGTGGCAAATAAAACATACTTCGTTTTCCCTGTCAAGAGGGCCAACAAAAATGAGAATCGGCAAAACATAGAAAGATCAGAGCTTATCAGATTATTCCACTCCTGAAAATTTAACTGCTTTTGTCTGTTACGCAAGAAGCAAGATTTAAACAGCGGTCATTTACCTATGGGTTGCAGGTAACCATTTTGCCACCAACTATACCTCTATATTTACTTGCCTTTATTAGGAAATTCATAAAGTGGTGAAACCGGATGAATGGTAAAAATATTTTAAAATCCATTTGACAAACCTGACGCAGATATATACAACATCTTTCAATTCCGGGATGGTTGGTTTTTCCTATTCATTATGATGTACTTTCATTCACAGGCAAAAAAACCTGCTTCAAGAGTTGCGTTAACACGCCAAGACACATAACATTCTGTCACCTGATCAATAATCTTCCAGGGTAAACGGCTGGCCCAGATATTTCGCCTTGCTTCACTGCCCCCTATAATAAAATACATGACAGCAAAAACTCTCATAATTGCCGAGAAACCAAGTGTCGCCGGAGATCTCGTCAAGGTACTGCCAGGCAAATTCAAAAAGACGAAAACTCACTTTGAAAGTGATGATTATATAGTTTCGTATGCCATAGGCCACCTGGTATCCATCTGCTACCCGGAAGAAATCAACCCGGATTACCAGAAATGGGGAATGGAAAACCTGCCAATTCTCCCCGAATCATTTCCCCTCAAGGGCCTGGACGGAACAAAATCCCAATTAAATGCCTTGCAGAAGCTGATCCGCAGAAAAGACGTTGTTGAGATAATCAACGCCTGTGATGCCGGTCGCGAAGGTGAATTGATTTTTAAATACATAATCAATTACGTCTGGAACAACTCCGTAGCCAGAAAATCTTTCAAGCGTCTATGGCTGCAATCGATGACCACAGATGCAATAAAGAAAGGTTTTGACAATCTGCGGCAGAATGAAGAGATGGTACCGCTTGAGGACACCGCTCTCTGTCGCTCAGAATCTGACTGGCTGATAGGCATCAATGCAACCAGAGCCCTTACCGGCTTCAATTCAAGGAAAGGTGGTTTTTTCCTTACTCCCTGCGGGCGAGTGCAGACCCCGACCCTTTCACTCATAGTAAAACGTGAGCAAGTCCGCCTGGGGTTTGAGCCGGTTCCCTACTCTACCCTGACTGCAACCTTTGCAGCTGATGGGCAGGAGTATCTCGGGAAATGGATAGATACTGGTTTTAGAAAAGACCCGGCCAACTCCTACGCTAAAGCCGACCGGATCTGGGAACCTGAGAAAGCGCTGGCAATCGTAGACAAATGTACAGGCAAGCCCGCCGAGGTTACCGAAACCAGCAAGGAGTCAACCCAGCGTTCACCACAACTTTACGACCTCACCTCACTCCAGCGTGAGGCGAACTCCCGTTTCGGTTTTTCTGCCAAAAATACTCTTGGCCTGGCCCAGGCCTTGTATGAGCGGCACAAGGTGCTCACTTATCCGAGAACTGACAGCCGGAACCTGCCTGAAGACTATGTAAAAACCGCCACGGAAACTGTTAAAAAGCAAAAAGGCTGGCAATATGGTAAATTTGCAGCTGAGGCTCTTGAAAAGGGCTACATCAAAAAAGACAAACGCATATTCGACAATAAGAAAATTACCGATCACCATGCGATTATGCCCACCAGCCTGTTGCCCAAGGAACTTTCTGAACCAGAGCTGAAAATTTACCAGATGGTTGTTCAGCGCTTTCTGGCAGTTTTTTTCCCGGCAGCTGTATATATGAACACCAGGCGGACCTCCATCGTTGAAAAGGAGACCTTCATCACCGAGGGCAAGATTCTTCTGAACGCAGGCTGGAAAGCCATTTACGGCGGAGGTCAGTCTGGTGAGAACGAAAAGCTGCTGGCCCCCTTGGCTCCAGACGCCAAGGTCAATTGTGACTCCATCGAAAAAGAAGACAAGGAGACTACCCCGCCACCGCGATATACAGAAGCCACACTCCTGTCGGCGATGGAAAAATCCGATAAATTCATTGATGACGAAGAACTCGCCGATGCCATGAAAGAGCGTGGGCTTGGCACACCTGCCACCCGTGCGGCGATCATAGAGAAACTCATCAAGGAAAAGTATATTGTTCGTGAGGGCAAGGACCTGACTCCCACCGGCAAAGCCTTTGAGCTGTTATCCTTGCTGGAAGCCATGAAAATTGAGGTTCTCGCCTCTCCGGAAATGACTGGTGAATGGGAATATAAGCTTAACCAGATCCTGAAAGGGCAGCTTACCCGCGAAAAGTTCATGAAGGAGATCCGGGATCTCACCAGGCATATCATTGACCAGATAAAAAACTTTGAAGCCACAGAGGTTCGTCAGGAAGCACCCTTCAGCCCGGTTGACGGAGTCAAGTTTTTCGGTTCTCCTACAGCCTGGATCTCAGAAGACGAAAAGATCACCATCCGCAAGATCCTCGGTGGGCGGGTAATGAGTGACGATGAGATAGTTCGCCTTATCAAAGGCGAGACACTCGGACCATACAGCGATTTCCGTTCAAAACGCGGCAAACCTTTCACCGCTTCGGTTCGCTACAACAAAAAAATTGAATTCATCTTTGCTGATTCGACTGATGATATAGATATTGAGGAAATCAAAAAATCAACACCGCTTGGACAATCGCCAATTGACGGAAGCCCCGTTTACGAAACACCTGCGGGCTATATGTCTGCTTCCGCTTTAGATGGTGACAAGGACAAGGGACTGAAAATCGGAAAAATCATTCTTTCAAAAGAAATATCGTCCGCAAATATCAAGCAACTCTTGACTGATGGCAAAACAGAGTTGATAAAAGGCTTTATATCTAAAAAGAGAAAACCTTTTGACGCGTATCTGCTGCTCGGGAAAAACGGCAAGATCAGTTTTGAGTTTCCACCGCGCAAGCAGCGTAAAACAGCATAAAAAATTTCACCGCCCCTACAGATTTCGGGGCAAGAATACTATGAGAAAACTAAAAAAAGAATACCGCGATAAAAGCGGGCTGGAACTGGCCAAAACATGTGCCCAGGTTGCCCTGGATACCAAGGCTGAAGACGTTGTAATTCTGGACGTACAAGGTAAAGCGTCTTTTACTGACTTTTTTGTAATCATGAACGGCCGTTCGACCCGTCATGTCCAGGGACTCGCCGAGGCTATTGAAGGTGAGATGCGCTCAAAACGTGTTAAAACCTCAAGGGCAGAAGGTCTTCAGGACGGAATGTGGGTTCTTCTTGATTTTGGGGATGTCGTTGTTCACATTTTTTATTATGATCAGCGTGAGTTCTATGATCTGGAAGGGTTGTGGCATGACGCCCCCCGAATCAACGTCGAAGACCAGTAACTGACACCTGTACTGGCCAGACTATTTCACTTTGGCAGTCTCCACTGCATCCTGAATTCCCATGAGCTGCCAAATTCAACACCTTGGACAGATAGATTATGCAATACATCAGTACACGTGGCAAAGTAAGTAATATTCCCTTTACTCAAGCAGTCCTCATGGGACTTGCAGAAGATGGCGGACTGCTGCTGCCGAGAACGATCCCGAGAATCGGCAGTGAGACACTTACGGCCTGGCAGGAGCTAAGCTACAGTGAGCTCGCTTATGAGGTGATGTCGCGCTTCATTGATGACATTCCTGC
Source organism: Desulfosediminicola sp. (assembly GCF_048381775.1). Lineage (NCBI taxonomy): Bacteria > Pseudomonadati > Thermodesulfobacteriota > Desulfobulbia > Desulfobulbales > Desulfocapsaceae > Desulfosediminicola > Desulfosediminicola sp. The sequence goes on along the minus strand of NZ_JBLXGE010000004.1, from coordinate 60,838 downwards.
GAGCGACCTGCGTAACCTCATCAATGCCTCCTATGAAAGCTTCAGCCACGACGAGGTAACTCCACTCGTTCATTGCGGCGATTTGCATATCCTTGAGCTCTTTCATGGTCCGACCCTGGCCTTCAAGGATGTGGCGCTGCAGTTTCTTGGCAATCTTTTCGAATATCTACTTGAAAAGGATGACTCTTTCCTGAACATTCTCGGAGCCACTTCAGGAGATACTGGCAGCGCTGCCATCTATGGCGTGCGAGGCAAGGAACGGATTAACATCTTCATTCTGCATCCGCACCGGCGCGTAAGCGAAGTGCAGGAAAAGCAGATGACCACCGTGCTCGATGACAATGTCTTCAACATCGCGATCAAGGGTTCTTTTGATGATGGCCAGGCCATCGTTAAGTCCATTTTCGGAGATGTAGAATTCAAGAACAGATATCACCTGGGGGCCATTAACTCCATCAACTGGGCCAGGGTGCTCGCCCAGGTTGTTTATTATGTCTGGAGCTGCCTGCACGTCAACTCCCACGAAAAGCTGGCTTCCGTTGATTTTTCCGTGCCAACTGGCAACTTCGGTGACATTTTCGCAGGATATATTGCCAAACGCATGCTTCCGGAAGGAACTATACGACGCCTTATCCTTGCAACCAACTCCAATGATATTCTCAGCCGTTTCGTAAGTGCGGGAGATTACTCACTCAGTGATGTTGTGCAGACCTCCAGCCCTTCCATGGACATTCAGTCTGCATCCAACTTCGAGCGTTACCTCTATTACCTTATGGATAGCGAACCCGAACGTACCAGGGAACTCATGGAAGAATTTGCGACAAGCGGGAAAATTGACCTGAATGCCTATCAGGACCAGATTCGTCGTGACTTCGGCACGTATGCTGTCAATGAAGATCAGGTGGTAGAAACCATTCGATCTTTTTACCAGGAATTCAATTACGTCCTCGACCCGCATACCGCAATTGGAGTTAAAGCCGCCCAGGAACACCGGAGTACTGGAATCCCGATTGTTTGCCTGGCCACTGCCCATCCGGCAAAGTTTGGTGATGTTGTTCACACCGCCATCGGCCGTGACCCTGATATCCCCGAATCAATTGCAGGGCTCGCCGATCGGGAAGCCCGTTGCGAATTGATGGATGCAGACAAAGCAGGTATTGCGGAATACCTGAAAAACCACGCTCGCCATGGCTGATTCAAGCTTTGCAGCTCATGTCAGGAAAGTAACGGAGTGTGTCGCCCATTTTCGTGACACACTCCCGTTTATGCCCCGCACTGTGATCCAGCTTGGTACCGGGCTCTCCGGTTTTGCCGACAAAGTCGAAAATGCGCTGGTAATTCCCTATTCTGAAATACCTCATTTTCCTGCCTCCACCGTTGAAAGCCATCAGGGTAACCTGATTATAGGTACTCTTGAAGGTGAGCAGGTGGCTGTACTACAAGGCCGATTTCACTTTTACGAGGGCTACTCAACCAAAGAAGTGACCTTTCCCATCAGGGTACTGTCACTCCTTGGGGCCAGACTACTCATTCTCACCAATGCTGCCGGCGGCCTCAACCCGATCATCGCTCCCGGCTCTATTATGGCGATCAGAGATCATCTGAATTTCCTCGGCGAAAATCCCCTTCGTGGTCCAAATATTGATGAGTGGGGACCGCGCTTTCCAGATCTTTCAGTGCCCTACCACCCCGGCCTTATTAAAACAGCCATGGATTGTGCCACAACCTGCGGCCTGAAAAACGTGATAAGCGGGACCTATGCCTGTATACCAGGCCCAAGTCTGGAGACGCCTGCGGAAACCAGGTGGCTGCGGGATTCCGGAGCGGATGCTGTGGGAATGTCTTCTGTGCCGGAGGTGATCGTAGCGCGCCACGCTGGCATGGAAGTACTCGGTCTCTCGGTTGTTTCCAATGTTAACGATCCTGACAATTTTCAGCCGATCCTGCTTGAAGACATTATAGCGACTGCTGCCAAAGTAACTCCGCAACTTCAGCAGCTGGTTACAGAGGTAACCCGCAGATTGCCATCACTCTCCATTTAGGTCACCCTGTCGATGGCGAAATCGAGATGCGACCAGGTTGCTGTCGTGGTATGTTCACAGCCAATCAAGATCTCAATAGGCTGTATTCACAAATCTTATTTTCTTTCTGGAGTATCCCATGGAACAACCGGATCTCATAATAAGCGGTGAGTACCTGCTCCCTGCCGCCAGCCAGTCCTCTGTGCTCCATAACCACGGAGTAGCTGTAACAGGTAACGCCATAACAGAAATAGCGCCCACCGGGTTACTCACCGGTAAATACCCGCAAGCCGAACATCTTCACACCCCGCACGGCCTGGTGATGCCAGGGCTGGTAAACACCCACACCCACGCTGCAATGGCATGCTTCAGGGGTATCGCCGATGACCTGCCGCTGATGACCTGGCTGCAGGACCATATCTTTCCGGCGGAAGCCAAACTTACACCGGAAATCGTCTACCATTCAACGCTGCTCTCTATCGCAGAGATGATTAAATCCGGCACAACCAGCTTTTGTGACATGTATCTCTTCACGAAAGAGGTCGCTAAAGCAGCACAAACTGCCGGTATGCGTTGCTGGGTTGGTGAAGTTCTCTATGATTTCCCATCACCCTGCTACGGTGCACTGGAGAATGGTTTCAGCTATATTCAGGAAATGTTCGATCACTACCGGGACGACCAGCTAATCACTGTTACTGCCGATCCGCACAGTGTCTACACCTGCTCACCGGAACTACTGGAAAGACTGGGAGAAGTTGCAGCGAAGGAAAACAGCATCTACCATATCCATCTCTCGGAAAATCAGTCAGAAGTTGATACCTGTACGGAACGATACGGCAAATCACCGGTTCGGCATCTGCAGTCACTTAATCTACTTGGCCCCAATGTGCTGGCAGCACACTGTGTTAAGCTGGATGATGAGGAAATTGAAATCCTTGCCAGCAACGGAGTAAAAATAAGCCACTGCCTTGAATCCAACATGAAACTCGCCTCAGGTACCGCCCCGGTGGTGGAACTCCTCAATTCCGGAGCCCACCTCTCTCTCGGCACTGACGGGAGCGCTTCTAATAATGATGTGGACATGTTCGGCGAGATGAACAGTGTGGCAAAAATTCATAAAGCAATGCATAGTGATCCCACCGTGATGGACGCGGAAACCACTCTCACTGCCGCCACCATAGGTGGTGCGATAGCCTTGAATGCCGACCAGAATATCGGCACGCTGGAGGTTGGCAAAAAAGCGGACTGCATCGTCATCGACCTCGATCAGCCTCACCTGACGCCCTGTTATAATATACCATCACACATGGTCTATGCTGCACGGGGCGGGGATGTGCTTCACTCGGTCATTAACGGGAAGGTCGTCATGCGAGACAGGAAACTCACCACTCTTGACGAGGAAAAAATTCTCGCAAAAGCTGCAGCAATCGCTCAAGTCATAAAAAGCACATGACATAATTTGATAATTGTCAGGGCAATCGGCCGGGAATCCAACATCCTTGACTTTCTGTCGATTCTACTCTACATTCTAGTGGCACTTTTTTAAGACCATCCGTCTAGGCTAAAGATGGTCAGTTTATTGTAATTTCTTTCGCCGAGGTAAATATATGTTCGGACTTGGAATGCCGGAACTCATCGTTATTCTGGTTATTATTGTAATTATTTTTGGAGCAGGTAAACTTCCAGAGATCGGCTCCGGAATTGGTAAAGGTATTAAAAATTTTAAAGAGGCTACCCGTCAGGAAGAGGATCCCAAGAAAATTGATGAGGACAAGAAAGACAACAGCGACAAGACCGCTTAGTTTTTTGATCAAACCTCTTGCTACATCGCATTAGAAGCAACAGCCCCTTAGGAGCAAATCATGTTTGGACTCGGCACACCTGAGCTAATTGTAATTCTTGCCATAGGAGTGCTCGTTTTCGGTGGCAAAAAGCTTCCAGAGATCGGACACGGACTTGGCAAGGCCATCTCCTCTTTCAAAAAAGGCGTCAGTGACGTTGAAGGAGAAACCAAGAAGATCGTCGATGATATCCCAGGCGTCAAAGAAGCCGCAGAGATCAAAGAAAAAGTTGATCAGGTCAAAGACATCGGCCGCATTTTGAAATAGCCCCTTTCACTCTGATTTTTAAACGCCAGCATACTCTGCGACTCCATCGCTAAGGTAACTGGCGTTTTTTATTTCCTACCACTCCCCAGGCACCGGCATCTCAAGCAGCTGTGTTGGGCCTGCATTTCTTCTCAACTGCAATACTTCCGTCGGCAGAGAATCATTCACTCCACCCGGGTCCTGCAAGGTGAGCCCTCCAACTGGTATTCCACCAGATCAGGCTCAGTTCAGATCATAGTGCCACCTTTACGATGAAACTCAATATACAGTTCCTGGCACCAACAGCCTAATCTTCACATTTCACGAGATAAACAGGGCGCCTGCCCCATCTTTACAGATAAAAAATCCTGATTTTAACCAATCCGTACAATTTTTCATTGAATGACCTCCCTGCTCCTCTTACTCCGTAATTGCCCATACCGACAATTGAGCACCTCTTTTTTTACATTTTTGAATATTATTCTGAATTTTTGCCAGAAATCTGACAATATAGTATTTTTCTTGACTTTCTCTGGAATTTTATTTAAATCTACAAATCCAACTTCGCAGTATCGTAATTTTCTAGTCTTTGTTCATCCGGCAGGAATCCCCGTCCCGGCTTGTACCTCATAGACGCGTTTAACATAGCCCATCCGGGCTACTTTCTTTATTTTCAGCAGGAGAAACCATGTGTCGCTTAGCTCTAAAAACAGCGAATGAACCATTCTCCCCGTACGAAGTGATACAGGCAATGGAAGCCATGCAGGAAGGTTATGATGGCTCCGGGCTTGGACTGCTACTTCGCGGGATGGAGTTTGAAGATTTCAAATACAATCCGCGCTTCCCGATTCTTTCCGGAATCGCACATTCTAAAAAAGCGGAACAGCGCATGGATGAGTTCATGGATGAACGCGGATACGAGCTCAAATATGACCATCGTTTCACCATGCGTCCGGAACTCATCGAAGCCAAAGACCGCTACAGATACTTTCTTCGTGCCTACCGCATGCCTGTTGAATTTAAAGACAAACCGCAGGAAGAGCGCGAAAGGGAATTGCTACTCACTCGTCTCGCCTTAAGAAAGCTGGGTGAGGACAACAACAACGACCTGACAGTATTCTCCTTCTATCCTGATGTTGCGATGATCAAGGAAGTCGGTTGGCCGCTTGAGATCGGTAACGCACTCTCTTTATGGGACGGCCAGATCAAGTCGCGTGTCTGTATGGCCCAGGGTCGGCAGAACACCAACTACGGCATTAACCTGTACGCCTGCCACCCATTCTTCATCGAAGGTATTGCCACCATGACCAATGGTGAGAACACCGCCTTCGTGCCCATTAAAGATTGGCTGCTTGGCAAAAACATCCCAGGGTACATTGGCTACCAGAGTGACTCTGAAGTATTTGCCCATATCCTGCATTACACACTCAAACAGCTCAAGCTGCCGCTTGAGGCGTACAAACATATCATCACTCCACTCAGTTCCAAAGAGCTTGAAAAGCATCCCCAGGGAGAGTTCTTAAAAGGTCTGCGCAATGTTTGTCGTCGCCTGGTAATCGATGGTCCCAACGCTGTCATCGGCACCCTGCCGGACGAAACCTGCATGCTGGTAATGGACCAGAAGAAACTGCGCCCGGCAACCGTTGGCGGCCGTGATGGCGCCTGGGCCATTGCCTCAGAGATTTGTGGCGTGGACGCACTGGTTCCCGACCGGGACCCATCCCTCGACTTCCAGCCAATGCGCGAACATACAGTTATCATCCCTCCCCATAGAAAGGAATTAACCATATGGTCTCAACACAATCAGTTACCGTTACCCCAAGCAGCCTAAGCTACACTGATTTACAGTGGATCATCCAGCATCGGGAGGATCGCTGTACCCTGTGTGGAAAATGTACTGCCATATGCCCAAAAGGTGCAATTCACCTCACCTACCGGAGACAAAGAGTCCCTCGTGTAGATGTGCTGAGCAAAAAACGTGGCAGCGATTATAAAACCTTCGTCGGAATTCGTCAGAGAACCAAGATGGCTAATGCCTGCATTGGCTGCTCCATGTGTTCCATGGTCTGCCCCAATGAGGCAATCATGCCGGTGCCGAATTCCAACGAAAATCGTTCAGTATTCTTCAACAACCAGAAAGGTGAACCGAACAAGCGCGGCGGCCGTAGAAATGTTGAGGGTCCGACCCTGCTCGATCGCATCATGTTCGACCGTATTTCGATGCTGACTGACCCTGCGCTCGATGCAGGTCGTCACGAGTTCAATGTCACCACCACCCTCGGTCGCGTACTTTCCCCAGAGGATTTTCTCGACAGAACCATTAACGGCGGCTGGATACCACCAACCCGCGAAATATTTCCGTTCGTGATCGGCTCCATGTCCTTTGGTGCGCTGTCGCCAAACATGTGGCTCGGAATGCTGCAGGGTGTCGCCTACTGTAATGAAGTACTCGGTATTCCGGTCGTCATGTGTACCGGAGAGGGCGGCTGCCCACCTTGGGTATTAAGAAGCCCTTACCTTAAATACATTATTTTGCAGATAGCTTCCGGCTACTTCGGCTGGGATGAGATCATCCGTGCCATTCCGGAGATGCAGTGCATGCCTGCAGCCATCGAGATCAAGTATGGCCAGGGTGCCAAGCCTGGAGATGGCGGACTGCTCATGTGGTATAAAGTTTCCAAACTGATTGCACGCCTGCGTGGTGTTCCGGAAGCTGTTGATCTGCCTTCACCTCCTGTTCATCAGACTCTCTACTCCATTGAAGAGAGTGTCATGAAAATGGTTCAAACCCTCTCCACAGCGTTTGAGCACAAAGTGCCGGTATATCCTAAAATTTCCGCATCAACTTCTGCCAAATCCGTATTGAACAACCTGGTTCGTAACCCATACGCAGCCGGCTTGATGATAGACGGTATCGACGGCGGAACCGGAGCGGCTTATAACGTCTCCATGGATGCCACCGGTCATCCGGTCGCTTCCTGTGTCCGCGAGTGTTATCTCGATCTCGCAGCACAGGGCAAGCAGAACGAGATCCCGATCTTTGCAGCCGGCGGTATCGGCAAAAACGGTAACGTTGCCCAGAACGGCATGGCTCTCGTTATGCTCGGTGCATCAGGTGTCCATATCGGTAAATATATCATGCAGGCCGTCGGCGGCTGCCTCGGCAACGAGAAGAACCGCTGCAACGTCTGCAACACCGGTATCTGCCCGAAGGGCATTACCAGCCAGAGCCCGAAACTTTACAGACGTCTTGACCCGGACAAGGTCGCCGAACGCGTTGCAGACGTATATATGTCTATCAACACTGAGGTCAAGAAGATCATGGCTCCGCTCGGACGCTCCCAGTGTTTGCCGGTCGGTATGTCCGACGCCCTGGGTATCGCAGATAAAGCTGCCGCAGAAAGGCTGCAAATCAAATACGTCTGCTAGACCGACATAATGAACAAAGACGTAACGGAGTTCAATATACTCCGTTACTTGACATGAGGAGTTATCAGTGACTACGACTGTTATAAAAGGTCTCGACAACAACGGAATACGCATCAGCTCAATGAAGTTTGAGAAGATGGTTCGCTCTGCTGCGTCTGAGTCCTCATCCCTGCTATTAGAAACATACGGCCAGCATAATATCGGTATCCGGCTTCAACACGAGGACGGACTCGACATCAATGTTAAAGGCCCATCCGGGCAGCGTCTCGGCTGTATGGGTTTACCCGGCACCTCCATCAAATGTGAAGGTGCAACTTCAGACGACCTCGGTTACCTGAACATCGGCGCGGAAATTACCGTTATCGGTGATGCCACCAATGGCGCCTGTAACGCCATGGCCGCTGGTAAAGTATACGTTGCCGGCTCAATTGGTGCCCGCGGTCTCACCATGACCAAGTGGAACCCGGCCTATGAAAAACCCGAGCTTTGGGTTCTCGGTTCGACCGGTGACTCTTTTGCCGAGTTCAACTGTGGCGGTATCGCTGTAGTTTGCGGTATCGATGCCAAAACCCCGGAGAATGTCCTCGGCTACCGTCCCTGTGTCGGTATGGTTGGTGGTACAATCTACTTCCGCGGTGAAACCGACAGCTCATTTTCCCGTAACAATGCCCGGCTTGATGTACCTAACGACGAGCAATGGCAGTGGCTTACTGAAAATATGGCCGGCTACCTGCAGAAAATTGGCCGGGAAGAATTGCTTGAGACCCTCACCAAGCGTGATGAATGGCAGATCCTGATCGCCATTACTCCACAGGAGCGCGCCCTGATGTGGTCGGGACCTATGCCTATGGCTGAGTTCCGCAACGAGCACTGGAACAAAGCTTTCGGCGGCGACCCGCTGCGCGATCTGGCCCCGGGCCTTGATCGTAGCCCGATTACAGCAATCGTCACCGACGACCTGCGCCGCAAAAAACCTTTCTGGGCCAATCAGGAATCAGCCGCCCCTTGTACCTACTATTGCCCGGTACATATACCGACCATTGACCGGCTGAGACTCATTCGCGAAGGAAAAGCGGATGAAGCTTACGAAATGCTGCTCCGCTACACCCCGCTGCCAGCCTCCGTCTGCGGCGCCGTATGCCCGAACCTCTGTATGGAGAACTGTTCCAGAACAGGTGTTGACGACTCCATCGACATGCATATTCTCGGTCGGGCTGTCGGTAACTTTCATGCCCCTGAAGCTCAAGCATCTACCGGCAAAAAAGTGGCCATCATCGGTGGCGGCCCTGCAGGAATGAGTGTTGCCTGGCAGCTGGCTCTGGCCGGCGTCCACGCACATATCTTCGAATCAGGTGACCAGCTTGGCGGTAAGCTTGCCCAGGTTATCCCCTGGGAGAGACTCCCCCGGGCTATCTGGGACATTGAGATTGAGCGTTTTAACTCCATGGAAAACATCGAGGTAAGTCTGAATACCGAGATGAGCAAGGAGAAGTTCACCGCATTACAGAAGGACTACGACTACGTAGTTATTGCAATTGGTACTCACGAGCCTCGTCGTCTGCAGTTCCCTGGTCACGAGAATGTAACCGCCGCGCTGGACTTCCTCAAATCAGCCAAGAGCAGCTCACCGATGGAAGTGGGCCGTGAGGTGGTTGTGATCGGTGCCGGTAATGTGGGCTGTGACGTTGCCTGTGAAGCGTATAGGCTTGGTGCAGAGAAAGTCACCCTGGTGGATATCCAGAAACCGCTTGCTTTCGGCAAGGAAAAAGAGGCAGCCCAGGAACTTGGCGCCCAATTTCGCTGGCCTGTTTCCACTAAGGAAATCACCAAAGAGGGGCTGATAACCGCCGAAGGTGACCTGATTCCGGCTCAATCGGTCTTTATCTCTATCGGTGATGTACCGGCTCTCTCGTTCCTGCCTGATACCGTAGAGACAATCACAGTGGGCGGTGCCGCCTGGATCACCACCAACAAGGCTCATGTCACTTCCAGTGGCAATGTACTCGCCGTCGGTGACGTGGAAAAACCAGGACTTGCCACCAACGCACTCGGTGCCGGTAAGGAAGCTGCCGAATTCATTATCGCCCAGTGCAAAGGTGAAGAGTTCAAACCGTTTAACAAATCGGTTATCAGCAAACGAGCACTCACCATTAATCACTACTCTCCTTGTTCCAAGGGATCGACCGAAACGGATCAGGCGGAACGATGCCTCTCCTGCGCTTCGTGTCGTGACTGTCATCTCTGTGAGACCATCTGTCCCACCGGGGCCATTACCCGCCGCGAGATAATTATCGGTTCGCAGAACGGATATGAATTCAAGTCAGATTTCGACTTTGAATATGTCTCCGACGATAAAAAATGTATCGCCTGTGGATTCTGTGCAGATACCTGCCCTTGCGGTATCTGGACCATGAACCCGCTGTAGCAGTCAATCTGCTTCCGATATATTCAGCCGATCTACCGTTTGTTCAGCGGTGGATCGGCTTTTTTTCCCTTACCAAAGTCGATCACGCCGCTCATGGCTGAGCAGATACGACTTCAGCTCCACACCGCTTGCAAAGCCTGTAAGTTTCCCTCCCGCTCCCACTACCCGATGACAGGGTATAATGAGCGGAATCGGGTTTTTGTTTGCTGCCTGCCCTACTGCTCGGCTCAATCCCGGACTCCCTAGTTTTGCAGCTATTTGCCCATATGTTAACACTTGGCCATGAGGAATATCCTCTATGATGTGCCAGACTTTTCTTTGAAATTCTGTGCCATTCAGCTGTATTGGCAGGTCAAACGAACGTAATCTTCCATTTATATATTCCTCAAGTTGCTCATGTGCCCTACGGTGGAGTTCACACTCGCTATGACGGGGATTACGTTGTGATAACAGTCGCTCCTTTTCGATAGACCCGATAATAAATTGTAAAGATTGCAGGCTTTCACCATCACTCGTCAAAAATATCCCTGACAACGGTCCCTGATCAAGCGAACAGAAGGTTTGTATACAATTCATGGTTATATATGTGGAAAATTAAATTATAATAATAAACTCTGATTCCCCACAATCTTCAGCTTAAAGAGGTGAGAAGAGAGATGCGGCAGATTGGCATGTGGCCCTCCGGAAATCGATTCATTATATTGAGTTGCCGGGAACACTTCTTTAGCTTTGGGCTGTTACTCCTCCCCCCTAACTACTTGCTCCTCACGCCTCGATTCGTGAAGCTGGGCTTTAAGGGGAATCAGATCATTAATTAAGGTGAGATATACGACACTTTATATCCCATTGCGTTGACAGCAAAGACAAACAAAGTGTATTCTTGGCAGGAAGTTATGTTACATTTCTATTAACGCTTTAATACCCCTCGTGAAAATGCAAGACCCTCTACATAAAATACTGGTACCGATCAAGGATATCCAGAATATTCGCGGCGTGGCGATGCCCATTGGTCTGGAATACCTGCAACTTGTGGTAACCGGGCCACCGGGAGCTGGAAAATCGTATTATATCAACCAGATCAAAGGGTGGCCTAACGAAGGGTATATCGACCTTACCCGAAAAGGGTGGTGGAAAGACCAGACGCTGATCTACAGGCCGCGGGAGGTCCACCTCGGCATGCCTTTTGCCGGGCACAAAGAAGCTCTTACTGTCTTTGAAAAGGAATGGCTGGAGCAGGATCCTCCGCCACCAATCGAATTTGAACGCCTCAAGATTCCGCCTAAAAAGCAATATTTTTTCCAGACCAACTGGCGGCAACGGTATATTTTCGAATTCCTTCTTCCCGACTATGAGACAATTTACAGACGCCGGAAAGAACGTCAGAGCCGCGGTTATTTTCCAGTTGATACAGAATTAACCGAGGAAATTGTTCAGAAACAGATCCAGGCATACCAGGAAATTGCCCTCTATCTGCATCGGGCTGGTTTAAATGTTTATATTCGCATAGGGCTTGAGGGCAAGCCGATGCGTATAGCCGAAAAGGGCGTTGCCACCATACCTAAATGGGCGATCAGTTATAGCCCACCACGCCCGAGCCTTAAAACCTGGGCAGGCTGGAAGCAGGTCATTGGTATGAAACAAGGCAATTGGTTTACTATCACCAATGACATACGTCGTATCAGGGGGATCAATAGAATCGCCCATGATGGCCGAACATTCGAAATGCTTCTTGGTGACCAGCGCCTCTGCTTCCACCCTGAAATTCCACTGGGAGTCAAACGGAAAGATATACGAAAGAGCTGGATCATCAACACCCCCCAGGCATGCTCAAGCACAGACCCCACCGGTTTTGTCCGCATCGCTCCTGGTGAAACGGTGATCCTCGGTAAAGCCAACAGCGAATACGACACTATTCTTCAGTTCTCGGAACAAGTAGCAAATCGCCACGCCACTATCACAAATAACAGGGGAGATCTGACCATAACCCCGCTTGACGAGAAATACGGTGTCAAACTTGTTCGTTTTGATGATCTGGACTACCGGGAGCAGGTCGAGGCAAATCGACAGAAAGCCTTTATCACCATACGGCATCTTTATGGAGGCCCGATCGCTTTGCTTGAGCCTGATGTGGCGCTAAAACGGATTCAGGAACTCAACACCCTGATGGATAATGAACCAATGCGTCCACCCAGGCGAGACGGCATGCCAGGAGGAATCATTGAACTCGATCAGCGCGCGTTGCCCCTGATTATCGGTGATCTGCATGGAATGGTTGATAACCTGCTAAAAATTATCGCCGAGAACTGCCTGCTCAATTGCCTGCAATCTAAATCAACGACAATCATAATTCTTGGCGATGCAGTTCATTCAGAACTCCTCGACGAGATGGAGTCAATGGATAGCTCAATCCTGTTGATGGATCTGATCATAACACTCAAACTTCGCTTTCCTGAAAACTTCTTCTACATACGCGGAAACCACGACACTTTTGCCACGAATATCAGTAAAAACGGTATTCTTCAGGGAGTGCTGATGCGTAACCGCCTGGTTGAACTCCGTGGCGAAGAATATGCGCAGGAGATGGAAAAGTTGTATGACAAACTCGCCTATGTCGTCAAATCCAAACACTTTTATGGTTGCCACGCGGCCCCACCACGTACTCAGGTCACGTACGATGACATAGTACATATCGCCGACAATCCCGTACTCATCAGAGAAGTGACCAAAAACAGGCTCCAGCGGCCTCATTATCTGGCAGGATACACCAAAAGCGATGTTAAAAAATTCAGGAAGGCATTGAAGGTTAAAAAAGGAACACCTTTCATAGTCGGTCATACACCACTTGACCCATTCGGCTCAATCTGGAAAAACGTTGGCTCAATCAAGAACCACCATATTATCTACAGCGCCCATCAAGAGGGTCCCGCCATTTTACAACAGCTGAAAGGTGGCCTTATCCCTCTGACCTACCCTGCAGAGCCTCTGACCAAACTGATAAATAATATCTGACTTTCATTGCCATGTTCATACAGGCCGCACAATGGTTGTCATATTGGACTCCAACTGGAATCATCGCCACCTGCCCCTGGTCACACCCGGCGGTTGTTCCGCCGTCAATCCCGGTTGCTCGTCTGCCGGATCCCGCACATTACCTCCTGATCAATTCCTGCCAATTTCTTTGTGTAATATAGTTTTCTTAACACAATCTTAATATTCAGTATTTTTTCAAAGATTCCATAACTAACTGGTCCAACGTACTTATTCAATTTATCTACCCTTAATTGCAGCCCAATATTTGATTGGCAATTCTTGATAGTTCGGTTTAGTTTAACCTGTTTTTAATATTCGCCTAATATTAGTGTTAGGAGAGAGACAATTCTAGCTTGAATTGAACCAAAATGCCTGATGGCAAAAAAACAAAAGTGAAGAGGTCAATGATCATGCGATCAACTACGCCCCTGTCGGGCCTGTTCCGACGTTCACCGTTTAAGCCGATTCAGGAACACATGCGTGCAGTGTTCTCCTGTATCTGTCTGGTACCACCCCTATTCGACGCAATCTATGCCAAGGATAAAGGACAGACCAGAAATTTATCCCGACAAATCAGTGAACTGGAAACTGAAGCGGATAAAATCAAATCCACCTTCAGACTTAACATGCCTACCTCGTTATTGATGCCGGTAGACAGAAAAGATTTACTCGGTCTTATCAGCGATCAGGACTCCATCGCCGACACGGCAGAAGCTATCAGTCAGATAGTCACCTTCAGGGATATGATTGTCCCCGACAAACTCAAATCCCATCTTGACGAGCTGCTTGAGGGAACCATGGAGGTAACTTCCGAAGCCAAGGAAATGATTGAACAACTCGACGAGTTGCTGGAAGTTGGCTTTGGAGGACGTGAAATGGCACGAGTCACCGAAATGATTGCCGGTGTGCGCCGCAGCGAACACAATATCGACGCCATCCTCCATCGCGCACGCAGGGCGCTTTTTGAAATTGAGGCTGAATTAGATCCAGTTTCTGTGATGTATTGGTACAAGATACTCGAACTTCTTGGCAACATTTCAGACCAGTCTGAGAATATGGCTGACCGCGTACTTTTGTTCCTGTCCAAATAAGAGGGGAAAATGGAAATTATTGCTACTTATGGAACCGCCATGGTCATCCTGGCGGTTATCTTCGGACTCTACATGACCTGGGGTATTGGCGCCAATGACCTTGCCAATGCCATGGGAACCTCTGTTGGTGCAGGTGCCATCACCGTAAAACAGGCTATATGCATCGCCATTATCTTCGAATTTATGGGGGCTGTACTGGCTGGAGGCCATGTTACCTCAACAATTCGTAAAGGCATCATCGATCCCTCCGGTATCGCTGCCAATCCCGAAATCCTTGTTTATGGTATGCTGGCATCGCTTCTGGCTGCTGCACTATGGCTGATGATTGCCTCTACCAGAGGTTGGCCTGTTTCAACCACACACTCCATTATCGGCGCGCTTATCGGATTTGCTCTCGTTGGAATCGGACCCGAAGCCGTTAAATGGAGCAAAGTGGGCAGCGTTGTTGCCAGCTGGGTAATATCCCCTGCTATTGGTGGCACGATTGCCTTTTTATTGGTGATGAGCACCAGAAAGCTTATTTTCGACACGGATCAGCCACTAAGGAACGCCAAGAAGTATGCGCCGGCTTACATTTTCATGGTGGGCTTCATGATCTCCCTTGTCACCCTCTTCAAGGGACTCAAACATCTGAACGTTGATCTCACCGTCCTCCAGAGTTTTGCCGTCGCGAGCATTATTGGCGCAATGGCAGCTGCGCTGGGCTGGTACTTCATCAGAAATATTAAAGAAGATATCGGCACCAACCGGGAAACCCACTTCGCCAGTGTGGAGAAAGTTTTCAGCCCGATGATGCTCTTTACGGCCTGCGCCATGGCCTTTGCCCACGGCTCAAACGATGTGGCAAACGGAATCGGACCGCTCGCTGCTGTAGTAAGTATTGTCGGTTCCGGTGGTGAAGTTATGCAGGAATCCGATCTGCCTGTCTGGATTCTGCTGCTGGGTGGCGGTGGTATCGTGCTCGGTCTTATCACCCTCGGCTACAGGGTTATGCTTACTGTCGGTAAAAAGATCACAGAACTCACACCATCCCGCGGCTTCTGTGCTGAACTTGCAGCGGCAACCACAGTAGTCCTCGCCTCCAGGACAGGGCTGCCGGTTTCCACCACACACATCCTGGTAGGTTCCGTACTGGGTGTAGGTTTAGCCAGAGGAATCGGCGCGCTTGATCTCCGAGTCGTCGGAAACATTATTATTTCCTGGGTGGTCACCTTGCCGGCAGGCGCTGTCATGGCCATGCTGATATTCTTCACCCTGAAAGGTATCTTTGGTTAACCTGGAAGTATAGAGCAGGAAAAGATTCAAGCCCGACCGGTATTTTTACCAGTCGGGCTTTTTTGTTACCTATACAACAATCCGAGATGCGATTTCCAGGTCTCCTGATTTTTCAGCGGGCAGAGCCCCCCCGGGCCTCTGCCATAAAATCCCTCCAGATGGGTACAGCCGTTCTTCCACCGTTTTCCTTGTCGCCAAGGGTCTGATTCAGATCATGGCCGACCCATACTCCACTGATATAGTTACCGTTAAAGCCAACAAACCAGGCGTCTCTGTTTTTATCGGTGGTACCGGTCTTACCACCTGTTGCGCCGGGCAAGCCACCGGCACGCTTTCCGGTACCATTGGTCACCACCTCTTCCAGCATGGCTTCCATGTTGAGTGCGGTCCTTGGTGTCATCGCCTGAACCCTCATGGGCGACTCCCGCCAGAGCTCTTTGTCCTCCACCACAATGCGGCGAATAAATGACGGCTCGGTGTAAATACCACTGTTGACAAATGGTCCATAAGCAGCAGTTATCTCGAGCAGAGAAACATCCACCGTACCAAGAGCCAGGGACAGATCTGGTGGCATCTTCGCGGTAATGCCAGAGGCGTCAGCCATGGCATGAACTCGTTTGACCCCGACATTTTGCATCAACCGGACAGCCGCAACGTTATAGGAGTTTGCCAGTGCATTCTTTAAGGTGGTATCCCCATGATATGTTCCGGAGTAATTCTTCGGCTGCCAGACGCCATGTTTACCGCCGGAAATAGAAAGAGGTGCATCACTGATGATGCTGAGCGGTTTCCATCCATCCTGAAGAGCGGCGGCAAAAACGAAAGGCTTGAAAATTGAACCTGCAGGCCGTTTTGCCTGGACCGCCCGGTTAAACGGTGATGCAAAATAATCAGCCCCCCCGACCAATGCCCTTACCCTGCCGTTGCTGCGCTCGATACACACCAGTGCCCCCTGCGGTATCCGGCGCGAATTTACATCCCTCAGCGCCTGACGGACACCTGCAGAGCGCAGTCCACTGACCACCGCTTGAGTAGCACTTTTCTGTAATTTCGGATCGAGGTGAGTGTAGATTCTCGCGCCCGCTTCCTGCAGTGGACGACCTAAGATCTCAGTTGCCTGCTTTTTGACCACATCGAGGTAATAACCGTTGACCGGGTCAAATCCCCGCTTGCCAGCTCTCAAATTCAGCTTGGAAATATAGGCGACCCTGGCCTTGTCCGGAGTAATATAACCGTCATCCGCCATCCTGTTGAGTACATATCGTTGCCTCGCCCGAGCTCTATCCAGATGCTTCAAAGGAGAATATCTGGTGGGTGCCTGCGGCAGACCGGCAAGCAGCGCCACCTCTCCAAGAGTTAGCTGCGAGGCCGATTTACCAAAATAGACCTGAGAAGCGGCCTCCACCCCAAAAGCACCCTCACCCAGGTATATCTGATTGAGGTAGATATAGAGGATCTCCTTTTTCGTCAGAAGAGTATCTATTCTCCAGGCAAGTATCGCCTCCTTGAACTTTCGGATATATGTTTTCTCAGGGCTAAGCAGCAAGCCGCGAGCCACCTGCTGGGTTATAGTGGAACCTCCCTGGCTCTTGCGACCACTTTTCAAATTTACCACCAGGGCACGCATTACCGAGATAAAATCAAGCCCCTTATGCTCATAAAAACGGCCATCTTCCGCAGCTACAAAAGCATCCGGAAGCAGTTCATGCATGGCCTCAAGCTCCACAACGGTTCTGTTTTCCGCAAAGACCCGCTCGATAACTCTGCCGTGCCGGTCATAGATTATAGAGGCCTCAGCCGGTTGGTAGTTGGCTACTGTGCGAATATCCGGGATCTGCAAGCTCTTCATTATAAAGAGAGAACTGCCCAGAAATATAGTGAGCAGCAGGCAGATTGAAAACAGAAACCCGATTATATGTTTCTCATTACGCGGTTTCCTGCGAGGCTGGGTTGGCTTACTGGAAGCCTTGGATGACTTGCTTTTCTTTTCGTCTGACACAAGGAGAATAGTGTTGGTAAAAATTGGCTCTTTCTGTATCTTTAATGACCAGACCCAAATGTACCATTTACCTTTCAACAAGCAACTCTAATTCGTTTCATTCATGGCTAAAATCCGTATCCTGCCTGAGCAGTTGGCAAACCAGATAGCTGCAGGCGAAGTAGTAGAGCGCCCGGCCTCCGTCGTCAAAGAACTGGTTGAAAACAGTCTTGACGCAAGTGCAGACCGCATTGAAGTTGAGATCGAGGGTGGCGGCACCCGGCTCATCCGCATCATTGACAACGGTGAAGGAATGGATGAGGACGATGTGCTACTCAGCCTTGAGCGACATGGTACTTCTAAAATACAAACCGATAAGGACCTGAACGCCATCAATACCCTCGGGTTCAGAGGGGAGGCTATTCCCTCTATCGGTTCCGTTTCCAAAATGACCATCACCTCACGCCGACACGATGCCGACCTCGGCACTCGCGCTGAAATTCAATTCGGCAAGCTGACCAGGGTCCACGAAGCTGGCTGCAGCGTTGGGACTATATTTGAGATCAAAAACCTGTTCGGCAACACACCTGCCAGGAAAAAATTCCTGCGTACCATGCGTACCGAACTCAATCACATCGATGAGGTCATCCGCAATTACGCCCTGGCAAACCCTGATGTCACCTTCTCCCTGACAGTTAACTCAAAGCGTAACCTCTATCTGGATAACTCCCTGACTCTTCAGCAGAGGCTTGCTCAGCTGATCAACTACACCGGCAGGTTCATACAGGTTGGCGACGATCAGGTTCATTCCCCCGAACGGAGGGTCTATGGTTACCTGATCCCGCCGGAACGTCTGCATACGGGTCCCGCGCGGCTTCGCCTTTTTGTCAACGGTCGGGCAATCAAGGACAGGATGATGGTTCACGCTGCCGCGGAAGGCTTAAGAGGCTTTCTGATGAAGGGCAAGAACCCGGCGGGTTTGCTGCATCTGCTCTTGCCCGCAGATGAAGTGGACGTCAATGTACACCCTGCCAAGCATGAGGTGCGGTTTCGCGACAGCCGCAGTATCCACGCTCTCATAACCGAAACAGTGGCCAAAGCCATGCTGGGGGAGCAGAGAAGGCTGCAGACTGCAATGTTCGGTTCTTCCCGATCCGAGACGACAACTATTCCGCTGGAACGAGAGCAGCCGGCAGGCAACCCGTTCGTGCCTCTTGAATCCGAACCCAGCCAGGAAGATCTGATAGATAAAGCACAGGCAAGCCCCCTCTCTTTTCCAACAACTGCGACATCCGACCAACCGGAACAACAGTCGCCCGCAAAGCCTGAAGCTGATTTTTTCAAACCAACCTCAAGCGGCATGAAACCTCAGCTGGACGCGAATGATTTTCAACCTGCTGCCTTTGAGCCGGAAACATCCCGATTCAGCACCCGGGAGCCACAGACCGAAAAGCTTCCACCTGTCCCTCCTATTCCCGCTGAACCATTGCAGGAAAAGGCGAATACAGTCTCATTCCAGCAAACATCATTGCTGCCGGAACAGAATAACGGCCATGGCTTGCAGGTAATCGGCCAATTTGCTGACCTTTATA
This sequence comes from Desulfosediminicola sp., assembly GCF_048381775.1. NCBI lineage: Bacteria > Pseudomonadati > Thermodesulfobacteriota > Desulfobulbia > Desulfobulbales > Desulfocapsaceae > Desulfosediminicola > Desulfosediminicola sp. The sequence goes on along the minus strand of NZ_JBLXGE010000004.1, from coordinate 41,910 downwards.
TTTTTTGTAAAAGCAGTGAAGGGTTACTGGTCATTGATCAGCACGCCGCCCATGAACGCTTGATATACGAGGAACTTCGCCAGCAATATCTCAGTAGAAATACCGCCAGCCAGAACCTGCTCTTCCCTGAAACGATTGAGTTGACACTTTTCCAGTCTCAACTGGTGGAAAAGCATCAGGAGGAACTGGCACACATGGGGTTTTCCATCCGTGAATTTGGTGGTAATTCGTGGATAATTTCTGCCGTTCCTGCCATAACCGGAAAAGTCGGACCGGCAGATCTATTCATTGACGTGCTCGAACAGTTCGGCAGTGAAAGTTCACGTCGGGAATCTGGTGATATTGTCGATACTATCCTCGCCACCATGGCATGTAAAGCTGCAGTAAAAGCCGGCACCACGCTCAGTGTAGAAGAAATTGATGCGCTTCTAATGCGAATGGCCAGGGCGAATCTCTTTTCCCATTGCCCGCACGGCCGACCTGTCGTAAAACAATTCAGCCCTGAAGACTTGAAAAAATGGTTTTACAGAACATAAAAAGCCCTGTCTGCTCCACGCCTCTACCCACAGCATGTGTCATCATTATTGCAATTTTTCTGACAATGCTTGGTGGCTGTGCAAAAAAACCGGTCGGCAAAATGATTGAAACTACTGCCTATTGCGGCTGTGGCCAATGCTGTGGCTGGGAGCGCGGCAGCTGGTCGAAGCTGAAGCTCGATGTGTGGAACAGATACGTAAGCCAGGGGCATCAGGCCGGACAACCGTATAGTGGACGAACTGCCAGCGGCACCAAACCCAGCGAACCACAGCCCGGGCTCTTTTCCATGGATTCTGCCGCAAAACCATGGACCATCCCTTACAGGATGATGCCCTGGGCTATCATGGCCGATGAGGGAACCATAGCAGCCGATACCCGCTATTACCCTTTCGGCACCAGGATGTATGTTCCAGGCTATGGCTGGGGCCGGGTCGAGGACCGCGGCGGAGCAATCAAGGGCAGCAACAGGATCGACCTCTATTTCAAGTCGCACCAGGAGGCCCTTGAGTGGGGCCGAAAACGACTTAGAGTAGAAATTTACTACCCATAACATAAACAACCTGCAGACCAGGTTTACAAAGCACTATCGCTTACCTGACCGGGCTGCACGTATTCTCTGAAAATATTATGAAGCATATTGAAATTATCGGCGGAGGTCTTGCCGGCAGCGAAGCCGCCTGGCAGGCAGTCAAACGAGGTTGTACCGTTACCCTGTACGACATGAAACCCCACAGCTTCAGCCCGGCTCACAGTTCCCCTGATCTGGCCGAACTGGTCTGCAGCAACTCCTTTCGTTCTGACGATATCGGGTCTGCAGTCGGTCTTCTAAAAGAAGAGATGCGCCGCTGCGATTCGCTCATCATGAGGGCCGCAAATGAATGTAAGGTTCCTGCCGGCAAGGCACTGGCTGTCGATCGCGAGCAATTTTCAGCCTATGTCACCGAGGTCCTGAAAAATCACCCGGATATTGAGATTGTTCACAAGGAAATAACCGAGCTGCCTTCGCCAACCGAAAACACCGTTATTCTGGCCACTGGTCCACTTACTTCCGAGAACCTTGCTGAATCTCTTATCAGGCTGACCGGCAGAGACCGCCTCGCCTTTTATGATGCCATAGCCCCAATCGTCAGCGCAGAATCGCTCGATAAAGAAATCGTCTACCAAAAATCACGATACGATGACGGCCCGGGCGACTATCTGAATTGCCCCATGAATCAGGAACAGTACCTTCATTTCATCACCGAACTGGCAAACGCCCAGTGTGTACCTTTGAAGGAGTTTGAAAAACCAAAATATTTCGAAGGTTGCCTGCCAGTTGAAGTAATTCGCTCCCGAGGCGATGAAACCTTGCGTTTCGGCCCAATGAAACCTGTTGGTCTCGCAGATCCAAGGACCGGTGAAGATCCATACGCTGTAGTTCAGTTGCGCATGGAGAACACGGAAGGTACCACGTACAATATGGTCGGCTTTCAAACTAAATTGACTTACAGCGAGCAAAACAGGGTATTCCGGCTCATCCCCGGGATGGAAAATGTTGAATTCGTACGTTTCGGTTCCATCCACCGCAACACCTTCATCTGCGCCCCCGAACTGCTGGAGCCAACCCTCGAATTCAAATCCCGCCCCGATATGCTGCTCGCCGGTCAGTTATCCGGTGTGGAAGGGTACGTCGAATCCGCAGCGATGGGTATGCTGGCTGGAATCAACGGAGCCAGAAAAGCAAACGGTCAATCACCTTCCGTGCCACCGCCCGAAACCGCACTGGGAGCCCTGGTGAGGCATCTGACGGAAAGCGATCCCAAACATTTTCAGCCCTCAAATGTCAACTTTGGCCTGTTTCCAGCCTGGAAAAAGAAAGTACCGAAACGGTTTCGCGGCGAAAAGCGAGCAGAGGCGGGCCTGGATGCACTTAAAAACTGGCTTGAAAGTGACCAGATCATTTAAGCCCTGCAGTCTGTCGGCGTCTCGTCAGCTTATCTCAGTTCAAGGCATGGGTAGAGTATCAAGCAATGCCACATGATCATATCGGGCGGGTTCATTTTCTGCAGAATACAATAAAAGTACGCTGGAAAGTGAACATAACGAGACTTCCCACAGAACGCTATAATTGGTTGGGTCCTGGCGCCACACATCTTTAATACCGATGACTCATTTCCCCAGGTCTTGAGCATTTCCAAAAACTTCCTGGCCGAAACCGGCTTGGCAAAGACGTACCCTTGAGCCTCGTCCACGCCCATATCGTGAACGAGGTTCAACTGCTCCAGTGTTTCCACACCTTCTGCCAGCATCTTGACGCCAAGGGTGTGCCCCATTGCGATGACAGGAAGTAACTACACTGGTGAGCACACCTGCTGTATCCGGCAATTGCATTTTTGGCAACCGCTCCAGTACAACTTGCTGAATTACTTGTAAATGTCAACCCACTGTTCATTTTCCCGTCGGGCAATGATTCCGGAGTCTACTGATAGATTAACTTTATCAAGTTCCTTTTCAGGATCTCCAACAAAGGTCCAGCTCAGGAAAGACGGAGAAAAGGCAATTGGTGGCAATTAAGATAATAACTGAAGAATACAGTTATACGAAGGGTGAACGAATTAAATGCTTTCCGGCAGGGGCTCTTCAACAAAACCCCAATAAGGGTAATCAAGCCTGTACCGGGCAACAGCCCCAGGGCTATATTCTCTTGAGGCAACGATATGCAACACACAGGACCGGTTGCTGCCACCAGAGGTCTCATTAAAAAGGACCATGGCATTATCTGCGCTGTATTCGATATCGCCGGAACCCTTGAATACCCCGAGATGTGGCATCTCCGAATAGGCTTTCTCCGCACCCCGGGACAGCTCTGAGATCACCAGGAAAGACACCTGCATTTCATCGCGGATCGACTCAAGCTCACGCAACCAGGCGTCAATACCTGTTCTGCGCTCACTCAAATCCTTGAATGGCAGCTTATGCAAACTGTCTATCACTACGACCACATAATCTTTACGGGTCTCGTGCCGCAAAAAGTCGACATGTCTGCGCATCAGTTCCGGCTTAACTTTCCGGTCATTGATAACCCTGAAATTATCGAGCATACGTCTGAGCCTGGCCAGAGCTGACTGATATGCTTCATGCTCATCCGGGTCAAGGTTGGTACTGGTAAGACGCTTCACTTCCAGCCTGCTCAGGCGGCTCAGGATACGTTGATATACCTGCTGGCGACCATTCTCAAAATCGTAATAGAGCACAGGCACACCTGCCTGGGCCATCTGGCTTGCAAGCTGAATAGCGAAAGCCGACTTACCTACCTTGGGAGCGCCACCAATAATATTGATGCCATGAACACCATCCAGTGCAGAATCAAATAGCGGGAAACCTGTTCGCAGCCCTTCATAAGCTGCGCCACCCTTGTCTTTCAGCCTCTGAATAAATTGCAAATATTCCCGTTCAGGTGAGGCAAACGGAGAAAAAGCAGTGGAGTTGCGGATCATTTGACCGAAAACCTGCCGCACCCCTTTACCCTCCTGGCGAGCCAAATCGCATATGCCAAAGTTCCTGGCCGACTTCGACGGCCAGCGCAGAATACGCACCTTGAAACCTATACGCGAGGCCATCTCACGGGCTGCGCTCATTCCTTCTGCACTGTTTCTGATCAGCACGAAAACCGTTTTCACCTGGTGCAGTAACTCAGGGGTGATTGCGTCAAAGGCCTGATGATGTGGCACAGCGATACCGGGGTAGCCCATCTGTTTCAACACCAACAACTCCTGCTCACCTTCCACCAGAAACAAGGCTCCATCCGTACAGCGGGCAATATCGGTGAAATTAAAGATTCGATACGGATCGCTGCTGAAATGTTCTTCCCCCTGCCAGAAAAAATCATCATCCCTTTCCGGGTGAACACAGCGAATAGAGTAGCAATTCCCATCTGCCTGAATGTATGGATAGGTAATGTAACGACCGTTAAACCCCACTTGATTTTCGGCCAGCACCTCGCGGCTGACCCCAAGTTGCTGGAAAAAATCCAGTGGCTCTTCCCGCAACCGGTCCCGGCAGGAGATCATCTCCTCATTGGAGTTCCCCATGGGGAATTCAAGCAATTTTTTCGCGCTCTCCGCGTCTGGATCGTAACCGGGAACAGTCTCGGGCGAAAGCCCGGTCAATGTACCAAAGTATTGGCTGAAGCCACCAGGAATACATCGCGCTAAACATCTGAAATAACCGTGAAAGAAACTGGAAGGGTTCAGCGTGACCACAAGCTTTGCCGGTGGAGAACCGTTGCCGGTTCCACAAAATGGGCAGTCGGCGAGATAAATGCCACGATCCTGCCAATGGCCATCATGTTGCCGTAACTGGTCAAAGTAAAACCTGGAGACAGGATCGTCAGGGTTGCTCATGGACTTCTCTTGACTGGGAATTTTACCATCAGGGCAGATCAGCTCCCTGATATTGTGTCAGGAATTTTCCTGAGCGCAGCCAATCGTGTAATTTGCTCGATCTGCGCTTCAGTGAGACCTTTGAAAAAATGGGTATGAATGGAGTACTCCATCTGCATCACGTTTTTCTCACGCACCGCCACAATCTGACCGTGGAAGGTAATAGTCTTCTCGCCGCCTTCCCCATAAGGGAGAAACAGCTGTATGGAACGACCCAGCATAAGCCGGGCATTATCTTTTCTGGTAATACGCATCAACAGAGAAAGACCACCACGGGAAAGATCAATGAGTTCTCCCCTTAACTCGACACCAATGCTGCGCTCATCCTCGTTGAGCAGGGCCATCGTTACCCCTGTCGGCTCCAGTGGTTTCCGTAAATGCTCCCGCCTTTCTCTATCGCTGAGTTCAAAAAATTCCCCTGTACTCTCAAACTGTTCACAAAAATGCTTGAGTTTTCTTTCAAGTGCCGGAAAATTTTCTCTCAAGTGCTTGAGCTGTTCAAGCTGCAGCACAGCAACGTCAGTCTGGCCAAGTGCTGATGCGGAGAAGGTCCACGCAGACGCGTCGAAAAAGACATGGGCTCCAAGAATTTCACCCGGTCGCATCAGCTTGAGCAGCACCTCTCTATTCTTTTGACGGTAATGGAGCTTCGCACCACCGGAGTTGATAAAATAGAGCGCACCCTGCTCATCTCCCTGCTGGATAATGACTTCTTCATTGCCATAACGTTTTCTCTCAAGAGCATGATACAGAGTGCTGTACTCTTCAGTACTGAGGGAATCAGTTAACTCCAGCCAGGCATCCTGTTGCAGCCCGCCAACCGAAGTTTGTTTCTCATCCTCAATAAGTTCCGCTGCCCTCATGATATCCTTCAAGGCAAGCGGATCAGCCTGAATGAGCAATTCACGCAGCTTTTCTGCCTGAGGGAATCGTCTCTGCCTGGCCATATTACCAATCAGGCGTATCAACAACTCTCTGGCTGGAGCTTTTTTACCTTTATCCAGTAGCTCGTAAAGCTGCCGTTCTTCATCAAGCCCTGTTACCAACCGTGGCTCTTCACCCTTAGCGCCTTCAGGTTGTCGTCTGCCTCCCGCCCGGAACTGACCGGGTTTTACCTTCATGCGTACCGCTGCGGCTCGCTGGGAATCTTCCAGGTGGTTTACCGCCTCCCTGGCAGCGTCCCATACCGCACTGCCTATTTTTTTGGCCTGACGATTGCCGCGCTGTTCGATAAACTCCTGCAACACTCTCTCCGATTCAGCCTTAGGGCAGCGGGCGAGCACGCGACACGCACTTATAAGCAGGGTATCGCGGAATTCTTCACTGAAGTATTGATAATCCGCGAGAACCTGCTCCAATCCTTTTACCACCTCATGATCACTCATGGGAGCAAGCGCCTTCATGATCTGAAGCTTCATTGCCTCACCGGCGTCGCCCAGACCCTTCAGCAGGACATTTTTGCGTTCATCATCGCTAATCTTGTACAGGCAGTTGAATGCCTCTCGCTGAACACGCATATCCTCGTGCTGCAGATATGGATAGGCTGCGTCAAGGTGCTCTTTTCTTCCTGTCTCCCCCAACAACTTCAGCAAGTTGCGCTTGCCATACCAGGGCATTGGTTCTGCCAGGTATTCAATAATTATATCGGGCAGAAATTGTTCACCATAGGTAAGCAGATCTATGATTTTAAATCTGTTTTGAGCGCTTTCGGCCTGCATCATGCGCTCAACCAGAAAGCGTGATGCAACAGGGCCCTGCAATATAAGCCGACGTGATACAACCTCATCTTTGGGATTCTCAAGACATTCGGTCAATAGGTGAGCGAGTAGCTCCCTGTCGATTTTCCGGCCCTGAACCCTGCCGACCATTTCACGAATCTTGTCATGTTTATTGAGCTTGCCCGAACGAATACGATAGAGCATGGACAACACTCTGTCACCATTACGGTTCTTCCCATCCTGCCAGGACCGACCCATAAATGCCTGCAGACAGACACACGCTCTCTCATAAATACCATCCGCTGTGTCTGAATCCCTCAACCAGATCAGAAGAGGTTCGGCAATCAATTCGAACTGCTCCCAGTGTCCTTCAGCAATAAGGTTTTCACCGATCTGCACCAGGCTCCTGATAAGGCTGATCTGATCTTCAACACCGACACCGGCAAAATAGCTCGACAGCTTGTTCAGTACATCCCTGACCTCGGTCTCCATGCCGTCAGCTATCATCTTCTGTAGCACAAACGGCAAGTGGTCAATAAACTCTTCGCTGTCCAGGACGTCGATATTACCCTGCACCAGTGCCCGCAGTCCTGCCTGGACCCGCTGGGCTTTTCGTGCCTTTTCACCGGCATCAAGAATACTCTGAGCTTTCTCTTTGCCCAGGTTCTGTTTGCCTTTGGGGGTAGCCAGCAGCATTTTCACTGCGCCGTTCAAAAACTGAAGCTGCCGCGAATCACCCTTTTCTGTGAGTCGCAAACGGGAGCTTTTTTTCCTCAATTCACGAATAACACCTGCAAACTGTTCATATGAAATGTGCTGCAGCAGGAACTCACTGAAAATTCGACCACTTTCCACCTGAAATTCCTGGCTCATCAGCAGCGCAAGCACCGGCAATTCAAACTCCTGAAGTGCCATATTTGCAGCCGTCCGCATGAAATCCTGCCGCTGTTCGGCACCAGCAAGCTTTTCGTAGTTGCCAAGAATCTGGTTGAGAGCCGCGGAATTGGCAAAGACCTTATTTTGTCTCAACCCCTCCAGTATGCCACTAAGAGAGGCTATAAAAACCTGCCCTCCCTTTTCCGGCACAGTCAGCATCGAGATCAATTCATCGACTATAATTTTGCGGGATTCACGCCCGAGAAGAACATCGACCAGCTCTTTTGGGACCTGACGCATAACCGCGACACCCCCTTCAACAACTTCAGCCTCCGGCGAAACAGACTGGTCTGCCTCGACATCCTTCTCATCTTTGAAGAAATATTCCTCAACTCCAAGCTTTCTGACAAAACCGAGACCACCACCCTCCTGCTTAATCTGGTCGACCTTGCCACTGAAAACTTCAAGTAGCTTATTAAAGTTGTTTCGATCCAGCCCCGGCTGTATGGTGCATTTCCGGCTGCCCAAAAGCTCGAGTTGTCTATAGACAAGGAGATTGGATATGGAACGGATCGTTCCCTCAGAAAGCAATTCACCACAGAGCAGCAAATCATCACCGACCAGAGCCAGTGAAAAGTCTCCCCTATTTCGCAAATGGTGCTTTAGCGTTTTATAACCGCGCTCTACAGCATTGGTAACCTGGGGCGCATTCGCAGGAAAAGTGCGAATTGTTACGATGGTGTTATTGAGTGTTTTCAGCGTGGAAACATACTCTTGCTGAGTGGCTGCCTCAGTCATATAGCTCTGGCTCCTGTAACAGGGCTGTCAAACCGGCTTGTGCCTTGAATTAAGGATAAAAATAATTAAAGAATCTGGCGCAATACAGTTCGTAAAGAACAGTTGTGAATATCGTACTGAAATTTGCTCTGAATTCCAAGGGATATCAATAACATTCATACTATTCTTCTTTGTGTACCGATCCACTTCACATCAGCCATCAGCGTACCACAGAATGCCTGCAAACTGTTTTCCGCTTCAGTAAAACTGAATAAAGGCTAAGAAACAAACATTTACCAGCAAAAATTCACTCATAACGGGCTGTTGCAAATATGGACAACTCTTTTTTGCAAAAGAGAATACATCTCTATTCTCTGCTTATGCTCTTTGTACCATTTCTACAGTTACAGGTTCAACCTAATTGATTGAAGAGTCTATAATCTTTTCATTTTTTAAGACATTAATGGTTTCAGCCAAGGGGAGCCCAACCACATTGGTATAGGAACCGGAAACTCGCCCGACAAGGAAAGCCCCACTACCCTGAATACCGTATGCGCCTGCCTTATCTAAAGACTCACCTGTTTTCACATAGCTTCTGGCAACAGCTGCATCAAACTCAACAAAGTGTACATCTGTTGCCACAGACAGAACTACTTCCCTGTTCAACTGCCTGTTCAGGAGACAGATTCCGGAGCGAACCACATGGCTGCGACCGGAAAGCGCCAACAGCATTTCAACCGCATCCTGCTCATCAACTGGCTTGCCGAGTATTGTCTCACCAAGACAGACCGCTGTATCAGCCGCCACCACATATTCCCCCGGAAAGAGATCCGCCACCACAGAGGCCTTACGCTTCGCCATTCGCTCCACATAGAGTGTCGGGTCTTCGGCTGTCAGGGGCGACTCATCTATCTCCCGAGCTTCAATCCTGAAATCCAGGCCCAGGTCGGTGAGAAAATCTTTTCTTCGTGGTGAATTTGAAGCGAGAACAAATGGTTTGAGAGTTCTGTAAATCATAAATCGTACGTGCTTGAATTTTTTCTATATACCAAAACGACGAGATTTTTTAACTCCGGTCGCTTCGTCAATATCCTTATAAGGACAACTTTTCTGATATCCTGAAAGGTTAATGTACACTGTCAGCCATGAACAGCATAGCCTCCATCGACAATTATTACCTGCCCATGCACCATGGAGGCAAGATCGCTGGATAGGAACAAGGCGATATCAGCTACGTCACCGGGGGTTGTCAGTCGGCCAAGAGGAGTAGCTTCAACAGATTTCCTGAGAATTTCTTCCCGGTTGGGAAAATGTTTCAAGGCATCGGTGTCAACAGCGCCCGCACTGATGGTATTCACTAGAATACCTTTAGGTCCCAGCTCCACGGCAAGATGCCTCACCAGTGCCTCCAGAGCTGCCTTTGAAGCTCCCACAGTGGTATAATTTTCGATACCCCTGACCGCGCCCAGGCTTGAAATAGCCATTACCCTGCTTCCTGGCCTCATCAGGTGCATGCCATGCTGCACCAGAAACAAAAGAGCACGGGCATTAATGTCCATTGCCCAGTCCCAGTGCCGTGCAGTCAACTCCAATGCCGGCTTCAGGACACCGGAGGCAGCATTACTTACCAGAATATCAAGACGCCCGAAGATATGTTCAATCTCAGCGAACATTCTGGCAAGATCCTCTTCTTTAGCCACATTCGCCTTCACCACATGGCACCTGGCCCCAGCCTTCTCTACCAGTTTCGCAGTCTGTTCGGCATCGCCTTTATGACGCACGTAATTGACAACTACATCGGCCCCGTTCTCGGCCAGACGCAGAGCAACAGCCCGACCAATACCACGGGAACCACCGGTAATCAGGGCCACCTTTCCTTGTACATTTATCATTGGAAACATCCTTCGCCGGTTCAAATGTACTGTTGAAACTCTTTTTTATAGAAATATGTCAGCCGCGGAGAGCGATTTTCACTTTTCTTATGGTGCTCATCATAAGGCGAAAAGGATTGAATCGGATGGGATTCAATCCTTCCGGAGCCCGAAACCCTGAACCGTGGAAGCTTTCGGGATGCTCCATGACATAATCAATGCTTTTCGGATCTGCACCAGAGTGTTTGGCCGCAGCTGCCACCCGCCAAAGGGGGCTTTCATCGAACGGCAGTTCAAGAACGCTCAACAGGGCAGTATCCAGAGCCACCGCGCTATGAGCACCGCCCACACACCCGAGACTCAAGGGATCTCCATCCATCGGGCCGGATCGATGCATAACCCTGATGCCATCGACCAATGAAATATTGTCGGGCAAAATCTCCGACAGTTCCAGAAGAATATTGGCGAACTCGTCATGTGAGCTACCATGACGCATATGCAACCCGGCTTTTTGGATGCCCACTACTGTTCCAAACAGGTTTTTCACCGCACCTGTGACAAACATCTGGTTGTGTGCTTTCAGCTTTGGCAGATTCACCAGCAGATCACATTCAAATGCCTCTCTGGCAATACCCAGGGAAATGCCGTCCCCGACGACACGAACGACAGGACGACTGAAATTTACGGGTTCACATCCGATATCCGCCAGTAGATCAGTCATACCATAATTATCCATCACTGATCTGGTGGAACCAAAGGCTGGAGAATCACCAATTGTAACCTTCGCCCCATGGTCTCTAAACCAAATAGCAGCAGCCCGTAAAAACTCAACGTTGGTGCAGGCAATTTCCTGCCCCCTGCTACTGACGAAATTGGGCTTAAGCAGCACCCGCAACCCGCTGGTATTTTGCGGTAATACCAGTGATGACATAACGCTATTCAACGTATCGCCGAGTCTTGCCCGTTCGTAATCGGGGCACCGGCTGAGAATAACCTGGTGTTTTTTCTGGTATGAAGTCATGGCGGAAGGTATCAACGGTGAAATCGAATTATATACAGGACGATCAAGCCCATTGTTCAATAGAGATAAGAACGCGACCCGTGATGAACAAGTCTCACAGGCGGAGCATATCAGTGGGAAAATAGCTGGAGGTAATGCGACTGTTCACAGCCTTGAGACGAAATCTTTCGGCTGGATAGTACAACATCGGAAGGATAAAAAAAGAAAAACCGACCGAGCGGGGAGCAAGGTCGGTCTTTCTCAGGAGAAAGGAGAGAAGAGATAAAAGCATAATAACCCTTGCACCATCCGTGCCACCTCGCGCAACAAACATGACTTAGACTTATATATCGGCCACTTACACTATTGAACACTCTTCCCGTGGCAGCTTAAAATAGGCCAAATCATACAATTTTTTGTACATTAGCAGTCATCACCGCCAATTTTTCACACCTGTCACAAAATAACAGCAACCTACGCGTCATGTTTTTTTTACTACGACGGCAAACGGCCTCAGTCAGCTGTTTTGAAGTGAATCAACCTGGTTCTTATAACATCTTCATTTTTCTCGACTTCTATGACAAGCTGTGCTGGAATATCCCCTTCCACATCAATAATATTATAGCCAACAGTCCCATTGGACCGGTTCAGATAACTGGTAATGTTTATCTGGTGATTGCCAAAGACATTTGAAACGAAGGCGATCATCCCCGGCACATCGCGATTGATCACTATCAGGCGGGTGTGGATATCATCGGTGGGTATGGATTCTATATTAGGAAAATTTACACTGTGCACCACGTTACCGTATTTCAAGTAAGCTCTCAGCTCTTTAGCAGCCATTTTGGCACAATTTTCTTCCGATTCTGAAGTGGAGGCGCCGAGATGAGGTGTTGTCAGCACTTTCTCATGCCCCACATTCCGTGAGGTAGGGAAGTCTGTGAGGTAGGCTTCAAGCCGATTCTGATCAAGCGCCTCTATAACCGCCTCTTCATCCACAATCTGCTCCCTGGAATAGTTGACCAGGATAGAACCTTTTTTCATTTTGCTTATAAATTCAGCATTTATAAGATACCTGGTCCTGTCATTCAAGGGCAGGTGAATCGAAACGATATCTGCGTCGCCAATGGCATCCCTTAAAGTACCGCAGAGTCTCACTGCAGGGAAAAGCTGATGGATATTTTCTACTGCAGGCGATGGATCGTACCCTTTCACGTTCATGTGTCGCTGGATTCCGCCGTTGGCCAGCCTGGTACCTATCTGCCCCAGGCCGACAACCGCCAGATTCTTGCCACCGATCTCCTCTCCCTTGAAGGCGGCTTTACGCTGCTCAACCACTTCACCTACCTGGCCTGGTTTCAAATCGGCAAGAGACTCACAAAAGCGAATACCCCGATAAATATTGCGCTTCCAGACGCCTATCATCGGAAATACCAGATCCACCACGGCATTGGCATTGGCACCCGGAGTATTGAATACACAAATACCTCTGCTGGTAGCCTCCGCAACGTTGATGTTATTTACCCCCGCACCAGCCCTCGCCACGGCATAGAGCGAAGGATACAGGCCAACATCAACCTGCGCACTCCGCACCAGAATGGCATGGGGATTTGCCTCGTCGGCGGTTACGGTAAATTCCTCCCCGAGCAAACGCAGTCCCTCAGGAGCGATGACATTCAGTTTCTTTATCCTCATGCTGACCATTGCTCCTCCCCCCCCTTTGCCGTGGCAAATTCAAAAGGTTTTAGTCGTTACCGCTCATTGATATACTTCCCCGTCGATTGCCCGGAGTTGCTGTGCCTGTCTCATTTGCCGGATTGTATTCATCCCGATTTTCAGCCTGCCGGAAAACTCAGAACTGCATTGTGCCCATAAAGAGTCTTTTCGCGCTCCTGCAAAAATGCAATTCGCAACGCCTGAGCACCCCTTTCGTCAAGTTGCAGAAATCTCGCAGCCTGACTGGAAATTTTCAAAAACACCGACCGCTTAAAAAACTGATTTCGGTTTTTATATGCAAACACTCCGGTAAAATTGTCTGGTAACTCTTTGAATAACAGGTCCCTGGTTGCGACCATATCCTCCTCATTTTCAGGAATATCCAGAAAATCGGGAAGCTTTCGAAAGCCGCAACGCAGCCAATCGTATCGCAATAGCTCAACAATCAGTTCCCGATCTGAACGATCCTGACAGAGCTGATACAGAATCGAACAGAGGGTCTCCTGGGTCAAGGCTCGATGCAAAAACCCGCTTCGCTCCCCCACTTCAAGTAACCTGCTAAAAAAATTGTAAATATCTTCATCCTGCAGGCGCAAATATGCCCAGAACGAGACAAAATATCGATTATTATAAAATTTTTCCACACACTCACACAACCAGTACAGTTCGCTGACCTGCTCATGATTGAGCCATTTATTGGCAAATATCGAATATGGTGGATGACTGCTGTGTCGGTAACCATATTCATCAGCCCCATGGCAGATAGGCGTGTCTGGTAAAATTTTCAACAATCCCATCTGAATATAGTGGGCTCCCATGGCAAAAACATCTGCAAACGATCTGGCAAAACTTTCTTCGGTCTCGTATGGCAGGCCGAGGATGAGATCCACATGAAGATGAATGGTGTTCAACTCCGCCAGGCGCTTGATGATTGGGTGCACAGCCACCTTATCAATTCGTCTGCGGATAGCTGTCAGCGTCTCATCATTGGTTGACTGAATACCGATCTCGAACTGAAATCGCCCATGCTCCACCTTTTTCAGCAGTTCATGCATCTCTTCACTAAACCTATCCGGTGCGATCTCGAAATGAAACAGGGTGTCGCAATCCTGCTCGATAAGAAATTCCCAGATGGCGTAGGCCCGCTCCGGTATGTCGTTGAAGGTTCTGTCAACAAAGCGTACAACTTTCGGTTTATACTTGAGAATATCCAGTAGCTCAGCTTTTACCTGCTCAAGATCCTTATGAAAAAGCCCTCTTTCAGCCGCTGACAGGCAGTAGGTGCATGCATAGGGGCAACCTCTTGATGTCTCATAATAAATATGCCGGTTTTTCAGGTGATCCTCAAAATCATCTTCGCAAAAGGGATAATCAAGTGTCCTCTTTGGCAGCTTAAAAAAAGATCCCTGGTATTTCGGCTTGAGTTCACCGCTATCGAGATCAGCATAAAATGCGGGATCAATTCCCTCAAACTCACCCACAACCATACTGCACAGCCCTTGTTCAAGGCTCTCCGAAAGCACCCCTGCCTGTGGGCCTCCGACTACGATCCGACAATCCGGCAGACAGTTCCGCACGTCTCGCACCAGCTGCTCTGTTTTATCGCTGTTCCAGATAGCTGCCGAGAAAAAGACCCCAAAAGGCTGATCCTCTGTGATTCGCAGAAGGCTTTCGTACATATTGTCGTTGATGGTCAACTGCAGAATTTCAATTTCTGCCTCGGGATAATTCCTGCGCAATTCATTGCGCACATAAAAAAGTGCCAGACATGAATGTATGAATTTGGCATTGAGGGCTACCAACTTGATTTTACGGCCCGATTGAAGATCGTTGTTTTTTTCTTGGCGTTGCGCCTTCATTATCATTAGTTTCTACTCGGATGAAATAATTTGACGTTTTTTCTGCTATGAAAACAATATAGTGAAGTGGGAGTGACGGTCAAGTCTGACGGCAAAACCTCTTCTTCATAATCTGAGACAAAAATTTAAGGCCTATCATGAATTCCAGCCACATCCAGCATACACAGCGAGTGATGGCGCACCCGCACCGGCCGCAATCTTCCATTTTGATTCTGCTGTTTACGCTGCTGTCACTTGTCTTTACCACAGCTCTTTCTTGTCTCGCGGCAGCTGAAAGTGAGAGCGAATCAGCAGATTATCATCTTGCCATCAGCTTTGATCTGGTGCGCGGAGAAATCACGGGAACGGCGCAAATATCAATTCCGGCGGGTGAAGAATTATCGCTGAATCTTGGCTCGCTGAAGATAACAGGGAAAATGCTGAAAAGGCAAGACGGCAGCAATCAGTCAATTACCCTGCCACAGTCAACCTCTTTTTCAATTCCGGCTGCGAACCAGGCCAGAGAACTTTTCCTTTCCTATACCAATACCTTTTCGCTGGATGATGAAAACCTGATAAGTGAAAAAGGAATAACCCTGCTGAGTGATTGGCATCCGGTTCCGGATAAGAAGATGCGCTTTACTCTTTCGGCCCGTTTACCTGAAAATTTCACAGCCATTACCGAATCAGACTATTTCCCGCTCGTCCGGGATGGCAACCAGTTCTCGGCCACTTTCAGCAATGCCTTATACGGTTTGCATTTTGCCGCAGCGCCCTATTCTGTTTCTTCGCTAAAAGTCCGCCAGGGGCTGCAGGTCTACGCCCTCTTTTTCCCGGAGGATGCCTCACTTGCCCGGGGCTATCTCAACAAAGCGCGTGACTATATTTTGAGATACGAGAGAGAAATAGGTCCCTTTCCATATAACCACTACGCGATTGTGGCCAACCGCCAGCCCACGGGGCTTGGAATGCCCACCTTCACCCTGCTTGGTCAGGCTGTGCTGCGTCTGCCCTTCATCAAGGATACCTCACTCGGCCACGAAATCCTCCACTCGTGGTTCGGAAACAGTATCGAGGTTGATTATCAACACGGAAACTGGTGTGAAGGTCTCACCTCCTATCTCGCCGATCACGCCTACCGAGCCGACCGTGATGAAGGGATGGCATACAGGAAAGAGGCTGTGCTCAACTATCTCAGCTACGTCAATCAGAGCAATCAGATGCCTCTCGCATCTTTTACCAACGCCAGCCATAACCAACCACTTGCTCAAGCGCGCCGGGCAATCGGCTACTCGAGGGCGATGATGCTGTTTCATGAATTGCACAGCCGCCTCGGCAGTGAACTTTTCCTCAAAGGCATCAGGACATTTTACCAGGATTATCGTAACAGCAGCGCTTCGTGGCACGATATCGAGGGAATCTTTACTCAAACGTCCCAGCAGGATCTCAGCCGTTTTTTCAATGAACGATTGAGCCGTGAAGATAAACCGAATCTTGCGATAGAACAGGTTACACTTCGTTCTTTTGCTGACACCCATGCACTCAACTTTAAATTGAGGCAAAAGACCCGGGAACCATACCAGCTGCACATCCCCGTACGTGTGGCCACCACCCAGGGAGAAGTTTGGTTTACAGTGAAAACTGAAAATATCGAACAGGAAATCACTCTCGAACTGGACAGCCCTCCACTGGGCTTCACCCTTGACCCGCAATATGATTTTTTCAGGATGCTGTCAGAAGACGAACGTCCGGCTGTCTGGTCACAATTTATGGGTGCTACTGAGAAAATCGCCCTGTTCTCCGGCGCCGACACACCACACGAGTACCAACCTCTTCTTGAACAATTACAAAATGATAGTTTAAAAATTCAAAATGACGATTACACGGGCAATAGCGAGTTAGCTGAAAGCAACCTGCTCTTTCTGGGCCTGGCTGGAAAACATGTCCAGAGTCTTTTCGGCAGCCCCAGTCATCCCGGCAACGGATTTACCCTGGAGGTACGTCCCAATCCCCTGAATCCAGATCATGTCACAGTACTCGTCACCAGCAGCGGACCGGCACAAGCAGCCTCGGCCGCGTCAAAGCTCAGTCACTATGGCAAATATTCTTTTCTGCATTTTGAAAATGGTCATATCAAGGCCAAAAGAATAAACGACAGCTTCAATGGCATTCAGATTGCCATCGAGCACCTTCCCCGGGGCGGTGCCACCAGCAATCTCCAGAGTTTTGGCACGATCGCCGATCAGCTTAGCAACAATGATGTCATTTACCTGGGTGAGCAGCACACCTCAATGAGCGATCACCGCCTGCAGCTACGGATTATCGAGGCAATCCACGCTAGACATCCCGATATAGCCATTGGTATGGAGATGTTTCCGTACACCAGTCAGGAGGCGCTGGATCAGTATACTGCATACAACTCTGCCATGACCGAGAAAGAATTTTTAAAAGCTTCCGGCTACTTTTCGGTCTGGAGTTACGATTATCGCTATTTTCAGGATATTTTCAGCTTCGCCCGCAAAAATTCCATCCCCGTCATCGGGCTCAATCTGCCGAGGGAAACAGTTTCCACCGTCTACTCAAGCGGTGGAACAGATGCGCTCTCAAAAGAAATTCGCGATAGCCTGCCCCAGCAAAGAGATCTCTCACTACCAGGCTACGCCAGACAGCTTCGTCAGATGCAATCGCTACACCAGCAGGGTGGGCACGGCTCGGGTTATGCGTCGGGCTTTATCCAGGCACAATCGCTGTGGGACGAGACCATGGCTGAGGAAATCACAGATCACCTCAACAAAAATCCCGGCCGCAAACTCATCGTGCTTGCCGGCTCCCAGCACACCAGAAAAGATTTTGGCATCCCACCGCGGGTTGCGCGACGAACCAATGTAGAACAGGCTTCAATACTGAATATCTTCAACGGCACGACACCGGACAACCTTGCCGATATTGCCGACTATTTCTTTCTGGTAGAATCACTCGAGCTGCCGGAACCGGGCAAGATCGGTATAAGTATCAACGAGCCCACAGCAGCTGATGCAAATCTGCTGACAATCTCAGCGTTTAACCAGGCAAGCAAGGCGGATGAGGCAGGACTGCGCATCACTGACAGCATCGTTGCTATCGATGATTTCCCAATACATTCCATGGAGGATGTACGGATTGCACTCTTCGCCTCATTGCCCGGCGATGTGGTGCAACTGAAAATACGCCGTACAGAAAACGGTTTTGACAAGGAAATTATGTTTGAAGTGGAACTGATTAAACCGGTCAGAGAACAAGCTCACCCGTAACTGATGAGTACCAGGGAAAGGTCGGTATAGTTAACTCGAATGGAGAAGCGATGCCACCAGCCCTGCCTGCCTTTTAGCCGCTCCCTGTTGAGAGACGGCAACCTGACCGGCACGCTGACAAAGCAGTTGATACTCCTCACGATGATTGCGAAAATAGGAGATTTTATCGAAGATGGCCCTGCCGCCAGTCACTGGCAGGCCGGCCTCTTGCAGATCCATCATCTCCACCGCATCGCGAAAATCCCCCATACTCGGTCCATACATAACAGTACGTCCCCACATCGCTGGTTCCAGTATATTATGGCCGTTACGTTCAACCAGGCTTCCACCGCAAAAGATATAATCAGCAATTGAATATATCTCAAAAAGCTCTCCAAAAAGGTCGACGATAACGACATCGTGCTGTCGCACGTGCCCTTCTTTCAGCGCGCTATAGCGATCAAAGCGTACTCCATGCTCCATGAGCATCGTCTCCACCTGTTCCAGCCTGTGCAAATGACGCGGGGCGATGATCCAGACGAGCTCTCCGCTCAGTTTCAAGGCCTTGTATACCGGAAGCAGAATATTCTCCTCGCCGGTATGGGTGGAGCCGCAGACGAAGACCTCTGTCCCCTCGACTATCGACAGCGTTTTTCGGCAACGGTCCCGCACGTCGGTCGGGCTTTCAGGCAGTTCCCGATCATACTTCAGGTTGCCGGTGACAATAACTTCTTTAGGACCTATACCCAAAGAGACATAGCGTTCCTTGTCCGACTCGCTGATCATGGTGAGGACGGTGAAGTTTTCCACCACTTTTTGAAAAAGCCAGGCATGCTTCTGATAGCTGGTTACAGATTTATCAGACATCCTGCCATTGGCGAGCAGCGTCGGTATAGAGCGATTATTCAGTCTGCGCAGCAGCACCGGCCATAACTCAGTCTCCAGACACACATACACATCAGGATCGATTTTTGAGATCACGCGTCCCGCTATACCCGGCACATCCAGCGGGGCCAGCTTGCAGATTACATCGTCGGAAAGCAACTCGACAGCAAGCTTTCTTCCGTGTATTGTCATGGTGGTGACAACGTATTCCGCCTCGGGAATCTCTTTGCGCAATTCAGCTATCAGGATATCGGCAGCATGTACTTCACCGACAGAGGCGGCGTGCAGCCAGATGCGGGCTTTACCTTTTTTCCGGGCAAGCCTGCCATATAATCCCAGACGCTGATGCACTCCCTCCCTGTGTTTTCCCGTAATGAGAACATAGGCGAGTGTAAAAGGCAGTAAGAGATAAAAAAGTAGTGTCAGTATTAGCTGGTACAGAGTATACAAACGGTTCCTCTTTGGGGGACCTAAGTGTTAACGGGTTGCCTGAATAAGCCGGATGTGTTTACCACCGGCCTATAAATCAGGTCAATAAACCCCTAATGCGAACCATCGTCAACAACCAAAGCGTTGTAAAATTCGACATGTCCATTTGCATGTCCTATTTATATCAGGTAATTACTCGAAAAATGCTCTTTTTTTAAGGAACCACCCTTTTCAAATGGAGAAACCATGCGTAACGTATCAATTTCGTTTGTACTCATTCTGATTACGTTAATTTTTATCGGAGAACCAATAATGGCAAGAGAAAATCTTCAGGACGGCATGTACGCCAAGTTCAACACCTCTAAAGGTGAAATCATTTGCTCCCTCGAGTTTGAAAAAACTCCCCTTACAGTAACCAACTTCGTTGGCCTGGCTGAGGGCACCAAAGAACTTGGCGGCGGCGCCAAAATGAAGGGCGACAAATACTATGACGGCCTCACCTTCCACAGAGTCATCCCTGACTTCATGGTTCAGGGTGGTTGTCCGCTCGGTTCAGGAACCGGCGGACCCGGCTACACCTTCCCTGATGAGATTGATCCAAGTCTGAAGCATGAAGGCCCCGGCATTCTCTCTATGGCAAATGCAGGACCCGGCACCAATGGCAGCCAGTTCTTCATTACCCACGTACCAACCCCATGGCTGGACGGCAAGCACACTGTTTTCGGCAAGGTAGTTGAAGGCCAGGACATTGTTAACGCTATCGCCCAGGGCGACACTATCAACAGCGTGGAGATTATTCGCGTTGGCGCCAAAGCTGAAGCGTTCAAAGCTGACCAGGCCGCTTTTGATGCACTGCTCGCTAACTTCGAAAAGAACCAGCGCGACAAAGAGCTTGCCGCCATGGAAGCTGAGGTGAACCTCATCAAGCAGAACTGGCCTGATGCAGTAAGCACTCCTTCCGGTCTCAAGTATGTTCTGGTCGAAGAAGGTAAAGGCGATGCCACCCCTTCATCCGGCGCAATGATCAAAGCTCACTACACCGGAAAGTTGCTGGACGGCACCAAGTTTGATTCTTCCTACGATCGTGGCACCCCAATCGATTTCCCAGTTGGCCAGGGACGGGTTATCAAAGGCTGGGATGAAGCATTTCTCGGCATGAAAAAAGGTGAGAAGCGAGTGCTGATTATCCCGCCTTCCCTCGGTTACGGTCCTCAGGGACGTGGTCCTATTCCACCAAACGCGTACATGATCTTTGACGTGGAGCTTGTTGACTTCTAACAGCAACTCTCCAGGTAGCCCGATTTTTTTCATGACCGGGCGAGATACCAGTACTGCCTGAGCGGGGCCTGTCGAATGCGACAGGCCCCGTTTTTTTTATATCTTCTCGGTGTATTTCTGCTCGGGATTTTCGCCAAAGCCGTTCACCGCCTGTTCGCTTCTCTTGTTACGGAGAGTTGACCAGAATGGCCTGAACAAAGAACTGTTCTCACCAAAACTGCATAGCTGCTCAAACATCGGCTTGGTCACTGTCAACGCCATCACCTCCGGTGGCAGATGCTCCCGCATCAGGATATCCGTAGAACCGATTATCGCCTGGGGAACATTCAGATCTTTGAAAAGTGCCGCAAGCTGGCCACAGCCCGAACCAAATGAAGAGATAATCGGTTGAGCATCGGCTGGGCCATTTTCGTATTCACAACCTGTAAGCAGCAGGCTCAGCTGGTCAGGATTGACATACAAGGTGATTGTTTTCAAATACCTGTCCTGCCCCTCTTTCAGCGGGCCGACGATAAGATGGCTCTCCTGCGGCTCGTGGGGGGGATGGTCTTCCAGCCAATTTTCCATGAGTTCGGCCGTCGCCTTGAGCCCCTTTCGTTGGCTGTAGAAGTGCCTCATCTTCTCCTTCGACGTTGCCTCTATTCCACACAACCAGTATACCGCCCCACGACACCCTTCACTCTCCCGGTTAACCAACACGCAATGGCCTTTCTGCCAGTTTTCATAACTGGAAAATATACAACGCCTGGCAAGCACCAAAGGTGCGAACGGCAGGGTATGAGGAGCATCATAGACTCCAACAACGGGTGTTTCTATCCCAGCCAGCTCCAGTATACCGGTTGCTCTTTGTCGCAGTTCAGTCATGTATCACTCTTCCCAGCTGAAAATTTCACTCAAATAACGTACCCAGCGAGCTCTGTTTCACAAAGACAGACGAAATGGTCAGACAGAACACCGTTGGTTCCGGTTTAAAGTCCATCTGTAAAGGCATACCCTCTATTCCATCACGTTTCACTTGCCCTAAGCAAGTAAAAACAATCATTCCCTTTAAATATCAAGCTTTTTTGCCCTTTTTCCAGTTTAGGGACCGACATGGTAATGATAGGTTTCACTACCATTTCATAGCCAATGTTTCCACATTGTTAATTCTCTGCAGGTTGCTACTTTGTTTATGTATGAAACAGTAACTACAATGTTCCACGTACCCAACTGGAGAGAGTCATGAAAAAGATATCCTTATTTATACTGACAATAGTGATGAGCACTTTACCTCTTTCCCTGCAAGGGATGGAAATTTATAACATGCAGCTCCAGGGCTCCGGCAGCGTCCGTTACATGGGTTTTATCAAGGTCTATGACGCCCATCTCTACACCGACCCTACAACCCTGCCCGGAGAGGTGCTCTCCCCTGAATCATCACGATGCCTGAAATTAAATTATGCAGTCAGCCTGACCAGGGAAAATTTCATTGAAGCCGCAGAAAAAATCCTCAATCGGCAGCATGATCCGCTAACTATCAGCAAAGTGCGTCCCCAGCTCGATCTGCTTCACCAAAATTACACAGAAGTCGATGACGGTGACAGTTATGTCCTCTGCTACAATGGAGAAGCTCAGACCACGCGACTGTTTCGGAATGGAATCGAACAGGTTGTCATCCCCTCCGCTGATTTCGCTGCTGTATATTTCGGTATCTGGCTGGGAGAAAAAGAACCGCTCAGTGACAACCTAAGAGCTAATCTGCTTTCAGGTCTTCGAGGAAAAAAGAGCTGAGCGGCTGGTAAATACAATGCAGACACTCGCAAACATAAGGCCCCTTCCTAAACTGTGGATGATCGTTACAAATTTCGCCGTTTACCAACTGAACTGGCTCATTTGCATATTCGGCCAGAATTCTTTTCTATGGCTCGCCCTGCTGCTTATTGCATGTCACATGCTTGTTTCACCATCCCCAGGCAAGGACATGGTGCTGATGGCGATTATTACCATCTGCGGTATCACTCTTGATGGGCTGCTCAAGGCTATCGGGTTTTTCTCATTTTCCAGTGATTTCTGGCCCATCCCGCTCTGGCTCATAACTGTCTGGATGACATTGGGCCTATTGCCAAACCACAGCCTGAACTGGCTGAAGGGGCGATGGCTGCTGTCAGCACTGCTCGGTGCGATTGGTGGCCCTGTCGCCTACTGGGCTGGTGTCCGGCTTGGAGTTGCAAGCTTCAACTGGTCCACTCCCAGTTCTCTTTTGCTGCTGGCTCTTCTCTGGGCCTTATTCTGGCCATTGATGATGTTCTGTGCCTCAAAAGTGTCCCCCAAGACTGAAGTAACTGTGGCGAAGTAACTGTGGCGAAGTCCCTTCCCGAAACAGGTGCTGCCAACTTTACTTGTTGGTACCGGCAACCTATTGTCTGTATTAATGGAAGGGAGTGATTGGAGTACTTCCTTGTTGGCACCCCAGGTTCCAGCTGCATCAACGTCACCAATCGTGATGACTGCTCATTGCCCCGGCAGGGCAGGTCTGTTTTCAACCTTTGTTTCGATGTGTTAGCTATGAGACATTATTTTCCTAAATCCAATATCACCGCACCACTCACTCTGGCTCTCGTCGCACTTGTTATGGCGCTGACTACTTCTGTTCCTCTGGCACGGGCCGGCGAACAGCAGAACTGGACAGGTCATATTGATAACCAGGCATATCTCGACAGGTACTACGGCAGAAGTTCAGAACCGACATCAAGCTACTCGGGTGGAAGTTCGACAGGTTACAGCCATCGCCCCGGCTATGGTGGAGTCACCACCATAGTTGTAGAGAAATCGCGGTATAAATCCAGTCATGGGATCGTACACAGAAACGGCAACTCCTCCTTTATCTATCATGACGGCTATCGACCCAATTATTACAAGCCGGGCCACCCGAAATACAAAAGGAATTATTACAAACATAGCAAACCGAATTACGGCAAGCCTCACTATAAAAAACACCATCCCCCTGCCTATGTTGTCCCGAGACACCCAGGTTACAAATCAAGAAACAACCAGCGATATCCAAAATACCGAATACAAGTACCGCGCAAACATGGTTATTCAAATTATCGCAGTGGTTCCCGTCGCTAACCTGAGCAGCAGTTGGTTTTCGGAGTTATGAAGAGATATGGGAACAGTTAGAGGTTGAAGAGAAAAAGTCTCAATACGTCAAAATAATTATCTGCTTCATAGGCTATGGCGTGTGATGAAATACGTCTTGCCCCGGGAAAGAACGACGCCTTATAGGCATCCTGATGGTTAACATAGGTGATGCTTGTCTCGAACTTTTCTGGCATTTGCTTACGACAGGCCGCACTATCAGCCTGCATCGCTTTCCTGGCCCCCTCCTCTATCTTGTCAAGAACAACCAGTGGGTGAAGGTTTACCGTTGACCCACCAGAGCCAGATTTTACTGCAACCGTTTCCAACTCTGGTATCAGTTCTTGAGCCAAGGTGCAGATTTGTTTATCCCCCGAGAGAAAGATAACCGGCACATCTTCCAACCAGGCAGTATGGGTGTTCATGAGAAATTCAGAGACCAGCATGCCATTGATAGTGATTTCACTCACTCTGGAAGTCATGGTGTGGGCAAGTGGATTCCCGTCGCCGCCTGCCTGGGAGTGGTAACCGATCATCATGACACCATCAAACGAAGAATCCAACTCCTGCATCATCATATAGGGGTGCCGGGACCAGCCCCGAACCAATCTGACCTGCTTCGGTAACTCTTCTGCGATCAGGTTACGGGCCGAATTATGGGCATCCCGCACATATATTTCCGTTGCGCCACCGGCAATTGCGCCTTCGCAGGCGGCACACACTTCACGGGTCATCTGCTTCTGAAACTGGGCGTAATTTGCTTTGTCTGATTCAGTTTCATCCCAGGCGGTTACCCCGCACACACCTTCAATATCAGCACTGATAAATATTTTCACACCAAACTTCCTTATTGATAGTAATTATATATCTCTACCTATATAGCTCAGCCCAACGGATAACGGTTGACTGACACAAAACTCTCCAGATGTTTCGGGGAGAAATCTGAGTCTTCCGCTGAAAAGCTATTTTCTCTCACCATGCCATAGGCGTGGATAAATCGGTTGTCACCGAGGGAAATGGCTACGTGAGTCACCCTGTCTGGACTCTCACCAAAGAAAAGTAGATCACCCGCGCTTGCCTTGTGGTGATCTTTCGAGACCAGATTCAGCTTCTGCTGCATATTGGCATCCCTGGGTAACTCTATCCCGTGGAGCCCAAACACTGTCTGCACAAAGCCGGAACAATCAAAACCTTTAGGTGTTCTTCCGCCCCAGCTATACTGGTAGCCAAGGAACTCCCTGGCGAGGCTCACGATACTCGCGGTGCCAGCCGGGCCTATTTCACCGAAATGACAGCTTTCCAGCCAACCTGTTTCACCACCAGGCAATACAACTTGAGCCCATCGCCTTTCTTCAGCCAGGACAGGAAGCCTGGAACCAATTACCACATCCCGTAGAGCTGTTGATGCGCGATCAGGCGCTGAAAAGATCCGTTCGTTATGACTCCGAACCAATCGCCATTCAAGTCCCTGAGCTTTTTCCATTCCGGATTGCGCCAACTGCCTGCTGCTCACCCAGCTCTGGTAACCATCCCGCTGCCTGATTCGGCAAAACTCCGCTTCTTCCTCCAACAACTCCACCCGCTCCCAGAGCAGTCCCTGACTCACGATCTCACTGCAATAATCAGGCTGCTTATAATGGTTGCTGACGCTTACCTGTATTACCGCCTGAATCATCACTTTCTCCTCCGCGCTCTTCACTTTGTTTAAAAGTCCTGAAACTGATCAATAACCTCCCGGTCATAGCCTTTGCTGGCAACCAGGAGCTGACGCGTATAGTTCTGGGTAAAGTCCATTGCCTGCAACTGCTTCCTGCTGATTGTCTCAACCATCTGACCGTGGTTCATCACCAGAATATCATCACACATATGGGAAACCACAGCCAGGTCATGGCTCACCAGCACATAGGTAAGGTTTCGCTGCTGGCGAATATCCTCTAATAGGTTAAGTACTTCTGCCTGGATAGAAACATCGAGTGCAGAGGTTGGCTCATCGAGCAGAATCACTTCCGGCTCAAGAATCAAGGCCCTGGCTATTGCCACTCGTTGACGCTGCCCGCCTGAAAGCTGGTGAGGAAAACGAAAGCGAAACTCCGGCCCCAGCCCCACCTCTTCGAGCACTTTTTCCACTCTTTCATTTTCGTTGCCGAGTTTATGAATGGACACAGGCTCTTTGAGAGTGCGGTCTATGGTATGCCTTGGATGCAGCGATCCGTATGGATCCTGAAATACCATCTGCACGTTGCGGCAGAATTGCAGATCCCGCTTTGGCCCGAGCCTGGCACCATCAATTTCAATTGTCCCGGTCCAGCTTTTGACAAGGCCGGAGACACAGTTCAACACTGTTGATTTGCCGGAACCGGACTCACCAACCAGGCCAAAGCTCTGTCCCTTTGATACAGAAAATTCCACACCACGGACTGCATGATTTTTCTGCAGACCACGGCCGAAGTAGACATGTAAATCCTTAACCTGCAACATTGTCAATACCTCCAGTCCAACCTGAGTCAAGCCAGGCGTCATCACGCTGCAAAATTGGCAGCCGTTGTCGCTCACCTTCTATTTTCGGCAGACAATTGAGCAAGCCACGGGTATATGGGTGGGTCGACTGGTGAAGCTTATCTGCGTCAACAATTTCCATAATCCGTCCATGGTACATAATGATAATCTGGTCGCAAAAGGAGGCGACCAGTTCCAGGTCGTGGGAGACAAAAATAAGGCCCATCCCCCGCTGGGTTACCAGGTCATCTAAAATCGCCATAATCTGCAGCTGAACTGTCACATCAAGTGCTGAAGTTGGCTCATCAGCTATCAACAAGCGTGGTTCAGGTATCAGCATCATGGCTATCATTATACGCTGGCCCATGCCACCTGAGACTTCATTGGGATATAAAGTGAAAACCCGCTTCGGATCACGAATACGCACAGCTTCAAGCATCGACAGCGTTCGCTCTTTCGCCTCCTTCCTGCCCACCTTGTGATGGGTAAGATACGCTTCCATGATCTGTTCCCCGACAGTGCGGACAGGATTGAGTGAATATTTCGGATCCTGCATGACCATGGAAATTTCGTTACCACGGATTTTACGCATCTCTTTTTCACTTAAATCGGGCAGATTCTGGTCATCGAAGACGATTTGGGTAGCCTCAACCCGTGCATGGGGAGGCAAGAGACGCAAAATGGCCCGGCCTGTTACGGATTTACCCGAACCGGATTCACCGACTATACCGATCTTCTCCTTTCCCATGGAAAAGGAGATATCGCGGACCGCCTGCACATCCCCTCTGGGAGAGGGAAAAACGACATTCAATTTTTTTACAGTAAGCAATGGTTGCTGTTTCATACAATTACACTTCTACGCTCTCAAGGTTGAGATGTTTATTCTTTAACGTGTATTTCACTGTGTACGCCTATTTTTCACTGCGTGGGTCAAGCACTTCCCGCAGGCCATCCCCAAGCAGGTTGAAAGCAAGGCTTACCAGGAAAATTGCCATACCCGGCATGGTGATCAGCCACCAGTGGTCAAGAATATAGGCTCGGCCGCTGGCGGTCATGGCTCCCCACTCAGGAGACGGCGGCTGGGCGCCAAGGCCTAGAAATCCCAGGCCCGCAGCAGTCATAATTATGCCCGCCATATCAAGCGTAACCCTGACAATGAGCGAAGACATGCAGAGCGGCACAATGTGTTTGGTGATTATCCTGACCGGTCCCGCGCCCTGCAGTCTGACAGCCTTGATAAAATCTGAATTTCTGAGAGTTATGGTCTCACCCCTGGCAATTCGGGCATAGGGTGGCCAGGAAGTGATGGCAATGGCTATGACCGCATTCTCGATTCCCGGCCCCAGTGCTGCCACAAACGCCAGAGCTAAAATAAGCTTGGGAAATGCCAGGAAAATGTCGGTAATACGCATCAGTACGGTATCGATAATACCGCCGAAATAGCCGGAAACCGTACCTATGAGAATGCCCACCGGGGCGGCAATTATAGCTACCAGCCCGACGATGTAGAGGGTCAGCCTCGAGCCCCAGATAATGCGGGAGAGAATATCCCTGCCTACCTCATCGGTCCCCATCCAGTGCACCGCAGAAGGTTCCATAAGCCGGTTTGTCAGATTGGTCTGTACCGGGTCAAAAGGGGCCAGCAGAGGGGCAAACAACGCCACTGTGATCAGTGTCAAAATTATCAGCAGACCTAGCACTGCCAGGTGATTTTTTAAAAATTCTCTGGATATCAGATATGTTCTGCCTGCCGCAGCATGAAACGGCGAAGTCGGCGTATCTGTCAACAGCCAGCTCCGAACTGTATCCAAGCGTAGAGTTTTACCTGTCATAACGTCTGTCCACTCCCTAGTTCCTTGCTCTTGGGTCCATGACCTTATAGAGAAAATCTGAAAACAGATTCACCCCCAGAAATATCGTTCCCACAACAATGGTGGAACCAAGTACCGAATTCATGTCTGCATTCAGCAGGGAGTTGGTAAGATAGAGGCCAAGCCCCGGCCAGGCAAAGACCGTCTCTGTAAGAAC
Organism: Desulfosediminicola sp.; assembly: GCF_048381775.1. NCBI lineage: Bacteria > Pseudomonadati > Thermodesulfobacteriota > Desulfobulbia > Desulfobulbales > Desulfocapsaceae > Desulfosediminicola > Desulfosediminicola sp. Next base: position 13,654 of record NZ_JBLXGE010000004.1, on the reverse strand, counting down.
AGAACCTTCAAGCAGTGTTCCGAAACTGAGAGCAACTACAGTAATCAGGGGGATTGCGCAATTACCGAGAGCGTGCCCCCATATCACCTTCCACTCCGGCACACCCTTCACCCTGGCAGTCAGAATATATTCCTGTCTCAGCTGCTCCAGCATAAAGGAGCGGGTCATTCGTGAGATATAGGCCAGGCTGAAATAGCCGAGAAGAGCGGCAGGCAGAATTATGTGTGAAACTGCATTCCGAAAGATTTCCCATTCACGGGCGATTATCGAATCGATCAACATCATGCCGGTTACAGGATCTACGATATCTTCGTAAAAGACATCTATTCTTCCAGGCCCCGGCAACCAGTCGAGATGAGCATAAAAGACCATCAGACCGATAAGGCCGAGCCAGAAGATTGGCAAAGAATAACCAAGCAGGCCAACCACCCTGCCCGCATGATCAATAAAGCTGCCCCGGTGCACTGCTGAAAAAACACCCAGAGGAATCCCCAGTACCACCCCGAGAATCGTGGCGATAATTGCCAGCTCAAAGGTCGCGGGAAAAACCCTGATGATGTCTTCTAAAACCGGTCTGGAAGTAAGGATAGATACACCGAGATCACCCTGCAGCACCTTGCCCAGATAAATGAAGAACTGCTGCCAGATCGGCAGATGCAGCCCCATGGCAATTTTGGCAGCTTCATAGGTCTCGGCGCTGGCCTTGTCGCCCACCATAGAAAGCACAGGGTCGATGGGTACGATTCGACCGATCAGGAATGTAATGAGTAACAGCCCAAAGAAGGTAATTGCCACCATCAACAGCAAGCGAAAGCTTTGATTTGCTGCTGCCAGGAGGCGGTGTTCCGATAACTCGCGCGCCATATCTACTACTTTTATAATAAAGGAAACGGTTCTCCCCGGCGTATAAATCAACCGGGGAGGGAGGTACTTTTCAATCAGCGTCAAGAGTGTCGAAGAATTGCCCTTTTCGCCTCAGTAATAATGAGTTGGCTGAAAAGGGCTTAGTCCGACAGACTCCTGGCTCAGGAGTATAATACTACTTTTTAACCGTATGCTGATAAAAATTACTGTCGAAGCTTGGTCCGAGGATAAAGCCATCAATATTGTTTCTCTCAGCAATGACCTCAATATCCTGGAACATGATGACGAACGGAGAAACCTGCTGGTGCTCACGCTGCAGATCAAGATACATCTCGGCACGCTTCTTGGTGTCCTTCTCCAGTACGGCAGCATCCGCCACTTTGGTCATCTCCGGGATATCCCAGGCATTACGCCAGGCAAGAGGCTTAAAATTCGCCTCATCGGAATTATCCGGGTTGCGGGCAAAGGTGTCGGCATTGGTGTGCGGGTCCATATAGTCCGGTCCCCATTTGCCGATATAGATATCGTGGTTTCGGGCACGGTACTTGGTGAGGGTCTGCTTGCCATCACCAGGAATAATTTCAAGCTTGATACCGGCCTGGGCAAAATTGGCCTGGATGGCAAGCGCCATGGAAGGAACCGGTTCGGTATTTCTGGTGTCCATGGTAATGGTGAAACCATTTTCAAGACCAGCCTTTTTCAACAGCTCTTTCGCCTTTTCAACGTCGAGAGAGAATGGAGTTTCGGTCAGGGCACCAAGAAAGCCGTTTGGCAGAAAAGCCTGGTGAACCGTCATTCTGCCTTTGAGGAAGGTATCTGCCATACCCTTATAATCGATCAGATACTTCAGCGCCTGGCGTACCTCAGGGATTTGCAGGTATTCGTTTTTCTGATTTAAACCGAGATAGTAGATACCACCCTTGGGTCTGGAAACGATTTTCACATCGGGATTGGTTTCCAGTCCCTCAATATCATTTCGCTCAAGGTTTCTGGCAATATCAATATCTCCCTTTTCGAGAAGCAACCGCTGGGTAGCCGGCTCGGAGATATGTCGAATCATGACTCGCTTGAGATTGGCCTTCTCCCCCCAGTACGCATCATTGCGATCGAGGGTCAGGGATTCAGCTGGCTTCCATTTTTTCAAGATGTAAGGACCAGAACCGGCATAACCTGTTCTAAGCCACGCATGCCCGTAATCACCATCCTTTTCGTGGGAAAGAGCGAGCTTCTTATCTATGATAGAACCGGCTGTAGAAGTAAGGCAGTACAGGAAGAAGGTCGGAGCATACGGTTGATCAATGACTACCTGTACGGTGTAATCATCAAGCTTCTTGATAGTGTCCGCCATATTTTCAGGGGTAAAGCCAAACTGGGTCAAAATGAACGCTGGCCCTTTATTCAACGCCACCACCCGTTGCAGAGAAAAAACAACGTCATCCGCACTGATCGGGTTACCGGAGGCAAAAGTCATCCCCTTGCGGATGTTAAAAGTGTAGCTCAAACCATCTTCGGAGATATCCCAGCTCTCCGCAATGCCGCCATAAATATCGCTGACATTGTCCACATCGTAATTAATCAGTCTGTCATAGGTATTGGCGGCATATTCAGCACCGGAAAACTCAAAAATCTCTGCAGGGTCAAGAGTAATAATATCGTCAATTGCAAACCCCATCACCAGATAGTCTTTCGGGGTCTTGGCATAGGCCACCTGAGCAACCCCAATTACCACCAGACACGCCAGAATCAGCAGTCTTTTCATGTTTCTCTCCTCTTATTTGTTTGTTAGCAAGGTTTACCAAAACGTCAACCTAAACGGTCAACCAGTAAACCTTCCACTCATGCATTCAAAACAGGTAGAACCTTGAACGTACTGGCTGTACAGCAATATCCATTCCTGAATAATCAATAACCCTCCAAGAATATTATTTATTCGAAAATCCGTTTTTCTTTCTGTGTGCTCCAGGCCAGTACTGCCTGTATGTTGTTACATCTTTGTTCGAGGTGTGCAGAAAAGTTACATTTTTGTCTTGCCCAGGCAGGGGGCTGCGGTTCAACCTCTCTAGCTGCAAGAGGGGCTGTACCATGCAGAATCTGTCTACCTAGTCTAACCTTCCGACAAAATTATTAACAAATCCAGACTACTAAATCTATATAATTATGTACCTTAATCCATCAGCACAGCATGTTATATGACAGAATCTTCATATAGCATGCGCGTCACGCTTACGTAAATTACGCTTGATGTTTTCTGCCTTTAGTGGGAAATACTAAAATAACAAGTGTAATATCAGCACATAAGGCAATGTATAACTACAGACGGGGAATGCATGACTGATACGAGTTCAAACATAGGGACCATAAAACTACAGCTTGCCGTCTTTGCTCTGGTTTCAGCCTCATTTACCAACATTTATCTCACTCAGCCAATTCTTCCTGTGCTGCAACAGGAATTCGGTGTCAGCACTATTCAGGTCTCGTTTACCGTTTCGATCGTCATTTTTGGTATAGTTCTCTCCAACCTCTTTTTCGGCTACCTTTCCGATAAAATGCCGATCCACCCCATACTCCTGATTGGTGGAATCTGTGTTGCACTGGCAGGATTATGCGCAGCCCTGACCCACGATTTTCGTCTCCTTGTCACTGCCCGCCTGGTCCAGGGGCTTTTTATTCCAGCGCTCACCACAAGTCTGGCCGCCTGGCTCGCCCGGACTCTCCCCATGGAACGACTGAGCGTGGTAATGGGTTCATATGTCAGCGCCACTGTACTGGGTGGACTGGGAGGAAGACTGCTGGGGGGGTGGATTCACCCACCCCTGCACTGGCGTTACGCCTTTTTTTCCGCTGCCGCCCTGATTCTGGTGACAACTGTTCTGGCCCTGATCGTACTGCCCCGAACATCTCAACACGTCAATTCAGCTGGCAGTTCAACCACCTCCTATCGCTCACTGCTTTTCAATAAGGACCTCTTTCTCTATTACTGCTGTGGAGCCGGAGCCTTTCTGATGTTCTCACCCATCTTCAATTATTTACCGTACAGGCTGGCAGGTGCTCCATTTCACTTTTCCACTGAACTGATTACCCTGATCTACCTGGTGTATGTGCTGGGCATCTTTCTCGGGCCAATTGCCGGTCGCCTGAGCAATACCTACGGAGGCGGCACCACACTCATAGCTGGAACGGTCATCCTGGGCATCTCCCAGGCCCTGTTGCTCATCTCTTCGATATATTCTGTGATATTGGGATTGCTCGGGATATGTGCCGGATTTTTCACAATCCATGCTGTGGCGGTCGGGCTGTTAAACAGCAGGTTAAGTGACGGACACGGCAAGGCCAATGCCCTGTACGTGCTCTTTTATTATGGAGGAGGATGGCTCGGCATAACCGGAGCCGGATTCGCTTTTGAATACAAAGGTTGGACAGGCGTAATCTTTTTCGTGATGTGCTTTTTGGCGGTACCATTGATCACCGGTCTTAAAAACAGAGCATAACTTCTTCACCCCATTAGATCACCAGGCTGCCAGGCTGCCAAGCTGCCAAGCTGCCAAGCTGCACGTTATTACAGATTACTGGTATGAGAAAACTGGATTTGAGCTGACCTATACAAAATGTAAGGGTCTCTTTAACCTGAATTTTTCACCTAACACCAAGTACATTGCGATTTACAGTAGATATCCCAGCTGTGTTGATATCAAATTTTTTGAGGTTTGGAGTGGCTATCTCATCCAGCCACCAGTTGCTTCCAATCCCATGCCTTTACACGATATTTACAATATTTAATACTTATCATGGATATCCTCGATTGATTCCCCTATAATGGCGGTCGCCCTCCTCTGGCTTTATCATATCAAGAGGTATTGAGATACTCTCCATTTCTCAATAACACCAAGAAATTACCAAGCTGTTTTTGCTCTTTTTTCATGGTTCACAAGTGGTTAGCGGTAAATGTGCAGTTTCGTTTACGATGATTCTGCTCTATAAACAACATCTTTGAAAATTTGAGGATCAGGATATGTCTCAACCCAAATCTGGCGATACAGTAACCGTTCATTATACAGGCAAATTTGATGATGGAACCATCTTCGATTCATCCTATGATGGAGATCCCATTGTTTTTACCATTGGGGACAATGATCTTATAGAAGGATTCGAGGAAGGTGTTTTAGATATGCAGGTAGGTGACAAAAAAACGGTCATTCTCCCACCGGAAAAAGCATACGGAGAACGCACCGACGAACTCGTGATCGAGTTTCCTATCAACGAGATGCCTGAAGATCTTGAACTGACTGTCGGTGATGAACTCGAGCTGACCGATGAAGATGATCACGCCATTCTGGTCGTTGTGACTGAGCTCAAAGAAGACTCTGTGGTAGTGGACGGTAACGCCCCACTGGCTGGCCAGACCCTTACCTTTGATCTTGAGCTGGTCACCATCGGCTAACGCATAGTGTAATGGCTCAACGGCGTTTACAGCCAACAAGCGGGAAAGAGCATGTGCATACACTCTTTCCCGCTTACCACCCAATTCCAAGGCCTGCGGTAATCCCCCTGAAAACGCAAGGAGGGGGCTCCCACACACGCGCCTCCCTTTTTGAACACCGCCTCACCGTAATAGCTTTCATGTCATAATGAGGAGTACGTTTCGCTACATCTGCACGGAGCATCAGTGTTTGCTACCATTTACCTGCTTGAGTATTTGACGTGATGATTTGATGGTTGTCTTCATGAAACACATAGAAACTATACTGATCAAGTTGTGTGTCAGACTGTAGTCTGAACCCATTTGACACTCGGTAGAAATCTTCAACTACAACTAAGCCAATACATACTCCTGTGAAATTTGGTGCACTTGCAATTAGAATTCACCTCATTTGCGCTTAAAACTGTGGTCTGGCCCCAACTTTCTCATATTTTCTCATATTTTCTTAGTATTTTCTTAGTACTTTGTCCTTGTAGATTAACTTGTTAGCAAGAACAGGTGCTAGCCATATAGTCAGCTAATCTTGCATTGCATAAATATTATCTAATAGATTTATATTGAAAGCAGCAATCGCCATTGAACATATTACTAATTGACTCAATTCCTCATCATAAGCCCAATTTCGATATAATTCAAATTGGTCAATATTACTGTCGTTTATGAAAGCTTCTAACATGTCTATCAGTTGATAATATTTCGTACATAGTGAAGAATTTGATTCAAGAGGAAATACACCATGTTCTAGTTTAGATTTCTCTGATTTGAGTGACTTCAAAACAGATTCGACAACAGGGTAAATCTCAGAATAATTAGCAGTATACCTATATAACCAACCATTTTCCAACCATGCACTTTCCCATATTTTCTGCCAATTTTCGCTAGTAACTCTCTTGTTCATTTGGTAACAAGCCCAACGAAAACCAGGAGCTGTATTTATGCTTTTATTTAGCGGGGGAGTACCAAAGATACTTTCAAAATCACTATATTCACCATCTGCTTTCCTAAGAAGCTTATCGTACTCAGTTTCATTTAAATTACAAACACCTTCTCTAATAACTGAAAGTATTGATCGTTGAACATATGTGTACCTGTTTCTACGATTATAACCATAATTCGCTAGCATTTTGCTTGCATTAGTGAGGACATGTCGCAAAGGTCTAGGGTTATATCCTCCTAACTTACAATTATCTTTTACCTGAATCTCTCTCGCCCAATCTACCCACATAGAATAATTAAAATCTGAAAATTCCTTTGTTTGTGTTCTAAGCAATTGAAGTGCAGATGATAGTTGAGTCGCAGCTGAGTTATGGTGAGAGGCCAAAGCACTTTGCTTAGCTATGACTTTAGACTGCCTGCTGATTTGTAATGATCCAAAGGCAGCAATAGCAGCAGCTACTGAAGCGATAGCAGATAAGAATGCAGGTGCATAATCAATTAAGTTCATTTCATTCAGTACTCAACTGTTGTTTGTTATACAATTTCACAACACCTTAAATTTTGAAAAGTCTCCAAACGGGTGCGATTCTAATTTCATTATTTCCAGCGTTTAGGTAACCGGCGAGCTTCAGCGAGTCCGAGCGGAACGTAGTGTAGCGGTGTTAACCGATTAGTTATCTTGATTATTTTGCTTTTAATTGATCCCAGTATTTTTTCATTCCTAGGTGAGAACTTTCATCTACACTTTTTAAATATGCTAACCACCCATCAATTGATTCAACTGATGAATATTTAGAAGTGATTTTTTTCTTTGCTACAAGGTTATGCATGATTGCTCTCATTTGAATTTTCTTTTTTTTGCCGATACTAAATCCTGGTGCAGATGAATTTTTAACTAAACCTGTTACATGGCAACCAGCTTTTGGGCCCATATATCTTGTTTTAGAGTCATTTAACAAAAAACCTTCATCTTCAATTATTTTTTTTATAATTGGATATGTTAGATGTAATTTAGCAGGATTGTTTGAAGAAAACGTAAAGTCATCAGCATATCTGGTGTAGATGATGTTTCTTTTTGCTACTAAACCTGATATTCTTTTGTCAAGATGAGCACAGACTAAGTTTGATAATGAAGGAGATGTGACTCCTCCTTGTGGGAGGCCATTTTTACAGGTACATAGCCTTGCCAAAATTGAAGATGCATTTTTGGAAAACCCAGCAACTGAGAAGATTCTTTTTACTCGAAATGTCTTTATTGATGGAAAAAAATCTTCAATGTCTACGCAAAGAAAATACCTATTATACTTATGAGGAATAACATTGTCTATTAAGCCAACCCCTTGATTGAAGGCTGTTGCATGGTATGATGGTGAAAGCTTGTCTAGAATATTTCTTAATATCCAGGCTTGTATAGCTTTCATCTCTTTATTTGGTTGCATAATGAGCCTGGAGTCCCCACTTTTCTTTTTAATCTCATACCTTTTATAGAACTTGTATGGATTTTCAATCAAGGTATTCAATCTACCTGTATCAATATTGATAACCTCCGACAAAGAATCTACGTCTTTGAAAATTGGTAGATTAAGTAGTCTTAATGTTTCGTGATTTGCAGTAGTCATGGTTAAAAAATGGGAGAGTGTAGTTGAATTTACTCATGTTTAGCATTCCATGCTGTAGACAAACACTTTTGGCTACAGCATGGAATGCATTATATCTTTTCACACTTGGAAAGATATAATGCAGCAAGTATCAAGGCTTTATTTCTGAGTAGAGCAACTCCACTCAAGCTCATAGAGCTAGACTAAACTCGAACTACACTCTCCCAAAATTGAATAGGGGTTTCTTTACGTTTTCTTAATGTTAAATTTAAAGCATTGCATCTCTCATTTGATAAAAAACGATCTTTTTTTCTTCTTTCAAAATAATTTGTACATGATTGTAATAGTTGATCTTTGCCTGAGTTTGAAATAGAAAGTTGGCCATGTTTTAAGGATATCTTACCGCTATTGATTAATGTATTTATAATGCTCTCAGCAGATGTAATTACTGTTTCTGATGCACCTAATAAAGACACAATATTTGGTATGCTATACCTAGGTAGAGGCTCGAAGGTATGTACGAGTGAGAGATAAAACTCAGTAGATGCTAATGGATTTTCTAAAGTGATATCTCTTGTGCTATGCCTGTATACACTTCTACTCAACTCTGCCACTCGCTTTACAATTTCTTTTAGATTTGAGTGAGATAAAGGTGTAAAGCTTACATGGCTTTTGGTTTTATCTTTAAGATATCTTACAGGCCCAAGGTTCACAAAGCTTTTACCTCTTTGGTGCCTACTGTCGATAAGAACTACTAGTTTATCACTTAGTAGTGAATGGTTTGCAAAAGCACCTAACTCAACTAATGTACCTGGGCTTTGCAATATAATTACAATCACATGAACACTTTTTGCTAATAAATTTTCAAGAGAAAGTAAGTCATGCTTCTTATAGCCGAAGATAAGTTCCATAAACATATCTTCAGGATAGTGAATTGTATAGGTATATTTTGAACTCATACCTGTGAGTTCATTTCCGATATTTCTGCGAAGTTTGGCCTGCTCTTTGGTTGAACCTCCACACAAAAAAATAGATATTTCTGATGAATCATCTTTCTTTTCAAGAAATTCAATCTTCAATCTTTCTGTGATTTCTTTTACTTTTGTAGATGTGAGATTCATTTTCATGAGATAACGTTGCAATAACCGGCCCGCACGCTGTTGGCGGGTCCGAGTTTATTGGTTGGTCATGTTAATAGCTTGATTTCACTGCCAATAGTTGTGAGTAGACCACCGCCATCTTGTAGAAACTTAAAAAGTATTTCATTCTTATTATTTGTTGATTCATGAATTTTTGCAATTGACAATAGATCTACGGTTCTGATGATAACAATATTCATGTTCTTTGCATGCGTAATATTTTCTTGAGCAACCGTTGTTTCTTTTCTTTCATTTATATTTTCTAAACTCATTTGGTCATTAATCAGTAATAAACCTGGAGTTTTCGTATCTACACCTATTCTTTCCCTGTTTGAATCTAATTGGTTTATATATTTCCTTTTGATACCACCTTTTGTACCCTTAACTTCAACTACAACTAGTACTTCACCTTGACCGTCCCTGACTATTGCATCTTCCTTAAAATCTTCTACATCAGTAACTTTTAACTGAAAATATGAGCTTAGGAAATCTACAGCAGTATCTTTCAGCATGTCACCAGTTTGTGACAAGAGCCCTTTATATCCCTCAAATTGTTTGAGTTGGTTTTCAAGAGAAGATATTTTGGTGAACAAAGCTTCTATGTCTTTTCTCAACCCTATTTCTTGTGTGAACTCAAACTCATGAACCCAGCCTGGTATTTCATCTCTTCTTATTTGTAAGTAGGATGAAATACAAGTGGTTAATGTATTTACAAGGAGTTCGAAGTTTTCTTTTGTATAATTAGTAGTGCCGAACGGTAAAAGTAGATAACTGCCAACAAGGTCTATGCCTACAATACTATTTCGGAATTTTGCCAGAATTTTATTTTCGAAATCTTGTATGTAAGGAAGCTCAAACATGGTTTGCGCTATTCCAAACTTCTCTATATAACGTCTAAATGCATCATTGGTTGATTTGACAGAGGCAGTTCCTTTAAAAGCATGGCGACGAATATCAAATGAATTTAGAACTTTTTTCGCAATATCTGTATCTTTACAACTTTTTTCTGTTACATCACCATTCGGAACTCTATCAATAATTTTTTCAACTAGGAAACAGACCCAACCACCTTTGTTTACAAGGTTGTGGATTTGACGTTCTCGCTGAAGTAATTTAATTTGGTTGCATTGGACACTGACATAATTACCTTCCCAACTTGAGTGTTCAGAAAACGATTCAAATAAGCCGTTCGGCATTACTATACCATCATATGAATCTAGCGACTCAACTGAATCATAGCTTATAAAGAACGCTTTATTATCTGCTACTTTAAGTATATTGTCGTTTGGTACTTCAAAACCTTTTTTCTCAAAGCCAAAAAATGCTATTTTCATTGGTGTTATTCTTTAATCATAAAAATTTTATTGCTACTTGTGATATTGTATCAGTAAACATAACACTTCAATCAGCCAGAGCGTTAGCGATCGGCTGAATTGACTTGTTAAATTTGAATTTGTCGGCGACATACTTTGCAGAGTTCTCAATGTACGGAAATACCGTGCTCTCGTTAATATTCAGTAAGTCAAGCTCTTCTAATATGGCAGCCTTATTCGACACAGTGATTCTCGATACTTTTATCTCAGGAGTGCCCTCCTCATCAAAAACTGCATCCAAACCAAATAGAAGAAAAGCACCAGATTGTGATGAAATCCGGTCATTACTCTGCTTTCCTTTGACACAAATAATTTTCCTCAAGTCGTCTGGAAGAATAGCCGCCTCGAAAAATGGCTTTTCTTCTCGAATAAAATGAAGAAGCCGCTTTACCGGTGACTGTTCATTAAAACCTTCTTCATCAAAATTGATCGCACCTTTTTCTATTTGAGGCAAGCGAGCTAGGTTAGCAATGCAACTGGCAACATCTGAATCAAAATACTTTACATCTTTACGCCGTAATGAAAAAGTGATTACTTCGCCTTCGTCACCCCTAGCTGACTTACAAGCGAAATAAAGAGCAATTAGTGGGTTGGAAGTGATGTCTAGTAGCCGTGTCGGCAGGGAGTAATGCTGCATTCGCACGAGACTATCAAGAGTGTAAACATCCGACTGAAAATCAATGGAATTTGAAACCAACAACTCTCTGTACAATACATGCTCATTGTCCTTATACAGATAATTCCCTTCTCCATCCCTTCGAAACAGAGACGGTTCCAACTTATATTTTTTCTTGTTAGAATGGCCTCGGTAGAATACCTCATTCCCATTTCTTTCTTTGCTCGATAGTACCTTGGCAATAAAGCCCTGAACTGTTGTTACCTTAGGATTTTTAGACTTTTCTGCCGCTGGGCGTCCCTGTTTAGTTTTAATCGATGGTTCCTCTGTCTCCAAAATTCCTTCTGTTCGGAGCCTTTCAAATAGGTCTTCGTCTTTTACAGCCCAGTGTGTCCTGTTCATTTCCCAGCTGCGAATGTCTAGGAGCGGAGCTATCGGATTTATATCTTTAAATGGTATTGAATTTATGTTTTCTTTGAATTCAAACTCTATCAGCAGGTTACGCCCACGCTCCTTGATAGATTTCAGATAACCGATACGAACATCAGAATCTTCACCTTCATATGCGAACAAACAAGGGTAAGTCTTTAAATTCTCGATATGGCTGCTACTCAATTCTTTCAGAGCAGAAGCTATGTCTTCGTTTGTATATTCTAGGAAGCGACTCTTGTCAAACTCGTAGAATCCTTTATCCCAAGCGCCATCTCTTGCTGTTACTAACAGGTTGTACATGAAGTTCCGAATTCCTTGGTAAATTTAACGTTGAATTCACTGGTTTCGCGCTGTTTGCGAAATCCAGTGGAATGACTGGTTGGCTAAGCTTTATTTATTATATATTTACAATCATCGACAGGTTCCCATTCAACTTCAATAATATCGCCAGCTGAGAGATTGCATATATCTGACATGATTTTTGGAAGTGTCTCAGTCAACTGGTAGGAGAATGGTGGAACAATAATTTCCTGATTAAAAATGCTGATTTTTTCCTCTTCTGATTGGTCAAACCGAATGGCCATTGGTTTACCCTTTGCTTCAACTAGTTGATTTACATTTGAATAGTCATCTGATACGACCAACTCACACCTTGCTTTTCCATTTAATTCTTTAGCAGGTAAAGATATACCTTCGGACAAGACTCTATATATTTCGTTAATATGTGAATGAAATTCAGCGCTATATTCAAATGAACTATCGTAGCTTACTTGGTATTTTAGAATTTTACATATTGCCCGAACATCATGAATAAACGACAAATTGCTCAAGATTTTTAAGATAAAGTTATCGTTATAAATATTATCACAACAACCTTTAGAAATTACAAGACCTTCAACTTCAATAGAGATATGAAGTACCCATTTGTCTTTAATTTTATTATATAAATCGTAAGCTTGTTGGAAATATGGTAGTCTTTCTAGGGATATATTGTCCCATTTATCCAAATGAGTGGTAAATGTGAAATTCTGTTTATCAGGCTCACTTGCTTCTATGTTATGTCGTATTGTTAACTCAACAAGACCCTTTAGTGACTCAGTTTTACACGTAATTGCTTTCTTTCCAAGAATTGCTTTTCCCGTAAAATCATTAACATGATGAACTGAACTAGTTTTTGGACAAACAAGCCAAACTTTTATGGTAACGTCTTTTTCAAAGGACGAACTAATTTCAAATTGACCTTTTACATTATTTGCTATTTTTTCTAGTAGAGGTGAACCTTTAAATGATATTGCAGAACTATCAATGACTAATTTTTCACCAAAGTTTTCAAGATTTGTATATTTTTCAAAAAACTCTTTTGTATAGGGTGAAGCCACTTTTAACTGTGCGTTAACTTTTTCCTTAGCGTGTACCTCAAAATGTGTAACACCTCTGCGATATTCCGAAATTACTCGAAATCTTCGATCTAGTTTCTCTAATACATTCGATGTTGCTTTATGAGAATTCGATATTAGTCGTGGCAGAAATTGTTCGGAGTTACCGGTTAGAACGGAGGAGAGAGAATTTATGACATAGTTTTCATCCGGTAATTTGGTGCCTAATTCTTCACTTGCTTTTTTTTCGGCAATATTTTTACATTCTTGTAAGACTCTAACAGTATATTTTTTAGGATCATTATCAATATCTCTTGAGCAATTCGAGCATAACCAAATAGCGTTAGAGATATCTTTTCTCTCCTTTGGGCTTAATAGTTCATCGTATCTAGGACCACCAGGGGATGCTGCAGTAATGTGTGCAGCCACCCCAATATTATTTATTTTATCTGGATCTTTGGTTGGTCCAGTTGTCGGAACTCTACAATCAGGATTAGAACAACGATTGTTTACCCTTGATCTTAATATTTCGATAACTTTATTTGAGAAATTATCTCTTTTAGTTGCCATGACATATAGTTTTTAAGAGCCAACAAGTAATTATCCGGAAGACCGACTGAAACGGACCACAACGGACCTCTCATCCTTCAATCAGCGCCATCCAGATTGTAAGTAGTTAGGAAATCTACATAAATAGATTGTGCTGATCAAAGCAAGCTGTTAGTGTTCTGCTTCTGGGTAACACCACAAGAAATCATGTTATACGCAATTCACTCCCATGGATTCGGAGGCAGTCATGCTGGTTGTACCTACAGAGGTCAGAGTCAGGTATGCTGAGTTTCT